>NZ_DASUNC010000103.1:0-106008 GCF_036277355.1 Archangium sp.
GTCGCGCAGGTGGTGAAGACGCTCGAGGACCACGGCGCCATGGGCCACACCGTCGTGGTCGTCGCCTCCGCCTCCGAGCCGGCGCCGCTACAGTACATCGCCCCCTACGCCGGCTGCGCCATGGGCGAGTATTTCCGCGACCACGGCCGGCACGCGCTGCTGGTCTACGACGACCTCTCCAAGCACGCGGCCTCCTACCGCGAGATCTCCCTGCTGCTGCGCCGCCCTCCCGGCCGCGAAGCGTATCCGGGAGACGTGTTCTACCTGCATTCGCGGCTGCTGGAACGGGCGGCCAAGCTGAGCGACGAAAAGGGCGGTGGGTCGCTGACGGCGCTGCCCATCATCGAGACCCAGGCCTCCGACGTCTCGGGCTACATCCCCACCAACGTCATCTCCATCACCGACGGCCAGATCTACCTGCTGCCCGACCTGTTCAACGGCGGCCAGCGCCCCGCCATCGATGTCGGCATTTCGGTCTCGCGCGTGGGCGGCAACGCCCAGATCAAGGCGATGCGCCAGGTCGCCGGCCGCCTGCGCCTCGACCTGGCGCAGTACCGCGCGCTGGCGGCGTTCGCGCAGTTCGGCTCGGACCTCGACAAGGCGACGCAGGAGACGCTGGCGCGCGGCGCCCGCCTGGTGGAGGTGCTGAAGCAGGGCCAGTACGAGCCCATGCCCGTCGAGAAGCAGGTGATGCAGCTGTACGCGGCCACCAACCGCGAGGACGCGAACAAGCGCGGGTGGATCCGCCAGGTGCCGGTGAGCGACGTGGTGCGGTGGATGCGCGAGTTCATCGAGTTCTCGGACGGCCGCTACCCGCAGCTGGCCAAGGACATCTCGGCCAAGCGCGAGCTGACGGCGGACATCAAGACGGTGCTGAACAAGTGCATCGCCGAGTTCAACGAGGTGTTCCAGCCGACGCCGGGCGCCAAGCTGTAATCGACGCCCCGAGCTGAAGCCGCACAGGCCCCGCGATCCGAAAGGAACGCGGGGCTTCGTGTTTCAAGACATCCCCTCTCCCCCCGGGAGAGGGACGGGGTGAGGGTATCCGGGCCCCGGGTTGCTACGAGATGACCCGTTTGGCGACCCCGAGCGCCTTGTCCAGGAACCCCGCCAGCTCCGTGACGCGAGCGACGGCCTGGGTGACCTTGTTCAAGTCATCGACGGCCTCGGAGAGGGCGTGGTTGGTCTGGTGCATGGCATCGGTGGCCTGCTTGAACTCGGCGGAGTTGGCGTCGAAGCGGGCGCCGAGCAGTTGCATGAGCAGCTCGCGCAGGCGCTTGCCGTGGGCGTTGTACTGGGCGCGGGTCTCGGCCGGCAGGGCACCACTCATCGACAGGTCGAAGCAGCGCTCGACGACGCGGGTCAACGTCTGGGTGTCGAAGACCATGGGGGCTCCTCCTGGGACTACTCCTTGGGGGACGTGCTGATGCGCTGGACGGCGGCGGCGGCGGTCTGCACGCGGCCCTGGAAGGACTGCATGGCGGCGGAGAGCTCCTCGAAGGACTCCACCTTGCGCTCGGAGCGGGCGAAGTGGAGGAGGGCCTGGTGGGCGTCGCGCAGGGCGCGGGCCACCTCCACGGGCTGGGCGACCACGAGGGCCTCGTAGGTATCGGAGGCGCGGCGGATGTCGTCGAGCACGGCGCGGCGCTCGGCGAGGGAGAGCTTCTCGCGGTTCAGGTTGTAGAACATCACCCGCGAGGCGAGGGCCTGCTTGGCCCCGGTGAGGCGCTGGGGCCCGAGCACGTCCACCAGGTCCGACTCCAGCAGGTCGAGGATGGCATTGACCTGGGGAGCGCCCTGCTCGATGGCCTTCTGGAGGGCGGCGCCCTGGCGGGCCTCCAGGAAGAGCGAGGTGGCCACGCCGAGGAGCGTGGTGACCGGCTCCACGTACCGGCTGGCGGTGGCGTCTCCCCTGCCCCCCAGCGACTCCAGCTGCGTGCCCAGGGCGCCGAGCTGTGTGCCCAGGGCCTGGGAGGCCTCGGGCAGCTTGCCGGGGTTCTCCGCGCCCGCGAGGGCGGCGAGCCGCTCGGCGTAGACGCCCAGCAGGGCGATGGCGTCCATGCGGGCCTGGATGGACTCGGGGGAGAAGAGCTTGCCCACCAGGGGCGTGGGCCGGCCCGCGGCGTCGCTGGCGAGCACCTCCAGGGAGGTGTCGTACAGCCGCTCGTCGAGGTAGAGATCGCGCTCGAAGCGGTTGAGCTCCGAGTAGTACTGGCCGAGCGCGGTGCTGGCCTCGGTGTTGCCCGCCTGGAAGCGGGCCACGGGCTCGCGGAAGCTGCCGGGCGTCTTGCAGCCGGTGGGCAGCACCAGTGCGAGCGCCAGCGCTGCACCTCCCAGGGCCCGCGCCCCTCCTCTCATCCCTCTCATGGGCTCCTCCTGCGTCGGTGTGGAGTCGACCCCTCCAGCCTACCGCTTCTGGATGACGGCGGTGCCCTCCGCGTCCTGCTCCCAGGCGGGAGCGGGAACCACAATGGTGTCCGGTGAACGCGGCGGGGGCGGCTTCTCGCGGGCGGCCTCGCGCTCGGCCTGGACCTCGGGAGGAGGGGGCACGTCCGTGTAGACGGCGAAGCGCACGTCGTAGGAGCGGATGACCTGCTTGCCAAAACCCCGCTCGAAGGGACGGGAGAGCAGGACGACGTCCGCGCCGGCCTTGCATGCCGTCTCGCGCAGCGCCTCGACGCGCCCCACCTGCCCCATCCACTGGTTGCCGTCGAGCGCCAGCGTGCCCAGCACCTCGTAGGGACGCGAGGGCTCCGAGGGTTCGACGCCCTCCTCGAAGAAGTCGAACGCACAGTCCGGCGGCTTGGAGGGCCACTTCTTGAACGGGGAGGGCTCGCGCTTCGCGCCCGGCGTGGCGGCGCAGGCGCTCGCGAGGGCTCCCACGAGGAGGAGCAGACACGGCTTCTGGACGATGGACATCACCAGCTACTCCTCCGCATCCGATGAGGTCGGGGGCTGCTGCCCGGGTACGCCCTCCAGGGGCGCAGCACCTGGCTCTGCCTTCACATTTCTCGCATCCAGCTGCGAGATGAAGAGCGCGAGACTGGGATTCTTGTCATGGACGGCGTACAGGCGCTTGCGCTTCGCATATTCGCGAGCGACCTCCTGATACGCCTTCACATTCTTCGTTTCGCTCTTGTGGCCTGAGGTCGAGAGCGGTGCCTTGTTGCGCTTGTTACGTTCGCGATTGCAGGCATCCAGGCAGCCCGTTGTCTTCGCAGCCCGATTGTCATCGTACAAGAGGGGCAGCAGCCAGCACTCGATTCCGTGTACGGCGACGGCGAAGAGGAGGCGGTGGCCATGTGCCCTCCAGAATTCGTCACCGATGATGCCCTTGAATTTCTCGGTGACGCGCATGACGAGCTCCGCCACCTCCAGTTCCCGGCCGCCTTCACGGTGGGGGACGTCGTAGCCCTTCTGCTCGGAGACGTCGGTGTCGATCTGCACCACCAGGTAGTCGTTGAACTGCAGAGCGCGCCGGTGCTCGCCAAGCTCGAAGAACTTCAGCACCAGCCCCCAGCCTCCGGGAGCGGGCTCGCTCGTCTCACCGGTCTTGTCGAGCGGCGGCTGCACGTAGTTGACGATGGGTTCTTCGTCGCCGAAGTATCCGAGCAGGATGTTGTCGACAACGATCTGGTCGGTGACCCCTTCGCCGACGATCCCGAAGCTGGGCACGTGTCACCTCGTCAGAAGTTCTTGGGCAGCCCGCCGATGTAGCCGCGCATGAACGCTTCCGAGAGCTTCATGGGTGGCTCCCCTTCAATCGGCCTGGGCGGCGATACACGACGTGCCTTGGTGTGCCCGTCCTTGTTCCGGGCGATGACGAACAAGCGCTGCTCGTCATCGGTGAGGTCGATACCGTCGAGCACGGCGGGGTTGTGCGTGGTGAGAATCACCTGCTTCTCGTACTTCTTGGCGAGCCCCGTGAGCTCTTGGATGAGGGTGGCGCAGAGCTTGGGGTTGAAGGACGCATCGACGTTGTCGATGGCGAAGAACCGGGGCGTGTCCGGGCTGATGAAGAGGGTGAGGTAGAACAGGAGGAAGAGGAAACCTTCGTTGGCGCTGCGCTGGTCGAAGAGCGCGCCTTCGGCCAGATAGCGATCGCGAATGCGAATGCTCCGCTCGCCGGGCGCGAGATCAGCAGGGAAGTCCAGGCGCTCGAACCAGTCGATCAGCGCGAGCTTGTCCATGATCTCCGCAAGGCGGGCAGGGAACCTGGCATTCAGTGCCTTGAGGTGAGCGAAGAGTCCTTCACCCTTGATTCCAAGCGGGAGGATCTGGCCCTCGGCCTGGAAGATCCGCAGATAGGAGTTCTCAGGAGAGAAGACGATGAAGCCTGGCAATCTGTCTGAATAGGAAAGCGCCGCTTTTTCAATGGCCGAACGCAGACGCTCTTCCAGCACCGACTCGGGTATCCCCAATGCCTTCACAATGTGCTTGAAGGCTTCATCGGCTTCATGCATTGAGCGCTGCATCCGGTCAGGACGATCCCAGATGGGGGCAGCCTGCCATCGCGCATAGGCTGATGTTTCCTCGGCCCACAGACGATGGGCAATCTCAACATCGTCATCCAAATGCACGCGGATGGTGATGTCACTCTGTGCGCCCTCAGCATCGAAAGCCGCCCGCATGAACATCGGCTCGGTGACGCGGATGCCTCGTGACGCCAGGAACTCGTTGTCGAGCTTGTTCTGAGCCGCGGCCGATTGGAGTGCGATCGCTTCGAGGATGTTGCTCTTGCCGCTGCCATTCGCACCGATGAACGTGTTGACCCGTCCGAGCTGCAGGTTGAGCTCCTGGATCGACTTGAAGTTCTCGATCGAGACTTCGCGAATCATGGGTGCGCTGGCCTCGTCATCGGTTCGTTAGGGTGCGCTCCGGGCGCAAGCTAGCCCTTCGCTTCCAGCGGCAGCAAGCTCCACCTCCGCTGGAATGAAGGAGCGCGTCCGCCTCAGCCGCGCAGGCGCGGGAGGATGGCACGCAGGCTCGGGTCCATGCCGCCGCGCGAGCCGAGCGCGGCGATGGCCCGGCGCTCGTACTCGAGCGTGTTGGTGCGCTGCACCAGCTGCACGTGGGCCCCGAGCGCCGCGGGCATCGCCAGGTCCAGCTCGTAGATGTCGCCAGCCACCAGCGTCGTCTCCGGCGAGGTGTCCGTCTCGTTCCAGATGCGGCGCAGCGCATCGTAGTAGCGCCCACGCCGCAGGTGGATGGGACGCACCAGCGCCTCCACGTGCATCGTCTCCGGCACGGCGGAGAAGATGGAGTCCTCCGTGGACGCCGGCTCGATGAGGAACTTGCGCGCGTCCCCCGAGACGCGCAGGCGCTCGCGGCCGCGCGGGGCCAGCTTCGTCAGCTTCGCCTCCACCGTGGCCGTGTGCGCGTTGGTGACGACGTGCACCGGCAGCCCCGTCTCCAGCAGCGCCTCCAGCACCTCCTTCGCCTCGGGCTTGAAGGCCATGCCCACCTGCGCGTACGCCTCGCGGTAGAGCGTGTCGAGCAGCGCCGCGCGCTCGGCCTTGTCCGTCTTCACCCCGAGCCGGTCACACAGCCGCCGCGCCACGAAGTTGGCCAGCAGATACGGGTCCGCCGTGGCCGGCGCCACGATGCGGCCTCCCACCTCCCAGCCATGCTCCTCGTTGCTGGCCAGCACCCCGGCCTCCACGTCCGCCCACCCCGCCTCCATCACGTCCCGGCCGAGCTCCTCGGACAGCCGCCGACGGAAGTGCTGGACGAAGGGCGCGCCTTCCGCCGCCGCGTCGGTGAACGTCCCATCGAAATCCAGCACCACACATCGAATCGCCATCGTCCTGGGCCCTCTCTGTCGCAGGAGGTAGGAAATAGGCTCCCGCCGCCCCTGGAATCAAGCCGGAGCGCGTCAGCCCGGGAGTGGAACCACTGCTGGCGCGGGCGTGTCAGACTCTCCGTGTAGAAGGGAGTCGCGGTCGGCGGAGGAACCGTGGGCCCTGGCGCCGGGGAGACGCTGGGGCCCACGGGGATGTCAGACCCTCCGAGTACAACCGAAAGTGTCGGCGCGAGGTAGGCGCCGAAAGCTCCGGCGGTCCCCTGGGAAGGCCACCGGTGCATTCATGCAGTAGGGCTGCACTTCCGCCTGGCACCTCATGGGTGCGGGGGCGGCGGGGGCGGCGCGTCCGGTTCCCCTCCCCGGGCGCGCCGCCTCAACTTTTTCGGCCCCCACGCTGAAGGTGGAGCCCTCGCCCGTTTTTCTCGGCCCCTGGGAACCCACAGGGAACACGCCGCCGGGCTGACGGATGAAACGCGCAGTGGACGACGTCCAGCCCGTCCCGCCCGCTCCCCGCCACGAGGGGACGTTATGGTGGACGCGGGGGGAGTCCACGCAGTCATGTCCCATCTCGATTCATCCGGTCCTCCGGAAGCCGCGGCCCTGCTCGCCGAACGCGAGCACCTCCGGGCGTTGCTGCGATTGATGCCCGTGGGCGTCTACATCGTGGATGCGCTGGGGCGGCCGCTGGAGTCCAACCCGGTGGCGGAGAGCATCTGGGGCGGTCCGCTGCCGCGGGTGGGGCTGGAGGGCTACGGCGTCTACGAGGGCTACTGGCCCGGGAGTGGCCGGCGGCTGGAGCCGCACGAGTGGGCCCTGGCGCGCACGCTGCGCGACGGGCAGCCAGTGGTGAACGAGGAGTTGGAGCTCGTCGCCTTCGACGGGGCGCGGCGCACGGTGCTGCACTCCACCACGGCGCTGAAGGACGCCCAGGGCACCATCGTGGGCGCGGTGGCGGTGAAGGTGGACATCACCACGCGCCGGCAGGCGGAGCACGCCGAGGCCTTCCTCACCGAGGCCACGCGCCTGTTGGTGGAGTCGCTGGACTGGGAGAGCACGCTGCAGGCGGTGGCGCGGCTGGCCACGCGCCAGCTGGCGGACTTCTGCATCATCGACGTGGTGGGCGAGGACGGCGAGCTGCACCGCCTGGTGGCCTCCGCGCGGGAGCCGGCGCACCAGCCGTTGATGAACGAGCTGCTGCGCTTTCCACCCAAGGTGGGCAGCCCGAGCCCGCTGTCGAGGGTGTTCCTCGAGGGCCGCACCCTGCTGCTGCCGGACATCTCCCGCGAGGCGCTGGCCACGATGGCGCGCACGCCCGAGCACCTGCGGGCCATGGAGGAGCTGGGGCCGCGCGCGTGCATGGCGGTGCCGCTGTCGGTGGGCGCGCGCCGGGTGGGCGTGCTCAACTTCATCCTCTCCACCCCGGGCCGGCGCTACACGGAGCGCGAGCTGAAGTACGCCGAGGAGCTGGCCCGGCGCGTGGCCTTCGTGGTGGAGCACGCCCGGCTCTTCCGCGAGGCCCAGGGCGCGCTGCGGGCGCGCGACACCACCCTGGCGCTGCTGGAGGCCTTCCTCGCCGCCTCGCCGGTGGGCATGGGCTTCGTGGACCGGGAGCTGCGCTACGCGCTCGTCAACCCGGTGCTGGCCGCCATGAATGGCAAGTCCCCCGAGGCGCACCGGGGGCACACCGTGCGCGAGCTGCTGCCGGAGCCGGAGGAGGCCACCTTCGTGGAGCGGTTGCTGCGCGAGGTGATGGAGCGCGGCGAGCCGCGGACGAACCGGAACGCCCTGATACCGGCGCGGCCCGGCATTCCCCCGCGCCCGGTGCACAGCACCTTCTTCCCGGTGAAGGTGGGCGGGGAGACGCTGGGCGTGGGCCTCACGGTGCTGGACATCACCGAGCAGAAGCAGGTGGAGGAGGGCCTGCGCTTCCTCGCCGAGGCCACCACGCGGCTGTCCTCCTCGCTGGAGCCGCGCACCACGATGGAGAGCACCGTGCGGGTGGTGGCCGAGCACCTGGCGGACTGCTGCATGCTCGACGTGCGCTCCGAGGACGGCAAGCGCCTGGAGCGGGTGGCGGCGGCGGCACGCCGGGCGGAGACCCAGCGGGTGCTGGAGGAGGCGCGGCGCCTGTCGCCCCACCCCCATCCGGACTCGCCCACCTGGCGGGTGCTGGAATCCGGCCGGGCCCTGCTGGTGTCCGAGGTGGGCGACACGCTCCTGGAGGACGACACCCTGGACGCCCACTTCCGGGCGACGCTGGCGCCGCTGCGTCCGCGCTCGGTGATGTTCGTCCCGCTCATCGCCCGGGAGCGCACGCTGGGCGTGCTGACGGTGGTGAGCCAGGACGAGACGCGCCGCTACACCGAGCGCGACCTGGCCTTCGTGGAGGACCTGGCCTGGCGCGCGGCGCTGGCGGTGGACAACGCGCGGCTCTTCCACCAGGCGGAGCAGGCGGTGGCGGCACGGGACGACTTCGTCGCCATCGCCACGCACGAGCTGCGCAACCCCCTGTCCGCGCTGAGCCTGCAGCTGACGGCACTGCAGCGGACGGTGGACGCGGGCCACATGCCCACCGAGGACAAGCTGCGCCAGTCGCTGGTGACGGCCCGGCGCCAGACGGAGCGGCTGGAGCGGCTCGTCAGCCACCTGCTGGACGTGTCGCGCGTCTCCACCGGGCACCTGGAGCTGGAGCGCGAGGAGGTGGACCTCGCGCAGCTGGTGCACTGGGTGGTGGTGCGCTTCGAGGAGAAGCTGGCCGAGGCCGGCTGCACCGCGGTGGTGCGCGCGGAGGCCCCCGTGGTGGCCAAGGTGGACCGGCTGCGGGTGGAGCAGGTGGTGATGAACCTGCTGTCCAACGCGATGAAGTACGCCGCCGGCCAGCCGGTGGAGCTGCACGTGGAGCACAGGGAAGGGACGGCGGTGCTCGGCGTGCGGGACTTCGGGCCGGGCATCACCCCGGAGATGCAGGCGCGCATCTTCGAGCGCTACCAGCGGGCCACGGGCAAGCACGCGCGCGAGAGCCTGGGGCTCGGCCTCTACGTGTCGCGGCAGATCGCCCGCGCCCACGGCGGCGAGCTGAAGGTGGAGAGCACGCCGGGCCAGGGCGCCCACTTCCTGCTCCACCTGCCGCTCGGCTGAACGCCCCTCCCCGCCGTCCCACCACCGGGTGATTGGCTTGCGCCGCGGCACATTTCTGAGCATACTCATTTTTGAGCATGGTCACTTCTCGGAAGGCAAGCGCCCGTCCGAAGGCCGCCGAGGCCCCGGGACTGAGGGAGCGCAACAAGCAGGAGAAGCTGGAGCGCATCCGCGAGGCGGCGCGGGAGCTCTTCACGAGCAAGGGGTTCGCGGAGACGACGACGCGGGAGATCGCCGAGCGGGCGGGCGTGGGGACGGGGACGCTGTTCCTCTACGCGCGCACCAAGGAGGAGCTGCTGATGCTCGTGCTGGCCGAGCGGGTGGAGGCGGTGCAGGAGGAGCGCTTCCGCACGCTGCCCCCGCGGGCCCCGCTGCTCGAGCAGCTGCTGCACGTCTTCGAGGGCTTCTTCCGGCTGTACGCGAAGGACCCGGCGCTGGCGCGCATGTTCATCCGGGAATTGCTCTTCATGGAGCCGGGGCCGGGCGGGGAGCGGATGCAGCTGGAGCGGGCCTTCGCGGCGCGGCTGGCGGGGCTGGTGGCGGCGGCGCGCGAGCGCGGCGAGGTGGCCGGGGACGTGGACCTGGAGATGGCGGGCTTCAACTTCTTCTCGCTGTACATCACGACGTTGATGGGCTGGCTGTCCGGGGCACTGGGCCCGGGGGACAGCTGGCGCCCGATGCTCGAGCGCTCCTTCGCGCTGCAGCTGAAGGGGCTCGGGCCGGGGAGCGGAACGGCTGGCGGAAACAAACGGAGGCGGTCATGAGCAACGAGGCGACCCTGACGCTGCGCCAGGCGCGCGAGCACTACTTCGAGGAGAACGGCTTCGGACAGGGCGGCAACTACGACGAGCGCTGGGTGCGGGTGGACGTGGGCCCGGTGCCCTTCTGGTTCCCCAACTCGGCCGAGCGCGTGCGGGCGTTGCGCTTCCATGACCTGCACCACGTGCTGACGGGCTACCGCACGGACTTCCGGGGCGAGTGTGAGATCTCCGCGTGGGAAGTGGCGGGCGGGTGCACGGACCACTGGGTGGCGTGGCTGCTGAACCTGTCGGGGATGGGCGCGGGGCTGTTCTTCATGCCGCGGCGGATTGCCAAGGCCTTCCAGCGGGGCCTGCACACGGGCAACCTCTACCGGGCCGAGTACGGTGACGCGCTGCTGGGCCGGACGGTGGAGGAGATGCGGAGCGCGCTGGGGATGGACGTGCCGGTGCCCGCGCCGACGAGGAAGGACCGGATGACGTTCGCGGGCTGGTCGGCGGCGGCGCTGCTCCTGGCGGCGGTGAATGTGGCGGCTTTCCTGACCCCGGTGGCCCTGGCCGCGTGGGCGCTGGTGCACTGGCTGCGCTGAATCCGTATATCATTGGAGTTCCAACCACGAGCGCCGAGGAGGAGCCCCGGATGGAACGAGCAGCGAGCGACGCGGAGAAGCACCAGCGCCGGTGGTTGCCCTGGTGGCTGCTGGCGGGCTCGCTGGGGGTGACGGTGCTGGGCGGGTGGGGAGCGTCGCGCTCCATCTCGTCGCTGATGCAGCGGGTGGAGCAGCTGGAGCGCGAAGCCAGCGAGTCCGAGGCCCGGGTGGCGGAGCTGCAAGTGCTGCGGGACAGCATGGCGCGGCGGCTGCGGCTGCTGGAGCAACAGCAGCAGGGGCTGTCCACGCAGAACGCGGCGCTCAACAAGCGGGCCGGGGAGCAGAACGTGCTGCTCGCGCGGCGCGAGGCGGTGCGCACGGAGCTGGAGCAGTTGCTGAAGGCGGAGCTGGAGAAGGGCGAGGTCTTCCTGACGGAGACGGAGGGACGGCTCCGGGTGGAGCTGGCGGACCGGCTGCTCTTCGAGCCGCGCAAGGCGGCGCTGACGCCCGCGGGAGCGGAGCTGTTGACGCGGGTGGGAGCGAAGCTGGCGGTGGAGGGACACCTGGTGCAGGTGGCGGCGCACACGGACGCGGTGCCGGAGACGACGCCGGAAGCAACGAGCTGGGAGCTGTCCTCGGCGCGCGCGGTGACGGTGGTGCGGCTGCTGGGGGAGAAGACGAAGCTGGGCCCGGAGCGGCTGGTGGCGGCGGGCTACGGGCCGTACCACCCGGTGGTGGTGGATGACGGACCGTTGGCGCGCGAGCGCAACCGGCGGCTGGAGCTGCAGCTCATGCCCGCGCCGCCGAAACCCACGCCACCTCCCGCACCCGCTGCGCCCGCGGATCAACGGCTGGCCAAGAAGCGCCCGGGACAAGCGCGGTAACCGAGAGAGGCGTCACCGAAGGCGCTTCACGGCGGTGAATGCCCGATGCATTCTCGACCCCCGGCTCATTCCGTTGGGGGACACGTGGCTCGGCTCGGTTGGATTCACCTCTTGGCGCTCATCAGCATCTCCTGCACCACCACGTTCCACCCCTCGCCATCCCGGAGCGGACAGCTCACCGGCGCGCGCTCTCAGTTCAACCAGTCGTGTGGCCTGGCCTGTGCCGCCCCGGTCAATGCAAGTACCGGGGAGATCGTCGTGCCAGCGGCGACTCGCGCCGGACAGGTACTCGAGAAGGTCGTCCAGGCCGTCGAGGCCATCCAGGGACTCAACACCCTCGAGCGGGCCCTCACCGGCGCGGAGCTGGATCTGGTCGAAGCAACCCTCAAGGACTGCGTGGCCCAGGCGCACGCGGACATCAACGAGGCCTACCAGCAGCGGGAAGGAGGCTTCCCATTCGAGAATGGGAAGTTCCCCAATGACGCCGAGTGCCTGAAAAGAGTCGGCTTCGATGCGTCGGGCGAAAAAGTGACCCTTGCCCAGGAACTCGGAAGGCTCAAGCACGCTGCGGCCTTCGCCTGCTTCAAGGCTCGCCTGCCTCCGAACCTCCGCGAGAACTTCACCGTCGAGCCTCGCTACAAGCCCGACCCCGAGGTGAATGGAGTCGTGCTGACGGACAAGGGCGTCGATACCCTCCATCCCGATTTCGTCGTGCACGGGACGAGAAACGCCACCGACGTACAGTGCGTCTACGAGCTCAAATTCCCTTGCCTCTCCGACCAGAAGCTGGCTCCACACAAATCACAATGGGTAGAGACTCAATTGAAAGCCTACCAGAACCTCTCGAACCGATGCCCAGCGGCCGTCATCTCTCCTGCGGGGCTCTTCCAACTCGGCATCCCCTGATGACTTCCCCATTTCCTCGCATCCGCCACCGTGGACGTTGTCCCGTGCACGTCAAACTCTGGAGTGGCGAAACACCCCGCTTTCCGCTGCGGGAGTTGCTGGCACGAGACGTTGTTCGCTTCGCTTTCTACCTACCGTACGACCACCCGGATATCGGCTCTGGGGTGAGCCATGCGGTCAAGAGCTACATGCAGGCGGTGGGGCAGGGCCCCAGCGTCATCAATCACCTCTACACCAATGACGACGAAGGCAACCCGCTGAACGAGGAGACCTGGGACTATCTCCACTACCTCCTCCGGCCCGAGCGTCCGTTCCGTTTCATCGAAGAACTCAGCGACCCCACCCTCTACCGCCTGCAGAAGAGGGGCTACGCCACCCAACTCATCTTCGATGGCGGCTTCGGCAGCACCAACGGCTACCAGCTCTGGTACCGGGCCCGGCTTCCCTCGCGCACGCCCCCTCCCAACCTGGTGAGCACGCTCACCGCGACACTCCCCACCGAGTACCTGCACACCCACGGACCCACGAAGGTGCGCGAGCTCGCCCTGGAGATGGCCTCCCAGCTTCGCTTCACCACCGGCCATGTGGGCCTCGCCCTGCAGCTCTACTGGCCCCTGCGTTCCCGGGAAGATGCCTTCCGCGCCGAGCTCCTCCGCTACCCGGGCATCGACCTGCGCCCGGCCTGGTCCCATGCGCACCGGATGGGCACACGTGTCGATGGCGTCCACTGGCTCAACTTCCTCGCGCAGCCCGTGCTGGGCCAGCTCGGTGGCGCCACCGCCCTTCGCGCTCGCCTCCAATCTCCCGAAACCACCGTGTACCCGCTCGACGAGGAACGCACAGTCATCGCCCTCGGCGAGCACCCCGAAGCCGGAGACCTCTCCACCGGGCAGGCCCTCCCCGCGTACCGGGAGCTCGCCCGGGTGCTGGAGCCCTGGCTCGAGCCGCTGGACCTCTCGGACACCACCACCCTCGACCAGCCCCCCACCTACTCGAGCCTGCGCCTCACCCAGGACGAGGCGACGCGCTGGTGGAGACGCTTCCTCGACTGACACCCACATGCCTCCGCCCCGCCTCGGAAATCGCGCGGAAAAGCACCGTGAATAAACCGGGCAGGCGGCCGTCCGAGCCTCTGGTCACCCACTGGCGCCCCTTTCTTCCCGCCCGGAGAAATCCCGTGCCCACCCTCAGGCAACTGCTGTGCACCTCCCTGGCATCGAGCCTGCTCTTCACCGCTGGCACCGCCGAGGCGCGCTTCGGTAAGCGCTCCGACTCCTCCAGCTCCAGCAGTGACAACGTCCACGACGCCAGCCCCGTGGGTTCCAACAACGGCAACAGCGGCGGCTCCAGCTCCGGTGGCTCCAGCTCCTCGAACGACGTCGCGAACACCGTGGGCACCATCCTGGACATCATCCACATCGCCGCGGATGTCGCGGAACTCGCCTCGCACTACCAGGAGGCGACCACCACCTACGAGACCGCCCCCGCCGAGGTCCCCCAGGCGCAGCCCGCCCCCGGCGAGCAGCCGATGTACGCCTACGGGCAGGAGCCGGTGGTCCAGCAGCGGATTCAGACGTCGGAGGTGCGCAACCGCAACACGCTGATGTTCCGGGTGAACGCGGAAGGGCTCGCGCTGGGAGAGGGCTCGGCGGTGGGGCTCAACGCGGGCATCGAGGGCGAGCGCTTCGGCGTGGCCCTGGCGGGCACGGGCATGCGGCTGCCCACGGACGACGGCACGGCGGGCGAGGACAAGATCGACCTCTTCTCCCTGCACCTGACGCTCGCGGTGTACGCCGATGACCAGACGCGGCTGCGCCTGGAGGGCGGGTTCGCCTCGGCGAAGGCGCCGGACGCCACCTTCACGGGCCCCAGCCTCGCCCTGTCCTTCGAGCGCTGCCTCCTGGGCTCCCTGGACCTGGAGACCCGCGCGCAGATCGTCCCGGCGCCACACCTGCAGCTGGACGCCCAGGCGGGCCTGGCCCTGCACCTCAGCGCCATCAACCTGCGCGCCGGCTGGCGGGTGCTGATGCTCGATGACCGCGGCCTGGTCGACGGCGTGGTGCACCGCGACTCCTTCAGCGGCCCCTACGCGGGCGTCGGCCTGTACTTCTAGCAACGTGCCCCGGACCCGCCAGCCGGGTCCGGGCACGCCGCGCCGGGCTCACGTTCCGGAAATCCCCTCGGAGGAAGCCTCCAGGGGAGCCGACGCGCCCGTGGACACCGGGGTGCCCGTGGACTCGGACTTCTTGCCCCGGCGCTTGGGCGGAGGCGCCAGCTTCGGCGCCGAGCCGAACAGCCGCTCGTACGTCTCCGGGGTGTTGATGTTGACGACGACGCCCGGGTCCTTCACCGGAATGCGGCGCACCTGCAGGCCGCGCACCGCCACCTCCAGCTGCGTCTCGGTGGAGTCCCTGTCCCGCAGCCGCTCGGCGGCGCCGCGCGAGAGGATGATGGGGAAGCCCGAGGCCCCCTCGAACTCGGGGCGGATGGCCTCCACCGAGTCCCCCATCGCCTTGATGAGCGACTTGAGCGTGGAAGCACGCAGCGCGGGCATGTCCACCGGCTGCAGGAGAATGATGTCCGCCCCGTCCTCGAAGGCCGCCTCCAGCCCGGCCTTCACCGAGCTGAGCTGGCCGTCCTGCCACCGCTCGTTCTCCACCAGGTGGATGGCCGGGTGCTGGTCACGCACGGCATCGGCCTCCTTGCCGATGACGCCCATGACCGAGCAGCCGGCCTTGCCAAACGTCGATGCGAGCGACTGCAGGAAGCTCTTGCCCCCCTCGTGCTCGATGAGTGCCTTGGAGTAGCCCATCTTCCTGGCCTCCCCCGCAGCGAGGATGATCGCCACAGCCTTCATGCCACGCCTCCTCCGGCCCCCACCGGTTGGCGTGGGGGCGACCCCCTACACCCTGGCAAGCGTGGAGCGATCTGGCCGCGCCCCCGGGGGCAGCCCGTTGGGAAGTCGGCATTGGGCACACCGCTGATGTTGACCATGCACGCAAGTGCTACGCCTTTGCGCCCATGATCGAACTTCCCACCTTCATCACCCGGCTCTTCCCGTACCGCCCGCGCTTCGCCCCGACTGTCTTCGGGCGGATGCATTACGTGGACGAGGGGGAGGGGCGCCCCGTCCTGCTGCTGCACGGCAACCCGACCTGGTCCTTCCTCTATCGCAAGGTGATGGCGGGGCTGGCGGGAGCGCCGTACCGGGTGGTGGCGCCGGACCTCATCGGGCTCGGGCTGAGCGACAAGCCCCGGGAGGTGTCCGCGCACACGCTGCGGCGCCATGGCGAGGCCCTGCTGGAGCTCGTCCAGGGACTGGAGTTGAAGGACGTGGTGCTGGTGGTGCAGGACTGGGGAGGCCCCATCGGCGCGTGGATGGCGGCGCGAGCGGGCGGCCGGGTGACGGGGCTGGTGGTGATGAACACCGCGCTCCTCAAGCCCGAGCGCTTCCGCACCACGGCCTTCCACCGCTTCTCGCAGATGCCCGTCGTCAGCGACGTGGCCTTCCGGCTGTTCAACTTCCCGGTGCCCGTGCTGGGACGCACGCAAGGGGACCCGTCCTCCATCTCGGGAGACGTGGCGAGGGCCTATGCGTGGCCCTTGAGGAGGGTGGCGGACCGCGCGGCACCCCTGGCCCTGGCGCGCATGGTGCCCAACGGCCCGCACCACCCCACGGTGGCGGAGCTCACCGAGGGAGACGCCTGGGCGCGCTCCTTCCAGGGACCGGTGGAGCTGGTGTGGGGAGTGAAGGACCCCATCCTCGGCCGGGCACTGCGGCGTCACCGCGAGGTGTTCCCGCGCGCCCGTGTCACCGAGACGCCCGCGGGCCACTTCCTCCAGGAAGAGGTGCCCGAGGAGATCATCGCCGCCATCCGTCGGGTGGCGGACGCGCGTTAGTGCAACCAGGTGGAGCGAACGCCCTGCCCGCCCGGCACGAGCACCACGCGCGGACGGTCGCCTGCACTTCCTTCCGAAGCGAGGGTGGCGCGGGCAGTCAGAATTTCAGTCATGCGGGCCAGCGGGAGCGTGGACCAGATGCGGTGCAGCTCCTCCTCGGAGACGTGGCCGAGGATTTCGCCGTGTCGTTCATCCACCACTGGCAACAGGTGCACGCCGTAACGGTGCATCACTTCGAGCGCGCGCATCACCGTGTCGCGGGGATAGAGGATGATGTCAGGCATTGCAACGACTTGGGGCTCGACAGTGCGGCGCGTCACGACCACCTCCAGTGAAGAAGCCCCTTCGGGCTCTCTCCGGCTGTAGCAAGCGCCTTGCCGTGCTCCCCGGCGCCCCCCTGACACCATGGCCTTCGGAGACCTGCGGAGCCAGCTCGCCTACACCCTCACGAACCCCCGGAGCGTGAAGCCGAGCTGGCTGCCCTTCTGATGAAGCAGAGGGCCGCCCGGCAACTCCGGACGGCCCTGGGGCATATCCCCTCTCCCGGAGGGCGAGGGGAAATGGGCACATTGTCAGCGCCTGGCCCACGGGCACTCCTTCACGGACATACGTGAAGGGGATTAGCGGCGAGCGCTCTGGATGCGAGCCTGGTGCAGGCGGAAGTCCTCGTGCCAGGCGCCGTTGAGGCGGGCGAGCACCTCGCGGGAGTCGCTGGAGCGCTGCTTCTCCAGGGTGAGCTGCATCTGGCTGTCACCCACGAGGTAGCCGTTGGCGTACATCGTGTTCGTCCCGGGCGTGGCCACGGCGAGCTCCTCCGGAGTGCCGAGGGCGAAGTTGAACACGTCACCGGAGAAGGGCACGCGCTCGACGCCCACGAGCTTCGTCGCACCGGTGCGGGTCCGCAGGGAGTCACCGGCCTTCAGCTCGCCGGCCTGCACCACGCCGCGGGTGGCCGTCACCATGGGGTGCGTCTGGGTGACCATCACCTCGCCGCCCAGGGCATCGCGCAGCTTCACGAGCGGCTTGCGCTCGCCGCCACGGGACACGGTCGTCACAGTGAGGGCCTGGCCCTGACCATTGGCCAGCAACCTATCCCCCACCTTCACCTGCTCCACCGGCACCTGCGAGCCATCGGCCTTCGTCACGCGCGTGCCCTCGGCGAGGCAGGCATTGCGCCAGTCGAGGTTGAGGATGTCCTGGTAGCGCGAGCGGGTGTAGGGCCGGCTGTTGCCCGCGTAGTCCACGCAGGTGGCCTTCAGCGTGGCGCGCATCATCAGGCGCACGTTCTGGTACATGTCCAGGCAGTCCTTGCCGAAGTCCACCAGCCCATCGAAGGGGACGTTGAGCTTCGTGCGGTCATACTCGTCGAGGAACGGCGTCTTGAAGGGCAGACTCCCCTTGAGGACGCTGTTGCCGGGCATGGTGCCCGCG
This sequence comes from Archangium sp., assembly GCF_036277355.1. GTDB lineage: Bacteria > Myxococcota > Myxococcia > Myxococcales > Myxococcaceae > Archangium. The sequence continues at coordinate 17,411 of NZ_DASUNC010000103.1, forward strand.
GAGCAACGGCCGCCACGCTCCATCAGCACGACGGTCGCCTCACTGAGCATCTCATTCAAGGTGCAGTCCGACGGCAGGGTCACCTGGTACCAGCCACGCATGGGCAGGTAGAGGTGGCTGGGCTCATAGGTTCCACTCGCGGGCGCCCAGTAGGCCCCGGCGGCGGGGACCCACACGGAGTGGCTCGCCTCGGGGTCCGCCGCGCCCACGCCCGTGAAGGGCTTGGCGAAGGGCTTGAAGATGCCCGTGACGGGATCCTTGCTGCCCGAGGCGTAATCACAATCCAGGAAGCCGGAGACGGCACCACGCTCCAGGCAGGTCCGGATCGGATTGTCGCTGTGCATCTTGCCGATCAGCTCCTTGGGGTGCTGGACGGTGATGAGGTTGATGTCGTGCATGCCCAGGGCCACCAGGGACGACTCGGCCACCGCATAGGACAGGTGCTGCTCGCCCGTCTCCTCGTCGAAGGCGATGGCCACCGAGTCGACGAAGAGCTCCTCCTCCAGGTTCACCTTCAGCGAGAGCGGGAGCGGCGGCGTCTCGAGGACGGCGCTGGCGTACTCCTCGAGGGACTCGGTGCCGAGCACGCGGAACTGCGTGCGCTCACGGTTGGCGGCGAAGGCGGTGACGTCGGCGTAGGCGTAGTCGGAGCCGTTGAAGCAGGTGACGAGGCCGGAGGCCTGGAACTTCGCCACCGTGTTGTCGGGGCTGGCCACGTCGGCGAGCGGCAGCAGGTGGCCACACCGCGAGTTCTCCGGGGCCTCGCCGGTGGCGGCCGAGGTGAGCCGGTCCTTGCGGGCCTTCGGGCCCGGGGTGCCGGTCTTCTTCTCCTTGCGCAGCGTCTCCAGCTTGCCGAAGAGCCGCGGCGAGTTCTCCGGCGTGTTGCCCGCGGCCAGCAGGCGGTTCTTCACGAAGCGGTACTGCGTGTCATCCGCGAGGTCCAGCGCCATCTGCGAGCTCCGGCCGCCGCGCGAGTGCCCCTGCGCCTCCAGCTGCTGCTCCCAGCCGGCGTAGAGCCGCGCCATGTAGAGCGAGTCGGCCGCGAGGGCCTTCTCGTCGACCTGCTGCGCGGGCGCCTTCTGCTGGGCGCAGCCAGCGCCGAGCAGGGCCAGGCCCAACATGACCGGGGCGAGGCGCGGAAGCATCCGGGACGGCGCATTCAAAGACAGTTTCATGGGGTTTGACCTCACAGGGGCTGGAGACGGCGGGAAACTGGGGATGCCTCGCGCAATGGGAAGACGGTCTGGGAAAGGATTTTCCTTCCCTGTCCAAACACAGACACACTTCAAGGAAAACCCGCGAACACCGGACAATGCCCGGTCCCCGCCGGGAAGGACTCACGGCCAGCCGAGCGGATGCCCTCGCCCGCCTCCCCCCCGGATGAGAGGGAAAAAGCTGAAAGCCTTTCATGGCGCTGGCGTAGAAAGCTGTAGAAAGGATTGGGCAAATCCTTTCCCATACCCATGTCTGTAGAAAGGAGGGGGAAAAGCTTTTCCTTACCTTCTGGCCTGTAGAAAGGTGTGGGGAGGTGTGATCGCACCCAGGGCCGCGGGGCAGCTGGCGGGCCCGTGGGAAAAGCAGAAGGGCCGCCCCTGTATGTCCGGGACGGCCCCTCGGGGACCTCGAGCTTCTGGGCGTGGGCTACCGGCGCGCGCGCGCCAGCTTCCGGGCCTGGGACAGCCGGAAGTCCTCGTGCCAGGCGCCGTTCAGCCGCGTCAGCAGCGCCCGGGCATCCACGCGCCGGGCCTTCTCCAGCGACTCCTGCAGCTGGCTGTCACCCACCAGGAAGCCGCCAGCGTACAGCGTGCTCGCCTCGGGCCCCAGCCCGGCCAGCTCCTCCGGCGTGCCCAGCGCGAAGTTGTAGACGGCTCCCGCGTAGGGGACGCGCTCCACCGCCACCAGCTTCCGGGCCCCGGTGCGCGTCAGCACCGCGTCCCCCACCTTCAGCTCGCTCGCCTGCACCACGCCGCGCGCCGCCGTCACCAGGGGGTGCGTCTGCGTCACCCGCACCTCACGCCCCTGCTCGTCGCGCAGCTTCACCAGCGGCTGGCTCTCCCCACCGCGCGTCACGGACGTCACCGTCAGCGCCCGCCCCGTGCCCTGCGTCAGCAGCTTCTCCCCCACCTTCACCTGCTCCACCCGGACGCTCCGGCCATCCGCCCGCGTCACCCGCGTCCCCTCCGCCAGGCACCCGCGCTTGTAGTCCACGGGGCTCACCACCTTCTTCGAGGGGCAGCGGAAGGGCTCCGGCTCGCCACCGTATGGGTCCGGGCACGTGCCCTCGGTGTAGACCCACATCTCCAGCCGCACGTTCTGCGCGTGCATCAGGCAGTTGCCCGTACCGAAATCCACGATGCCGTCGAAGGGGTATGCCCCGGACGCACTGGGGGCGGCCACCTTCCAGGGCAGCTCGCCCTTGCCCACCACGGTGCCGGCCGCCGTGCCCGCCTCACACCAGCCACCGGCGTCCACCAGGATGGCCGCCACCTTGCTGGTCACCTTCGTCACCTGGCACTCCTCCAGGACGTGGGGCATGAAGTGGCCCCGCATGGGCAGCTGGAAGCGCGCCGGGTCCACGGGCTTCACCGGGGCCTCGAAGTACGCGCCCGGGTTGGGAATCCACGTGGGGACGCCGGTCGCGGTCCCGGAGTCCCGCGTGGCGGCCACATCCACGCCGGCGATGCCCGTGGCCCCCGAGGCCGGGAAGGGCGTCCACGTCCCGTCCGCCTCCTGGCGCACCAGCCCGTAATCACAATCCAGGTAGCCGCCGAGCGCCCCGCGCTCCAGGCACACGCGGATGTGCTTCTCGGGCGTGTCCTTGAGCAGATCCTTCGGGTGCTCGAGGACGATGTCGCCCTCGCCCAGCCCCGGCACCGGGTGCAGCGTGGCCGACACCGACGTATAGGTGAGCTGCTCCTCGCCCGTCGTCTCGTTGAAGGCCATGGCCAGCGAGTCCACCAGCAGCTGCTTGTCGTCCTGCCTCGGCACGGCGAGCTCGAGCGGCGGCGTCTCCAGCACCTTGCCCGCGTACTCCTCGTGGGACTCGCTGGCGAGGAACTGGAAGGACGTCTGGTCCTCGTCCGTGACGAAGGCCGTGAGGTCCACGTAGCCGTAGTCCGAGCCGCCGAAGCACGAGGTGAGGCCCGTGCCGTTGAAGCGGGCATAGGCGGTGTCACTCCCGCTGAGGCCGAGCGGAATCATGTGTCCACACGCCATGCCGTCCGCCGTGGCCGTCATGCCCACCACCGGAGCCTCCATCGGCCGCTCGGGCAGGGGCAGCCGGCGGTGGAGCTCGTCCAGGCGCAGGAAGAGCAGGGGCGCGTTCAGCGCCGAGAGCCCCGAGGCCTTGAGCCGGTTCATCACGAAGCGGTAGTGCACCTCGTCGCTCAGGTCCAGGGGCATCTTCTCGTTGTCCCCGGTCTTGATCGCCTGTGCGCGCAGGGACGCCTGCCATTGCGAATAGCGCCGGGCCATCTCGCGCGAGTCCTCCGCGAGCTGCTGCTCGTCCACCTCCTCGGTGGCGGGGGTTTGCCGCTGCTGGCCGCACGCGGACGAGAGCGCGGCCACCATCATCAGGGTCAGGAAGCGACTTCGCATGATTCCATCCGAAGCAAGGGGGATGAGGGTGCACCTCCCCTACCCAGGGAGGAGGAGCCCTGGTGACGTGGTCACTCGTGGGGATCAAGGTGATGGGTCGGAGTGCACACGTCCCGGCTCACCGCCAACGTGTGTCCGCCGCGAGCGCCGTGCAGAGGGAACGCCGTTGCCTGTTGAATCCCGGAACACCCGAGCCAGACGTGCGTCGCACGCCCGACGTTCCAGGGTGTCTCCGGATGGACGCGGTGGGAAAACTTCTTCCTACTTCTTCTTCACCGACTCGAGCAGCTTGCGGAAGCCCTTCTCGGCGCTGGCCACGGTGCGCTCGGGGCCGGTGAGCTTGAAGAAGAGCGGGCCCTCGGGGCCCTCGGCGATGGCGCCCAGCAGCCGGTAGCCGGGCTTGGGCGTGGAGGGGCCCATCATGGGGCCGCCACCGGTATAGGTGCCCTTGACGTCCAGCGTGGTGATGGCGAGGCCGTTGACGGTCTCCTTCTTGGAGCGCGCGTCCTTCTCGGTGATGGGGGTGCCATCCGCCTTCTGGAACTGGCCCAGCCAGCGCTTCACGTTGGCGTCCACCGCGCCGCCCTGGCCGGCGCCGAAGTAGAAGATGGCCAGCTCGGCGGCGTCGGTGTCGCCCTTGGCGGGAGCGATGCGGTAGGTGGCCACGCGCATGGGCCGGGCGCCCTGCGTCTCCCAACCCGCGGGAGACGTCCACGTGAGGCCGCCCGCCTCGGGAGCGCCCTGGGGAGCCTGCTGCTCCGAAGGAGCCGCCGGGGGGTGCTGCTGCGCCTGGGCCTGCGCCACGCCCACGGCCGCCATGAGGGTCATCGCACTGAGCAGTCGTTTCATGGGCCCAACCTATATCCGGGAACCGCCCCCCCGGCATCGTCCGTCTTCCACCCGACGCGAAGCGCCGAGCCCCCACCCCCCTCTGTCCGGGAGCGCACGCGCACCTGCCCGCGAGGAGGGGATGCCACACTCCGGGTACGACTCAACCTTACCTCACCAAAGGCAAACGCAGTCGGTCGTCGCGAAGAAGGACTCGCGTATGAAGAAGACACTCACGGTCGTGACCCTGCTCGCCGCGGGGGCCAGCCAGGCAGCCGGCATCGCCATCGACACCCAGGGCGCCCGGGCCACCGGCATGGGCTCGACGGGCGTGGCGAGCATGCGGGATGGCTCGTCCATCTACTACAACCCGGCGGGCATCCTCGGGGTGAACAAGCTGGACCTCCAGCTCGGCGACTCGCTCATCCTCGCCCACCTGGGCTTCACGCCCACGGCGACGGGCGTCGAGCAGACGCAGAATCCGGTGTCGCCTCCGCCGCACGGCTACTTCGCCTACAAAATCACCCACCAGCTCGCCGCGGGCGTGGGTGTCTTCACGCCCTTTGGCGCCAACAGCAAGTGGCCGGACGACTTCGTGGGGCGGCAGATCGCCCGCGAGTCGCAGGTGGCCACCTTCGACATCAACCCCACGGTGGCGTATGCGCCGCTGAGCTGGTTGCGGTTGGGCGTGGGCTTCCAGGCGGTGTATGGCACGCTCGATGTCCGCCGGCAGATCGTGGTGCCCCCGCCGTCTCCGGCCGCCGGAGCCACGGGCGAGCTGTCGCTGTCCACGAGTTCGTGGGGCTTCGGCTACAACGCGGGCGTCCAGGCGGACCTGCTGCCGGGGATGCTGACGCTCGGCGCGCACTTCCGCAGCCGTGTGCTGCTGTTCAACGAGGGCGACGCGGACTTCTCGGGCTTCCCGGAGCCAGTGGCCCCGGCGTTCCCGGACCAGCCCGTCCGGGTGGCCCTGGAGACGCCCGCCTCGCTGGGGCTGGGCCTGGCCTTCACGCCGATGCAGAAGCTGCTGCTGGCCGCCGACGTCAACTGGGTGAAGTGGTCCAGCGTCCGGCAGATCCTCTTCGAGTTCCAGAGCACCCCCGCCTTCAACCAGCCCTCCGTGAAGAACTGGGAGGACCGGTGGAACGTCCACGTGGGCGGCGAGTACATGGTGACGGACGCGCTGGCGGTGCGCGCGGGCTTCGTCTACGACCCGACACCCTCGCCCGCGGAGACGCTCGCGCCGGACCTGCCGGACGCGGACCGCATCCGCGTGTCGCTGGGCGCCGGCTATGCCTTCTCCGCCTTCCGGGTGGACGCGGGCTACCAGTTCATCTCCCTCATGGAGAACGAGAGCACCTTCCCGCCGCTGCCGGGCACCTACAAGGGCTCGGCCCACGTGATTGGCCTGACGCTTGGTTACTCGCCCTGACGCGCTCGCCCTGCTAGGGAGCACACCTGGGTGAAGAGGGGGCCCGGCACTACCGTGTGCCGGGCCCCGTCGTTTCTCCTTCGAGAGGTGTGAGGACATGAGCCGCCAGAAGCCCGGACGCAACGACCCCTGCCCCTGCGGAAGTGGCAAGAAGTACAAGGGCTGCCATGCCGCCGAGGATCGGGCGAAGGAAGCGGCCGCCGCGCCCAAGCCCGCCGAGCACCCGCTCGCCCAGGATCTGCAGGCGGCGATGGACATGCTCGGGAGCGGCGACATGTCGCGCGTGTCCGAGACGTTGGACCACCTGGGCGAATTGCTGACGCAGTGGGGTCCGGGCCCGGGCCTGCGCTTCGATGCGGCGGCCTTCGACAAGCACGTGACGCGGGAGCTGGAGCGGCTGGAGGACGCCGTGGCGAGGGACCCGGCGCAGGCGCGCAACACGCTGCGGCTGGGCACGGTGCGCGAGCTGGGGACGCGGGCCTTCCTGGAGAAGCTGAGGACCACGCTGCTGGTACGGGCCACGACGGCGGGCCTGAGCGCGGAGGACCGGCAGGCGCTGTGCCTGGGGGCGCTGCTGTCCACCACGCCGAAGACGGGCAACTTCCAGCCGGAGGACCGGCCGGTGCTGGACGTGGTGTTCGGCGTGCAGTTCCGCGAGTGGGGCGCCCGGCACGGCCAGGAGCTGGCGTCGAAGCTGGAGACGCTCGCCGAGCACGCGGACCTCTCGGACGAGGCGCGCGACGTGCTGCGCAAGGCGGGCGAGGGGGAGATGGAGCCGCTGGTGAAGTACGTGGAGTCGGATCCGGAGCTGGCGGCGCGCATCACGCAGGAGGCGAAGGATCGCTCGGGGCGGGTGGAGGCGGCGCTGCGCCAGAGCATGACGCCGTCCGTCTTCACACCCGAGGAGCAGGTGTGGCTCACCAGCGTGCTGTGGGAGCCGCTGAACGCGCTGAAGGTGCCGGGCATGGACGCGAAGGCCCGGAGCGCGGCGGTGTCCGGTTTCCTGGGCGCGGTGAGGGCGGCGCTGGACTCGGACCGGGAGATGCTGCCGGGGATGTTGGAGCGGATGCGGGCGCAGGCGAAGGACACGGCGCTGAACGAGACGACGCGGGCCTTCTTCTCGGACGCGGCGGTGGCCTTCGAGGCGGAGCCGGTGCGGATGATACTGGCGGCGATCCTCACGTCGTACAGCGAGCCGCAGGCGCGCTCGGCGGAGGAGCAGGTGGTGAGGGCGGACCTGGAGGCGAAGACGCAGTGGACGGCGGAGGACCTGGAGCCCTACCGGAAGCTGCTGGGGGAGATGAACCTGCCCGCGGCGGCCGAGCGGATCCGCCGCGCCCAGGACTGGCTGCGAGCCCATCCCATCTCGATGTAAGAGATTGCGAGCCCCCTCCCCCCCCATGAGCGCCGCACGCACGGTGCGGCGCGCGCGCTCCAGGGGCTCACCGCGCGTGAAGCCGCGCGGGCGAGCAGCAAGGTGCGGTGGCTGTTGGAGCGGGGGAGGCTGCGAGGAGAGCCGCTCTTCCAGGATGCTCCAGGCTGTGTCGAGGGTGGGTTGAGGGAACTGATAGCTTCGCAACGGTGCTCCGGCGGCGAGCATCGGGGTGCGAGGTGGGTGATACGACGCGAGCCCCGCGACCCGCACGGGCGTTGGAGCGTATGCTGTCGGGCACCATGACCGCGGCAAGCAAGACAACACCGGAAGCCGTAGCGCGGCACTACGACTACATCACGCCGTTCTACGAGATCATCGGCAGCAGGAGCCTGCACCTGGGCTATTGGCCCTCGGGTGGATCCGGCGGCACATTCGGCGAGGCGCAGCAGCGCTTCACGGACCTGATGATCCAACAGCTCGGGGCGCAGAAGGGCCACCGGGTGCTGGACATCGGCTGTGGGCTCGGGGAGCCGGCGACGCGGCTGGCTCAGAGCAGCGGATGCATGGTGGAGGGCATCACCATCAGCCCCCGGCAGGCCGCGCAGGCCGAGCGGTGGGCGAGCCTCCATGGCACGAGCGGGCAGACGTCGTTCCTCTGCGGCAACGCCATGGCGCTGCCGTTCCAGGCCGGGTCGTTCGATGCGGCGTGGGCGCTCGAGTCGATCTTCCACATGCCCGACCGGGCCGCGGTGCTGCGCGAGGTGGCGCGCGTGCTGCACCCCGGCGGACGGCTGCTCATCGCGGACATCGTCGTCGCGGAGAAGGCCTCGCCGGAGGATCAGACGTTCCTGCAGAACGCGTTCGTCACCCGGAGCTTCATCAGCCCCGAGGACTACCCGTATCTCATCCGCGACACGGGCTACGAGGTCGAGCAGGTGCTGGACATCACCCAGAACGTCATGGCGACGTTCGGTGCGGTGTCCGCCGCCATCCGGGAGAAGGAGGAGGAGGTGCGGCGGGCGTACAGCGACGAGTTCCTCGCGGCCATCCAGGAGCAATGGGCGCGCATCACGGAGACCGCGATGCGCTGCATGGGCTACATCGTCATCACCGCGAAGCGGCTGTGAGCGGCGTGACGGCTCACCCGCGCTGGAACACCAGGAAGTACTGGTCCGGCAGGAAGTCGTGCGCCTGGGTCTGCCGGTAGCCCGCCGCCTCCAGTTCCCCGCGCACCTGCTCGGGGGACAGCTTGTGCTCCCGGGGCGGCCCCTTCGGCGACTCCATGCGGAAGTCGATGATGACCACCCGCCCCCCGGGCCTCAGCTTCTCACCCAGCCGCTTCAGGTAAGCCACCCGATCGCCAATGTGGTGGTACGTGTCCACGATGAGCGCCACGTCCACCGGCTCCGGCAGCTTCGCGTCCCCCGGCTCGCCCAGCACCGCTTCCAGGTTGCCCAGGTTCTCGCGCTTCGCGCGCTCGCTCATGTAGCGCACCATGTCCGGCTCGATGTCCACGCCGTACACACGCCCCTGGGGCACCGCCCGCGCCAGCCTCACCGCGAAGTAGCCCGTCCCCGCTCCGATGTCCGCCACCTTCGCGTCCGCCGGCAGGGACAGGGCCGTCACCACCTCGTCCGGTTTCTGCCACGCGTCCCGCTCCGGCTCCTCGAAACGCTTCGCCCACTCCTCCGCGTTCTCGAAGCGGTGCGGCATCCCCCCGTGGTGCGCTCCGTGCGCGTGTTTCGTGTGCGCGGGTGCTTCGCTCGGCTCCGGCCGGTGCGCGCAGGCCACGGCGGATAGGAGCACCGCGGCGAAGAGGGTGCTCACGGCTCGGGGTCGGGAAAAAGCGATCGGGCTCATCTGGCTGCCTCCGTTTCAGGAACTTCGAGCGTATGCCTCATGAGGCCTATGTCCACCACCCGCAGTGCGCGCGACCTTGCTAGGGTGCCCCGCCAGGAACGGCTGAAGGAACCCCCTGGATGATCACGTCCATTCAACTCCGGAACTTCAAGGGCCACCGCGACACCACCGTCCCCCTGGGTCGCCTGACCGTGCTCGTTGGCCCGAATGGCACCGGAAAGACCAGCGTGCTCCAGGCACTCGACTTGATGGACAGGCTGATGAACGAGCAGCCCGCCGTGGTCCTTCAGGACGAGATGAGCCCCCAGGATCTCCTGCGCCGGTCGGAACAGCAGCCCATCACCCTCGCCGCGGAGGGAACGGATGATGCGCTTCCATGGAAGCTCGCCATCCAATTCTCTCCACCCGATCCTGGCAAAGACCAGGCCATCCGGGTCGACTGGTCGCATGGCGGACTCAGCGGTCAGTTGGACACGGTCTCCCTCCCACCGCAACGACGGTTCGCATCGCTCGTCGGCCCAGCGGTGCTCTACCATTTCGATGCCCACCGGATCTCCGCCACTGCCTACAGTTCCGAGGAGAACCCCGCTGTGGACGCGGATGGGAGCAACACAGCGGTTGCCCTCGCGGCCCTGAAGCTCGAGCGGGAGGAAGCCTTCGAGCAGATCGAGTCGGAGCTGCGCAGGATCGTCCCGAGCATCCAGCGGATTCGCGTCCGACGGGTCAAGATGTCCCAGTCGCCGAATCAGGGCGAGCCGCGAATCGGCAACAAGGTCTTCATCGACTTCAAGGATGCCCTCGACGTCCCGGCCCATGGTGCCAGTGAGGGCACGCTCATCACCCTCGCGCTGCTGACCGCGCTCTGCAGCCCGAACCGTCCGCGCATCCTGCTGCTCGATGACATCGATCAATCCCTCCATCCCCAGGCCCAGATGGAGCTGATGGGCGAGTTGAAGCGCCTCCTCGAGGGCTTCCCGGAGGTCCAGCTCGTCGCCACCACGCATTCGCCCTACATCCTCGACGCGCTCGAGCCCTCCGATGTCCGTGTGTTCGCTCCACGCAAGGATGGTTCGGTCGCATGCCGAAGCCTCTCGGAGCATCCCCAGGCGGAGAAGATGCGCGGTGCCCTCACCACGGGCCAGCTCTGGAGCCTCGACCCGGAGTGGCGTTGGGTCGTAGGGGAGAAGTGAGATGGCGAAGCTCCTCGTCTTCTGTGAGTCCCCCGCCGACCTCGAGACCATCCAGGGGCTGGTCGATCGTGTCCTCCGGGAACGAGGTCCCGATTGGGTCCGGGAGCTGCTCGAGGGCCCTTCCGAAGACGCTCGGAAGGGCTTCCGCGATTGGGTACCCGATGGAGAGGGCCGGAACCATTTCGACCTTCACAAGCTGTCGGCCTACGCGAGCCGTCTCAAGCTCCGTGTGCCTCAGGGGCACTTCGCGGGACGGCCGGGAGAAGCTGGTGCCCTCATGGGGCGCACCGCCTTCCTCGTGGCCCGCGAGCTCGCACTGAGCGGCACGGAAATCGACGCGGTCATCCTCGTCTGGGACATGGATGACCAGGGAACCGCCAGACGCACGGGTCTGCACCAGGCCCGTACCGAGGCCCGGCCCCTTGTCTCCTTCGAGCTCGTCCTCGGAAGCCCCGACCCGATGCGTGAGGCCTGGGTGCTCGCCGGATTCGAGCCCGAAACGGAGGCCGAACGGGCCCGCCTCGCCGCCATGCGCCAGGAGCTTGGGTTCAACCCCTGTGAGGAGGCCCACCGGCTCGATGCGAAGAAGGAGCAGGCCAAACGCAGCCCCAAGCGCGTGCTCGAAGTCCTCACAGCCGGTGAGAGGGAGCGGGAAGTTCGCTGCTGGACCGAGGCTCCCCTCGTGCTCCTGCGCGCTCGCGGCACGCACAGTGGGTTGACCCCGTTTCTCGATGAGACCACGGAGTCGCTGGTTCCACGTCTGAGCGGTGTTCCTCCCAGGCCGCTGACTCAGGACTGACAGAGGGATGCTCGATACCCTCACCCCGTCCCTCTCCCGGAGGGAGAGGGGTGGTTGCGCATCAGGGCTCCGGGAAGATGAGCAGTCCCCTCGATGTGTCGATGACGTACACGTACCCGTCTCCCGGTACCCTCATGCCGATCGCCCCCTCGTAGAAGCTCTCCCCCCGGCCCGGATCCGTCTCGCGGTACGTGTTGTAGTACGCCACCTCCCTCGGGCTCTCCGGCTCCGAGACGTCCAGCACCCTCACCCCGTGATGGTAGTACGCGATGTAGAGCCGCTCGCCCTTCAGCACCATGTTGTGGATGGACGCGTTCTCCTCCCGCTTGTACTCGCCCACCCGCTTCGGCTGCGCGGGGTCCGTCACGTCCAGCACCCGCAGGTGCGCTCCCCAGTTCTCCCCTCCCTCGAACGCGATGCGCCTGTCTCCGAACTTCCCCACCGCGTTCGCGTGGCTCGTCGCGTACGGGTACGTGTACGCCCCCACCTTCCTCGGATTCGCCGGGTCGCTCACGTCCACCATCACGTACCCGCCCGACCAGTGGTTGATGTACAGCATCCCCTCGAAGGCCAGCGCGTCATGCGGGTAGCCCACCTGGGGATTCGAGCCCGCTCCCACCTCCCCGTAATCACCGAGCCGCCTCGGCTCCGTGGGCTTCTGGATGTCGTAGATGAACGTCCGCGGCGAGGGGCCCGGTGACATCGCGTACAGCCGCTCCCCCTCCACGAACACCGTGTGCACGTCCACCCGCCCCCCCTGTCCCGATGACACGCTCTTCACCAGCTGCGGACTCGCCGGATTCGTGATGTCGAACACCACCACGCCCGTGCTCGCGCTCGCCACGTACAGCGCGTTCCCCTTCGCCCATACCCCGTTCCAATAGTTGTCGTTCGGCTGGCTGATCCACTTCTTGAACACCGGCGCCTCCGGGTTGCTCACGTCGTACACCGTGAGCCCTCCGGGCTCGGTCCCATCCGGGATGGACACCACGTACGCATGGCCCTGCGTGACGTAGACGTCCACTGGCAGGCCCCCCTCCACGAACGACTCGGAGACGAGCCTCAGCCCCGAGGCCTCCGCCTCGCCCGCGCGCCGCGCCCAGCGCTCCGCCACGAAGGTGCCCGCACCGGAGATACTCCCGTCGCGGCAGTTCACGTAGCAGCCGTACAGCCGGTTGCCCTCGGCCCGGCACCCCACCACCGAGTTGCGCAGCGTGGTCGAGGTCCCCTGCGTGCGCGTGCTCGACAGGAAGAAGGTGTCCGCGTCCACCTGCCGCTGCGCCGGCTTCACTCCCCGGAACGAGTCCAGGCTCCCATCCGCCGACACACGGAAGGAGCCCGCGCCGATGCCAGGAGACTCGGCGTCGAGCCGGTACAGCATCGTGTAGATGCCGTCCCCCGGAATGCCGGCCAGCGAGCCCGTGTCACACCGGGAGACATCGAAGCCCTCCAGCGCTCCGCAGGTGGCCTCCGTGGTGGGGCGCACCGTGCACGCCGCGTAGCGGCCCGTGTCCACCCAGTCTCCCTGGACATCGTGGGTGGCCGGCACCTCCGGCGGCTCGCGGTTGCAGGCGGACAACGGCAGGACTCCAATGGCCAGGACCGCACAGGCGCGACGCGTCCATCTCATGTCGGCGTTTCCTTTCGTGACTCGGAGCGCCCACGATACCGCGCCCCCGGAGGACGGCCCTCCCACCCTCGCGCACGCCCGGTGAACGAGCGAGCCACCCGACACATATCCATCCCCTCTCACCGGGCACCGGTATACCCTTCCACTCCTGCCGTTCATCGTGCGGGCTCCGCCCACGGAGGGCCTCCCATGACATTCCTCTCTTCACTCCGCCGCGCGGGGCTGCTGGTCCTGCTCGCGCTCCACACCCCTCCCGCCCTGGCGCACCTGGGCTACCCCGACACCACCAGTGTCACCGTGCGCCGCGGCCATCCCGAGGACATGTTCCTCGGCGCCACCTTCGGTGCCGTCATCTCCCGCGACAGTGGCAAGAGCTGGAGCTGGATCTGCCCCGAGGCCATGAACTACGGCGGGTGGCGCCCGGAGACCTTCCTGTGGCAGCCCGATGGCACCCTGCTCGCGGCCACCGGCGCCGCCCTCATCCGCTCGCAGGACGGCGGCTGCACCTGGTCGGTGCACGACTACTTCAAGTCCCGGGGGCTCTGGCCCATCGGGCTCGCCTCGCCCCCGTCCAATCCCTCGCGCCTGTGGGTGACGACGAGCCGCAGCGCCTCGCGCAACGGCGTCTACCGCAGCGACGATGGGGGCCAGACGTTCACCCCCGTCCTGCAGAGCGACACCGTCGTCTTCACCGCCGTCAAGGTGGCGCCCTCGGACTCGCGGCGCATCTACGTCTCCGGTGGCACCGCCACCAGCCTGCGCATCTACCGCAGTGATGACGAGGGCGCGCACTGGGAGGAGATCGCCCAGTCCTTCCCGGCCTACCCGGCGCCCCCCTACCCGTACGACTTGTTCGTCATGAAGGTGTCCGACACCGACCCGGACCGGCTCTGGGCGCGCGTCTCCTGGCAGGGCTGGACGTACGTGCTGGAGAGCAAGGACGGGGGCCGCACCTTCACCTCCGTGCTCCACCCGGAGGGTGAGGCCCAGGACGGCCTCGGCGAGTACCTCATCGGCATCGAGGTCTCCGCCGACGGCAACACCCTCTGGGCCGCCACGCACACGCGGCTCTTCCGCGTCCGCGCCGGGGAGACCTACGCCACCCAGTTGCCCCTGCCCGACGGCAATGCCTGCGCGCAGCGCGAGGGCGATGTCCTCTACGTCTGCGGTGCCTCGCGCCTGCACGACTGGGCCCTGGCCACCACCACCGATGAGGGCCAGACGTACACGCCCCTCTTCAACCTGCCCGACACCAAACCCCCCGCGTGCCCCGCCGGCACTCCGACGCATGACATCTGCCGGCCCTACTGGCCCCAGTTCGCCCCCACCATCGAGGCCGACCCGAACCTGACGCCCGGGGAGACGGGAGATGCCGGGACGCCGGACGGTGGCTCGCCGGGCGCCGACGCGGGCACGAACCCCGGAGATGGTGGCATCTCCGAGCCCACTCCGCCGGAGCCCCCGCCTCCGCCCAGGAAGGGCTGCTCGTCCACCAGCGGCCTGGTGCCCGCGGCTTGTCTGCTCGCGCTCTCGCTCTTCCGCCGTCCGCGGCGGCGCAACCCGGAGAACTGACCCATGAACGTCAAACACCTGAGCACCGCCTGCGTGGCCGCCCTCGCCCTCGCCACGTCCGCCTGTGAGCAGGGCACCGCCACGGATTGTGGAGAGCCCCTCTACGCCGGCAAGTCCACCGACGAGGCCTGGCGCGCCCTCGTGGATGTGAAGCAGCGGCCGCTCGACGCCTCCCGCGCCGTCAACCTCCTCTCCCCCTCCCCGGGCGAGGTGTACCCGGCCGATGCCACCCCGCCCACCTGGGAGTGGACCTCGCCCCTGCGCGCCTCGCTGCGGCGGCCCGGCCCGGGCATGCTCGCGCTCGAGTCCGCGCCCCGTCCCTCGCGCTCCTTCGGCGCCTGGCTGGGAGACCTGCTCCTGCCCACCGCCCACGCGCACCTGCCTCCGTACACGGGAGACCTCTACTGGGTGGAGATCTCCGCCGGTGGCGAGTGCCCCGTGGCCCAGGTGGTGACCTCGGAGCTGTCCTGGCAGCTCGACACGGCTACGTGGGAAGCGCTGGGCAAGCACGCGGGCAAGGACCTCACCGTGCAGGTGATGAGCGCCTACCTCGTGCAGAACCGCGTCACCGAGGGCCCCTACCGCCTCGCCGAGCCGCGCACCTTCCGCCGGAGCGCGCCGTGAGGCGGCACCTGATCGCACTGCTCGCCCCGCTCGCGCTCGGGGCGTGCACCGGCACGGAGCCGCCGGAGCTCGACTTCGCCCATGACACGGCCTGGCCCACGGGGCCGGAGCTGCCCGGCCTGGGCGGCGGGCGCATCGTCGTCACCAACAGCCTCGATGACACCGTGAGCCTGCTGGACCTGGACAGCATGGGCTCGCCGGACTGGGGCGAGCTGGCGCGCATCCCGGTGGGGCTCAACCCCGTGGAATTGGAGGGGCCGCACCACGCCGCCTTCTCCCCGCGCGGGGACTACTACTACGTGGGCCTCTCCTACTTCGTGCCCGGCGCCGGCTCGGGTCCGCACGGCAACCACGGCAGCGGCACCGCGGATGGTTACGCCCTCAAGCTGGACGCGAAGGACAACCGCCTGGTGGGCTCGGTGCGCGTGGACCGCAACCCGGGGGACCTCATCCTCAGCGCGGACGGCCGCACGCTGTACCAGACGCACTTCGACATGTTGAAGATCCAGGAGGCAGCCAACAGCGGCACCACCGATGAGAGCAAGATGGACGCGCGCCTGGCCATCCTCGACGCGGACACCCTGACGCGCAAGGCGATGGTGCCCCTGTGCCCGGCGCCGCACGCGGTGCGCCTGTCCCCCGACGAGACGCGCGCCTATGCCGCGTGCATCTCGGACGAGGTGGCCGTGGTGCAGCTCGACACGCCGGCGCCCACCGTCACCCGCGTGAAGATGCCCAACGCGGGCACCGCCCTCGCGCCCAGGCACGAGCCGTATGCGCTCACGCTGTCTCCCACGGATGGCGCGCTGTGGGTGAGCTCGCTCAAGAGCCGCATCGTGCACTACCTCGACCCCGAGTCGCTCACGGTGAGGCCCGAGCGCTCCATCTACGGGCTGCGCGGCGCGCCCATGTTCGGCGTCGTCACTCCGGACGGCAAGACGCTCTACCTGCCCTACCAGGCGGTGGACGCGGTGGCCGTCATCGACACGGCCACCTCCGCCATCCAGGGGGAGATCCACCTGTCGGACGCGGGCTGCCTCAACGTGCACCAGGTGGAGCTCACGCCGGATGGCCGGCATGCGCTCGCGGTGTGCGAGGGCGACCACCGGGGCCCGGGCACGCTGCACGTGCTGGACCTGCAGGCCGGCGAGGTGGTGAAGACGGTGAAGGTGGGCATCTACCCGGACTCGGTGGGCATCCTGCGGAGGAAGCCATGAGGTGGTTGGGATTGGGAGCGGTGCTGCTCGCGGCCGGCTGTGGGCCCACGCCCGCGGCGGAGTACGGCGAAGAACTGTTCCGCGACGCGGCGCTGTCGGAGAGCCAGTACAACAGTTTCTCGTGCGCCACGTGCCACGCCACCACGGCCACGCCGCCCGCGGGAAAGACATACGTGGGCCTGTCGCTGCACAACGTGGCGTCCCGTCCCCACTGGTGGGGCGGTTACGAGACGCGCCTGCTGGACGCGGTGAACTTCTGCTACACGGCCTTCATGCGTGGCGTCACCCCGCTCACGCCCGAGGACCCCAGGAGCCGCGCCCTCTACGAGTACCTCGTGAGCATCAGCCCGGACGCCCAGGCACCCGCCCAGCCCTTCACGCTCGTCAAGGACATCACCGACGTGCCGCGTGGCAGCGCCAGCGAGGGCGAGCGCGTGTACGAGGCCGCGTGCCAGGACTGCCACGGCGAGCCGCATACCGGGAAGGGCCGCCTCACCGAGCTCGCCTCCATCCTCCCCGAGGTCTCCCGGGACTACGGCACGCTCTTCCCCGGCGTGCCCCCAGGGCTCGTCTTCATCGAGAAGGTGCGGCACGGCCGCTTCTTCGGCGTGGGTGGAAATATGCCGCCCTACAGCCAGGAAGCTTTGTCGGACAAGGAGTTGGGGGCACTGCTCGAATTCTTGGACCTCTAGAACAGACCCCCGTGAACCGTCGTAGAGTAGACGTCACTCCCGGGGGTCACACGCATGAGCACGGCGCAGTCGTCGCAGGGGTCCGCAGCAACGCAACAACAGCTGGAGCAGCGTCTGGCCCTGGTGGGGCCCAAGGACACCACGCGCGGATTCCTCTTCGGCTCCGCGCTGGAGCTGGTGCGGACCGAGGGGAACGCGGAGTCACTCAAGCGCTGCGTGGACGCGGCCGGAAGCGGCAACTTCACCGCCTTCTTCTCCTACCCCGTCAGCACCTTCCTCAAGCTGACGTACGCCGCCGCGCGCGAGCTGAGCGACAAGCACGGCGGCTTCGACGGGGCCATGCAGCACCTGGGCATGCGCGTCGCGCCCCGCTTCCTCGAGTCCACCACTGGCAAGATGCTGCTGTCGCTGGTGGGCAAGGAGCCCAAGCGCCTCATCGAGAGCATGCCCTCGGCCTACAAGACGGCGTGGGACCACGGCTCCTGCACGCTGACGTGGACCGGCCCCAAGAGCGGGCGCGTGGACTACGTCAACGCCGTTCCCGGGGCCTACTTCGCCGGCTCGCTGATGCAGATCCTCAACGCCGCCCAGCTCAAGGGCGCGCGCGCCACCGTGCGGCAGAGCACCCTCACCGACTTCTCGGTCGAGTTCTCCTGGGAGTAGGCCAATTGGAGCGAGTCCTGTCAGGAGGTCTCGTGCAGAGCGAGCCTCCTGAGCTGTCCGGGCGTTGGTCCGGGGCCAGCCAGGGGCACGCCCTCTGTACTCGGGCCAGGTGCGCTGGCCGAGGGCGGCACGCGGGTGTTTCCGAAGGCGGACGGGGAACCTACGCCCGGGTGCCTTCGCGTCGCTCGGCCCGGGGGTAGACCATGCGCGCTGAGGCCTTGGCACACAGGTGGGCGACGCTGCTGGGGGCCATGCTGCTCTCCACCGGCTGCGTCGCTGAGCGGGCCTCCCATGCCCTCTCCACGCTACGGGAGGTGGGCGCCACGGCCCCCTCACTCGAGGTGTCCTCCCCTGTTGCTTCCACGGAGGCGGACGAGCCCGCCTTCTCCTCCGAGGCGGGTGGGCAGCAGCGGTTGCACCGCCGCCGCAGCGCACGCGGATTGAGCCCGGACGCCTCCCTCGCGAGCGCGGGCCAGGCGCCCGCGTCCGAGCTGGCCAGCACGGGGCCTGTCTCCGAGGAGCCGCCCTCGTGCGGAGGGCAGGCGGTGCCCCCGGGCTGGCCCGACTTCTCCTCCAGCCCCGAGGAGTTGCTGGCGCCCTTCCTCACCTGCTCCTCGCCCGGGGAAGTCCTCGCCCTGCAACAGCGCGTGGACATGCCCCGGCTGCTGGAGGCCCTGGACGACTGGAGCGCGGTGCGCCTCGGGGCCCTGGGCCCACCGCGCGAGGACATCGCCCGCCTGCTCAACGACAAGCGCACCGCCCTCCTGGTGAAGGCCCCCGAGGCCCATGGGCGCCTCAATGCCCAGGTGCTCGCCGTCTTCACCGTCGACTCCTCCCATGACGATGACTTGCGGGAGATGCTCTTCCTGCTGGCCCGGGACAAGCGGCTGGAGGAAACCCTCGCGCTGCTGCCCGCCTTCCAAGCCGCCCTGGAGAAGCGGGGGCTCAAACCCACGGCCCGGGTGGACAGGGACTCCGAATTCGCCGACCTGGGCCGAGGCGTTCTCCGATTTGGCGCCGACGCGCTCTCCAGCACTTCCATGAACGACGCAGGGCGCGAGCTCGCCTTCTTCCCCATCCGGGGCCAGTTGCCGCCGGAGTACCAGGAGGCCCTCGCCAGGGCCCGGAGGGAGCTGGTGGAGCACGCCTCGGCGGACACCCTGGCGTTGAGTGCTTTTGACGAGCTCACCTTTGGGGTGCCGCTGGGGGGCTACCACTTCGTCGCCACCTCCCTGCATGGGGTGGAGTCGCTGTGGCGGGGAGAGTGGGAGCAGGGCATGCGCGAGGCGACACCGGCGCTGGTGCTGGCCCTCCTCGGGGGCTACAAGGGCGTGCGCTCCCTCGCCACGGGGGAAGGCGCCGCGGGCGTGCGCTCGCGCCTGCGCACCGGGGTGGACGCCGCGGACGCGCGGCTGCGGGCCCTGAGAGAGACGGCGCGGCAGCTCCAGGGAGTCATGAACCTCCAGGGCCTGCGCGACCTGGCGGGGTACATCCGGGCCAGCCGTGAGGCCGGGCGCTTCGTCGCGGCGGGCGGGGCGGACGCCGCGCTGGCACTGCACGAGGCCCGGGGAAACGTGGCCCGTGCACGGCCGCTCATGTCCAAGGCAAGGCCTGGGGCCTCGGGCTCCCCTCCCTCGAAGAGCGGGGCGGGCGCCGGGAAAGCCGCCGCAGCGGCGGACGAGGCCGCACGTCCCTCCGCCACGAAGGCTGGTGCCGCGGAGCGACAGGGCACCCTGGCCTCGCTGGTGGACGAGGGCGTGGGGCACACGCTGCCGGTGGTGGAGGCGAAGCTGGCGGTGGCGGAGCTCGAGGCCACGGGCCCGCGCCTGCCCAGGGACCTGAGGGTGCTCGAGCAGCACCGCCCCTTCCTCGACGCCCCACCACCGGAGGCCCGGGGCAACCCGCGCTGGCGCGAGTACGTGGAGTACTACAACGAGCGCTTCAAGGAGGTGGAGAGTGGCACGGCCGCCGAGGGCCCCCTCAAGTGGAAGGGCTACGAGCAGTTGCGCGGGTGGTTTGCCCGGGGGCTGGCCTTCGAGCGCGACATGGTGAGGCTGCTGAAAGCGGACGCGGAGAAGCCGCGGGCCCAGCGCAGCCTCCTCGGGGATTTCGACAAGCCCCGCATCGAAACGCAGGTGGGCGTGTGGAAGCCGGGCTCAGGCCTGCGCTTCGCTGACGTGCTCGTCATCGAGGAAGGCGCGCTCGGCCCAGGGCCACGGCGCGTGGAGACCTTCAGCTTCAAGAGCCGCGATCTCGCGGGACTGCGAGGTCCAGCTCTCGAAACCCAACTGGCTGCGGATGCGCGAGAAGCTCTGCAGAAATATGGAGAAAAGCTGGACATTCGCCGGGATTCTCTGCGGTCCCTTCTCCCGAGAGGTGGCGAGGTGGAAGTGCCGAGGGTGCGTCTGGTTTACGAGGGCGGCGACCTCAAGCCCTTGAACGCAGACCGATTGAGAGCCGCTGTCACCGCAACGAAAGACGCCGTCCCGGGCGTGGAGGTTCTATTCCAATGAAGGTGTTGGAGTTGTCGCGCCTGGAGGACAGCCTCCTGCTCACATTTGACGGTGCTTTCGACCAGCAAGCTCCACTGGAGAGTGAGTTGGAGCCCCTGCTTGGAGAACTCGAGCGATACGCTGATGGGTGGATGCCGGACATCGTTGAAGGCAAGCGTCGACGCAAGTACTCCCGCTCCGCGATTTGGAAGGCGCTGGAGGAGAAGCGTCACGAAAGAGGAACGTCCATTGGCCTCTACCGGACGACCTGGCCCACGTTGGAGATATGGCCTCGGCTTGATTTCCCACCGCTTACTCCCAAGCTCACCATCTTGCTCGAGGTGCAGCCGCTCGCATTCTTCTCGGAAGCGGAGCGTTGCCGGTTGTTCGTGGAGATGACGCGAGCCTGGGCCTCTCACTACCCTGTGACTCATGCCGCAGCCCACAGCGTCGCTGACAGGAGCCTGGCGGGCTCTCCTGATTTTGGGCGGGATGAAAAGGCGGCACTGAGAGACGGATTCGACAAAATCTACGAGGTGTTCTGGCTCAACGTCTTCGGCCCCCATCTGGTGGAAACCGTGGGCCGCGAGCGCATGCTGTCCACCCCAGCCCACCGTGTGGAGGAGCTGCCCAACGGCTCCGTCCTCCTGGTGACGTGGCCCACCGTGGCGGATTTCGCCAGCAAGGAGGCACGGCTCGCACAGGCCCGCGCTCACGCCCACCTCCGCCCGGACCTCGACTTCGACACCGTGCTGCGTACCTTGCATGAGCGCAGTGCCATGCTCGCCCCCGTGGAGCCCCGTTTCCACCCGGAGCTGGCCTCGCTTCTCTCCCGGGTGGTGGACCAGGCCGCCAGTCACGAGCGCCAGCGGAGGATTGCCGAGCTCAACGCGTGGCAACCCCCCGAGCCCGAGGAGTGGCGCCCCGCCGGCTCCGCGCTGCCTCCGGACGTGGACGACCCGGAGCGCTCGCTCGAGCATTACGGCGACCTGGCCGAGCACCTCGTGGCGCTGCTGCACTCGGACGTCCCCTCCGTCTTCGAGGCCACGCCCGAGTCCCTCACGGACGCCGACTTCTACTTCTGGCGCGAGGAATTCCCGAAGAGCCGCCTGAGGGAAGCCATCGACGCGCACGCGGTGCCCGCCATTGGCGCGTACCTGGGCGAGGTGCTGGTGCGCAACCTCGGCGGCCGGTGGATTCCGCGCCAGAAGCTCGAGGAGGCCCAGGTGCTCGTGGGCAACCGCGTCTGGCTTCCCTTCCTCCGGGCCCGCAACTACATGCGCTCGCGGCAGGCACTGCTGGACTACTCCCTCACCTGGCTCTACCGCATCGCCGAGCGGCACCGGGGCTGAAGGGCGAAACGACACGGTGCTCGCCGCCCCGCTTCACGAGCGCCCACGGCTCTGCCCCTTACGGGAGGGGCACACCAACGAGCGTGGAGCCGCTCACGCCACGCGCACCCCCTGGGGGGCCGCCTCGCCCGCGCCCTCCTGGTAGCGCCCCGTCTGGATGGACCAGTCCACGTTGGCGCGCACCCAGCGGCGGATACCGGTGACGTAGCGCGCCACGTGCGCGTCGTGCTCGCCGAACGAGGGCAGGCGCTTCTCCTGCTCCAGGAAGCGCCGCATCGCCGTGTCGTGCATGTCCACCGCCACGTCGATGGCCTCCTGCAGCCCCAGCCCCCGCTCCTTCTGGAGCGAGAACACCAGGTTGGGGTGGAACTCGTCCTGGAGATCCTGCGCCAGCGAGAACAAGTCATTGGCCCAGGCGATGATGTCCGTGGCCGTCTCCACGAGCTGCTGCAGGGCCGGGTGCGCCAGCACCTCGTCGGGCAGCAGGAAGCCCTCGATGGCCTCCACCTGGGTGAAGCCCATGTACGTGCCCACCGACAGGCGGCGCAGCTGGATGTACGTGTCCACGTCCAGGCAGACGCGGTTGCCGCGCACATCCGCCTCCCAGATGGTGCCCTCGAAGTAGCACCAGCAGGCGTGGATGAAGCGCTTCATCCACTGCTCCGGCATCCGCGCGGCGATGCGCTCGCGGATGCTCGCCAGCAGCCACAAGAGCGGCGGCGCGTCGTGGTAGGGAATGGCGCCCTCGAGCACCGCCCGCGCCATCTCGCTCTGCTGGCGCACCCACTCGGCGGGCACCTCGCCCACGTCCACCTGGTCATCCCACGAGAAGTTCCAGATGAGGAAGTCCAGCGCCGCCCTCAGGTTCTCCTGCGGCACGTCCGGGTGGCAGCGGCCCAGCAGGAAGGGGAAGTGGCTGCGCTGCAGCTTGCGGAACACCGAGTGCCTCGCGTGCACACCCAGGTACTTCGACCAGCGCTCCAGCGCGTCGCCCTCGATTTGCGTCATGAGGGGGTGCAGTTCCGGAGTGATCGGGCAGAACAGCTGCGGCAGATGAAAGTCGCTCATGATGGTCTCGCTCTCCCCCGACTGCTGACGAGTCTGCTTCGACACGGAGTCGTGCAAGGCATGGGCCCACGTGAAGGGTTGCCCTCGCCCACCAGACCTGGCTCCCGCGTGATGCGAGCCTTTCGAGATGGGGGGGCGTAGAATTCCAATAGGGCTTTCAATTCTATTCAGCCCTGTCCGGATTTGCGGGGAGGTCCGTCCGACCCTCCAGGTCATCAGACACCCGCCCCCCATGCGCAACCCGTGCGCGTGGGTCGCGAGAGGAGGACGCGCGCGAACAGACGTCTGACTTAGGGGGTCTCCACAGGTCCTTTCAGACCCGCCGCTCGCCCGCTCCCCCTGTCCCGCAAGACATTCCACCTGCTGCGCGGGCTCCCTACCTTTGGGGCAGCCGAGGTACGCCAGCAGGAGACATCTATGGGCAGAACCTACAGTTTCGAACCCTTCAAGTCGCAGCAGCCCGCCCAGACCTACCAGGGCTCGGGCCCGCGGCTCGGCAACGACGAGCACGAGCTGGCGCTGAGCCAGGACAAGGCGGAGCACGCCATGCTGCCCAAGGCCCCCGCCACGTACGGACAGGCCCATGCCGAGACCGTGAAGCGCTACCGCTCGCGCGCGCAGGCGAGGAAGCGCGCACCGGCGGCGAAGACGGCGGGGGCGGCGAAACCCGCGGCCAGGAAGGCCACGGCGCAGGCGAAGCCCGCGGCGGCCAAGAAGGCACCCGCTCGCAAGCAGACGGCGGCCGCGGCGGCCCCCAAGGCCACCCCGAGCCGCAAGCCCCTGGTGGAGAAGAGCCCCGCCCGGAAGAGCGCGGACACGCCCGTGTCGCTGCGCAACGTGGGACGCAAGGTGCTGTCGCGGGCCGCGGCCGCGGCGAAGAAGACCGTGGCGCGCGCCGTGAAGACCGCCGCCAGACGCGTGCCGACGAAGAAGCGCTGACGACGAAGCGCGGAGGCGCTCTCCGCCCCTCTTCACCGGTCCCGGGCGCTAAGCTCGGGGCCGCCATGCGCTACTTCGGAGTGGAAGAAGCCAACCGCCTCATCCCGCTGCTCACCCGCACCTTCACCGGGGTGCGGCCCTTCGTGGAGCGCGTGCATGCGCTCGTGCGCGAGCTGGACGAGCTCCAGGCGGCCGGTGCCGGCCCGGAGCGCACCGCGCCCCTGCGGGGGGAGCGGGATGCGCTCATCGACACCATCCAGAACGAGCTGGAGCAGTTCCAGGAGCTGGGCGTGGAGATCAAGGCCGCGGACGGGCTGGTGGACTTCCGCGCGCTCAAGGGCGGCCGCCCGGTGTACCTCTGCTGGCGCTTCGGCGAGCCCGAGGTGTCGCACTGGCACGAGCTGGAGGGCGGCTTCGCGGGACGGCAGCCCATCGTCCACGCCCACGAGTTCGCCGCGTCCTACCTGAGCTGAAGCACTCGCAGAGCGCCTGACGGAGGGGCCCTCGCCCTCCTGCCTGCCCCCATCCCCGGTTCCTGTCCTGGAGGGTGCTTCCTACCTTCCGGACCAGCGCTGGAATTCAAACGACGGGCAAGGAGACAGGGATGCGCACGTACAGCTTCGATCATTTCAAGGCGGACAAGCCGGAGCCCAGCACGACGAACCCGGGCGGTGCCGAGCAGACGCCTCCCGCGGAGCAGTCCAAGCCCCACACCGACGAGGGAGTGCACTACGGGCGCCAGCACGCGCAGACGGCGGAGCTGTACCGCAAGCACCGCGAGGAGCGGGAGCGCGCGGAGCAGATGCGCGTCTCCGAGACCCCCGCGCGGTCCGAGGCCGCTCCGCGCGAGGCGAGGGAGCAGCGGAACGCCGAGCCCGTACGCCAGGAGGCGAAGAAGGAGCCCCGGGCCGAGCAGCCCCGGGCCGAGCAGCCCCAGGCGCTCGAGTCGGACGAGGCCGGAGCCGCGGGCCTGAAGGGCCTGGCCCAGCAGGCGGTGTCGAGCGTGCTGGAGGCGGCGAAGGAGGCGGCCAAGGGGAGACCGCTCAGCGGGGCGCGGAAGCTGGCCGGTGAGGCCTTCTCCGGCGTGCGCCGGGTCGCCCAGCAGGTGTCCGCCCGGACGGGCCGCACGGCGAAGCAGGAGCAGAAGAAGGAGCAGGAGAAGGAGCAGGAGCGCGGAACGAAGAAGAAGGGACCAGGCAAGAAGCGCTAGCCATTGGCCCGGCCCCTCGACCCACGCGCCGCCCATCCCCACCTTGGGAGAAGGTTCTCGTCCGGAGGAATCGCATGTTCCGACCCCTGACCGTGTTGGTGACCGGTGCCACCGGAAGGCAGGGCGGCGCGTTGGCCCGCCTGCTCCTCAAGCGGGAGCACCGCGTGCTCGCCTTCGTCCGCTCCCCGGACGCACCCGCGGCCGTGGAGCTGGCGCAGCGGGGCGCGGAGCTCGTCACCGGGGACTTCGATGATCCCGAGAGCCTCGAGCGCGCCATGGCGGGCGTGGACGCCGTGTTCGCCATGGCCACGCCCTTCGCGGGCGGAGGGCTCGAGGGCGAGGTGCGCCACGGCCGCCACCTCATCGACGCCGCGAAGCTGGCCCGCGTGCGCCATTTCCTCTACTCCTCGGTGGCGGGCGCGGACCAGAACACCGGCATCCCCCACTTCGACACCAAGCACGTGGTGGAGGAGCACCTGCGCCGCAGCGGCCTGCCCTACACCATCGTGGCGCCCGTCTTCTTCATGGAGAACTTCCTCGGCGCCGCCTACGCGCAGCGGATGCGCGAGGGCGTGCTGTCGCTGCCCCTGCCGCCCCACCAGGGGCTGCAGATGGTGTCCATGGCGGACCTCGCCGCCTTCTGCGCCCGGCTGATGGAGTGGCCCGAGGAGCTCTACGGCAAGCGCGTCGAGGTCTCCTCGGACGAGGTGACGGGTGAGCAGGCCGCGGCCCTCCTCTCCTACGTCAGCGGCCACAAGCTGCACTACGAGGAGATGCCGCTGGAAGCCATGCTCTCGGCCAACGAGGACCTGGGACGCATGTTCGAGTGGCTGCAGCGCGTGGGCTACCATGCCAACATCGCCCTGCTGCGCCGCGACTTCCCCGAGGTGGGCTGGCACACCTTCGAGGACTGGGCGCGTGTGCAGGACTGGGACGCGCTGCTGGGCACCGCCTGGCGCGGCACCACCGCCGCCGGGCCCTAGCCTCCACACCAGGCGGCCACCGCCCCGCTCCAGCATGGACCCGGGTCCACTCCTAATGTTGAGGGAGGAGAACCCCCATGCGTACGCGCGCTCCCTGGCTCGCGCTCGCGGCGCTGCTGCTCGCCGCGGGCTGCGTCACCCCCACCACCCTGCAGCCCCTGCCGAGCACTCCCACCACCCAGGCCGGCGCGGCCGTCGCCGAAGCCGAAGGCGTGCGCCTGGTGGCCGATGGCGACGCGTGGAAGGGCAACCCCTCGGACCTCGAGCGCATCGTCACCCCCGTCCAGGTGCGCATCGAGAACCAGAGCGGCCGGCCCCTCCGCATCCAGTACGACGCCTTCTCGCTCAAGGGCAGCTCCCAGTTCTCCTACGCGGCCCTCTCGCCCTTCCAGTTGAGCGAGGAAGGCCACGCCGCCGTGGGCGGCTCGGGCTACGACAACAACGTGGGCCTCTCCTTCGGCGTGGGCGTGGGCTCCCGCTGGGGGTGGGGACCGGGTGCGTTCGCCTGGGGCCGTCCGTGGGGCCGCGGCTGGTATGGCTCGGGCTGGTATGATCCCTGGTACGGACCGGGCTGGTACGACCCGTTCTGGGGACCGTACTCCTCCTGGTACGCGCGCCCACCGCCGGAGCCGCTGCCCACGCGCGACATGCTGCGCAAGGCGCTGCCCGAGGGCACCCTGGACCCGGGCGGCACCCTCACCGGCTTCCTCTACTTCCAGAACGTGAGCGAGCGCGAGGGCACCGTCACCCTCCAGGCGCGGCTGGTGGACGCGCGCACCGGAGAGACGTTCGGCACCCTCTCCATCCCCTTCGGCGTGCGCTCCTAGTGCAGGAGCGTGGGGCGCTCGGTGAGCGGCATCGGCGGGTGGGGCAGCAGCGAGTCCTCGCCGATGAGCCCCACCTTGCGGCGGATGGCCTCCCCCTTCAGCGGCAGCCCGAAGAGCGGACCGAAGAGACAGACATCGAAGGCGCCCGCGAGCAGGGGGACGAGCCCCGCCAGCGCCATCAGCTTGCCCTTGACCGAGCCCGTGGACAGGCCGCCCACCACCAGGGACGCGCCCGTCAGCATGCGCGTCCAACGCCCCGTCCTCGAAGCCATGAAGCCCACCATCATCATCCACCTCCGGACCCGGGGAAGATGGGCATGCGCGGGCAGACGACACCAGCGCGCCCCGGCCGCTCGCCACCTTCGTGCACCAACCAACCTTCGGCGCGAGCCTGGTTGCCCGCCCGGTGACGGGCCCTCGCCCCGTCCCTAGCTTGAATGTCCGGGGCCGCCGCCCGGCGGTCCCTCCAACGTGAGGAGGAGTGGGCACATGGCGGAGCGTTCGGAGCTGCACGAGGGCATGGTCGTCTGGACCCACCGGGGCGAGAAGCTCGGGCATGTCGTCGAGGTGACGGACGAGGGCTTCATCGTCGAGAAGAGCCTGCTCGTCTGGCGCAAGGACTACGCCGTGCCACTGGAGGACGTGCGGGAGATCGTCGCGGACGAGGTGTACCTGCACCACGGCCCCGACAGCCTCCTGTCCGGCCCGCGGGAGATCTCCCGCCCGCCGCGCCGCACCACGCACTGAGGTGCGCGAGAGGGCTCAGGCCCCGAAGTCCACGCGCTGCACCAGCTCGTCGTAGCGCGCGCCCTGGTAGACGTGCCAGGCCGCCACCAGGTCCTGGAAGGGCAGGCCCACCGCGCCGAAGAGGGTGACCTGTCCGGCATCGGTGCGCCCCGGCTTCGTGCCGGCCAGCACCTCGCCCAGCTCCGCGTGGATGACGTCGTCGCCGAGGCCCACGCCCGCGGGGGCGCCCATGGCCACGTTCAACGCCCGGTTGTCACAGAAGAAGAGGGACTGGCGCAGCAGCCCGGCGGAGAGCTCGGCCTTGCCCGGCTCGTCCGCGCCCAGCGCGGTGACGTGCGAGCCGCCGCGCAGCATGCCCGGGAAGAAAGGGCTCGCGCGAGGGCGTGGCGGTGATGACGATGTCCGCGTCCTCCACCGCCTCCTCCACGGACATGGCGGGCCGCACCGGCAGGTTGAGCGCGTGGTACATGCGGGTGGCGAACTCCACGGCCCGGGCCGTGTCCACGTCGAAGACGCGCACGTGGTCGAGGCTGCGCACCAGCCGCAGGCTCTTGAGCTGCATGGAGGCCTGGGCGCCCGCGCCGATGAGGGCCACCCGGGAGGCGTCCTGCCGGGCGAGCACGTCCGCCGCCAGCGCGCCCACCACGCCGGTGCGCAGCGCCGTGAGGTGGCCCGAGTCCATCATCGCCAGCAGCGCCCCCGTCTCCAGGTCATGCAGCTGCACCACCCCCTGGATGGCGGGCGTACGGCCGGGGAACTGCGCGTGCACCTTCACGGTGTAGGCGGGAATGCCGGGCAGGGTGCCGGGAAAGACGACCAGCGCGCTGCCCTTGTCGTGCAGGGGGGCGCGGGCGCGCTGGGGCTCCGCGGGGCGGCGCTCGGCGTCCGCGCGGAAGGCCTCGCGCATCTCCGAGAGGAGGGTGAGGGCCTCCATTTGACGGACGACATCGCTGCGGGTGAGGAGGAGGGTGCTCATCTTGCCTCCAACCTAACCCTTCCCCTCCCCCGGGTGGGGCTTCGTCGAAGCGGGGCGTCGTCTGCCCTCCAGGGAGGAGGGGCCAGGGCGGAAAGGGCCGGCAGGCCGCGCCGCCGGAAGGGGGGAATGCCGGACGGCTCCCGGGCTCCTCCTCCTGGCTCGCGGGTACGAGGCGGCGCTCCTCCGCCATGAGCAGACTCGAGGCGGGACACGGAGATCGCCTTGGGGGGGAGCGCGCATGAGGGATCAGGAGCCACCTCAACCACCCGGGCCATCCGGGCCGGAGCCCGAGGGCAAGTACCGGCTGGCGGACTTCCTGCGACGGCACCGGGAGGACATCCTCGCGGACTGGGAGCGCGCCGTGCGGAGCCGCCACCCGGACTCACCGGAAGGCGCCCTGCTGCGCAACCACATGCCCGAGTTCCTGGAGCGGCTGGCGGACGCGGCGGAGCAGGCCTCGGCGGGGCATCCCCCCCGGGTGCCCGAGTTCGTCCCCGGAGAGCACGGCCTGCAGCGGCTGGAGCTGGGCTTCGAGCCGGGCGAGGTCGCCCTGGAGTACGGGCTGCTGCGCCACGCCATCCTCCGGTGCCTGGAGCGCTCGGGCCACTGGCCGGGCCTCGCCGAGCTGGAGCTGATGGATGAAGCCATCGACCAGGGCATCATCACCGCCATCACCTACTACGCGCGCACGCGCGAGCGGATGATGCAGGCGCTGGAGCGCGTGTCCCAGGCGGCGCTGGAGAGCGAGGACCTGGACACCTTCCTGCCACGGCTGCTCAACGTGCTGATGGAGACGGCGGTGGCGGTGGATGGGGCCTCCATCCTGCTGCGCGAGGGGGAGCGGCTGCGGCTGCGGGCGGCGGTGGGGCTCGGGGCGGAACAGGCCCTGGCGGAGGGCGCCAGCCTCCCGTTGAACCAGGGCCTCACGGGCCAGGTGGCCGCCGAGCGGCAGCCGCGCTCGGTGCGCTCGGTGGCCACCCACCCCCAGATGCTCTACGAGCCCATCCGCGAGCTCGGCCTGCGCGCGACCTACAGTGTGCCCCTGCTGCACGGCGAGACGCTCGCGGGCGTGGCGCACATGGCCTCGAGGACGGTGTTCGAGTTCAGCGAGGCGGACAAGCTGCTCTTCCGGGCCATGGTCACCCGGGCCACCGGCTTCATCGTGCAGGCGGAGCTGGCCGAGCGCGAGCGGCTCATCCGGGCCGAGGCCCAGCACTCGCTGGCACAGCTGGACACGCTGTTGAAGGCCTCGCCGGTGGGCATCGCCTTCCTGGACCAGGAGCTGCGCTA
The DNA here is from genome assembly GCF_036277355.1 of Archangium sp. Classification (GTDB taxonomy): domain Bacteria; phylum Myxococcota; class Myxococcia; order Myxococcales; family Myxococcaceae; genus Archangium. The sequence goes on from NZ_DASUNC010000103.1 coordinate 46,774, forward strand.
CCTGCGCATCAACGAGACGCTGGCCACCCTCCACGGCCACTCGGTGGAGTTCCACCGGGGCAGGCGCGTCCGCGAGGTGGTGCCCGACTGGGTGGCGGACCTCTACGAGCCCCTCTTCCGCCGCATCCTGGAGACGGGCCAGCCGGTGTCCAACCACGAGTTCATCAGCCACGGCCCGGACTACCAGGGCCCGGCACGCTACTGGCTGGGCAGCTACTACCCGGTGCGCGCCGAGAGCGGCGAGGTGCTGGGACTGGGCTGCGTGGTGGTGGACATCACCCCGCAGAAGGAGGTGGAGGCCGAGCTGCGCCGCTCCGCGGAGTTGCGCGAGCAGCTCATCGGGGTGCTGGGGCATGACCTGCGCAACCCGCTCAACGCCATCAGCGCCTCGGCGTTCCTGCTGGAGAGGACGGAGGACCTGAGCGACGGGGCGGTGCGCGCGGTGGAGCGCATCCGCAAGAGCGCGGGGCGGATGGCGCGGATGCTCAACGACATCCTCGACTTCGCGCGCAGCAGCATGGGCGGAGGCCTGCCGGTGCTGCGCGAGTGGGTGAACCTGCACGACATCGCCCGGGGGGCGTTGGAGGAGCTGCAGGTGACGCACCCGGGCCGGCGGCTGGAGCTGGAGGTCCGGGGAGACGGGTGGGGGTGGTGGGACGCGGACCGGCTGGCGCAGGTGGTGGGAAACCTGCTGAGCAACGCCTTGCATCACGGGAGGCCGGACACACCGGTGCGCGTGGAGGTGCGCGAGGCCGGGAGCGAGGTGCTGCTCTCGGTGCACAACGAGGGAGAGCCCATTCCCGCCGAGTTGCAGGCGACGCTCTTCCAGCCCTTCCGGCGAGGCACCACGGGCAAGGCGGCCACGCGCAGTGTGGGGCTGGGGCTCTACATCGTCCGGCAGGTGGCGCACGCGCACGGGGGCGAGGTGGAGGTGCGCTCCGTGGCGGGCGAGGGCACCACCTTCATGGTGCACCTGCCCCGGGGCACGCCGCCCTCGCCCCCCGTGTAGCGGCTCAGGAGTGGGGCGGGCGGGGCAGGCGGCTCATGCGCCGGGCGATGCGGAAGCCCATCTCCAGGGCCTGGCGGTAGTTGAGGCGGGGATCGCACAGGGTGGCGTAGTTGCGCTCGAGGTCCCGCTCGGTGATGCCGACGGCGCCGCCCATGCACTCGGTGACGTCCTCGCCCGTGAGCTCGAAGTGCACCCCGCCCAGGTGGGTGCCGAGCTTCTCGTGCACGTCGAAGCTCTGCTCCACCTCGTGCAGCACGTCATCGAAGTTGCGCGTCTTGATGCCGGAGGAGGTGCTCACGGTGTTGCCGTGCATGGGGTCGCACACCCACAGCACGAGCCGGCCCGCCTTGCGCATGGCCTCCACCACCGGGGGAAGCGCGTCCGTCACCTTCTGGGCGCCCATGCGGGTGATGAGGACGAGCTTGCCCGGCTCGTTCTCCGGGTTGAGCCGCTCGGCCAGCTGGACGGCGTCCTCGGGAGACACGCTGGGGCCGAGCTTCACGCCCACCGGGTTGCGGATGCCGCGGAAGAACTCCACGTGCGCGCCGTCGAGGGCGCGGGTGCGCTCGCCGATCCACGGCAGGTGCGTGGTCAGGTCGTACCAACCCGGGCGCCACGGAACCTGGCGCGTCTGGGCCGACTCGTAGTGGAGGTTGAGGCCCTCGTGGCTGGTGTAGAAGTCCACGCGGGTGAGGTCCGCCACGTTGCGCTCGCCCAGGGCCTCCATGAAGCGCAGGGCCTCGCTGAGCTTGCGGGTGGTCTGCTCGTACTCGTCGCGCAGCTCGCCCGGCACGGCGGCCTGCTGGAAGAAGCTCAAGTCCCAGTACTCGGGGTGGTGCACGTCGGCGAAACCACCGTCGCTCAGCGAGCGCACGAAGTTGAGCGTCATCGCCGCGTGGTGGTAGCAGGCCAGCATCAGCCGGGGATCCGCCCGCCGCGCCTCGGGGGTGAACTCGGGCCGGTTGACGAGGTCCCCGAAGTAGCTGGGCAGCTCCACGCCGCCGCGCGTCTCGGTGGGCTTGGAGCGCGGCTTGGCGTACTGGCCGGCGATGCGGCCCACGCGGATGACGGGCCGGTGCCCCCCGTGGATGAGCACCAGCGACATCTGCAGCATGATCTTCTGCCGGTTGGTGATGATGTCCGGACGGCAGTCGGAGAGCGACTCGGCGCAGTCGCCGCCCTGGAGCAGGAAGCGGCGGCCCTGCTGGGCATCCGCGAGCAGCTCGCGCAGCCGCTCCACTTCCCAGGAGGTGACCAGCGGAGGCAGCCGGCCGAGCTCCGCGACCACGTCGTCCACCTCCTTGGGGACCTCGTAGCGGACGTCTTGGGTGATGGGCTTCGTCTTCCAGGAAGTGGGGGACCAGGTGCTCATGCCAGGGACAGGAGTATCACAGTGGACGCCTGGTTCGCTGGGTGCGACACCGTCCCCGGCTCACTTCGTCGGCGGCGTGAGGGCCAGGGTGTGGAGGGCCTCTGCGACCATGCGGGTGGTGGCGTCGAGGTTCTCGAGGGAGATGGACTCGTCCGGAGCGTGGCCCATGTAGAAGTCCCCGGGGAAGGCCGGCCCGAAGTCGACGGCGCGCGGGAAGAGGCGCGCGCAGGTGCCACACCAACGTGAGCTCCACCACCGCGTCCAGCGAGCAGGCGCGGACGTACTCGGCGTAGCGCTCGGCTGGCGGCTTGCCCTTCAACGCCTGGGCGGAGAAGCGAGCGGCGCGAGCCTTCGGCGAGCCCTGGCAGCGGGAATCACCGGCGAGGGCGAGCGAGGGAATCAGCAACCCCAGGGCGGCGAGCAGTCGGGTAGGCATCGCGCCCCGGTGTACACCAGCGCCCGGGAGGTGTCCCAGGCGCCCGTTCCCCAGAGGGGAGGCCGCGTCCTAGCGGCCGTTGCGGCGGGTACGGACCGGAACCGGCACCGGCACCCGCCGCAAATGACCTCCGGACTGATCGTCCTCGTCCCGGACGCCGGCACGCGCGAGGTGCTTGGACAGGCGGCCCACCAGCATCAGGCCCGCCATGCGGAAGTCGGAGAAGAGGGACCAGAGCGGGTACTTGAAGGTCGCCGGGCGGTTGCGCTCGAGGGTGAAGTGGCTCACCCACGCGAAGCCGTAGCCGGACACCAGCGCGAACGGGAGCAGGTACGCCTTGCCCGTCAGCCCCGCGGTGACGCCCAGGCACACCGCCACCGAGGTGCCCAGGAAGTGCAGCCAGCGCGTGATGGGCAGCGAGTGCTCACGCAAGTAGTACGGCCAGAACTCGGCGTAGGTCGGGATGCGCTCGGTCATGGGTGAATTGTGCTTCCGGAGCCTCCCCATTCGTCAACCCTCTGCCACGTCTCTTTGGCGATCTGGTGTCATTCGGCCTAGGGTTGACCCACTCCAGGGAGACGGATCGTGAACGACTGGACGCCCAAGCCCATTCCCTCGGCCGCCGTCTCGAAGCTCCCCCTCACCCCGGAAGAGGGTTTCCTCCTCTCGCGCCTGGACGGTTTCACGTCCGTGCGGCACCTGCCCGCCCTCACCGGCTTTCCCCCCGAGCGCATCCAGGCCATCCTGGCGCGCCTCGTCGAGCACGGCGCCGTACTACCCGCGCCTACTCCCGCTCCTGCGCCACCACCCGCCACGCCCGCCCCGAGCACCGGAGCCGCGACCGAGGCGCCCCCGGCCGGCGGTGAGGAGCCCCCGGCGGAGGGGGAGCGGGAGCCCGCGGGGGACGAGGAGGAGCCCGAGGACGCCACGGCCGAGGTGGCCGCGGGCAACTGGCGGCAGCTGTTCGAGCGGCGGTTGCATCCGCTCCCCGAGGACGAGCGGGCGAGCCGGGCGCGGTCGGCCGAGGATCCGGAGCTGTCCGCCTTCTGCTTCGATCCGGTGCCGGCGGTCATCCAGTCGGTGCTGGAGAACATGCGGGTGGGGCTGGGGCACGCGCGGCTCATCGCGAGGCACCACCACAACCCGGTGGGACTGGAGGCGCTGTGTGGCCGCGCGTCCTTCGCCTCGGACGCCGGGGTGCGGCGCTGGCTGGTGCGCAACCCGCAGCTGCCCGTGAGCCTCTTCCGGCGCCTGTGGGGAGGGCGCCGGCTGATGGAGCAGTACAAGGTGGCGATGGACCGGGACGTGCCCGAGGGCACCCGCCGCACCGCGCGCGAGGTGATGCGCACGCGCTTCAACACCGCGCCGGCCGAGGAGCGGGTGGAGCTGATCCTCCACACGGAGGGCCGGGTGCTGGCCTCACTGGTGGGGCTGGCGGTGGACGGGAAGACGGCGGCGCTGCTGTGCGGGCGCACCTACCGCTCGCCCATGCTCATCCAGAACATCGCGCGCTGGAGCGCGGCGCCGCCGGCCCTCATCGTCCACCTGCTCAAGCAGGAGGCCGTCCGCCGGCAGCCCATGCTGCGCCAGTTGCTGCAGCGCCACCCCAACGCCCCCGCGGACGCGAAACGCGGCGGGTAGCATCCGAGGCCCTCCACCCGCGTACGGGAGAGACAGGATGAACGGTCGAGTCGCGATGCTGACGCTGTCCCCCCTGCTGCTCATCTCGACGGTGGGCTGCCCTCATGCCTGGAGCAGGGAGGGAACGATCGACAAGGCCCTGGAGCGGGACATGATCGAGTACTACTCGATGAAGGACTGTGCGCTCGACAAGCAGGAGTGGGAAGATGCCTGTGCAACGTTCTACGAGAGGGCGAGCAATCCTGCGGCACAGCAACTCTGCCCTCCCGAGTGTCGCCCCACGCCTCCTCCAGGCACTCCGTGAGACCGGAGAGTTCCATGAAATGGCATTCGCTCCTGGCCGCCACGCTCGGCCTTCTTCTGGCGTTGCCACTGGCGTGGCTGTTCCATGTCGCCGCATTCGGAACGGGAGCGGATGAGTCACCCTCCCAAGGCAAGCCTCCTGTCCCCATGCTCTCAAACGAGCAGCGGCGAGCCCTGCTCACCTACGGGCAATCGTGCGTTTCGGATAGGGACTGCGAGTCCCCCCTCCGGTGCTTCTTCAGCAGCCATACGATGCGCCGTTACTGCACGGACAGCCGATGCGTGACGGACCTGCAATGCCAGGAGGGCTTCGTCTGCCGGACCCAGCTCACCTCGGACGGAGCTCCCCTTCGTGTCTGCTCGCTCACGGGCATGCGCAAAGAAGGCGAGATGTGTTCGGAGCATGCGTCCAGCCGCGATTACGCCTGCGAGAAGGAGCTGCTCTGCCAGTCCCGATGTGGCCGCCGCTGTCAACCAGAGGCTCCCTCCTCCTGTCCCGAAGGATTCTTCTGTCAGGCGGATCCAGCGAACGGGCCCTCCTGCCTGCCCACCTGTGAGGGCCGTGCCTGTCCCGACGGCCAGCGGTGCGTTGACCTGGACCACTCCAGTCGCGAAGGCAGGCACGCCTCCGTTTGCGCCACGGTGTACGGACGGGATTGCCAGCAGAACCCCTGCCCCCAGGACCAGCTCTGCATGCTCCAAACCTCACCGCAGCCCGTGGATGCGGTGTGGATGCAGTGCACCTCCGGTTGCGGCGCGGGGGCGCCTCCCTGCCCCGAGGGCACCGTCTGTCACCAGTACCGGTGCCACCCGGCCTGCACTCCCGGGGACGCCTCGTCCTGCGAGCCCGGCTTCACCTGCCACCGCAAGACGGACAAGGAGCCGTGGAGGTGCGTGCCCACTCCCCGCGCCACCGCCAGCGCCTCGCCGTAGGGCCTCACTCGAAGATGCGGCCCTCGAGCGCCTCGATGGAGGCGCGAATCTCCGGCGGCACGGGCACCTTGTCGTACGTGGGGTAGCGCAGCGTGACGAGCACCGCGCCGCCGCGCGCATACCGCACCCCACTGCTGGCGTCCTCCACCGCGTACTCCATGGTGATGCTCGTGTTCCCCAACCGCGTCACCCGCGCGCCCACCACCAGGTCCGCCGGGAACACCACGGGGCGCAGGAACTCCGCGTTCGTCGCCGCGACGATGGGACCCACTCCTCCCTCCGGCTTCTGCATCTCGGCGCTCACCAGCCCCACCCGCGCCATGTAGGCGATCCGGGCCGCCTCGAACCAGGTGAAGTACCGCGCGTTGTTCACGTGGCCGTATGCGTCCATCTCGCCCCACTGCACGGGAAAGCGCACGGTGATGGGAAATTCGTTCATGGCCCCGTGATGCATCACGCCCGGTGCCCTCCGGGCAACCGGAATCGTCGGCCCGCCCGGCCGCTCGGCTCCCCCTCCATCTGCCCCATCACGTCGCGGGCCGGGGAGTTGACCCGGGCCCGGGGCTGGGGGACCGTCGCCTCCAGTGAGCCCCCACGAGCCCGCCACCGCGAAGAAGCCGCAGCCCGCGGAGACGCCCGACGCGCCCTCCCACGACTTCACCCTCCACGAAGCCGGCACTCCCGAGGACTCCGGCACCGCCACGAAACCCGAGCAGCACGCGGACATGGTGCGCTGGCTCCACCCCTCCATGCTCATCCGCACCGGCCTGGACGCGCTGGTGGCCGCCGTCTTCGGCGCTCGCGCGGACCACCGGCTCGTCGAGGCCGTGGTGCGTCCCCAACCGCCCTACTTCGACTACTCGGAGGAGTCCCCCGGGCAGGACTTCTGGCTGGACTACGTGGCCGACACCGGTGACGGGTGGAACTCCACCTACGCCGTGGCCCGGCTCCTCGCCCTGCCCTCCCTCGAGGTGAAGGATCCCACGGGCCAGGCCCACCCGCTCGAGCGCGGCCGCATCCTCGTGTTCGGCGGCGACCAGGTGTACCCGGGCGCCAGCCGCGACACCTACGAGGAGCGCCTCGTGCAGCCCTACGAGGAGGCCCTGTGCCGCACCCCGGAGCCCAGCCCGGACCTGTTCGCCATCCCCGGCAACCACGACTGGTACGACGGCCTGTCCGCCTTCATGCGGCTGTTCTGCGCCAACCGCTGGCTGGCCGGCCGGCGCACCCGGCAGAGCCGCAGCTACTTCGCCCTCAAGCTGCCCCAGGGCTGGTGGCTCGTCGGCACCGACGTGCAGCTCGACAGCGACATCGACGTGCCCCAGGTGGAGTACTTCCGCCAGGTCGCCGAGCACATGAAGCCCGAGGATCGCATCATCCTCTGCAACGCCGAGCCCGCCTGGGTCATGGCCACCGCCCGGCGGCGCCGCGGCTACCTGGAGAACAACCTCGACTACCTCCAGGAGAAGGTGTTCGGCCGGCGCATCAGCCTCTTCCTCGCCGGAGACCTGCACCACTACCGGCGCCACGAGGACCCCGAGGGCCGGCACAAAATCATCGCGGGCGGCGGCGGCGCCTTCCTCCACCCCACCCACGCTCCGGCGGCGCGGCGGCTGCGCGACGGGTACGTGCTCAAGAAGAGCTTCCCGGACCAGAAGACCTCCCGGAAGCTGGCCCGGCAGAACCTGATGCTCATCCGCCACAGCCCGCTCTTCGGGCTGATGACGGGCGCGCTCTACCTGCTGCTCGCGCTGGCCACGTACACGGAGATTGGAAGCTACGGGCTGACGCAGCTGCCCCAGGTGCTCTCCGCGGTGGCCTCCTCGGTGGTGACGCGGCCCTGGTCCCTGGTGCTCGGGCTGTCCACGCTCGGCGGGCTCGTGTGCTTCGCGGACAAGGACTTCGGGCGCTGGCGCTGGCTGGCCGGCGGACTGCACGGCCTGGCCCACGTCACCGCCGCGTTCCTCGTGGCCTGGGGCGGCATGTACTTCACCGCCAGCGTCCTGGGCATCTGCCAGGAGATCCTCCCCGGCAACACCCTCCTCGTGCCCGGGGCCACCCTGTGCGCCGCCGGGTGGAAGCACGTGTGGGCCAAGTTCTTCCTGGGCGCATTCTTCACCTTCCTGGGCGGCTTCCTCGTCGGGCCCTTCATCATGGGCCTGTACCTGATGGTGAGCGTCAACGGCTTCAAGGCCCACTCCAACGAGGCCTTCATTTCGCTCGCCATCCCCGACTTCAAGAACTTCCTGCGGCTGCGCATCGGCAAGGACGGACAGCTCACCGTCTTCCCCGTGGGCCTCGAGCGCGTGCCTCGCCAGTGGAAGCAGACGCACGCCGGCCCCTACGCGCCCGCCTATGAGCCGGATGACCCCGGGGCCACCCCGCCCGCGCTCATCGAGCCGCCCATCCGCGTGACGCCCCGAAGCCCGCGCGCCTGAGCACGCGCGCCGCTCAATCCCAGAGGGCTCCGCGTGCAATGCCTGACAGGCATCACCATTGGCGTGCAGCAACGCCACCACCATCTCCCGCCGTTGCCAGGCCTTGCGCGTCCCGCGCTCGTGGCCATCCTCGGTCGCGAGTTGGAACAGGGGTTCCAATAACACCCACCTGGCCTCTGAATCCCATACAGCGGCTCCACGGGATTTCCGGGAACGTCCGATTGATCTCACAGCACACCGGCCCGTTTTGGTGTAAAATTCCCGCATGACTGGCTCGTTCCTCTCCGTGCAGCCTCGCCCTGCCCTCCTCTGCCTGCTGGCCGCGTGCATCGCCCTGGGTGGTACCGGGTGCGCCACGGCCTCACGGGCAACCACCTCGGCGCTGCCCGCACCGGAGCCCGTCGCCGAAACAGCGCCCGCCCCCAAGCCCGAGGCCAAGCCGGCTCCAGCCCCGGTGGCCAAGGCCTCGCGTCCGAAGAAGCGCGCCGCGCCCCGGCCCACCGCCGCCGAAGTGAAGACGGAGGCGAAGGTGGAAGCGAAGGCCGAGCCGAGGACGCCCGTGGCGGCGCGGACGGCCGAGCTGAAGAGGCCCCAGCCGGAAGCGCCTGGTGCGGGCGAACCGGTGGCCTTCGAGCCCTCGGTGATGACGCGACCCCAGCGGGTGAGCGGGAGGGAGCCGCGGCTCACCCCCGAGGCCCGGGCCGAGCGCGTGCGCGGCACGGCGCTGGTGCGCTGCGTGGTGACGCGGGAGGGCCGGGTGACCAACTGCCGGCTGCTCAATGGCCTGCCCTACATGGAGAAGGAGCTGCTCGAGGCCCTGTCCACGTGGCGGGTCACTCCCGTCATGTCCCAGGGCAAGCCGCTCGACGTGGACTACACCTTCGTGGTGCGCATCCCCACGGGGTGAAGAGGCAGACGGCATCTCCATACGGGTGTGCCCACGCTCAAGAGCCCGAGCCGGGAGATTGAGCGATGGGCAGGCGGAAGCACACGACAGGAGCCTTCTTCAGGATCGCCCTCGCCGATGGCTCCTTCGGCTATGCGCGACTGCTCGAGCCACCGTACATGGCCTTCTACGACTACAGGACCACGATTCCGGACTCCGATCTGGACAGGATCTCCTCCAGCCCCGTCCTCTTCAGGATTGCCGTCCGCCACCTGGCCCTGAACGAGTGGGAAGTCCTGGGGCACAGGGCTCTCGAGGCGCCACTGACCGAGCCCGTCGTCCAATTCATGCAGGACCTGGGAGACTTCCACCGCTGCACCATCTTCGACACCGCGGGGAATGAGCGAGCCGCCGAGCCCCGGGAATGTGTGGGTCTCGAGCGGGCGGCGGTCTGGGAGCGGGATTCCGTGGAGGGACGCCTGCTGGATGCCTTCCTGGGAAGGCCCAATGCCGATGTGGAGCACCTCGAGGTCCGTCTGCATTGACCCGGGCCGCCCACCTGGGAAGCACCTGTCCGCTCACTCCGTCGACGCGAGGTGAGGTGGCACGCGGGCGGGCCCCGCGTTAAACCCGCCGCATGCCCCAGGGTTCCGTCTTCGGTGGGAAGGCCCACGGCCTCCGTCTCGAGCGCATGCGCGCCTCGCCCCGTTTCCTCGACGGGTTCTTCCGGAACACCGCGGGCGTGGGCCCCGGGCTCAAGCCGGGCACCGCGTTCTCGACCCTGGGCGAGTTCTTCCTCGGCGGCAATCAACGCACGCCCCCCGCGCCCCTGCCCCTGGAGAGCCCGCTCGCCACGTGGGCCCGGCCGGTGGACACGGGCCTGCGCGCCACCTGGCTCGGACACTCGACGGTGCTGCTCGAGGTGGACGGGCTGCGCGTGCTCACCGACCCCGTCTGGGGCGAGCGCGTCTCCCCCTGGTCCTTCGCGGGTCCCAAGCGCTTCCACCCGGTGCCGGTGTCGCTCTCGCAACTGCCCCCGCTGGACGCGGTCATCGTCTCGCACGACCACTACGACCATCTCGACTACCCCACCCTCCTCGAGCTGGCGCGCAGCACGGACGTGCCCTTCTACACGTCGCTGGGCGTGGGCTCGCACCTGGAGGCGTGGGGCGTGCCGCCCGAGCGCATCACCGAGCTGGACTGGTGGGAGTCCGCCACGCTCCCCCGCGGCGAGCTGCGCATCACCGCAGCGCCCTCGCAGCACTTCTCCGGCCGGGGCCTGGGAGATCGCAACCGCACGCTCTGGTCGTCGTTCGTCATCGAGAGCCCGAAGCACAAGGTCTTCTTCAGCGGCGACACCGGGCTCACGCCGGAGTACGGGGAGATCCGCCAGCGGCTCGGGCCGTTCGACCTGGTGATGCTGGAGGTGGGTGCGTTCCACCCGGCGTGGGGCGACATCCACCTCGGCCCGGAGAACGCGCTCGAGGCACTGAAGCTGCTCGGCGGCGGCGCTTTCCTGCCGGTGCACTGGGGCACGTTCAACCTCGCCATCCACGCGTGGGATGATCCGGCCGAGACGCTCGTGCGGCTGGGGCAGGAGCAGCGGGTGCACCTGATGATGCCGAAGCTGGGCGTCCCCGTGGAGCCGTCGCGGGTGGAAGCCGTCGACCCCTGGTGGCGCTCCGTCCGCTCAGGCGAGGCTGTGCGCGAGGCGGCCCAGGGTGCCCAGCGCGCCCTCGAGCCGCGGTGACCCGCTCAGAACCGCGCCTGAAGCAGTGCGTTGAAGCCCACGGCGGAGGGGGGCAGCGGCACCAGCTCGAGGACGCCGGTCGGGCCATCATCGAACGTGGTGCGGTTCGGGTCATGGGCGTAGAACGCCTCGCCGATGGCGGAGAAGACGCTCCCGAAGTCCCAGCGCAGCGTGGCCCTCGCCGAGAGGATGGGCTGGCGCTGACGCCCGGCCGGCAGGATGGAGATATCCCCCGGCCCGCGCAGCACGGCAACCCCAGAGGTCCCGAGCGGGGAGCCCTCGTCGTTGTGGAAGGTGGCGGGCCACACCGCCCTCACCACGAGACCAGGAGTGAGGCCCGGCCCGGAGAAGTGGTAGTCCGCGCCCGCCGACAGGAGCAGCTCGGATTGCAGCGGGGTGTCCCGGACGAAGGCCACGAAGGGCGGGAGCCCCGGTGACTCGGAGGAGATGAACGTGGCCGAGCGGTGGAGCGCCAGGGCATGCAAGCGCAGGAAGTCCACCTTGAGCCTCGCCTGCAACGCGAGCACCTCCGCCCCCTGCCCGGTCGTCTTGCGGAACACGTCCGGGTCCATCAGCGTTTGATGAAGGTAGGTGCCCTCCAGGGACACGGACGCCGAGACCCCACCCGGGTACGCCTCCGGAGCGAAGAGTGTCTCGAACACCGCGGGGTCCTGCCGGTAGAGCGAGAAGTCCACGCTGGGACCGATGGGAGCCCCCTGGTGATAGAGGACGCGGCCCGAGACGGCCCGGGTGGACGCACGCTCCTCACGGCCCTGGAGGGCGATCGCCGGAATCGTCCCGTGCTGCACGAAGGCCCCGGCCGCCTCCAGGCGCAACGGCGGCAGCACGTCCACCCCGGCTCCGGCCATCACCAGCGCGAGCCGCTCGGCCTCGAGCGTCAACTGATGGAGGCCCACCACGCTCTTCGCGGCGGCGAAGGCGTACCACTGCTCGCGCGTGAGCCGCGCCTCCACGCCCGGGACACCGGAGCCGCCGGAACCGCTGCCCGTGCTGGTGTACACGAAGCGTCCCCACGCGGCGGGCTGCTCCCAACCCAGGTGCAGCCGGGTGGAGGACATCGGAAGCACGGTGAGCGACAGGCCCTCGGCCTCGCCCCAGGACTCCGGACGCCAGGCGAGCCGCACGAAGCTGGCGTTGTCCCGGAAGGTCAATGCACCCGCGTTGCTGGCGAACAGCAACAGGGACAGCTCCGCCTCGGCCCGCAGCCCCGAGCCCAGCTCGGGCGAGCGCAGGCTCAGCCCCAGGTGGGAGACGGTCCTGAAGTCGGAGGACTCCAGGTCGTCATCGTTGGCCAGCAGGGTCACCCGCACGGACGCGGACTCGAAGGCCCGGGCCTCCGGGGTGGACAGCACGGTTCCACACGCGAGTACTGCTCCGATGAGCCACTTCTTCAACGTTCCTCCAGGGGGAGAGTCCTGGAGGAACGGCACCTCTACCATGCACGGCGCCGGGACGTACGCGGCGGGCCGAGAGGAATCACGCCAGGGTGAGGATCTCCGCGCCCTGGTCCGTCACCAGCAGGGTGTGCTCGAACTGCGCGGTGCGCTTGCCGTCCGCCGTCACCGCCGTCCAGTTATCGTCCCACACCCGGTGCTGCCAGTGGCCGAGCGTAATCATCGGCTCGATGGTGAACGTCATCCCGGGCTCCATGAGGGTTTTCGCCTGGGGATCGAAGTGGTGCGGAATCTGGAGCGCGGTGTGGAAGCGCTCGCCGATGCCATGGCCGCAGTAGGCGCGCACCACGCCCATGCCGTGCTTCGTGGCATGCGCCTCGATGGCCTTGCCGATGACGTTGATGGGCAGACCGGGCTTCACCGCCTCGATGCCGGCCATGAGGCACTCGCGCGTGACGCGGATGAGGCGCTCGCTCTCCGGGTCGATCGTGCCCACGGGGAAGGTGGCATTGGTGTCGCCGTGCACGCCCTCCAGGTAGATGGTGATGTCGAGGTTGACGATGTCGCCGTCCTCGAGGGCCCGGTTGTCGGGGATGCCGTGGCAGATGACCTCGTTGACCGAGGTGCAGATGGACTTGGGGAAGCCGTGGTAGTTGAGCGGGCTGGGGTAGCCGCCGCGGCGCACGTACTCCTCGTGGGCGATGGCATCGAGCTCGTCGGTGGTGATGCCCGGGCGGATGTGGGCGGCCGTGGCGGCCATCACCTCGGCGGCGGCCTTGCAGGCGCGGCGCATGCGGGCGATGACATCGGGGCTCTTCACCTCGGAGGGAGGGAAGATGCGGGCGGGCCGCCCCGACACGGCGTAATCCGGACGGGGGATGTGGGGAGGCACCGTGCGCATGGGGCTGATGACGCCCGGCCGGATGCCCCGCGAGGAGGCCTCGGGCCCCCGCTTGCGCGCTTCCACGGTATCCGCGCCCCGGTGGCACTTCTTGTACTTGCTGCCACTGCCGCACCAGCACGGGTCGTTCGGCTTGGGCAACACCGCGGGTGCGACCCGCACAGTGGACACGTCGTTCATACCTTCGACCTATAGCCGCTGGGGGCGGACCGCGCACGCCTTCTCGGCCGCCTGCCTCCTGGGTCCGCCAGCCAGGACACACCGCGTCAGGCCACGACACGCACCTGCCTGGGACTCGCGAGGCCCTGGAGGCGGACCACGTCTGGAGCCCCGCGGGGCTCTCAAAGCAGCGGCGAGGGCAGGGAACGGCGCTCGAAGGGCACGGGGACGTGGGCCTTCAGCCAGTGCTCGTCGTCGTAAAGGCGGTAGTCCGCGTTGAAGACGAGCCGCCCCCCCATCCGCTGCACGACGATGATCTCCCCGTTGAAGAGCAGGACGCCGTCACGCCCCTGCTCCAACAGGGGCAATGCGCCCCGCAGCATCATCTTGACGAAGTTCTCGTAGTCCCGGTTGGAGGGATAGCGGAATCCCACCGACAGGCCAGGCCTGAAGCCAAAGTTCTCCTCGATGATGGAGTCCCCCTCCCTGCCCAGTTCCAGCACCGTGATGATGATGTCTGGAGCATAGAAGGAGCCATGCTCCTCACTCCATTGGAGTTCCGGAATGCGCTCGGCGAGCAGGCTGAGCGCCTGCGCCCGCTTCATGTCCGTTGACACATCGAGGACGTAGTCGAGACCCATGTGCATGCCTCCCGGAATGGTGCTGTCCAGGCTCGTCAAGGGAACAGGAGGATGACTTTACCATCCTTGATGGCGATCACCTGTTTGAGGCCAGGAATGGGCCAATCCAATAGTTGCTTCTTCATCGCATCGATCGTCACGGTGCTGTCATCGAGGTTCAGGATGATCCTGTCGGCTTGTCCCCTCTCTACCTTTTCCTTCTTGATGCGCCCGGCGATGTTGCGTGCGCTCGATGTGGAGGGAGCCATGCAGTCCGCGTACTCTCCGTCGATCTTGTAATCAGGTTCCTTGCCATTGCGTCTGGGAGTGGGGTTCTGATCCACGTGGTAGCCGTTGTCCGCGAGCACTCGTGCGGATTCATTCTCACGCGTGATTCCCCTCCTGGTTTCATCATCGGCTTTCGGGCCAGGCCGAGAGGGCCGCCCGGAGAGGCTGCCCTGCTTGAGTGGAGCGCCACCGCCAGGCCCCATGGCACTGGAGGCCACCGCCGTGGGCGCCAGTCCCACCACCCACTCCCTGGACCCCAGCACCACCGTCCGCACCTGCCCCGCCGCCTCCAGGCTCACCCTTGTGCGCGCCGGAGAAGCCAGGGCCGCCTGACGGAATCCAGGCAACCCTGGCCCCCTCCCCACGAAGCCCGTCTGTCCCCCGATGGCCGCTGTCGCCAGCAGGAGGAACACGCGCATGCCGTTCTCTCCCAGCACCCGGCCGAAACGCTGGCCCGCCCGCTTCACCTCCTCCAGCGTCGTGGCGCGCTCGGACTCCTCCAACAACCGCCACCCAGCCTCGACCATGGCCCATACCGGCCCCAGGCCCAGGTACGCCACCAGGTACACCGTGAGCACCGCCGCCAGTCCCTTCGTCACCGGCTCGGGCATCATCAGCGTCAGCAACCAGGTGCTCATCGCCGTGTACACCATGACCTTGAAGGCCACCGGGTCGATGAGCTCTCCGAGGGGAACGCTCGCTCCTTCCCACACGCTGTCCATCGCGAACGAGAGTGCCAGCCGCATGCGCTCCAGCGACGCCAGAGGCGGCGCCTTCTCCGGCAGCACGAGGCATCCCTCCTCCGGCTCCGAGGACGAACACTGCCTGCGCAACATCTGCTGGAGCACATCCCGTTCCCCACCCCACGAGGCGAACACCACCCGGCCTTCACGCCGTGGCACGGAGAGCATCAGCGGTGTGTGCAGCACGAGGTCCGTCATGGCCGCGACGAACTCCTCCTGGCGAACCTGCACCGGCGGAGGCTCGGCGGCCGCGGGCGTGTAGACGATGGGGGGGCCCTCGCCCGTGTCCAGACGAACCCTGGGCCCACTCACACAGCCCGCCACCCAGGGCACGAGCAACAACAACGCGAGCCTGCTCCATCGAGCGCACACGTGCGCCTCCTCATGCCTCATGGGTTGGGAGCATGAGGTACGCCGCCATGAAGCGCCACGGACGGGCGCGGACCGGCCGGGCGGGCCGCACCATTTCACGCGCGGACGCTTGGGGGACCCGCCTGCGTGGGATACGAAGGACTCCCCGGAGAGAGCCGATGCAGACGACGAACGACATCGTCCAGAAGCTGGGAAATGAACACCAGGAGAACCGGATTCATGCACCGTTGGAACCCCTCGCTTCGACGGGCGGTGCTCGCCCTGAGCGCCCTGCTCATGGGCTGCGGCTCGGCGGGCTACGCCGTCGACTCGGCCACGAGCGCCTGCCAGCAGAACCCCCAGTATTGCGCCCTGGTGGCCGGCGAGGAGACCGTGGTGCCCACCGCCATCCGCGGTGGTGCCGAAGTGGCCTCCGTGGCGGCCACGCTCCGGGTACTGGCTCCCGAGACACGCTCCAGCATCGAGCAGGCCCTGGTGGAGTGCGTCGAGTGGGCCCACGGCGAGGTCAACCGTCAGCGCTTCGGCGGACAGAGCCCTTCACGCGAGCAATGCCGGGAAGAACTGCCCGGAGCCGACCCGTGTGGGAAGAAGGTGACCCGGGCCATGCAACTGGGCACCGAGAAGCACGCCCTGGCCCGCCAGTGCGTGGAGCAAAAGCTGAACGCACGAATACCGGGACGCTTCAGCCTGGATCAACGCTACCGGTACGACCCCCGGACAGGGCAAAGGCAGCTGATCAGCCGTGAGGAAGCGCGCACCCTTCTTCAGCAGGGATGCGGCGAAGAACTCAAAGGAACGATCGTGCCAGACGTGGTCATCCACACAGGCAATCCGCTCGAAGTCCTGGCTGTCTACGACTTCAAGTTCCCCTGCCCCATCAGCAACCCTCCGGATTGGAGAGAGTACGCCAATGGCTCCCTTCAAGGAGATACCTATCGCCAGATTCTCGGAGTAGGTCCTGACCTCGTTGCCCCCATATGGAAGATCATCCGATGGACGATCACCCGATAATCAGAATCCACGCGGAGCATGGTGCGCTCGTGCTGCGCGATGGCTTGAATATCTGTTTCTACATGCGCCACTCTCATGAAGAGCTGGCTCGAGGTATCAGGTGCGCCCTGGAAAAGTACCTGCGCGCGGTGGGCCCCCAGGCACTCGGCTGGTACGTGGACTCGGAAGGCGACTGGCAGGAGTTGGACGATCAGGGCTGGCGGGTCATCCAGGACAAACTGGGGGAGTCTGGTGGAGGCGTCGTCCGGCTGCACGAACGACCCGATGCCGTCAGTGGGTACAGTGTCGAGTACCGGGGCAGAAGGCTCGAGGGCAACGCTCCTGGCCTCGTTTGTGGAGTGGCCTTCTGGCTTCCCACGGAGTACCTCCATGAGCATGGCCCGGGACGGGTCCGCGAGCTTGCCTTGGAACTGGGCACCCAGCTGCCCTTCAACTCCGGCCACGCGGGGCTCGCCTTCCACTTCCTGTACCTTCCCCCGGACTTCAAGGCGCTGGCCTCGCGCTACCCCGGGATGGATGCCCTCGAGCTGGGTGTGACCACCGAGGAGCTGGGCACACGCGTGCGAGGTGCGCACTGGCTGACCTTCCTGGGCCAGCCGGTGCTCGGCGAGCTGGGGAGCGCGGCCGGACTGCGCTCCCGCCTCTCCTCTCCGGACATCACCGTCCAGGAGATGGAAGGAGACCGGGCCGTCGTCACGCTCGGCCCCTGTCCCGAGGCCGGTGACACCGAGCGGGCCCAGCACCTCCCCCTCTACCGCGAGCTGGCGCGCGTGCTGGAGCCCTGGCGCCATCACACGCCCTACCGCTGGAGGGATTTCTCCGAGGAGGAGATGCACCGCTGGGAGCACCGCTTCCTCGACTGAGCCTCAGCGCCAGCCCGGCGGCGCCCAGTTGATGCGGGGCATGAAGTAGCCCTCCGGCCCCCGCAGCACCGTCTCGAAGCGTGGATCATTGAGCACCACGCTCCCCGGGCTCTTGTCGATCATCTCCGGGTCCACATCGTTCCCCTCGATGGGCAGCTTCGCGTACGTCGGGATGCCGTACTGGTGGATGCCATCCACGGCCACGCCACAGATGGGCAACGGCTCGCCCTCCGGCGGGTGGATGCGATCGAACTGGATGTACACCCGGTGGGGCAGCGTCACCGCCTCGCCGGAGATCTTGAACCACACCTCCTTGCCATCCACCAAGCCGAGCATGCTGGCGGTGACGGGACCCGGCTTGAGGTTGAGCGCGCCACCGTCCTCGATGGTGCGTTCCGAGGCCGGAGTCCCCGTCTCCAGGAAGGAGGGCTGCTCATCGGGCTCGATGCCCAACCGCACGGGGGTGGCACGGGCCTCGGGAGGACACCGCTCCAGGTAGCCGATGGGGTCGGGCCGCGCGGGGACGGTGGCGCACCCGGCGAGCTGCGTGGCGGACAGGCCCAGCAGCCCGAGCATCCGGCACACGCGCGAGGACGCCCACGCCGGGGAGGAGTCACTGGAAGTCTCGGAGGGGAAAGTGGAGGGCACGGAGTGCGTTCCTTTCTCGGAGGGCGCCGGGGCGGAATGCACCCCGCGCCAGAGCATCCACCCTACCCCGAGCAGCCCCACCAGCAGCGCCAGAGTGCTGAGCACCCGGCGCCGTCTCGTCCCCCCGGATGGCGAGCCCGCGCCGGAAGCGGGCTCGACGGGAGCCGGCTCGACGGGAGCCGGCTCGACGGCAGCCGGCTCGGGTGCGGGTGCCACCTCCTCCACCTCGCTCAGCAGCTCCATCCCCGCGGGCACCTCGTGCGCCCACGGGCACTCCGAGGGCAGTCTGGCCGGAGCCTGCCACACGGCGGTGTGCCCCTCCTCGTCCCGCATCCGCAGCAGCTCCTCGCGCACGGCCCAGGCGCTCGCGGGGCGCTCCCCGGGATTCTTCGCCAGCAGCCGCATGACGAGCGTGCACAGGCCCGCGGGGAGCCCGGGATCGAACGTCCGGGGATCCGGAGGCATCGCGGTGCCGATGGCGATCAGCAGCTGCTCCAGCGACAGCCGGGTGCTGAAGGGACGGCAGTTGGTGAGCGTCTCGTAGAGCAACAGGCCCACCGCATACAGGTCCGCCGCGGGCCGGGCCTCCAGACGGGAGCCGGGCTCAAACGCCTCGGACACCAGGAAGACCACGGCCTCGGGAGGCTGGCAGTAGAGCGTGCCCGGTGCCAACCCCTCCGTGAGCGCGCGGGCCCACGGCAGGTGCACCGAGCCGAAGTCGATGAGGAAGGGCTTGCCATCCTCCTGGCGCACCAGGAGGTTGTCCGCCTTGATATCGCGGTGGCACACCCCGCGGACATGCAGCGTCTCCAGGGCCTCCAGGTACTCGCACGTCAGGCCCACCGCCCGATAGAGCGAGGCACGCTCACGCCAACGCCAGACATGGAACGTGCTGCCCTGGACATAGGGCGTGACGAAGTAGCCGTAGCCCGTCTCCACCTCGGGCCACCGGCCCCACTCGAGCACCGGCAGCAGGTGGGTGTGATGCAGCAGCTCCAGCGAGGTCACCTCGCGGCGCATCCAGTCATCCACCCGGTCCGCGTCCTTGCGTGACACGGGCCGGGCCGCCACCTTCATGAAGTACTGCTGGCCCCCGCGCTCCACCAGGAAGGCGAAGGAGAAGCCCCCGGCGCCCAGCCAGCGGACGATCCGGAAGTCCCGGACCATCTCGCCCTCGCGCAGCTGGTGGGGGTGCAGGGGTGTGCTCATGGCCGCGATGACTCCTCTTGCTGGACCAGCGGACGGAAGGGCCCGGGCGCGTCCTCGCCATCCAGCGCCAGCTCCACCTCCGAGGCACCGTCCGGAAGCTGGCCGGTCACGATGTGACGTTGGGGCTTCGGGCCCGCCGCCCCCGAGAGCAGCCGCGCGGGCCACTCCAGCAGGACACCGTCCGGGAGCGTCACCCGCAGCCGCGCCTGCACCAGCCGCCAGGGGGGAGCACCCTTCTGGCGGCCACGCACGGACACGGTGACGAAGAAGCGCCGCCCCAGCCAGAGCACGGAGGAGACCTGTCCGCGCGATTCCCGTGATTCGTACTGCACCCCCTGCTGGGGAATGGCGAGCGCGGGGCGCGCGTCCGGCGCGTCGAGCAGGCTCCGGGCCACGAGCTCCACGCCCTCCTCATCGGCGGAAGCCTGGGCGTGCACCACGCGCACCCGCACGTCCACCGTGCCGGGCCGGGTGACGAGCACGAAGCGCAGGGGCTCGGCGCCGGCTGGCGTGGCCACGGTGAAGAGCACCCGCTCGCCCGGGGCGAGGTCCCCGGTGGGCACGAGCAGCACCGAGCCATCCCCCATGCGGCCGAGCTGGATGCGCCCCTCCTCCCGCACGAGCACCGGGTCCTCGGGCCGAGGCGGTGCATCGAACAACACGAGCGTGGGCACGCCAGCCGCCACGTACAGCTCCGGCGGAGGCACCTGCCCGGGCCGCGAGGGGACGACGAGTGTGCGCCGCTGGAGCACTGGCCCTCCCGCCCGCGTGGAGGCCGTGGCCGGCAGGGAGAGCAGGACGGACAGGAGGAACCAGGCTCCAGGGCGCACTGGGACAACCTACGTGGCGAGTGCCCTTCGAGGCAAGCGAAAACCCACTTGCGCGGTCATCTCGTCCGGGGTGACTCCGGAGATGGCGTCCGCTGCCTTTCCAACGAAGGAGCCCGGCCCGCGTTTGACGTCATGCCCGGAGCTTCCGGATGTCCGGCGCCGCTCCCACGGCGACAGTGCCCACGACTCCCTGACGGCGACGAGCGGGGCCGGAGCTCAGCGGCCCACCTGCTCGCTGCACGCCATGCAGTGCCGCGCCTCGGGGACGGCCCGCAGCCGGTGCCGGCCAATGGCCCCGCCGCAACGCGCGCAGTGCCCGAACCGGCCCTGCTCGATGCGCACCAGCGCGTCGTCGATGTCCCTCAGCTCCCGCTCCTCCCGCTCCGACAGCCGCGCCCGGACCTCCTCCGCGCTCTCCTCGCCCGCCTCGTCCACCGGGTCCGGCTCCCGCCCGCTCCGCTGCCCAACGGCCTCTGTCAGGTTGAGCCGCAGCAGACCTCGCAGGCTGCTCCGTCGCTGCATCAACGCGGTCCGTGCCTCGTCCATCAACGTGTCCATGGCGCTTCCCCACTTCTCGGGCACACCCCAGCGACCTGGCGGCCAGTGGTTCCTGCCCGTTTCAGGAACCGTGCCTCCCGCCGCCGTCCCCGCAAACCCGGATTCCGCGCGCAAGCTTTGCGGCCCCAATCACTTCCTGTGCACCCCTTGCGCAGGCGGGCTCCCCACTCCTCCCGATCGCCCGCTGGAACACACCTTG
Organism: Archangium sp.; assembly: GCF_036277355.1. Lineage (GTDB taxonomy): Bacteria > Myxococcota > Myxococcia > Myxococcales > Myxococcaceae > Archangium. Next base: position 67,358 of record NZ_DASUNC010000103.1, read on the forward strand.
CTCCGGGTGTGGGCGACTTCACCCGGCTCCCCGCCCGATCGAGGACACGCGATGGCTTCTCTCTCCACCCACCCCACCCCGGGCTCGCTCCTCCAGGGACTCCTCCCCCGTGAGCACGGTGTCTGGTTCCAGCTCGGCCTGCCCCTGGCCACCGCCCTCTTCGTCTCCGGCGCGCCCGCGGGCGCCCTCTGGCTGTCCGGGGCCGCGCTCGCCTGCCTGCTCGCCCATGAGCCGTTGCTGTTGCTGCTCGGCCACCGGGGCGCGCGCCGCGGCGAGCGGGAGGGAGCCCGCGCCCGGACGTGGGGTCTGCTGGTGGGAGCCTTCGGTGCACTGGCCTTCGTGCTCGGCGCCCTGTCCCTGCCCGCCGAGGCCCGGCCCTACCTCATGCTGCCCCTCATCCTCGGCGGCGAGGTGCTCCTGCTCGCCTGGAACCGGCAGGAGCGCACCCTCTCGGGCGAGGTGCTCGCCGCGCTCGCGCTCAGCGCCTGGGCGGTGCCCGTCGCCATGGCCGGAGGCCTGCCCGCCTCCACCGCGCTGACGCTCTGGGGCACCTACGGACTGTCCTTCGGGCTGGCCACCCTGGCCGTGCGCACCGTCATCGCCAGCCACCGGCCCCACGCGCACCGCGAGCGGCTGCGGTGCACGGGCTCGGCCCTGGTGGCCGCCGTCCTCGCCACCGCGGTCCTCTGGGCGCTCGCCTCCGGGCTCCCCCCCCTGCGCGTCCTGGCGTTGCTGCCCGTGGGCCTCGTGGCGCTCGGCCTGTGCGTGGCCCTGCCCTCTCCCCGCAAGCTGCACGCCATCGGCTGGACGCTGGGCGTGGCCGGCACCCTCACCCTCGTGCTGCTCGGGGTGGGGCTGTCCTGAGGCGCCTCTGTCCTGAGTCCGACGTCCTGATTCCCTACAAGGGCCGGGGAGAGCCGCCCGTGCCGCCCGTCGCCGTCTGACTCGCCGCGACACGCGCCGAGGCCAGCTTGCGCGCCCGCTTCTCCACCGCGTGCACCGTGTCCATCACCGCGTCCTTCTGGCCGAACCCCGCCAGGAAGCCGGGGATGGAGCCCCCGGTCTCCACCGTGAAGCGGTAGACGAAGTGCGCCTTGCCCTCGCCGCGCGGGGTGATGACCCAGCTGCCCTCGTTGCGCCGCAGCCGCACCACGCCCTTCTGTTCCGGCAGCGCCTGGTTGTCCGCGGCCCACGTCTGGCGGAACGTGCCCGTCCCATCCTCCTCCAGCAGCTGCTCGTCCACCACGCGCACCACGTAGTCCCGGTTGGAGATGACGGGCAGCTCCAGCTTCGTGTACGTGACGCGCGTTCCCTCGGGCCCCGTCGACAGCACCCGCGACTCCGTCACATAGGGCATCCACTGCCGGAAGCTCTCATGGTCCCGGAGCACCGACTGGACGTCCTGCACCCCGGCATCCATCACGCCTTCCGCCCAGACTTCCCGGCAGCCGGGAATGTCCGCCCGTTCGCGGACCCGGATGGTCACCTCGCCGTCGGCGACCTGCTCCCACCCGTCCTCGGCCCCCGCCCCCCCCGCCACCAACGCCACCACCAGCACCGCGAGCCCAGGCAGACCCCGCATGTTCGACTCCCCTCACTGAGCGGCGGGTCCTGGCCAGCTCCCCGCCCTCCACCAACGCCCACACCGCCAGAAGTATCGACTTTTGGCACCGGCCAGGGCACGAACGTAGGCATATGACCGGGAACCTGACAGCCCCCCCACCCGAGCGCGGGCTCTTCTGTAATCGCACCCTCAACATGAGGGCCATCAAAGCCATCGGCTATGACATGGATTACACGCTCATCCATTACAAAGTGGAGGCGTGGGAACAAAGGGCCTACGAGCACATGCGCGATCGGCTCGTGGCGCAAGGCTGGCCCGTGGGCCACCTCACGTTCGATCCGATGCTGGCCATGCGCGGCCTCATCATCGACACCGAGAAGGGCAACCTCCTCAAGGCCAACCGCTTCGGCTTCGTGAAGAAGGCGCTGCACGGCACCCGGCCCATGGACTTCGAGGCCCAGCGCAACGAGTACGCCCGCACCATCATCGACCTGTCCGAGCGGCGCTGGGTTTTTCTCAATACCTTGTTCTCACTTTCCGAGGCGTGTCTGTACTGCCAGGTGGTGGACCTGCTGGATGCCGGCAAGCTCCCCGGCCCCATGGGCTACACGGACGTCTACGAGCACGTGCGCCGCAGCCTGGATGCCACGCACATGGAGGGCGCGCTCAAGGCGGAGATCATCGCCGACCCGGGCCGCTACGTGCTGGCCGAGCCGGACACGGCCCTGGCGCTGCTCGACCAGAAGAACGCGGGCAAGAAGCTGCTGCTCATCACCAACAGCGAGTGGGCCTACACGCTGCCCATGATGCACGCGGCGTTCGATCCGTTCCTCAGGGGGATGACGTGGCGCGAGCTGTTCGACGTGGTCATCGTCAGCGCGCGCAAGCCCGAGTTCTTCACCACGCGCTCCTCGCTCTTCGAGGTGGTGACGGCGCAGGGACAGGAGGGGCTGCTGCGCCCGCACTCGGGGCCGCTCAAGCCGGGAGTGCCGTACTTCGGCGGCAGCGCCACGGAGGTGGAGCGCTCGCTGGGCATGAGCGGGGATGAGATCCTCTATGTGGGCGACCACATGTTCGGCGACGTGCACGTCACCAAGAACGTGCTGCGCTGGCGCACCGCGCTCGTCATCCGCGAGCTCGAGGATGAGATCCGCGCCATCAGCGCCTTCCGGGCCACCGAGGCGCGGCTCGCCGAGCGCATGCAGCACAAGGAGCGGATGGAGGCCGAGGCCTGCCAGGTGCGGCTGGAGTTGCAGCGGCGGCGGATGGGCTACGGCCCGCGCGAGCCCTCGCCCCCGGACGAGCAGCTCCACGCGCGCGCCGCCGAGCTGCGCCTGCAACTGGAGGCGCTCGACGCGGAGCTGGGTCCCATGGCGCGCGCCGCCAGCGAGCTGTCCAACCCCATCTGGGGTCTGCTGACGCGGGCGGGCAACGACAAGAGCCACCTGGCGCGCCAGGTGGAGCGCTACGCGGACATCTACACGTCGCGGGTGAGCAACTTCCTCTTCGCCACGCCCTTCGTCTACCTGCGCAGCCCGCGCGGCAGCCTCCCGCACGACCCGACCACGCCGGGCGGCACGCCCGTCTTCCCCCCGGCCACCTCCGCGGGAGGCGACACGGGCACGCCCTGAGGGTCCGGCCGCGACCGGGAGCAACGGGTCTGATGGTCGGACCCGTTGGTCCGCCGCGCGGCCGGCAGGTGCCCTTCGCTACTGCGTGCGCCGCCAGAGGTCCTGCAGATCCGGCGGCAGGTTGCTCTCCACGTCGTGGGCCTCGCCCTCCGAGATGTGCTCGCGCAGGCCCAGGAACACGGCGCGGACGATCGTCTCCACCTCGGAGACGTCCTTGCTCAGGTCCTCCGCCACCACCCGCAGGAAGTCGTCCCGCGTCCGGCCATACTTCCGCGCCGGCTTCTGCCCATCCTCCCTGGGCAGGAACTCCAGCAGCTTGCGCGGCAGCTGCGCCTCCAGGTCCCTCGCCTCCTCCGGCTGGATGCGGTGCAGCAACGCGTTGATGACCGACACCGCCGCACATTCCACCACCCCCGCCTCCAACTTGCCGACCTCGGCCAGGTGCTTGATGAAGGCGGCATAGCTGCGGCCGAGGTGGGATTCGTGTCGCTTCTCACTGCGGCTCATGGGTCCGCCGGTGGGCGTATCGGCCATGTCGCTCTCCTCTGGAGTGTCGTTTCCTGGAAGGTGGGCACGGGTGGGGGGCTGGCGAGAGCGGCCGATCAGGAAGGAGCTTCCGGGGACCCGGGCAGAGGGGACGGACTGGCTCGGGGAGGGCCGGGAGGCAGGGGAGCGGCCGGGCGACCTGGCCGATCAGCAGGCCGTGTCAGACCCCCCTAGTATGAGTAGAGCCGTGAGCCACTCGACCACCAACGGCGCGTTGCGAGTCCTTGAGCAGGGCAACCTTCTCGACGGGGCGGACCTGATGCCTGTCCAGAGCGGAAGCGGGCGGAAGAAGCGGGCTCGCAAGCCGGCGGCGCCGCCCAAGAAGCTGGGGTTCGTCGCGGCGCTGGCGCTGGTGGTGGAGCACGGGCGGCAGCTGGCGAAGGAGGTGGGCAAGACGGCGCTGTCGCGCTGCCCCCGCTGCGGCCACATCGGCCCCACCGAGCAGGACTTCGGCACGCGCATCATCCGCGGCGAGCGCCGGCCCCAGTCCTGGTGCCGCAACTGCCGCAAGGTGCACCTGCCGCCCCTCAAGGCCCTGCCCAACCTCTCGGGCCGCGCCGTGAAGGCCACCCTGGTGGAGACGGCCAACGAGAAGCCCACCAGGTCCAAGCGCTCCGCCGCCCGCCCGGCCGCGGCTCCCGCGCCCCGCGAGGGTCTGCTGTTCTCCATCGACGAGCTCTCGAAGGGCACGCGCCGCACTTCCTGAGCCCCTTTCCTGAGCCCCTTCCCGAGTCTCCCTCCCGTCCCGCGAGCGGCCGATCAGCGCCCTGATCCGCGCCCCGCTGAGATGACGGTGCCGTCCGCCGGGCCCATTCCTCTCCTTGCGGAGGAGGGAGAGCACCATGGCGGTTCGAGCGCGACGGCGGGTGAGCCCCTGCGCGCAACAAATCCGAGACGGGCGCGATTCGCGGACTATGCTGGGTGCGAATGAGCGACGCGCTGTTCTCCTCGGAGTTCGAACCGGCCGACACCCACTACCTGTGGCGGCTGTGGTTCGCGGACCTTCTGGACCTGGCCACCTCGGCGTTGCTGGGTTGGGGGGCGCTGCGGGCGCTGGACGTGGACCGGACGCCCCGGGCGCTCGTGGTGGCGGGCGTGGTGACGTGGCTCGTCATGTCGCTGGCGGGTGGGCTGAGCGGGTGGACGCTGTGGCGAGGCGTCCTGGGCCTGCGGCTGGTGACGGATGGGAGCGCGCCGGGCCCGGTGCGCGGCCTCGTGCGGGCCGTGCTCGTCCCGGTGGACCTGGTCATCTCGCCCTTCGTGCAGCGGCGCTACGGCGATCGCCTCCAGAAGGTGCAGCCGGAGGCCGTGCCCCCGTTCTCCAAGAAGTGGCAGCGCGGCCTGGGCTGGCAGGGCTTCTGGCTGGTGATGGTGTTCGCCTCGGTGTGGTTCGCGGTGATGCCCACGAAGCGCGAGGCGCTCGGCTACCTGAAGAAGCTGGACGGGTGGAAATGCTGCAACGCGAAGACGCCGCCCTCGGCCTTCAAGTGCTCCACCTCGGTGTCGCGCGCGCTGAGCGAGGCGGAGGACGGGGACGCGCAGGCCCAGGCCATCGTGAAGGACTGCCCGCGGGCCGCGGCCGAGATGGGGCGCTGAGCCAGCGGGCGCCCGTCATGGGCAGAAGCCAGCGGGGGGATGGAAAACCCGCCCGGGCGTCCTTACCTCCGATGCAGGAGGCCACTCTATGGCAGTCAGGACCCGGGAAGCAGGCGTCAAGAACAAGAGGCGGGTGACGAGCGTCGACGAGTCGTTGCCCAACCGGCAGGCCCCAGGCGTCAGCCGGGGCAAGAAGACGGTGCCGCGCGACCAGGCCGCGGCCCTTCGCCGGCAGAAGCTGCTGCGCAAGGCCACCCCCGGCCCCGCCATGACGGAGCCGGTGGGGCTCGGACCCGCCACCACCGAAGTGCGGCCCGGCAAGAGGACCGTCACCCGGCGCAAGACGAAGCGCGGGAACGCCCTGTAGCGCTCTCGCATCCACCGACAACCCAGACACCCCAGTGATGGACCGGCCTCCCCTGGCCGTTCGGCCGGCCATCCCTACCTCCATGTGGGGGGAGAACCCATGCCAGAGAAGACCCAGCAGTCACGTGCCAGACGCGCCAAGGCCAAGGGCACCACCCTGACGGTGAAGGCCTCGGACATCGGTGACGTCCCCGCCGGCAAGAGCGCCCACGCCCTCAAGAAGAGCGGTGGCATCGTCGGCCGCACGAAGACGACCGAGCGCTCCGTCAGCCGGCGCCGTCCGCCCGGCGAGGGCAAGACGGCCCAGAGCCTCAAGCTGCCCCTGCCCGAGACGGGCAGCACCACCTCGCGCCGCCGGACGATTCCGGACGAGGCCGCCGCCCAGTACCGCCACGGCCCGCACCGCAAGACGGTCGCCACCGAGTCCGCCGCCGCCTACCGCCGCGAGGAGCGTCCGAAGAATCCCCGCAACGAGGCCAAGCAGCGCCAGGAGACGCGCGCCAAGCGCGGCTCGCCCGTGCAGGGCCGCAAGAAGGCCCCGAGCGAAATGGACATCACCCACAGCGGCGGCCCGCGCAAGCGCCTGCCCCTCCACGGCGGCTGAGCCCCCGGCCCCTCCTGACGGGCCTCCCCGGCGCGAGCGCGTGGCGAGCAGCAGCCACGCACTCAGCCCCCAGGGCCAGGGGCTCGCGCCCGGCGCTCCCGTGCAACCGCTCGCCTCCTCGGGGAGCGGTGCCGGAGCACACGGCGTGAAGCAGCGGCACGCATCCTCGCCCTCCGGCTCCAGGCGCGCGCAGATGCTGCCCGCTCCGCATTGCGCATCCCCGGCACAGACGGCGCCGTAGTTGCCCTCCTGCAACGCAGGCTGCAGGCAGCGCGCCGCTCCTCCCTCCGCCACCGTCTCGCACGCGAGCCCCGCAGGGCACTCCTCGGAGCTCGTACAGGTGGCGGCACAGAGGGACTCGAGGGGTAGTTCCGGTCCCCACGGCTCCGGGTGCCTCGCGAGAAAGGGTTGGATGAAGTCCTCGAGCAGCGCGTCCACCCGGACGTTGAAGGCCTCCTCGCGGCAGGCCACGTCTCCACTCGCGGTGACGCCCACGAGGCGCTCGCGCCCCTCCGCGTCTCGCACCAGCACCGGCCCTCCGCTGTCTCCCACGCAGCTCATGGACGGCGCGGGCCCCGCTCGGAAGCCGCCCGCCTCGACCTTCGTCAGGAGCAGTGTTCCCTGGCGGCGCTGGCCCGCGGGGGCACTCGCGTTCTTCGTGTCTCCAAAGCCCACCACCCGCGCGGACTGGCCCGGCTCCAACGGAGACGTCCCGGGCTCGGGCAGGAGGAGCGGGGATTCGTCCACGGGCTTCGCCAGGCGCAGCAGCGCCGCGTCGTTGGCGTGGCTCGTTCGCTCGTAGCCCGGGTGGCGTACCGCCTGCCCGACCCGGACGAAGCGGCCTCCCGGCTCGGGCTCGGGCAGCAGCTTCGCCCCGAGGAAGACCTCGTAGGCTCCGTCCGTCCCGAAGATCTCCAGGCAGTGCGCCGCCGTCAGCACCACGTCTGGCGCGATCAGCGCTCCCGTGCACAGCAGTGTGAGTGGTTCTCCCGTACAGCGCGCACGCCTCGCCAACAGTGCCACCACCGCCATGTCATCCGGGGCCTCGGTCCCCGAGACCACTGCGTCCGCTCGGGTCGTGGGCGGGGGCGGCGTCGGGACACAGGCTCCGAGCATCCACAGCGCGAGGCACAGAACCACTCGGGTCCTGCGCAGACCCTCACCCCAGCCCTCTCCCAGAGGGAGAGGGTGCTCGCAACCCGGGTTCATCCGATACCCTCACCCCGTCCCTCTCCCGAAGGGAGAGGGGATGTGTCCGGAGCGGTGCTCACGGCTTCACTCGCCGCGCTCCGCATCACTCGCGGCTCACGGCTTCATGCTCGGCTTACTGCGCCGCGCGCTCCTGGCTCGCCTGCCCCGCCAGCGCCGCCGTCTGCTTGTTCAGCATCTCCAGCCTCGCCCGATGACGCGACAGCTGCACCGCCAGACGCTTCGCCTCCTCCTTGTCCCCGTTCGCCTCCGCCGCCGCCCTCTCCTCCTCCAGCCGCTCCACGTTCCGCGCCATCAGCTCCGAGATGCGCACCAGCTTCCCGTGCTTCCACTCCGCCGTCTGCGGCTTCTCCGGCTCGATCGGGTCGTTCCGCTGCGGCGGCGCGTTCTCCACCTCCGGCTCCGGCACAACATCCCCAGGACCCAGCGGCACCACCGTCGCGCTCCGCCCCTCCGACGCCACCACGTCCGGCTCGGACTTCGCCGGCCCGGCCCGCTGCGTCCGCACCGCCCCAGGCGTGGACACGGCCGTGGACCCGGCGGCGGGAGACCCCGTCGGAGCAGGCGACGTCCCGGCCGGGGCCGAGGCCACCGGCCCGCTCAACAGGAAGTGCACCACCACCGCGGCCCCCAACAGCAGGGCCGCGCCGAGAGGTAGAAGGAAACGGGACCGGTTGTTCATCGCTCGTCCATTCTCTCACAGGCTCAGCTTCCAGCCCTCCGGGTGCTTCTCCACGCGCAGCAGCATCGGTTGCTCGCGGACCTGGCCGTCCCGCGCCACCCGCGCCCGCACCACCACCGCGTTCGAGTCCCGTCCGTCCACCCGGGCGTCCAGCACCTCCACCAGCGAGAGGCCGTGCTCGTTCATCTCGTCCACCGTCTGGCGGCAGTCCTCGCCCGCCTTGCCGCTCAGCAGGGGGCCGAGCACCGCGCAGTCCCTCGAGGGCAGCGCCTCGAAGAAGCGCTGCACCGTGGCCCGCGCGGCCTCGGTCTTCCGGGACTCCGAGTGACAACCGAGAGCGGCCACCAGGCCCAGCAACACGGCGCCCAGCACCGCCCTCTCGTTCACCTGGCGCATCATCAGTAGCAGTTCGGCGCGAACAGCTCGTCGTCGCTGGCCGAGGCGAACTGGTCGTCGCAGTAGGCGCTCGCCAGCGCGTGGCCGTTGCGCACGCAGCCGTCGTGGTTGGTCGCGTCCAGCGTGTACTGGGTGTCGCCACCGCAGCCACCACCGCAGCGGCCGAAGCAGATGCCAATCACCTTCGGGCGGCTCCAGTGGTCCGGCTCGCCGCACACCCACGAGCCACCGCTCATGTAGTACTCGTCGCCGCTGCACGAGAAGTGGTCACCGAGCTGGGCGATCTGCTGGTTGCCCGTGTAGTCGAAGCCGCCGTGCTGGCAGTCGTGCTTCGCGTACGAGTACCAGTTGTAGTAACCGCCGCAGCTGCCCGTCCAGGTGCCGTTGCACTTCGCGTAGCTGCACAGCATGGTGTAGCCACGGCCCTGCTCGCCCATCACCGTGCGCTGCAGCTCCACCGTGGTGGGGTGCTGGGACCAGAGGCTCACCGCGCGCCGCAGGGACATGGCCTCGGGCGCCGCCGCGTCACCCGTGGGCAGCTGCGCGTTGAGCGCCGCGTACAGGCCCGACAGCACCTCGCGGTCCCCGTCCAGCATCTGCGTGTCCTGGCCCGTCTCCGCGCCAAAGCCGTCCAGGTCCGACACGCCATTCACCGTGTCCACCAGGCCCGTCAGCGTCATGCCGTTCTGCCGCACTTCAATCCGGTACACGCCCTCCTCCACCTGCTTCGCGGAGAAGAGGGCCTCGGTGCCCGCCTGCGTGAAGCGGCCGGTCACCCCACCCGACTCCTGCTTCAGCTCCAGGCCGTCCGCCGCCTGCGCCGGCTCCTCCGGGCGCGTGCCGCCACCACAGCCCAACAGCATCACCGCCGCGACTGCTCCCAACACTTTACGCATGAGGCTCGCATCCTTCCCGCACCGGGGCTTACCGGATCCGCAGAAAATGAGAGACTCTCGCGATTAACGGATTTGTTCACTTCCATCAAGTCGGGACGCGTCAAGGGCGCGGGCCGGTGGGGTGGAAGAGGGGCAGCGCCCCCGCGGCGCGCACGAGGCCCTGGGCCTCCTCGGGAAGGGACTCGTGGGCGCCAATCGCGAGCACCCCGCCGGGCACCAGCCGCTCCACCAGCCGCGCCAGCACCTCGCGCTGCACGGGCCGGGCGAAGTAGGTGAAGGCCACGTTGCGGCACAGCACCAGGTGGAAGGGGCCCTCGGGCATGCCCTGGCGCAGGTCCTGGCAACGGAACTCCAGCCCCTCGCGGTACTCGGGCCGCAGACACAGCTCCCCGCCCTCGGAGGTGAAGGCCTGCTCCACCCACCCGGAGGGCAGCTCGCGCAGCGTGGCGCGCCGGTAGCAACCCCGGCGGGCCCGCTCCAGCAGCGAGGCGTCCGCGTCCGTGGCCACCAGCTCCAGGCGGAAGTCCGGGAAGCGCGGCCGCAACCCCAGCCGGAAGAGGACGGCCACCGTGTACGGCTCCTCCCCCGAGGCACACCCCGCGCTCCACACCCGGAAGACGGACTCGCCCCGGGACCGTGCGGCCTCCAATATCCGGGGCAGCAACGGTTCCCGCAGCGCCTCGAAGACGCCCGGGTCCCGGTAGAAGCGCGAGATGGTGACGCGGCACAGCGCATCCAGCACGGCCCGCTCGGCCGGGTCCGCCTCCAGCCGCGCGAGGTAGGCGGCGAGCCCCGGCACCCCCAGCGCCTTCATCCGCCGGCCCACGCGCTTGCACACCTGCCCGCGCACGCGGCGGAAGCCCTCGTAGCGCAGTTGCAAGTGCAACGCGGCCCACCGGAGCAATTCCAGACACTCGGCATCCGTCACACGGCACCTCCCGCGCCCCGCGGCTCCCGCCATTTCATCACCGGCGCTCCGCAACCCATACATGGCGCGACGGCACGGCGCGCGGCTTCTCGAAAACTGGAAGCGGTGTGGCGGCCAGGGTTGTTGAAGGCCAGACGGGCGAGATGTCCTCTTGGACAAGAGGCTCGAACGCTCGGCCGTCCTCACCGTTGAGACCTGGGCGGGCAACCCCCACCTTGGCCCGAGAGCGCCGGCGAAGACCGGCAGGAGGCAGTCATGGCCGGAACCCTGAAGCGAGCCGACCCGCGATCCATCCTCTTGCTGACGATGGCCGTGCTCGCGGGCTGCGGAGCCGGCGAGGGGTGGAGGACGGAGGACCCCGAGGGCCAGGAGCACCCGCGCCGGGCCGTCGGAGGCGAGACGCAGTGGGTGCACACGGTGCACAGCGCGGCGGAGACGGACGCGCCCGTGGCCGCCGTCCACGACTCGCGGGGCAACGTCCTCACCCTGGGCAACCACCGCACCCCCGTGGACTCCGGAGGGGGCCTGTCCGCGGGCGCCTCCGCCCTGGTGCTCTCCAAATACTCGCTGCAGGGCAAGCTGTTGTGGACGCGGCTGCTCACCGCGCCCGCGGGCACGGGCACCCCATTCGTGCGGGGACTGGCCCTCGCCGTCGAGCCCTATGACACGGTGCTCCTCACGGGCGTGCAGAGCGGAGGGCTGGAGCTCGGCGGACGCGTGCTGCCACCCGGGGCCTTCCTGGCGCGGATGGATGGGAACGGAGCACCGATGTGGTCCCGCCCCCTGCCCACCCCCGCCACGGAGCTGGCCGTCAACACGCGGGGCCACATCACCACTGGGGGCACCCTGACGGGCCGGGTGGACTTCGGCCACGGCCCCGTCACCGGCGCCAGCAATCCCTACCTCGTCCAGTACGACGCCCAGGGCACGCTGCGCTGGGTGTACGTCGACTCCGCGCGCGGCGTGTCCATGGACCTCGCGCAGGATGACGCGGGAGACCTGTACCTGGCCGGCGGCCGCTTCGTCCCGCCCTCCCCGCTCCTGGTGCCCTCCCTGTCGCGGGTGTCCGCCGAGGGCACGCCGTCCTGGACGCGGCCGCTCGAGGGCGTCACGGGCGTGGCCATGAGCGTGGCGGCCCACGGGGGCCTGGTGGTGGTGTCTGGCTATTTCACGGGGAAGCTCGTCTTCGGGGGCCGGGAGCTCGACGCGCCCACGAGCCGGGGCTTCGCGCTCGCGTATGACCGGGAGGGAGCCGCGCGCTGGGGCTCGCTGCTGGGCAGCACGTGGGGCCTGGTGGAGATGGATCAGGGCTCGGGCGTGGTGGTGGCCGGCCGCTACACGGGAGGCGAGGACTTCGGCCTGGGCCTGGGCACGCTGGAGGGCTATCCGGGCGCGACCAACGTCTACGCGCTGCGGCTCCATCGCCCCACGGGGCAGCTGCAGTGGAGCCACACGTACCCGTCCGCCCAGGCGCTGCCGGTGGACCTGTCCGTGTCGCGCCAGGGAGAGAGCGCCCTCGTGGGCACCTTCCGGGCGCCGGTGGACTTCGGCACCGGCCCGCTGAGCCCCGCGCCGGGCGCCAGCACCTTCCTCGTCCAGTTGGCGCGCTGAGGGCGGAGCGGAGGTCAGTCGAGGAACCGGCGCTCCCAGCGGCGCCGCTCTTCTGGAGTGAAGTCCTTGTCGTACTCGGGCCCTTCGTAGTGCCAGGGCTCCAGCACGCGCGCCAGCTCACGGTAGGCGGGCAACGTGCGGCCCTGCTCGGTGTCACCCGAATCCGGCCATTCTCCGAGCGTCACCACCGCCCGTCCTCCGTCCAGGTCCTGCACCGTGGTTCCCGGCGAGTGCAGCCGCGCACGCAGGGCCTCCACGCCGCCCAGCTCGCCCAACACCGGCTGGCCCAGGAAGGTCAGCCACGAGGGGCCGCGCACCCGCGTGCCGATGTTGTACGAGAAGGACTCCACAGCGGGGATGTCCATGCCCGGGTAGCGGAAGCACCGCTCGCGAATCTCCTCTGTCACACCCACGGCGTCATTCGGGCCCAGGAAGGCCAGGCCTCCGTTGCCGGAACAGAAGGGCAAGGGGGCCGCCAGGTCCAGCGCCAGCGCGCGCACGCACTCTGGGCCGTGCTCCTCCAGGTACTCCGTGGGCAGCCAGAACGAGGCCGCGCACGCGTACTTGTCCGAGCCTCGCCACTTGGGATCGTCAATCCGCCTGCCCTGGTACTCGAAGCGGTACTGCTCCGGCCCCACCGTACAGCCTTCCATCAGGATGACGCGAGGCCAGGGATCTTCCAGCAGATGGCGCCGGATGAACGCCCAGCCCTCCGCATCGAGCTCCTGGCAATCGCCCTCATCGTCCACGTAGAAGGCGAAATGCTCCGCGCCCACAGCGTTCAGATAGGTGTCCATCGAGCGCATCACCGCCCGAGCCATCTGCGTGTGCGGCCGACGCATGTAGAAGTCCAGCCGCAAGCCCTCGTGTATCCAATAGCCTCTGGATTTCGTGCGGAGGCGGATTGTCGGGTAACGCTCGCTCACCAGAACATTCCTTTCCGAGGACCAATCAGGTGGACCTCGGGTCCAAATGCGTCCCGGTATATATCGCCCTGGAGTTGACCTGCGTAACGGTGTCCCTCGGGGTATCTCCTCCACTCGGGCTCCTTCTCGAAGCCCACACAGCGGAACTTGAAGTCGTAGACAACCAGCACCAGGAGCGGGTCCCCCGTGTGGATGACTACATCCGGCTCCAGCGTCCCCTTCAATTGCTCACCCCCCTGCCGCAGCAACTCCGCTTTCTCCTCGGGGGTGATGAGGGACTTCTCCTTCGTCTCCTGGTTGAACCGGTAGCGCGGCTTGAGGCTGAACTTCAGGCGCAGCTCACCCAGCTTCGCCTGTGCGCATGCCAGGGCCACCTCGTGCATCTCCAGTCCCAATCGGATGGCCCACGTCACACTCCGGCCCTGTGCATCCACCGTCATGGCCCTGCACTCGGCCGCCTTGGGAACCAACCCCGCGAAGGTCCCCTTGAGGCGCGACAACACCTCCGTGCGCGCCTTGTCCGCGCACTTCTCCATCTCCTCCTTGAGGGAGGTCTTCATCTCGGGAGTCAGCGCGTGGCCCACCGCAGCGGCGGACGCCACGGCCGCCCCCACCGTCTGCACCGGCCCGGTGGCCACCTCCCGTCCACTCACGGTGGCGCAGTAGAGCGGGTTCTTCAGGCAACTGGCCCGCAGTGAATCGAGCGCATACTGACTCGGGGCTCCACGGCCGTGCGTGCTCGCACAGGCCCCAAGCAGCCAGCAGCCCACGAGCAGCCCTCCCCAACGGCGTACGAAACGGTGCGGCATGTCCTCTCCTTTCGAGGAGCCCATCATGCCGCGAGCCGTGAACGCACGCGCCCCACGGTGACGCGCGCGGCGGCCACGTGGGACACGCCGCTTCCCTCGTCGTCCCATGTCCTACCCACGGCCCCGATGAGTTTCCGACACCCCCCCATCCCTCCAGCACGAATGGAGGGGCTGGTGAGGAAATTGCTCAGGACCTTCCCGATTGAGGAGGTCCGACGTGTCCAAGCAGTCTCCACACGGCTGGCGGAAGGTGCTGGCGGGCTCGGCCTGTGTGCTCCTGCTCGCCGGCTGCCCGAGCAACGAGCTGCCGAAAGCGAAGGTATTACCCCCCACGCAACCCCAGACGGAGCCCCCCGAGTCCGGCAATCCGGCCTGCCAGGGCCCGAGGGATCCCGGCCGCGTCACGCTGCACCGGCTCAACCGCGCCGAGTACGACAACACCGTCCGCGACCTGCTGGGAGACACCACCCGCCCGGCGCGTGACTTCCCCGCCGACGACCACGGCTACGGCTTCGACAACAACGCGGACGTGCTCAGCCTGGGGCCGCTGCTGATGGAGAAGTACTCGGCCGCGGCGGAGAAGCTCGTGGAGGCCGCCTGGCCCCGGATGCGTACCTGCTCGCCCGACCCGGCGGACCCGCGGCCCTGCGCGCGCCTCATCCTGGAGCGCTTCGCCCGCCGCGCCTGGCGCCGGCCCGTCACCCCGGCCGAGGTGGACCGGCTCCTCGCCTTCCTCCCGCTCGCCCGTGCGCGGGGCGATGGCTTCGACGCGGGCATGAAGCTGGCCCTGCGCGCGGTGCTCCTCTCTCCGCACTTCCTCTACCGCGTCGAGCTGGACCCGGACCCGGCCTCCCCGGCGCCACACCCGCTCAACGACCACGAGCTCGCCAGCCGCCTCTCCTACTTCCTGTGGAGCACCCTGCCGGACGAGGCCCTCCTGGCCGCGGCGGACGCGGGGACGCTGCACGACCCCGGCGAGCTGGAGCGCCAGGTGCACCGCATGCTCGCGGACCCGAAGGCCGAGGCCCTGGTGGACAACTTCGCCGGGCAATGGCTGTACACGCGCGCGCTCGACTCGTTCCACCCGGACCCGCTCCTCTACCCCTTCGACGACTCGCTGCGCGAGGCCATGCGCCAGGAGACGCGGCTCGTCTTCCGCGAGTTCCTCCTCGGTGAGCACCCGGTGCGAAACCTGCTGGACGCGGACTTCACCTACGTGGACGACCGGCTCGCCCGGCACTACAGCCTGCCCCCTCCGGGCACCCGCCAGATGACGCGGGTGAGCCTCTCCGAGCACCCGGAGCGCGCGGGCCTGCTGGGACAGGGCTCCATCCTCGCCGTCACCTCGCACCCGGACCGCACCTCTCCGGTGAAGCGCGGCCTCTGGGTGCTCGAGCAACTCCTGTGCAAGGCCCCACCGCCTCCTCCGCCCAACGTGGAGGGCCTGCCGCCGCCGGTGGACCCGCGCATGGGCATCAAGCAGCGCATGGCCCAGCACAGCAGCGACCCGTCGTGCTCGGGCTGCCACAGCATGATGGACCCCATCGGCTACGGGCTGGAGAACTTCAACCCGGTGGGCGCGTGGCGGCAGAAGGAAGAAGTGAGCGGCGCCCCCGTGGACCCGAGCGGCGAGCTGCCCGGAGGCCTCCACTTCAAGGATGGGGTGGAGCTGCGCGCCCTCCTCGAGTCGGACCCGGAGCTGGAGCACTGCATCGCCCGGCACCTGCTCGCCTACGGGCTGGGGCGCGGGCCCACGAGCGCGGACGCCTGCACGCTGGAGGACGTCGCGAGCAAGGCCGGAGCGCACGGGAGCAAGCTGTCGGATCTCATCCTCTCCCTCATCCAGAGCGAGGCCTTCACCCACCGCCGCGGGGAGGCGGAGGGCACGAACGAGGAGGGCTCACGATGAAGAACCCCAAGCTGTCACGGCGGACGCTCCTGCGGGGCCTGGGGGCGCTGATGGCCCTGCCCGTGCTGGAGCAGATGGAGCCTCCCGTGGCCCGGGCGGCGCAACCCGGAGCCACCCCGCGCCGGCTGGCCGTCTTCTACGTGCCCTGCGGCCTCTTCATGCCGAACTTCACGCCGGGCGGGAGCGGGCGCAACTGGACGCTGTCCCCCACGCTGCAACCGCTGGCGCCGGTGAAGAACGACGTGCTGGTGCTCTCCGGCCTGTCACACGAGCCGGGACGGCCGGACGAGTTCGGCCACCACGCGGCGGGCACGGGCGCCTTCCTCTCCTGCGTGAAGGTGGTCAAGACGGACAGCCAGGACGGCATCCGCGCGGGCGTCTCCATGGATCAGCTCGCCGCCAGGGCCCTGCGGCCGTACACGCGCCTGCCCTCGCTGGAGCTGGGCAACGACGGAGGCGACGGAACGGGCGCCTGCGACGCCCACTTCAGCTGCGCCTACGCGCGCAACATCTCCTGGGCGGGGCCCACCAGCCCCCGCGCCAAGGAGACGAACCCGCGGGCCGTGTTCGACCGGCTCTTCTCGGGCTTCGACCCGGACGCGACGCGGGCGCAAATCGAGAAGCGCAAGGCCTACGAGCAGAGCATCCTGGACTTCGTGAACGAGGACGCGCGGGCACTCCAGCAGCGGCTGGGGACGAGGGACCGGCGCAAGCTGGACGAGTACTTCACCAGCGTGCGCGAGCTGGAGCTGCGCGTGGCGGCGCTCGACCAGCAGGGCCCCACGTGCTCGAAGGGCCCCAGGCCCGAGCGGACGGAGGACGTGCGCGAGAAGACGAAGGTGATGTGCGACCTGATGGTGCTCGCCTTCCAGTGCGACCTGACGCGGGTGGCGACCTTCATGCTCGGCAATGCGCGCAGCGACCGGGTGTATGACTTCCTCGGGCTGACGAGCGGCCACCACACGTACTCGCACCACCAGCACCAGCCGGAGAACCACGCGGCGCTCGCGAAGATCGACCGCTGGGAGATGGAGCAGTTCAGCTACCTGCTGCAGCGGATGAAGTCGGTCCAGGAGGGAAATGCGACGCTGCTGGACAACTCCCTGGTGTACTTCGGCAGCGAGGTGGCGGACGGCAACTCGCACGGGCACACGGACATGCCGGTGGTGCTCGCGGGGCGCGGCGGGGGCGCGGTGACGCCCGGACGGCACGTGCGCTACGGCGGAGAGCCCATCGCCAACCTGTTCATCTCCCTGCTGCACTCGGTGGGCGTGGAGGTGAGCCGCTTCGGAGATGACGGCACGGGCCCCCTCGCCCGATTGAAGGAGTGAGCGCTGAACATCCCGGCCGCGCTCTGTCAGGTGATGGCCGTTGCGGGCGCATGGCACTGGCCCCCCGCGCGGGTTGGGTGTTGGCTTCCCCGAGCAGCAGGGGGGAAGCCAGATGCCACGCCGCCAGATGGTCATCCCAGGCACGGGGGGAGTGCTCTACGAGAGCTCCGCGGGAGCACGGGCCGCCACCATCTTCGAGCTGCTCACCCAGGCCGGTGCCGCGCAGCTCCTCCGGTGCAAGCACGGGGTGGATCCCGACGCCCTCGAGCCGCTCGGCAACACGCTCGTCGCCCGCGGGCACATGACGCTCGCCTACGAGCCCTTCGCGCACGCGTTCCCCAAGTGGGACTTCTTCGATTACGACTGGCGGCTCGACATCCGCTACAGCGGCAAGCGCCTCGCCGAGCTCCTCCAGGCCGAGGCCCCACGCGGTGACCGTTGGCGGCTGGTGGCGCACTCGCAGGGAGGGCTCGTCGTCCTGGCGGCGGCCCTGCGCCTCGGCGCCGAGGAGATGGCACGGCTCGTCCAGGGCGTGTGTTTCGTGGGCGTCCCCTTCTTCGGAACGGTGAATGCCCTGGTGGCCCTGCTGGAGGGGACCTTCTTCAAGAGCTCCATCCCGAAGGAGGTGGTGCGCACCTGGCCCGCCATCTACCAGATGCTGCCGCGCTGGAGCGTCACGCGGGACAACTCCAACCGGCCCGAGCTGCTCCTCGACGCCACGTGGATGAACGCCGGGCTGCTGCCCGCGCCCGGTGCGCCCGAGGACCTCTCCCAACACATCGACAGGGGAATGCTCGAGCGGGCGCGAGCGCTGTACCGGGCCACCTCGACCGGCTACTTCGAGCCCCTGCGCAAGCTCGACTTCATCCGCATCGTCCAGGGCAACAACCTGAAGACGGTGTTCCGGCTCCCCCACTTCCCCAGCACGGCGGAGGCCATCACCGTGGAGGGCGACACGCTCGTCCCGGACCAGTTCACCCGCGACCGGCTGCCCTCGTGGGTGCAGGACGAGGCCACCATCCGCCGCATTCCCGCCGCCGAGCACTCGCTGCTGTGCGGTGACGCCAACGTCTTCGGACTCTGCCTCTGATGCGCTCCGCTCCGCTCACCCTGACCGCCATCCTCCTGCTCGCGCTGGCTCCGGCCGCCGCGCAGACTCCACCGGCCGCCGCCGACAGTGACGGGGATGGTGTCCCGGACCTGCCTCCAGGCCAGACGGAGGCACCCGCGTGCCATCCCGGGCAGATGGAGGCGTGCGCGGACAACTGCCCACTCGAGGTGAACCCCGGCCAGGAGGACAGCGACGGGGATGGAGCGGGAGACGCGTGCGACCTCTGCCCGCTCGTCCCGGCGAAGAACGGCGAGCACGCGGACGCGGATGACGATGGCGTGGGGGACGAGTGCGACACCTGCCGTCTGCCCAATCCCCGGGACGAGCGCGGCGAGCAGGCCCCGTGCCCCGAGAAGACAGCCCACTCGGAGTGGAAGGATCCCAACCCGCTCGGCCGCCGGTTGCAGTTCTTCATCCGCCCGCTGGCCCTGGGGTACCGGTACCAGGGGAGCTGGGTCGGCTCGACGGGGCTCGGGCTGCACCTCGGGGGCTCGCTCGGCGAGTGGCGCTTCGACGAGAAGGGCACGGCGTTGAAGGTGCCCGCCTGGTACTGGTCCGCCGGAGTGTATGGCGATTCGGTGAACCTCTTCGCGGCCGAGCACCTGGGCCCCTACGCGGCGCTCGACTTCCGGCCGATGGACTGGGCGCCCTACGCGCGCTCGTGGGCCCGGCATTTCAAGTTCGGCGCCGGAGCGCACCTCTTCTGGTCCAAGCGCGTGGAGGGCGCCGGGAACCGTCCGCTCCAGCTCGGCGTGGGGCCCCGCGTGGGCTTCCTCGACATCCTCTCGGTGATGCCCTTCGCCCAGTTCGATCTCGCCAACGGCGGCGCCTTCTCCTGGGGCGGGATGCTGGTGTTCGACTTCAAGGTGCTCCAGGACCTGGGCGTGCCGCTGGTGAAGTGAGCAAGCCGCTCGCCGGTGAATCCTTGACAGCACGGAATGCCTCTTTCTAGCTTCACGCCTTGTCCGAGCCATGTTCTCGGGCTGTCGCGTTCGTGGAGCTGAAAGACATTTCCAGCGCACCGCGACCCGGCCCGGGAAGCAGTGCGCGTCCAAGGGTTCACCGAGGAGCAGACATGAGCTTCCTACACAGGGTCCGGCTGGTGTTTTCCGGGACCTTCCAGGCGGACGTCTCGACCGTCAACAACGACGTCCGCCATTTCGACAACGCGACCTTCGAGCCGTCCTTCCAGGAGTTCCAGTCGAAATCCGGCCTGAACGGCTGGTGGAATCCCACCGGCTCGGGGGCCTTCCGGCTGTTGGACTGCCGGGTGACGGGCGTCTGGTATGAGGACGGCTCCTTCACGGATGACCCGAAGCGCGACCCCGTCATCGGGATGTTGATCGGCGGCTCGACCGAGCGGACGAGCGGAAAGCTCGTCGACATCGATCCGCAGTGGCAGCTGGCCTCCGCGCCGTGGGGACTGGAGGTGCGGCTGACGGATGGCAAGGTGCCCGCCTTCTTCGGCGGCCGCTACCAGCCCCATGCCTTCCGGGACCTGTGGTTCATGCGCACCCAGGGCCAGGCCAATGACATGGCCGCCTCGTCCTCGTTCCAATCCGTGTTGGAAGAGGTGACGTGGGACAAGGACGGGCTGCGCTCCAGCCCCTTCCTGCGCCAGCTCCAGGCGGCGACGACGGGAAAGCGGCTCTCCATCCGCATGGCGACCTTCGGCTACCAGGGCAAGGCGAGCCACCCGCGCTTCACGCTCGGAACCGTCGTGGGCACCCTCGGGCCGTACCTGCCAGGAGAGCCCTCGTCCTTCGTGCTGGGCCGGCGCTTCACGCCCGCGAGCAATGTCACCGCGCCCGACGGCAGCAACCTGCCCATCTCCTGGACGGGCATCACCTACTTCAGCGGGCAGGTGGACGCCGCCTCCCGCACGCTCTTCCTGGATCTGTCCAACGCGCTGCCCATCACCGACGGCACCGGCACCTCCAGTGACATGGGCCGCTTGAGCGTGGGCATCCTGCGCGACGCGGCCATCCAGGAGAACACCCCGGTCACTCCCAAGACGTTCGACGTGGTGGCCGAGATTCCCTACCGGGACCCGCGCTGGCTGCACACCAGCGGAGGTGTCTTCGCCGCCACGCTCACGCCCGAGCAGCTGGAACGGGCCAGGGAGCTACCGCTGGCGCTGGTGGTCAATGCCACCCCCAACCCGGGCAACACGGGGCTCGACCTGGGTCACGGCGTGGTCGCCATCCGCGAGAGCGCCGACGGGCTGTTCACGTGCGCGGAGCCGGCGGTGCACCGCATCGACGGCGCGGGCGAGACCCGGGTGACCATCTACGCCACCCGGTACGGCGCCCCGCACAAGGCCACAATCCAACTGGCGCAGCTGGGCAGGATTCCCAATCAGGGCGGCGGCTCGCCTGGTGATCCCAATGCCCCCAAGGCGCCCATCCCGGACATCGGCGTACCGATGGAGGCGGTGCAACTGCCCGAGCCGCCCCAGACCTCGAAGAAGGACGGCAAGGTCGAGATCCGCATCACCACGAGCGACCCCAAGAACCCGCGCAAGTACATCGACGGGCAGATCTACCTCATCGACTACCGGCTCCCCGGCCAGGGCAACACGGCGCGCTCGCCCTACGACTACATCGTGCTGCACGTGCGGGATGCCTTCAAGGCACCGGCCCGGCCCACCTGGGAGAAGCACATCCAGCCCATCTTCGTCCAATACGGCAACCTCTATCCCATCATGAGCAACCGGTTGGTGAAGCTGTCCGACCTGGAGTCCGTGAAGCGGCACGCCAACCTGCTCGAGCTCGCCTTCTCCCTGGACATCCACAACCCCAACTACATGCCGGTGACGAGGGATCTGTCCAAGCCGAAGCAGCGGATGATCATCCAGTGGCTGAAGCAGCTGTCGCAGCAGGAGGAGCACCCCCTGGGCGTAGTGCCTCCGGCGCGCACCGCGGCGGCGCCCTCCCCGGCGGCTCCGGAGACTCGGGCCGCCACCACCGCCGACACCGTGGACACCTCCAGCAGCAAGACGCATTTCGCCAAGGGCTTCAACCGCGCCCTGGGCAGCACCGAGCGCAAGAAGTGACCCACCACTGACGACACGTCCGAAAGAGGAAGACCCATGCTCAAGATCCGGCGCGAAGTAGTCGACCAGATTCAAGAGACGCGTGACGTCCAGGGGCTGCGCGCTCAACTCCAGGCGGCCATCGAGCTGGAGCACGCCACGATTCCCGCGTACCTGACGGCGCTCTACTCCATCAAACCGGGCTACAACGCCGCGGCCTCCCAGATTCTCCTGACCGTGGTCATCCAGGAGATGTTGCACATGGTGATCGCCGCCAATGTGCTCAACGCCATCGGGGGTTCTCCGCAGATCGACAAACCGGGCTTCATCCCGGTGTTCCCGGGCCCCCTGCCCATGGGCATCCACGAGGGGCTGACGGTGGGACTGGAGAAGCTGACACGAGGCCTCGTCTTCAACACCTTCATGGTCATCGAGGAGCCGGAGACGAAGCTCAACTTCCCCGTGAAGCAGCCGAAGCTGGCCATGTTCGACGCCCTGCGGCGGGAGGAGCAGCCGCAGCCGGAGTTCGCCACCATCGGCGAGTTCTACGCGGCCATCATCCAGAAGATGGAGGAGCTCGAGGCCGAGGGGCAGAAGCTCCTCACGGGCAAGCCGGGGCGGCAGGTGGTGGACAACACCTGGTTCCCCGCCGACCAGCTCTTCCCCATCCGGAACCTGGAAGACGCCCGGAGGGGGTTGAACCTCATCGTGGAGCAGGGCGAGGGCACGACCCAGTCCCCCAGGGAGCCCGACAAGGGGCTGGCCCACTTCTACCGTCTGGCGCAGATCGTCTACGGGCGCATGCTGGTGGCCGACCCGTCCGAGCCCACCGGCTGGTCCTATTCCGGTGCTCCGGTGGAGCTCAACCCCGCCGGTATCTGGAACCTGTATGCCAATGCCAAGACGGTGGACTACCCGGCGGGCAGCAGGGCGCGCTACCTCGCCGAGCAGTTCAATTACGGCTACACCAGCCTGCTGCGGGCCCTGCACAAGGCCTTCAACAGCGAGGCCGACCCCCAGAGCAAATCCGACACCCGGCTCCGGCCCGCGATCGGCCTCATGTACGAATTGAAGCTGGTGGCGGCCAGCCTGGTCTCGACGCCCATTCCCGACACGGACCTGTTCGCCGCCCCCACCTTCGAGTACGCCCCGGTCAACCTCTGAGCCCCGGCCGCCCCTCCCGGGCAAGGAGGGGCGATGCGTCCGAGCAGAGCGAAAGCACCAGCCCTGGCGTGCGGTGCGAGGCGAACTGCCCGGTGCCTGGCTGGCGGTTCTGGCGCATGTGAGACTTCCACCATCCACAGTGTTCACGGCTGTCGGTTCATCCCGTCCCGAGCTGTTCGGGCCGGCAGAGGACGAAGTAATGCCTCTGTCCTTACGACGAAACCGACATAATCCCGGTCGAAACGTTCGAGAAAAATCGACATGTCTCGTCAGCCCGAGACTTCCCGTTGGAGTTCCTCCGCGAGCATGTGCGCTTCATAGGCGAGCGTCCGGATAGCAAAACGTGCCTCGGTCGGGCTGAGTGTTGCCAGCGGCAGACTGCACCATGCTTCGAGGCGGTCATCCGTCCCAAGCCTGAATCCGGCGAGTTCCACCCGTCTGTTGCGTTGGAGGGCCCGTTTCGCGAGTTCCTCTACGCCGAAGTTCCGTGCGAGGACCGTTCCGAGCACAGTGGAGGTGAAGTGCGCGTGCGTCTCGTCGAGTTGATAGCGCACCACCTGCTTGCGGCCACTCGGGAAGACCACCGTGACCATGTGGGCGCTCCACTCGAGCGTGGGGCCAGCACCGGGGTCGGAACGGCTTGCCTGGAGGAGCTTCTTAATTCGAGGCACGGCGGACCTCCCGGCCAAGATCATCCTGGAACTGCGAATAAGGCGCGTCCTGTTCCTCGAGCAGCATCCGCTCCGCTGCGTCCGCCGCGAGGCTGACGTTGCACATGAGGGCGAACAGTTCCTCGGCCTCCGTCCACGTGGGGTCGAAGAGCAGGTCAGCCTCCGCCGTCAGTGTGTAGGTATCCACGTCGCCCGTTGAGACCTCGCACAGCCGTACACCTGGGAACCGCCCCTGGCTGCGCGCGAGTTCGAGACGTCTGGCGCCATCGAGCTCGACGCAACCCACGGGGCTCACGGCCCGGAGCATGGTGAAGCCCGCCACCGAGGCGGGTCGTAGGGACAGAACCACCGGCTGTTGCCGGACGCGCGTCCCATCCTGGGAGCGCGGGTCATCAGCGCGAAGCATCGTGCCATCCGCCACGTAGGTCGTGAGATGACGGTCCGCCCGGCCCGGTTCACGCGAATGCCAGAGGACGCGGTTCTCCCGCTCCAGTGCGGTGCAGAGCGCGTCGAGATGCGTGAGCAGCCGCGCCCCGTGCTCCAACAGTTCCTCCGGGACGACGCGCGTCCCTTGGAGCAGCTCCGGCTTGACGGGGAACGCCGTCACCAAGCGCTCGGTGATGGGCTCGATGTCCCGACGCGTGCGGACGAACTCATCGCGGGTGTGAAGCTGGGAATCCAGATCACGTGTCACCGCGATGCGATGGGTCATCCGGAGGAAACGATTGAGGCGCTCGAAGACACGTTCGACCTGGAGGACCTCCACGGTCTCCGCCAAATAGGGGTACTGCACCTGCAACAACTCTCCGGGTTCCGCGGGAGCCTGCCGACCATCGAGCCGCCGGTGTACCTGGGAATTGATGCGATCGATGCGACCCGTCCGCTGCTCCATGGCGGACGGCGTCCAACTGATACCGTAGTGGATGATTCGCGAGCAGAAGGTGTGGAGGTCCTCTCCCTCTTGCAGCACCTCGGTGGTGATGAGGACGAGGGGATAACCTGGCATGCGGAACTGCGTGACGAGTGTCTTGTTCACTCCGCCATGCATGCCCCCGACAGGGGTCTGTGCACTCAGGGCTCGCGAGAAGACACGCGCCAGCTCCGGGATGCTCGCCTGCCGTGCCTCCGGGAAATTCGTGGACAGGATGAGCTCATGATTACGCGCCACCTCGTGCAGCTCGCGCCAGGCATTCAGCCCTGGCTGGAGCCGCTGCGCCTCGAGGAGGTTCAACAGCTCCTCAATATAGGTGTCCACGCGCTCTCCCGTCTCGCGGCCCTGACGGCCCAGGCGCATCGTCCCCAGCCTGTTGACGGCGAGCACCCACAGGTCGATGGACGCATGGCCCAGCCGAACCACGCAGGAAAGGAGCTGGCGCCGCTGCTCCTGTTCCCGATACTGCTCGGGGAAGCCGTTCGCGCGGGAGGTAGGCCATAGCTCCTCGCGGAGCACCGAGCGCGTGCGTAGCTCGGTGAAGAAGGTGCGCGTATCGAGCTGCTCATCCGGAGGTGGGAAGTCCGAGGGCACTTGAGCCGCGGCCACGAGATCCGAGCCCTTGAACATTTCACGCCGGATGAGATCCGCGCGTGCGGAGAGCTCACGAGGCGTCGAGGCATGAGGAGAGCGCACGAGAAGTTGGAGCGCGGCCTCCTGATAGGCATGAAACACCTTGAGCCTCGGGTACCCCTTCGTCTGCCGGCCAGTCGCTCGACGATAGGCGGCGTAGGCCAGGGCACGTGATTCCGTGCGAACCCATTCCACCGGCTGCCACAAGGACTGGGCGAGCGCTTCGACGACCGGGCCGCGTGTACCGAGCAACTCCATGACCGAGTTGTCCTCGAAGAGAATGGAGTACGAGGCGCCCGCGTTCATCAGCCGGTTCTTCCGGAACGAAGCGCCAGAGAGATGGTTGCGCGGCCCTTCGCCTCGGAAGAACCACGAAAAGAAGGTGTCGTTCCCACCCACATCGTCTGCCGCAACGTCCTCCTGGTGCGTATCCGTGGGCAGGCCATCCATCTCGATACGGTCGGACTGCCGGGCTTGCGTGCGCTCCTGCTCATAACCCCGGAAGGCCTGCTCAAGCTCGTCGTGCAGCACCGGCACGAGCTTCCGGCGCAGTTCTCCCAGGAGCCATCGATCGTAGTCGCGACAAAGTTTGCCGCGCATCTCCGGAACACTCGCCACACGGCGCACGAAAACGAGCGCCTTGTCCCCTGACGGGAAGCAGTGGGCGAGGCTGCGGACGACGGCGTCCATCTTCGGGTGTGGCAGCGCTTCCCCGAAGCGCCGCCGGTAGGACTCGGCGAGCTTGTCGACGGAGGGCGTGTCGATGCCCTCCCGCTCGGTGGCGTTCTGCGCCTGCTCGCTCCCATCGAAGGCGCTGGTGTCCTCGGCGTCGGGAGTCACCTTGCGCTTCGCCGTCTTCCAGAAGCTCTCGAAGGAGGAGAGCATGCCCATCTGGAAGGACGCGCCGAAACGCGATTGATTGAGTACCTCGGCCACCTTCTTCTGCACCAGTGCGACGACGAGGCGCTGCTTCGCCGTGGGGATGTCGAGCGGCTGGTCCGGGCTCTCGCATCCTCCTTTACGCCACTCGCGACGGTACATGTTCTTGGTGTGCTGGCTGTCCGCGATGCGCAGACCGGTCAGACGGCGGATGAGGAAGCGCGCCGCGACGGTCTCCCGCTCGGAATCCGAGAGCCCCTCCTCCATCAAGGCGCGAGCGCGATCCCCGAAACCAAACAGGTCGAGCTGCCTCCATAGCTCGCGGTAGTCGCTCTCGAAGGGAGTGGCGGAGAGGAACAGCACGCGATCGAACCGGCGCCCGTAATACGGCGAGGCGCCTTCCAGCTGCTCCTGGGGGTAGCTGCCAAGAGCCAGCGACAGCAGGAGGTTGCGTGAGGAATGGGAATCCTTGCCGTGCTTGAGGTTGTGTGCCTCGTCCACGATGACCAGGTCGTAATGCGGGAGCAACCCGTTCAGCGTCTGGGCGAAGGCGCGCTTGAAGCGCTGCTTGTCGCCGCCTCCGCGCAAATCGAAGAGCTCGGGCTGGAAGTGGGGCGCGATCTTCCGGAGCCGCTCCCGGCGATCCTCCCAGGACTGTCCCTGCTCACCGAGGGGAAGGCTGAAGCTGGTGAGACGAACGAAGAAGTCCTGTTCCGGGCGCGCCGCGGCTTTCTGACCCCAATCAAGCAGGCTCTCGCAGCTCGCGTAGGGCCGGCAGGGGAGATCCTCCACGCTCCGGATGCGCTGATCCCGATGGAGCCAATTGCTCCGGGTGAAGTTCTTCAGCTCCTTTTGCCACTTCTGTTGGATGTTGGTGGTGGGTGCCACCACGAGGATGCGCAGCTCCGGGTGGAAGAGGCGCAGCAGGCCCACCACGCCCAGAGCCACGTACGTCTTGCCCATGCCCACTTCGTCGGCGAGGTAGGCGACACCTTCCCGGGCGAGGATGTTGTGAAGGGCAACGGCCCCCTCCAGCTGGGTCTCCGCGATGGAAGCGGAGGTCGAGACATTCTGGCTCTTGAAGTCGATGAGCTTCCGGGCGCTCTCCAGGGAGAGGGGCTGAATGGGTTTCATGCCACCACCTCCTCACGGGCCCGGGCGAGGAAGGCGCGCTCGAACCATTCGAGGAACGCGGCGTTCTCCTCTGGCGTCCCCCCGAGCTGGAGGGTGTCACGAAGCTGCGCGAGTGGCGTGAGCAGGGCTTCCAGCTGCCGGTGCCGCTCCCGATTCGTGGTGAAGAAGTCCGGGAAGCTTGAAGCCAGGGTTTGCAACATCTGTCGTGCGGTGAGGAAGATGACGTAGCGGTGGATGGAGTCGAAGGCCTTGTCCTCCCGGAGACGCTCCACGAGGGTACCGAGCGAGTCGTGGCGCGCGCCGAAGAGCCGGGTCACTGCTTCATGCTCACGCCCGTGAGAGAGGGCATCCGTCATGCGGGCTTCGAACTGGTGGAAGGCGTGGAAGATGCCCGCGAAGCGGTCGAAGAGGCTCGGTGCCTCGGGCCCACGGCCCTGCTTCGCCGGCTCACGCGCGGCATTCGTGGCCCGCAGTTTTTCCTCCAGGAAGGTGGACTTCTGCTCATCCGTGAAGAACGACCAGTAGCGCAGGATGTCCTCCACCGAGAGGTTGTGCAGGAGCGATGGCTTGTTCTCCATCCCCTCCTCCTGGACGAGCAGGATGCAGGTGCGCCCGTCCTTCGAGGCATGGACGAAGGAACTGGAGAGCAGGTGCTCGCGCAACCGGGCCCCGATGTCCGCGGGCAGTTCCACCCAGGTGCGAGCAGGCAGCGCGGAGAGCGGGTGAAAGGGCACCCCGTTGAGGGAGAGCAGGATGTCGGGTGACGGCCCGGAACCTTCCCAGCAGACGCGGGCGAGCCGCGTGAGCCATGAGAACTCCAGCGCCAGGGGAAGCACGAGCTCTTGAAGCGACTCATCCTCCTCGGCCTCATCCTCGGCGACATCGTCGAGGAAACGCTTCGGGGCGGGCCCCTCGGGCAACTCCAGCCACCACTGGAGACGGCCTTCCACCTTCTCCTCAATGAGGAAGGAAGCTTCGAGATTGCCCGCGTTCGAGTGGCTGTGGGCCTG
The DNA here is from genome assembly GCF_036277355.1 of Archangium sp. Classification (GTDB taxonomy): domain Bacteria; phylum Myxococcota; class Myxococcia; order Myxococcales; family Myxococcaceae; genus Archangium. The sequence continues at coordinate 94,929 of NZ_DASUNC010000103.1, forward strand.
CTGCGTGAGGTTTGCCGAGCCCACGAGAATGAACTGGCGGGCCTCGCTCTGGCTCCAGAGACGGTACACCTTGGCATGCACGAAGCGAGAGGCGGGCTCTCCGTCCTCGCCCCTTCGCCTCAGGAGGTCGGACGGAAGGGTGCTCCAACTCATATTGCTCAACTCGGACGCCGCACCGAAGAAGGACTTCCTGCAGCGGACCGTACCGTCTTCCTTGCGCGGCAGGAAGACACGCGCCTGCCGGGGCTTCAACTCCTTGACGAGGGCGCGCAGGGCCGGAGCTCCCTGCTCATCGAAGTAGGGCGAGAGAATCTCCAGGTTGTAGCCCTCGGGAGAAACGGGCAGTGCCTCGCAAAGGAACTCGGGCAGGGACTTCTGCCCCACGAACAGGCGAGGACCCATCCGCCGGGTGCGGCGCTCCTCGTCCGGGACCTGGTAGCGGAGGAACTTGTGGATTTCATCCAGCTCGGCATGCCGCTCGGTGGCGGGCGCGGCCTCGCGGATGAGTCGTAGGGCCAGGAAGAGATCGGCACGGAAGGAGCAAGGCGACCCCTGCTCGATGACCTCCACATGCCCGGCCTCGACGTTCTGCCACCAGCCCGAGCGGGTGAGATTCGCGGAGAGGGTGGCGACAAGGAGCGAGCGGGCTCCCTCCTCTTCGAGCAACAGCAGCACGAGCTTCGGATGGAAGCAGCCCGTCGTGCGTGAACTGGGAATGCGGCGGATGTCGAGCTTCGCAGAGCCCTGGTGTTGGAGCGCCTGGCGGTCGTAGTACACGGCGAGGCGGGTATCGCGGACCGAATCCTCGAGCATCACGAGGCGGGCCTCCGAACCGGTGGGAAGCGTCCGATCGAAGAGGATCGGAACGACCTCCTCCTCGAAGAACTTCGGGTCGAAGGCGAAAGTCGTGAAGACGCCCGTGACGACCCGCCGTTTGCGGACGTGCTCACCGAAGACATCGCTGAGAACAGAAGTGGGAGCGCTCATGCCGCCCTCCCGGTGACCTGGGCGCCCACCCGCTTGAGACTGTTGAGGAAGTAGGAGTTCACCCAGAGTTCGGGCAGCTCATCGGGTTCGGGCAGCCAGGAGACCTCCGACTTGATACGAACCCGGAGCCGGTTTCCTTCCACGGAGAGCCAGGGCGCGCCACCGCGATCCTTCATCACCTGGGCGTTGTGCTCGGCCGCGACGACGAAGAACTCCTTGTATTCACCCGAGGCGAGCGTCGCTTGCATGGCCACGACGCGGCCAGCGGACTCCTGCCCCACCGCCTCCGCCAGAAAACCCTCGATCTCACGCAGATTGCTCGGAAGGAGGTGCGCGAGCCGGGAACCCCACCGCTGACGGACGTCCTTCGCGACGTTGTCCGTGCGTTGGCCATTCTTCGCGAGCAGGTACTGGAAGAGGCTGCCCACGGCGGCGAGCACGAGCTCCACCCGTTCGATGTGGTGGAGTGACATGTGAAGTGCGGAGTCCTGGGTGGAAAGCTCAAGGAGCTTTCGCAACTCCGTGAAATCGAAGCCTCGTATCCAGGCGCGGCTACTCCGGCCGTTCGCCTGCTCGATGAGGGACCAGAGTTGCTCCTGGAGCCCTCTTTCGGAGGAGGGTCCGAAACGGTTGCACACCAGCGTGTCCTCGAAGAACCGCTGGAACTCCCCCTCCAGGGGTTGGGTCAGAACGCGAGAGAGCGCGCGAGCCAGCGGAGCATGGCGGCCCCGAGGCTCGAAGGGCGCGTTCCTGCCCAGGAAGTGGAGGACCTCCTCTGCCATCCGGCGGGCCTGGGACTTCAGCACGTGCCACCAGATGCGCTCCGCGAGTTGGGCCGTGGTGTCGTTGAGTCGTTGCTCGGCCGGTTCAGTCCAACCGGATTCACGCGCGGCGGAGCTGTAGAGACCCCAGAGTCCGTAGATCTTCTGGTTACCGAGGATCTGGTGCTCGCGCTCCGCGGAGATATGGACCCGATCGCTCGCATCGAGCCGCGCGCGTACGCGGTTGATGCCGCGCATGGGTGCACCCCCATCCTCGATGACACCTGAGGCGTAGAGGCTGTAGGCCGCGAGCTGCTCGAACTGGAGGAACATCGCGCAGCGCTCTTCTTCCCGGCGCTTGCCCATCGCGATGGCCTGCTCGACGAAGTGGAAGCCGAACAACAGCGTCCTGAAGTCACGCAGCGACTGCGTCACCGTTGTGAGGTTACCGACCACTTCGCGGCCGAAGTGAGACCAGATGGCCTGCAGGCCGAGCGGATCCCGCGAGCCCTTGATCTCGGCTCGTGGGTCGAGCTGGGTGAGAAACATGAAGAAGCGCCCCCCTGGGCAGTATTGGGAGAATTTCGCCCTGAATGCCTCGGTGCTGACAAGCAAGGGGAACCCCGTACGAGCAGCGTGGTCGTCGTAGTTGCCGCTGCTGCAGATGAACGGGGCGCTGTTGGTGTTGCTGGAGTCCACGAAGCGGAAGTTGGCGCGCACGGCCTGCACTCGGCCCTCCGGCAGGGTGTACGTCACGGCGAAGGTGTTCAGCCCGTTGCGGCTCGGCGTGTACGTGCCGAGCCGCGTCGGCGCAGAAGGGCGCCTGGTACGTCGCATCCGCCCCCGACCCATCCCCGTGTCACGCCCCATCTCGCTGAATTCATTGAGGATTTCCGGGTGGAAGATCCGGACGCAACTCCTGGACGGACCTCGCGACAATCAGTCCAGGAGATCCGCATGTCCAACTACCGCATCCGCCAGGGCGACACCCTCTCGGCTCTCGCCTCCCGTTTCAAGACCAGCGTCTCGGAGTTGGCACGCGTCAACAACATCTCCAACCCGAACCTCATCTACGCGGGAAAGACGCTGCGCATCCCCGGCCACGCCCGGAACGACAGCTTCCAGCCCACCCGGGGTCACGGGCCGCGCGGCGGCGGCCACACCGGCGGTACGAGCGGCGGCGGACAGGTCCAGGGAAGCCACGGCACCGCGAGCCCGGGCCAGGTGACGCCCGCGATGCGCAAGCTCGCGAGCGCGGGCCGCGCGGCGGCGATGAGCATCGGCGGGTACAACAGCCAGGGCCTGTGCGCCACCGGCGTGAGCAAGGCCATCCAGAACGCCTTCGGCTTCAAGGTCTGGGGCAACGGCAACCAGATCGACAACAACCTGCCCCGCGACAAGTTCAAGCAGGTCAACATGTCGCTCGAGCAGGCGCTGAAGATTCCCGGCCTTGTGCTCACCTGGGAGAAGACCTCGTCGCGCCTGGGCAGCATCTACGGCCACACGGCCATCACCACCGGTGACGGCCGCTCCTCGGTGAGTGACTTCATCGAGCGCAACACGCTCGGCGCCGGTGGCCGCAGCGGGCTGAAGATCTTCATGCCGACGATGTGACTCCCGCCCCACCGTGGAGCACCGCCGCCTCCGGGATTGTCCCCCGGGGGCGTTGTCGTTTCGAGGGGGAACGACCCCCGCTCCATCGCCGATGGCTTCCTCACGCACCAGGTCACGAATCAGGCCCCGCCGCTCACGTACGACGCCTGGGCCACCGACACGGTGTTGCGTGAAGCCGTGACCCGGGAGGGGGGCGGCTGGGCGGAGGCGGACATCGCGAAGTACGGCCCCCTCGTGGGAGGCGAGCTGATGCAGCTCGGCTTCACCGCCAACGAGAACAAGCCGAGGTTCCGCCCGTTCGACCGGTACGGCAACCGCCTGGACGAGGTGGAGTTCCACCCCGCCTACCACCGCCTCATGGAGCAGGCCGTGGCCCATGGCGTGCCCAACTTCGCCTGGCGCCACGAGGACAAGCCCGGTGCCCACGTGGCCCGCATGGCGCTGTTCTACCTGCACAACCAGGCCGATCAGGGCACGAGCTGCCCCCTGACGATGACCTACGCCAGCGTGCCCACGCTGCGCCGCCAGCCCGAGCTCGCCCGCGAATGGCTGCCCCGCGTGAGCTCGCCCAGCTATGACCCGCGCTTCATCCCCGCGGCACAGAAGCGGGGCGTCACGCTCGGCATGGGCATGACCGAGAAGCAGGGCGGCTCGGACGTGCGCACCAACACCACGCGGGCCCATCCGCTCGGAAGCCGCGGGCCCGGACAGCCCTATGCGCTCGTGGGCCACAAGTGGTTCTTCTCCGCGCCCATGAGCGACGCGTTCCTCGTGCTCGCCCAGGCCGAGGGCGGGTTGTCGTGCTTCCTGCTGCCTCGCTTCACGCCGGACGGCGAGCGCAATGCCATCCGCGTCCAGCGCCTCAAGGACAAGCTCGGTGACTGGAGCAACGCCAGCTCCGAGGTCGAGTTCCACGGCGCCACCGCCTGGATGGTGGGCGAGGAGGGCCGCGGCGTCTCCACCATCCTCGAGATGGTGGCCCTCACGCGCCAGGACTGCATGATCGGCTCAAGCGGGCAGATGCGGCAGGCGCTCGTGCAGGCCATCCACCATGCCCGGTACCGCAAGGCCTTCAGCAAGCGGCTCATCGAGCAGCCACTGATGATGAACGTGCTCGCGGACCTGGCGCTCGAGTCCGAGGCGCACACCGTGCTCACCGCGCGCGTGGCCCGGTCCGTGGATGCGAGCCACCGCGACGCCAGGGAAGCGGCCTTCGGGCGCATCGCCACGGCCATCGGCAAGTACTGGGTGTGCAAGCGCGCGCCCGCCTTCATCAACGAGGCCCAGGAGTGCCTCGGCGGCTCGGGCTACGTGGAGGAGTCGAACCTCGCGCGGCTGTACCGGCAGGCCCCGCTCAACTCCATCTGGGAAGGCAGCGGCAACATCCAGTGCCTCGACATGCTGCGCGCCGTCACCCGCGAGCCGGCCAGCCGCGACGCCCTGTTCGAGGAGATCCTCGCCGCCCGGGGTGGGCATCCGGCGCTCGACGCCGAGGCCGCGAGCCTGGCGAAGCAGTTCGATGACCTGGGCACGCTCGAGTCGCGCTCGCGCTTCATCGTCGAGCGCCTCGCCCTGGCGCTGCAGTCCTCCCTGCTCATCCGCGCCGGCAATACGCAGGTCTCGGACACCTTCTGCGAGTCGCGGCTGGCCGGTGCCCATGGACAGACGTTCGGCACGCTGCCGGGCCACGCTCCGTTCCACGCCCTCATCCAGCGCGCCTTCGCCGGCGAGTAGTCCGCGAGCCCGGGCCCGCAGTACTATTTCCTCCCGGGTCTTCAACCCGGAGGAAACCATATGGCGGGCAAGAAGCTGCTGATGCTGGTGGGCGACTACGTCGAGGACTACGAGGTGATGGTGCCGTTCCAGGCCCTGCAGGCGGTGGGGCACACGGTCCACGCCGTCTGTCCGGACAAGAAGGCGGGAGACACGGTGCGCACCGCCGTGCACGACTTCGACGGCGCCCAGACGTACAGCGAGAAGCCGGGCCACAACTTCGCCGTCAACGCCACGTTCGCGGAGGTGGAGGCCTCGCAGTACGACGGCCTGGTGATTCCGGGCGGCCGGGCGCCGGAGTACCTGCGGCTCAACCCGAAGGTGCTCCAGGTGGTCCGCCACTTCGCCGAGGCGAAGAAGCCCATCGCCGCCGTCTGCCACGGGTTGCAGGTGCTCGCGGCGGCGGGCGTGCTCGAGGGCAAGCGCTGCACGGCCTACCCCGCCTGCGGCCCCGAGGTGACGCTGGCCAGGGGCACCTACGTGCAGGTGCCGGTGGATGACGCGGTGGTGGACGGCAACCTCGTCACCGCGCCCGCCTGGCCCGCGCACCCCAAGTGGATCGCCGGCTTCCTCCAGGTGCTGGGCACGCGCATCCAGCACTGAGCCACTTCGCCCTCCTGGGGACGTGGAGGCGGTGGGAATCGAACCCGCGCCGGGCGTTGCGAAACTCCCAGCAGAATCGCGCCCTTACCTCGCAACCGCCCGGAATGCTTGGGAGTCGATATCCCGCCGCGTCCCCTCCTGTCCCGCCCCGTTCCGGTCCATTCCGCACGCTCCTGCGACATACGTGCAACATGGCGGGGGCTGCCCACCTCCCGCCGCTAGACATCCCGGGCTGTGTGGCTCGCCGCTCCCCTGGCCGTCCTGAACGGGCAGTTCGCTCCCGCTCCAACCACGGGCAAGCGTTCCCTGTTCCGGCACTGTCCGCGAGCGCGCGCACACTGGCACGGCTAGCGCCCTGGAGGCCATCCAGAGGACCGAGCAGAGGTTGCCCTGCTCATCCCTTCCTCCAGACCCGAGCCGCAGCAGCCGCCCCTCTGGTGCCCTCTAGCGCGTCCCATGTTCGCGCCTCACCGTCCCACCGGCCCGGGGGAGGCTGGGGCGTGCAAGCTCGCGCTGTGGGGCCCTGCACCGTGCTCGAACTGCGCGCTGCGTTGGTGCTCACCATGGCCCGAACTGCGGCTGCTGCACCCTGGCCCCCTGCCGCTCCCCTCGCGTGCGCTCGTGAATGTCGGGGCGCGCTTCCATACTCCGAGCGGCCCCGCCAGGACCTGCTGGGTCCTAGACCGAATGGAAGACCCTACTATGCGTCTCCGAGCGTGCTTCGCACTTCTGCTCTTTCTCTCAGCCTGTACAACGACACCGCCCACCCCAAGAGAGCCAGCGGCCCGGGATCCGAGGCTCGCCAACCTCCAGCGCGCGGCGACGCTGCCCTGGACGGACGGGGGGCATTGCGCCGTCCGCGAAGCCTCCGAGCCCTGGCCCGTGCTGGCGGAGCGGTGCTTTCATGCGCTCGACCATGACCGGATCGAGTTCCACGACACCACGGGGCGATGCGCGGTGGCCTCCGCCGGTGCCGCTGCAATGGGGCTCGGGGTCTGCGTGCTGGCGGCACCGGAGATCATCGTGGGGGCGGTGATCGTCGCGGGCGTGGTGGTGGTGGGCTTCGCCATCAAAGAGGCGTTGGATACCTACGCGGAGAAGAGGGGTCGTCCCCAGGTAAGGCCCGTGCCTGAAACGCGACCCGTGCCTGAAACGGAATCGTTATCGTTCACGTCGCTGTTCAATGAGAACACCAAGGCTCAGCAAGATGCGAAGATTGGACCGAGGATTACTGAGGTCACGGAAGAGGAGGGGGTGATTGAGATTGTTGCAGAAGGCGAGAATGGTGAAATTCGAATCATGGGCAACGTCGGAATCGATGAGGGGACGATCACGCTTGATCAGGCCCACATTCAGGGTCAGGGAGCCGGAACAAGCGGTTTGAAGGAAATGGGTGAGATTATCCGTGAGTTCGGGCGATCACGTGGTGCAAGCGAAGTCATCATTCTAGGTGCGACGCGAACGACCGGAGCGCGCCCCGGTCACACGCCTCGCCCAATTCGAGTCCGTGTGAAATGAGCCCCATTCAACTCGTATTCTCTGGCTGGAAGGACGATCCGCGCTCGGTGGATCTCGTTCATCTTCTTCGTCGTGAACTCAAGCTATCGCTTGGTGCTTCCAAGCGGATCGTGGATTCTATTGTTGATCGGCCAGTGGAGATGGTCGAGGTCTCCAATGAAATGGTCGCGAAACGGGTGCGAGAACTCGGTGCAGGTATCGGACTCTATGCAACTGTGAAGGGACCGAAGCTCTATTTCACTGGCCTGAGACCCAACGCGAATCGGGAATCTCTGGTTCACTTGCTCTCGGTGGATGGTGGCCTCGCGGTGGATGAGGCAGGCCGCTTGGCTGACCGACTGGCTGGCTTGGGTGAAACAGCAGTGGAGAGCGGTGATGGGGAGTGTGCCCGTAGATGCTGTGAGGGGGCCGAGTTGCTAGGTTTTGTCTGTACTCTCACCGCATAGGGGATGTGTCCACTTCCGGTTTCGCCTCACAGCGGTCAATGCGATCCCTCCTTATTCAACAGAGGGACAGGCGGCTGACCTGAAAGGAGGATGACAAGCCAGAATCTCCCTGGTGACAGATGGGTGTTGGTTGATGGACACGCGCGAGGAGAAACGGGTAAGGCACTCGCTGCGGGGGAGTGGTGCGCACCGACCTCGTGCTGTTGGTGCGCGTCCCGTAGAGCAACGTTGCCTGTCGCGAACGCCTGACGGCCATGCAATGCCCGAGTGCATCATGGGGTGGCGGCACCATCGTCGCGCCGAGCCTTATCGACGGCCGGGAATGTGACGTCCCCAAGGGTGACGGTGCGCGGTCCGCTGGGCTCCCATAGCTTGAGGGTACAGGGGCATCCGAGCTGCGCGGCCTCTCGCGCAGTGCCCACCACGACCGCACCGGCGCCGCCCGCCGCGATGGGGGCTTCTTGCCACGCGGCAAGCGCCACTTCTTCCCCCGCCGAGTCCACCAGCACCGCCCCCGCCAGCGTCCAGGGCTCGGCGCCGGGGTTGGACAGGCGCAGCCGCACTGCCACGCTTGCCGGTCGGGCCTCACCCGTGCGGGTGTAGCTGTAGCTCCAGGCTCTATCCCACCCGAGCGCGTTGGCCGGATGTTGCTTCAACTCCCCGTCAAGGGGCAGAGACGCGAGGCTCCCAGCCACCTCCAGCCATGCGGCCCCCATGAGCCCGCCCGGCCCCTCTCGTGCGGCCAGCAGCCGCGCCTTGTCCTCCTGGCACTGGCGCGCTTCGGCCTGTGCTTCGTCACGCTCTTTCTTGAGCACCTCGGGCGGGCGCGGCTGCCGGAACACCTCCACCCGGCGTGTCCCCTTTGCCGCATGGCCCACGAGCCAAAAGCTCGTGCTTGCTGGTGCCGCGCCATCCGCGAAGCGCACTGTCGCCTTTACCCGCTCCCCTGGCAGATAGTCCGCCCTGGGAGTGGCGTAGAGACTCAGCCCGTCTTGCCCGAGTGCCCAATGCGCGAGGCGTTCCCCTCGCTGAAACTCCACCGCCCCCACAGCGACGCGGGAGTCAAAAACGAAGGTCGTCGTCTCGTCCGCGCTCGCGCACACGTCCGGCGCTCCCTCCGGGGCGCCTGTGGCCAAGTCAAAGCGAGCTGTCGCGGCGCAGCGGGGGACGGGTGGCGGTTCTGCGGCTTGCGCGGCACCAGAGAGGAGGGCAATCACCAGGAGGGCACCAGGAGACGAAGGCAGCACGGAAACTCAACCTCCAAAGGGCACGGCAATAATCAGGGCTGCCCGGTGGGCCGAGCGAGAGGAATGCGCGAGGGTGTCTTGGCAGTGCCGGGCTTGCTTCCAGGAGTAAGGCAAGTGCCCAAGCCAGGGGGGCAAAAGAACCGTTTGCCGTGCTCGTCCTTGAAGGGCATTTTTTCGTCCAGGCCAACAGCCAAACACACGGGGAGCGTCCCCACGCCTGGAATCTTTGCCTCGGTGAAGGCGCCGTAAAGGCGGTCGTCCCCAAGCTGCAACCTTCCCAGAAGCAGGGTGCCGTGAGGCAAACTCCCAACGCTCCCGACGATACCTACTTGGAGGGTAGCGGGGCCATCCTTCACCCTGGCCGCCTCTCCGGGCTCCCCCGTGTACCCGTTCACCGTGCCCCAGCCGCCCCAGCTAACGCGATATCGCTCGTGGGTCTGCTGCCATCCCTGGGGGCACGTAATCGAGGGGGGCTCGGGGCGCACCTGGGAAGCGGGCGCGGTGCATCCCCCATCGAGCAGCGCACAGACCGCCACGGCTGCGGGCTTCACCGGGAAGCGGAACCCCGCACCTTGCGTCTGCGGTTTCGGCGTTTCGTTCTTGGGCGTCTGAGCGGACGTGCGAAGCATGGCGTTAGCGGTAGACGCGGGAAGTTGGGCCCCAACGGGTGTCGCGTCTCCTCCGGGGAAAGATTCCAGCGCCTTTGCATCGGGCGCCACTTCACGACCGCGCACGCCTGCATCGGTTGCGCTGGTGGCGGGGGACGTGGACGGTAGCGGCACCTCCAGCCCTGCCTCGCTGGTGCGACCTGTAGAGCCAGGCCCCCCCAGGTTCGCGCCCACGGACAGGGCAACGACGGCCACCAGCAGCGCGGCCCCAGCGAGCCCCAGGCGCCACGCGGTGCGACGGGGTTGGTGAGTGGCGGTGGCGGGCTCGAGTTCGCGAGCTGGCGGCACCGGGGCGCTCGGAACGGGCGGCTCGTGCCCCCCAGCGGGCGCGGCCACGCCCGGAGCGTCCACCTTGGGAAACTCGTCCGGGTGTGCGGCTGCTGGCGGGACCCGTGGGGCTGCCATCTGCTCGGGCAGGAGGAATACCCGGTCCCTTCTCGGCAGGGGACGCCCGCGCCGGGGGCGTTGCTTCCTCAGCCTTAGAAACGCACGCCGCTGCTCGCTCGCCTCTTGCCGTTCCGGGTCCTCGGCCGTGGTGGTGAGCTGCGGATCGTCCGGGTCCCCGAGCGGCACATCCCAGGTGGCGTCGCTCTCCGCGGTGGACAGGGACTCATTCAAAGCCGCGCACAGCGTCGCAACCACCGGGAAACGCTCCTCCGGTCGCTCAGCAAGCATCCTCATGCACAGCAGCGAGGCTGCCAGCGGCACGCGCGGATTGACGACGTGAGGCGCATCCGGCCTGTGCGTCAAGATGCGCTCGCGCAGTCCATCCAGCCCACCTTCATCCGTGCGCTCGCCAAAAGGCAGCTCATCCGTCAGCAGCCAGTAATAGGCCACGCCCAACGCCCACATCTCGTCGGCGGGCCCGTACTCGTATTGATCCGTGCCGTCTGGATTGGCGCGATGGAACCGGATCTGCTCAGGGGAGCGGAATTCCTCTGTCCCGGGCGGGAGCTGCGAGCCGGTGACAGTCGGGGCACCAGCAAGAGAACCAATCCCGAAATCAATCAAGATCGGCTTCTCGCTCCCTTCCCGAATGAGGATGTTCTCCGGCTTCACGTCCCGGTGAAACACGCCCGCCGCGTGTACCTCCCCGAGCGTCACCGCCACTTCCAAAACGATGCGCGTCGCTTTCCGCGCCGATGGATTCTGGCCGTAGGCAAACGCAAAGAGCGTGTCGCCCGGCACGAATTCCATCACGATATAGGGATGGCCGTTAGCCGGGTCGGGCCAGAAGTCCGAGCCCACGTAGCGGACGACACCGGGATTCTCCAGGTGAATGAGAATGCCGATCTCCCGCTTGCCCCTGCCGTCCAGCGTGGAAACCAAGAGAAGCTTCAACGCAAAAAAGAGCCCACCGCGCTCGACCTTGTAGACGATCCCGAGGCCCCCCGCGCCCAAGAACCCCACCACCTTGTAGTCCCCGATCATGTCGCCGATGTCCGGGTGCCTGAGTGTCAGTC
>NZ_DASUNC010000104.1:0-35006 GCF_036277355.1 Archangium sp.
GGCGCGCGACGCGCTGCTCGGTACGCCCGTCCTCCACCAGCGTCTTGAGGTAGGCCACTTCCCCAGGCGAAAGGTGGAGGAGATGCGGCGGTCGTCTCCTCATCCACCCAACTTATCCGGTCTCTTCCTCCACCCAACCTACCCTGTGGTCTCGACTATGTTGAAAAACTTGTCGGACAGTCCACTAGGTCCGCGTCTCGAGGATGCCCAGCGACATCATCGACACCAGGAAGCCGTAGACCACCTGGTCCGGACGGTTGGCGTAGGCCAGCAGCTCGCCCACGGTCCGGTTGCCGTCGATCTTCGGCAGCAGCTCCGCCTCCCACCGCTCCAGCTCCACCTCGTGCAGCTGGTAGGCCGGGGCCACCGCGGGGATGAGCCGATCCTCGGGCCGCAGCATGCGGCGCAGGCGCTCGGGCTTGTAGAGCTTCTTGATGCCGCGGACGATCAGGTTCGCCGGGTGCACGTCCAGCTTGATGGACTCGGCGGCGGCCTTCTCCTTGAAGCTCATCACGTAGGTGCCGTCCTCCCACGCGAAGAGCGAGTAGATGATGGCCTTCACCTGCTGGCCCACGTAGTACAGGCGCTCGGTGTCCTTGAGCAGGCCGCGCTCCACCAGGATGTCGCCGGTGCGCCGGTTGTTCGCCGTGGCCACCGCCGCCGCGTCCTCGAGCTGCTCGGCCTTGATCTTCCCCACGCGCACGAGGAACTGGCCGAAGCGGTCCGCCAGCATGTTGGAGAGGGCGAACACCGGGGTGCCGCGCTCGAAGTAGACGACCTTGCGCACCTTGCCGCGCTGCACGCCCAGCTCGCCCGTCTCGCGCGACAGGTAGAAGGCGGTGAGGAGCGAGGGCAGGTTGTCCTTGAGCCCGCCGCGGCGCTGGCCGGGGCCTCCCGCGCCCACGGGCAGCGGCTCGGGCGGACGGCCCGGCACGGGCGGGCGCACCAGGGTGGCCGCCACCTTGTGCAGCGGGGTGGCGGTGAGGTTGGCGCCGCGGATCTCGGCGGTGAGGTTGTCGCCGCCCGTCACCTTGATGCGGCCCGTCAGCTCCATCGCGTCCTGGGGCCCCTCCTCCTCGACGTCGATGTCGAGCTCCACGTCGAAGGAGTCCTGCAGGGACGCGGCGGTGGGGGCCTGCTTCTGGACGGGCACCAGCTTCTGCACCGCCTCCAGCAGCTTGGCGGCCTCGAAGGGCTTCTCGAAGTAGCCGGCGGCGGCGTACTTCTGCCGGGCCTCCATGGCGTGCTTGCCGCCCTTGAAGACGCCGGTGATGAAGATGAGCGGCAGCTGGGGCTGATCCTTCCGGAGCGCGTCCGCCAGGTGGTAGCCCATCATGTCGGGCAGAAGGATGTCGAGCACGGCCACCGCGGGCGGTTGGGCACGGGAGACCTCGACTGCCTGCTTGCCCTTGGTCGCGCCCACCACCTCGTAACCTGCATCTTCGAAGAGCTGGGTGAGGAGCGTGAGGAGCTCCTGGTTGTCATCGACGACGAGGATTCGGGGAGCCATCGCGCGCCCACCCTAGCCAAAAGCCCGCCACTTCGTAAGAGCTTGATGAAGCGGAGGATGCATCCCGGCGTCCGGGCGGATAGGTTGGGGTGCCCCCTCCGCTCTGGAATCGCCCCATGAAGTCCTCCCCGTTGACCCGTCGCCTCGTGTCGTGCCTCGTCCTCCCCCTGGCCCTGCTCCTGCCCCGGGCCGTCCACGCCCAGCAGGACGCGGGCACCCGGGACGCGGGCAGCGTGTATGACGTCCCGGACGCCTCGGTGGGAGGCGGCGGCGCGGACCGGGACAACCCGGAGGGAGACGACTCCACGGGCCGGCCGGGAGGCGCGTGCCGCAGCGGCAATGACTGCGCGGCGCGCTTCAGTTGCACCCAGGGTGTGTGCCGCTACACCGGCATCCGCCAGGCGGACCGGGTGGGCTGCCTGTTGGGCCCGGAGGACTCGCTGGCGGTGGTGGGCCTGGGGCTCGGACTGGCGCTGGCGGCGCGCCGGCGCGGCGGAGGGAAACCGTGAGGCTCGGACTCAAGGCGGACAACCTGCTGGAGCGGGTGGCGGACTGGTTCAACCTGGCGCCCCAGCCGCTGGCGCACGCCTTCTTCGGGATGATGGCCTCGCGCACGCTGATGGCCGGGGAGCGGCTGGGCGTGTTCGCGGCGCTGGCGGACGGCTCGGCCACGGTGGAGGAGCTGGCGGCGCGGCTGAAGCTGTCGCCGGAGGGCACGCGCGCGCTGCTGGAGGCGCTGGAGGCGTGCGAGGCGGTGGAGCGCAAGAAGGGCCGCTACCGGATGGCGGACCGGGCCCGGCGCTGGTTGGATCCGCGCTCGCCGCAGTACGTGGGCGGCTTCCTGGACTTCAACTACACCCAGTGGGAGTGGTGGAGCCACATGGAGGAGGCCGTGCGCACGGGCGAGTCGGTGGACATCCACCGCTTCGCGCCGGACGACCCGCGCTGGCGCGCCTACATCCATGCCATGCACCAGATGGCGCGGCTGTCGGCGCCCGAGGTGGTGCGCGCCATTCCCCTGCCCCGGGGCGCGCGGCACGTGCTGGACCTGGGAGGGGCGCACGGCTGGTTCGCCGCGGAGCTGTGCCGCCACAACCGGGGGCTGAAGGCCACGGTGCTGGACCTGGAGGGCAGCGTGCGGGTGGGGCGCGAGCTCATCGCCCAGGCCGGCCTGTCGCACCTGGTGACGCACAGGGAGGGGGACATCCTCACCTCGGAGCTGGGGGGCCCCTATGACGGGGTGCTGCTCTTCCAGGTGATGCACCACCTGTCGCCCGCGCAGAACGTGGCGCTGCTGCGCCGGGTGCGCACCTCGCTGGCACACAAGGGGACGCTGGCGGTGCTGGAGTACCTGCGCGAGGACGTGGAGCATCCGCCGAGCGCCGCCCCGCTCATCGGCCTGCACTACTTCCTCACCTCGAAGGCGGCCGCGTATACGCCCGCGGAGATGGAGGGCTTCCTCGACGACGCGGGCTTCCGCATCGAGAGCACCCGGCCCATCCGCCACCTGCCGCTGCAGACGCTCCTCATCGCCCGCCCCGAGTGAGCATGGCCTCGCCCCCTCCTTCCCCGCCCCGGGACACGCGCCCCCTCGCCGTCGAGCTGGACGGGGTGCTGGTGCACACGGACACGCTGCACGAGGGCATGCTGCGGCTGCTCAAGCGCCAGCCCTACCTGCTCCCGGCGGTGCTGGCGTGGAGCCTGCGAGGCCCCGCCTTCCTCCGGGCCGAGGTGGCGCGGCGGGTGGAGCTGGACGTGACGCTGCTGCCCTATGACGAGGTGCTGCTGTCGCACCTCGCCGAGGAGAAGGCGCGGGGCCGCCGGGTGGTGCTGGCCACGTCCGCGGACCGGAAGGTGGCGGAGACGGTGGCCGCGCACCTGGGCCTCTTCGACGCCGTCCACCCCCGGGGCGAGCCCTTCACCGGGCCCCACGAGGACGCGCGCCGCACCGCGCCCTCCAAGCCGCTCGCGCGCACGCTGCTCAAGGCGCTGCGGGTGCACCAGTGGGCCAAGAACATCCTCCTCTTCGTCCCGCTGCTGGCCGCGCACAAGGCGCTCGACGTGCCGCTGCTACTGCAGGCCGTGCTGGGCTTCGTCTCCTTCTGCCTGTGCGCCTCCAGCGTGTACGTGCTGAATGACTTGCTGGACCTGGACGCGGACCGCAAGCACCCCACCAAGCGGCGGCGGCCCTTCGCCTCGGGGGACCTGCCGGTGAGCGCGGGCCTGTGGCTGGCGCCCCTGCTGCTGGGCTCCGGCGCGGCGGTGGCGCTGCTGCTGCCGCGCGTCTTCCTGGCCCTGCTGGCCACCTACTACGCGGTGACGCTGGCGTACTCGCTCTACCTCAAGCAGATGATGATGCTGGACGTGCTGGTGCTCGCCGGGCTGTACACGGTGCGCATCTTCGGCGGCTCCCTGGCGGTGGGCGTGCCCACCTCGAGCTGGCTCTTCTCCTTCTCCATGTTCCTCTTCCTGTCGCTCGCGCTGGTGAAGCGGCTGAGCGAGGTGCGGCGGCTGCGGCAGGCCAACGAGTCGGCCGCGCCGGGCCGGGGCTACATGGCCGGGGACTACGAGCAGCTCGCCATCCTCGGAGTGTCCAGTGGCTACCTGTCCGTGCTGGTGCTCGCGCTCTACATCACCAGCAAGGAAGTGACGGTGCTCTACCTGTCCCCGGAACGGCTGTGGCTGCTGTGCCCGGTGATGCTGTATTGGGTGGGCCGGGTGTGGCTGCTGGCCCACCGCGGCCTGGTGAATGAAGACCCGTTGGTCTTCGCGTTGAAGGACAAGGTGAGCTACGGGGTGGGGCTCATCGCCATGGGCGTGCTGCTGGCCGCGACATGAGGGAGTCCATGAAGAAGGTCATCGTCCTCGGCGCCACGAGCGCCATTGCTCAATCCACGGTGCAGCTGCTGGCGGCCCGGGGCGCGTCCCTCTACCTGGTGGGCCGCAACCCCGAGCGGCTCCAGGCCACCGCCACCGAGGCCCGCGTCAAGGGCGCCCCCAGCGTGCACACCGAGACCCTGGACCTGGACGACCTCGCCCAGCACGAGGCGCTGGTGGAGCGCGCGGCCACGGCGCTCGGGGGCCTGGATGGGGCGCTGCTCGCCCACGGAATCCTCGGCAACCAGGAGGCCGCCCAGCGCTCGTACACTGAGGCCGAGAAGGTGCTGCGCACCAACTTCCTGAGCGCGGTGTCCCTGCTGACGCCGCTGGCCAACCGCTTCGAGGCCCAGAAGGCGGGCACGCTGGTGGTCATCTCCTCGGTGGCGGGAGACCGGGGGCGGCAGAGCAACTACGTGTACGGCGCCTCCAAGGGCGCGCTGAGCATCTTCCTCCAGGGGCTGCGCAACCGGCTGGCGCGCTCGGGCGTGGCGGTGGTGACGGTGAAGCCCGGCTTCGTGGACACGCCCATGACGGCGGACATGAAGAAGAACGCCCTCTTCGCCACCCCGGACAAGGTGGCCCGGGGCATCGTCCGGGCGGCCGACGCGCGCAAGGACGAGGTGTACCTGCCCGGCTTCTGGGGCCCCATCATGTTCGCCATCCGCGGCATCCCCGAGCGCGTCTTCAAGCGCATGAAGCTGTGACGCCCGCTGTGACGCCCGGTATGGCCTCCCGGCCCGGGTGACGGGCGGGCAGGCAACCCACCCGGCCCCGCACGGCGGGCAGGCACGTCCGCCCCCGCTTCCTCCTCCCGGGTCCTGCGCTCCACGGGGGGAGGAAAGGTGATAGCGTCCCCCTCTGGAGCCCCGCGTCTCCTCTCCGCCCCGGGCCTCGAACATGGCGTTCTTCAAATCGTCGAGCAACAGCTCCCTGCCCAGCCGCATCGACGCGCTCATGCGCGCCTGCGCGCTGCCCCTGGCCCCCTTCGTGGCCTACCTGCTGGGCATGGTGCTCGGGCTCGAGGGAGATCAGGTCTCGCGCGCGCTCCTCTGGCTGCTGCCGCCGACGCTCCTGCTCTTCGCCGTCCTCTGCCCGCTCCTCATCATCAACCACTTCGTCAGCACCGCGCTGCGCGTGAATCCCGGGGAGCGGCCCGGGCTGCGGCTGGTGCGCATCCTCAAGCTGCCCTGGCGCCTGGCCTTCTACAACCTGGTGGGCACCTACGCCGCCGGTGCCGCCTTCTTCAGCACCGGCGTCTGCCTCTGGTTCGGCAAGGCGATCAAGCTGGCCGTGTGGGGCGGGCTCGTCGGCCTGGCCGTCGGCGTCCTGCTGGCCTTCCCCGCCGGCATCGTCATCGAGCGCTGGGTGCAGCCGCTGGCCCTCGAGGAGCAGCAGCGCCACCCCCACCTGCGCGTCCTCAGCGGCGGCTTCTTCTGGGTGCGCCAGTCCTGGTTCCTCCCCTACGCCTTCGCCGTCTGCGTGCTCTCGCTCATCGTGCTCGGTGGCGTGGCCGTGGCCGTGCAGTCCAACAACGTGCAGCGCCGCTACATCGAGGACCTCCAGGCCGCCGGCCAGCACCAGGCCGCCCAGATGATGGAGGGCATGTCCTCCTCGCTCCTCGAGGAGCTGAGCGTCCCCGTCGCGGTGCTCGCCCTGCTGCTGCTCACCCTCCCCACCGTCTCCGCGTGGATGCTGGCCCGCCGCCAGGAGCGCGGCTCGCTCTCCGTGCTCGAGGCCATTGAAGGCCTCTCCGTGGGCAAGGTGCGTCCGCCCCAGTGGGTCTCCACCGATGAGATTGGAGACCTCGCCTTCGGCCTCAACTCCATCGTCCTGCAGCTGAGCGCCCTGCCCCGCACCCTCCAGCAGTCCGCCAACCAGCTCGTGGAAGCCGGCGCCACCCTGCGCAACGCCAACGAGGCCCAGCGCCGCGCCCTCACCACCCAGGCCACCGCCATCCAGGAGACCAACGTCACCGCCCAGGAGATCAAACAGACCTCCGACCTCACCGCCCAGCGCGCCCAGGAGGTGCTCAACGTGGTGCGTCACGCCGAGGAGCTCAGCCGCGCCGGCACCCTGGCGATTGAACAGACCATCGCCGGCTTCAGCGCCATCCGCGACTCGGTGTTCGCCATCCGCGGCAAGATGGAGCGCCTGCAGGCCAGCGCCGTGCAGATCGGCGAAATCACCCAGACGGTGAAGGACCTGGCGGACCAGTCCAACATGCTCGCCCTCAACGCCGCCATCGAGGCCGTGCGCTCCGGCGAGCACGGCAAGGGCTTTGGCGTGGTGGCCCGTGAAATCCGCACCCTCGCGGACCAGTCCATCCGCTCCACCACCCGCATCAGCAACATCCTCGACGAGGTGGGCAACGCCATCGGCGACGCCGTGGCCATGACGGACGTGAGCGCCGCCCAGGTCGAGGGCGGCCTCGGCAAGGTGAAGACGTCCGGCGACAGCCTCCGCCAGCTCTCCCTCATGGTGAACGAGAGCGCCTCGGCCGTGACTCAAATCACCGTCGCCGTGAGCCAGCAGAACGCCGGCTTCGCTCAAATCTTCAACGCCATCGCCGACCTGTCGCGCAGCATGGACCAGGCCATGGAGCGGCTGGAGTCCACCCAGGAGGCCGCCGACACCCTCCAGAAGGTCTCCGCCCAGGTCAGCCAGGTCGCCGGCCAGTATCACGTCGAATAGCCCCACCCTGGAGTACAGGTGTTCCCGGGCTTTTCGTTCTTTCCCGTGATGGACAGGATGCCCCTCGCCCCGCGGACTACCCCCTCCGTCGGGGCCCGGAGGGTGACACATCGCGTCAGATTTTGCTTTTCCAGGCCTGCACGAAAATTACAGGTTGACCAAATACCGAGATAGCCTGTAATCTTTCGTCATCGTCACAAGGGGGGGCCACCAGCTGACTCGCCCAGAGCGGGAGGTCCACATGCACCGGCAGGAGATTCTCGATCACGTCCGCAACATCATCCTGGCGACCAACCAGGGGCTCTTCCCGGACGACGTGAGCGAGTTCGCATCCATGACGTATGATCTGGGCATGGATTCCTTCCATCTCGAGTCGATGATCTCCCGGCTCAAGGACGAAGTGGCCGACATCGAGTTCACCCCCTGGTACATCAAGGCGTCGCGCCGCGGGC
The DNA here is from genome assembly GCF_036277355.1 of Archangium sp. Taxonomy (GTDB): domain Bacteria; phylum Myxococcota; class Myxococcia; order Myxococcales; family Myxococcaceae; genus Archangium. The sequence continues at coordinate 7,534 of NZ_DASUNC010000104.1, forward strand.
ACGACACGGTGGGCAGCCTGGTGGACTTCATCGACGAGCGGCTGGTGCGCCACGTCCCCGCCGAGCTGCCCGAGGGCCGCGCCACGCACCTGTCCAACGCCGGGCCCGCCGGGCTCGACGTGGAGGTTGCATGAGCCGGGCAGCACCCCTGCGCCCCACCCTGCTGTCCATCGCCTCGGCCACGCCGCCGCTCTCCCTCACCCAGGAGGAGATGTACGAGGGGCTGCTCAAGCACTGGTACAAGGATCTGCCCAACGCCGAGCGGATGATCCGCAACTCGGGCGTGCGCCGGCGCCACTTCGCGTGGGACCCGCGCGTGGAGCTCAAGGACGGCAACCGCGGCATCAGTGACCGCATCCGCGTCTTCGAGCGCGTGGGCCTGGAGATCACCAGCCAGTCCGTGGAGAAGGCCCTGGGCAACCTGGACCGCTCCAAGGTGGGCGCCTTCACCATGACGACCAACTCGGGCTACTCGGGCCCGGGGTTGGACCTGTTCACCGCGAAGAAGCTGGGGCTCAAGTCGAGCATCCGCCGCACCTTCGTGGGACACATGGGCTGCTTCGCGGCCTTCCCGGTGCTGCGCACGGCCATGGACAGCATCGCCGCGCGCCCGGACGAGTACGTCATCGCCAACGCCTCCGAGTTCAGCTCGCTGCAGTTCCGCGATGACGCGGACCCGGAGCAGGCCGTCATCATGGGCCTCTTCGGGGACGCGGTGTGCTCGCTGGTGATGGGCAGCGCCCCGGAGGGCGAGGGCGTCCAGTTCATCCGCTCGCACACCGAGCAGCTCTACGAGACGAACGAGCTGATGGGCTGGCACATGTACACCGACGGCTTCAAGATGACGCTGTCGCCGTACGTGCCCTTCGTGCTGGGCGAGCACATCGACGCCTTCCTGGAGAAGCTGCTGGGCCCGGAGAAGCTGGGCAAGGCGGACATCAAGCACTGGCTCATCCACCCGGGTGGGCCGAAGATTCTCGAGGCCATCGCCCGGCAGCTGAAGCTGGACAAGTCGGCCATGCGCGCCAGCTGGCACGTGCTGAGCGAGTACGGCAACTGCGGCTGCGTCACGGCGCTGCTGGTGCTGGAAGAGGCGTTGAAGACGGACAAGCCCCAGCGCGGCGAGTACGGCGTGATGATGGGTTTCGGCCCCGGCCTCACCGTCGAGGGCATGCTGGTCCGTTTCTGAGTCCAGGCAGGTAGCGCCGGTCCTTCACCGAGGTCACACAGCGATGAGCCAGGAACCTCTGCGCCGCCAGACGGGGTCCGTGCAACTGGGCCCCGGGGTGGGCCGTCACCCCAGCCGTGAAATCGCCCAGCGGGGGCCCACCCGCGCCCACGTGGCACCGGTGCGGACGCTCGCCGAGGCCGTGGCGCACTGGGCGCGCACCCGGCCCTCGCAGCCGCTCTTCTACTTCGCGGACCTGGAGGAGAAGCTCACCGTCCTCACCGCGGCGGACCTGCACCACAACGCGCTGCGCATCGCCGCCCACCTGTACGCGCGCGGCGTGCGGCAGGGCGACAAGGTGGTGCTCTCCTTCGACACCAGCCCCGAGTTCCTCGAGAGCTTCTTCGCCTGTGGCCTCGTGGGCGCCACGCCCTGCCTCATCGAGCTGCCCTCCTCCAAGGTGTCCGTGCGCGCCTGGGGCGAGCGCCTGCGGGTGAAGCTGCGCCTCTTGGAGGCCCGGGCCATGCTCATCGACCCGGACTTCGCGGACCTGGCGCACGAGGCCCTGCTGGACTACGCCACCGGGCCGGAGCAAGACGCGCCCTTCGTGGCCACCGTGAGGGAGCTGTCCGGCGAGGCCCCGCCCTTCGAGCCGCCCATCGCCAACGCCGACGACACCGCCTTCATCCAGTTCACCTCCGGCACCACGGACGCGCCCAAGGGCGTCCAAATCTCCCACCGCGCGCTGTTCGCCAACTGCGCGGGCATGGGGGAGATCAGCCAGTGGGACTCGGATGACCTGATGGTGTGCTGGCTGCCGCTGTTCCACGACATGGGACTGGTGGCCTCCACGCTGGCCTCCTTCGTCCACGGCATTCCCACGGCGCTGCTGCCGCCCTTCGGCTTCCTGCTCAAGCCGGCGCGCTGGCTGTGGGCCCTCCACTACTTCCGCGCCACCTCGTCCTTCGCGCCCAACTTCGCCTACCAGCTGTGCGTCAAGCGCATCAAGGACGCGGAGTTGGAGGGCCTGGACCTGAGCGCCTGGGAGCGGGCCTACAACGCCGCCGAGTTCATCCACGCCGACACCGTGCGCCACTTCACCGAGCGCTTCCAGCCCCACGGCTTCGAGCCGGACGCCTGGCGGCCCGCCTACGGCATGGCGGAGATGGTGGTGGGCATCTCCATCCGCGACCGGAATGACTCGCTGCGCGTGGAGAGCATCTCCCGCTCGGCGCTGGCCTCCCGGCGGCAGGCCGTGCCCGTCCAGGAGAGCGGCCCGGACGCGCTCACCGTGCTCAGCGTGGGCCGGGTGCTGCGCGGCATCGACCTCCGCATCGTCGACGACGAGGGCCGCGTGCTCGGCGAGCGCCACGAGGGGGAAATCCTCCTGCGCGGCACCTCCCTCTTCGGCGGCTACTTCAAGGACCCGGAGGCCACCGAGGCCGTGCTGCGCGACGGCTGGCTGCACACCGGGGACCTGGGCTACCTCGCCGACGGCCAGCTCTTCATCTGCGGCCGCAGCAAGGATCTCATCATCAAGGCGGGCGAGAACCACCACCCGTACACCATGGAGAGCGCCGCCGCCCAGGTGGCCGGGGTGCGCGCCGGCTGCGTGGCCGCCGTGGGCGTCAACAACCTCCAGACGGGCACCGAGGACATCGTCGTCCTATGCGAGACCACCGAGACCAAGCTCGAGGTGCTGCGCCAGCAGTGCAAGCACGTGGAGGAGATGGTCTACCAGGGCTCCGGCGTGCGCCCCAACCGCGTCATCCCCGTGGCCCCCCACACCCTTCCCAAGACCACCAGCGGTAAAATCAAACGCGCCTACATCCGGCAGAACATCGACGCCTTCGAGAACCTCTCCCTGCTGGTGACGCCTCCCGCCCGTCAGTCCATCGTCCACTGAAGACACGAATCACCGCGGGAAGGCCCGAAGTGCCAAGGGAAGTGCCAACGCCGGTGCGCCTCGAGCGCTCCGGCGTTTCGCTTTTCGTGCGGTCCCTTCACCCCGAGTCCCGCTTCTTCCTCGAATTCCCTCCTCTCCCAGGCTCGCGGAGGTTTCCATACATCCATGTAACTGGAATTTTTCAGATAAGCCGCTTGCCCCCTTGATTGCCGTGAATTCTAGGGATATAAGACTTGAGAACTTTTCCTCAGGAGCTGGAAATGTCCCGTCACGTTGTCTCGAAGGGTGGCAAGTTCGCGGTGGTCGTGGGCGCGGTTCTCGCTCTGGGCGGTTGCACCAGCGCCGAGCAGAAGCCGGCCGAGGAGCAGCAGCCCACCCAGCAGGCCACCCACAGTGGCTGCGCCACGGTGGACCTGACCGACGCCGAGAAGGCCACGGTGGAGCAGTCCATCGCCGGCCGCGTCAAGGCCGCGGCGCGCGCCAACGGCTCGGTGAACATCAAGGTCTACTGGCACGTCATCAACAACGGCACGGGCATCGCCAACGGTGACATTCCCCAGACGCAGATCGACGCGTCCATCGACGTGCTGAACGCCGCGTACAGGAACACCCCGTTCACCTTCACCCTGGCGGGCGTGACGCGCACCACCAACTCCCTCTGGTACACCTGCGCCGGCGGCGGCTGCGAGTCGAAGATGAAGAGCGCCCTGCGCGTGGGCGGCGCGGGCGACCTCAACGTCTACTCCAACAACATGGGCCGTGGCCTGCTGGGCTGGGCGACCTTCCCCTCCAGCTACGCCTCCAACCCCTCCAACGACGGCGTGGTCATCCTCTACAGCTCCGTGCCCGGCGGCACCGCGGCCCCCTACAACGAGGGCGACACCCTCACCCACGAGGTGGGTCACTGGGTGGGCCTGTACCACACCTTCCAGGGTGGCTGCACCGGCTCGGGTGACTACGTGAGCGACACCCCGGCCGAGGGCTCCGCCGCCTACGGCTGCCCCGCCGGCCGCGACACCTGCGCCGGTGGCGGTCTGGATCCCATCACCAACTTCATGGACTACACCGACGACGCCTGCATGAACACGTTCAGCGCCGGCCAGGCCGACCGCGCCGACGCGCTGGTCATCCAGTACCGCGGCCTGTGATTCACGCCTGAAGTCCCGAGCCCCTGAAGTCCGACGCCGGAGCGCCCCACAGCGCTCCGGCGTTTCGCTTTTCGTGCGCCACCCCTTCACGCGCCATCCCGCTTTTCACCCGGATTCCCTGCTCGGCACGCCTTGCGTCCGTTTCCTTAATTCCTAATAACTAGAATTTTTCAGTAAAAGCGCTGGAGCCCTTGCTCGGGGCTTATTCTTGGGATAGAAGAAGCAGCAACTATTTCCAAGGAGCTGGAAATGTCTCGTAACGTTGCCTCGAAGGGTGGAAAGTTCGCGGTCGTCCTGGGTGCCATGATCGCGCTGGGGGGTTGCACCAGCGCCGAGCAGAAGCCGGCCGAGGAGCAGCCCGCGCCCGCGCAGCAGGTGGTGAAGAGCGGCTGTGCCACGCCGACCCCGTCCGAGGGCGAGACCGAGTCCGTGCAGGCGATGCTCAACCAGTATCGCGGTGCGATGGCGGCCGTGGGTTCCATCAACATCAACACCTACGTCCACGTCATCAACAAGGGCACGGGCATCTCCAACGGTGACATCCCGGACTCGATGATCGCCGATCAGATGGCGGTGCTCAACGCGGCCTACGCCAACACCCCGTTCCGCTTCACCCTGGTGAGCACGGACCGCACCACCAACAGCACCTGGTACACCGCCGGCCCGGACACCACGGCCGAGGCGGCCATGAAGAACGCGCTGCGCCAGGGCACCGCGGACGACCTGAACATGTACTTCAGCAGCCCCGGTGGCGGCCTGCTCGGCTGGGCGACCTTCCCCAACTGGTACGCGGGCAACCCCAAGGATGACGGCGTGGTCATCCTCAACACCTCGCTGCCCGGCGGCTCCGCGGCGCCGTACAACCTGGGCGACACGGCCACCCACGAGGTGGGTCACTGGCTGGGCCTGTACCACACGTTCCAGGGCGGCTGCCAGAAGACCAACGACTACGTGGATGACACTCCGGCCGAGCAGTCCGCGGCCTTCGGGTGCCCCACCGGCCGCGACACCTGCCGCAGCACCGGCCTGGACCCCATCACCAACTTCATGGACTACACCGACGACGCCTGCATGGACCGGTTCTCCGCCGGCCAGATCGCCCGCATGGACTCGTTCTGGGCGACCTACCGCGCGGGCAAGTAGTCCCCGCGTGAAGTCCTGAAGTCCCCGACGCCGGAGCGCCTCGAGCGCTCCGGCGTCTTGCTTTTGCGGGCTCCCTCTTCCCCCTGGGAGAGGGCGGGGGGTGAGGGTCTTCACTCGCGTGCACCTCGCTCCCGTCTTCCCCACCCCGGCGCCCATCGCGGCACGCGACCGCCCGCGGCACGCTAACGCCCGCGCGCGGCCCGCCGGGCTCGAGCTCGCATCCGGTCCCGCGGGCAACCGGGGAGAGAAGACCCTCACCCTGACCCTCTCCCAGGGGGAGAGGGAATACCCACGGAAGCGCGGACCGGGCCCAGACTCCTCTACCCGCAAAGACAAACAGCGGGCCCCCACTCACGTGGGAGACCCGCTGCTCAGGTCCGGGACAGTTGTCTCGGAGCGGGGCGACTACTTGCCCGCGCGGTACGAGGTCCACATGCTGTTCATGCGGCTGTTCTGGCCGGCGCTGAACGTGTTCATGCAGGAGTCGTACGAGTAGTCCATGAAGTTGGTGATGGGGTCCAGACCGGCCAGCGTCGGGCAGCTGTCACGGCCGGTGGGGCAACCGGAGGCGCCGGACTGCTCGGCCGGGGTGTCGCTCACGCTGTCGTTGGTGGTGGTGCAGCCGCCCTGGAACGTGTGGTACAGGCCCATCCAGTGGCCGACCTCGTGGGTGCCCGTGTCGCCCTGGTTGTAGTTGGTGGCCGTGCCGCCGGGCAGCGAGCTCTGGAGCACCACCACGCCGTCCAGCTTGTTGGTGCTGGAGTAGCTCCAGGGGAAGGTGGCCCAGCCCAGCAGGCCGCCGCCCATGTTGTTGGTGTAGAAGTTGAGGGCGGTCGCCGTGCCCCTGCGCAGGGCGTTCTTCATGTTCGTCTCACACGTGCCGCCGGTGCAGGTGTAGTACGAGTCGTTGTTCGTGTAGTCCGTGCCCGCCAGATAGAAGCTGAAGCCGGACGGCGCGAAGGCGTTGTTGAGGACGGTGATCTGGTTGTTGATCTGCGTGGTGGTCACGCCGCCGGCGCCCGCGCTGCTGCGGATGACGTGGAAGTACACGGGGATGGAGACGGCCTGGGCGCTCACCGTGCCGCCCATCGCCTGGCGCGCCTTCAGCACCTCATAGCGCGACTCGATCTCAGCCACCTGCTCGTCGGTGAACGACTCGGCGCCGCAGTTGCGGGGGTCGGCCACCTGGGCCTCCACGCCGGCAACCTGCTCCGCCTCGTCCACCGGGCCGCAGCCCGTCATCGCAGCAACCGCACCGAACACCAGAATCGACTTGATCGTCCGCATGTGAATCCACCTTTCCCAATCGGGAGGGCCAACTGAAGGGGACTCGACTTTTAGATTGCTCCAATAAAATGATCAAACCCTTTATTCTTTTTTAAGCCGGTTTTACTTGACTGCGCGCGGCAATAGTTGCAGCCAAAACCACTACCTTCCGCGTCAAAATTTGCACGAACAATGGATTATCCGTTGCGTCAATGGTTGCAGTGGCAACCACTTTCATTCCACCCGGGTCCCGGGTCCGGGAGCAGAAGAGTCTGGCGTAGCATCGCGGCGGACCCGAGGGCCGCCGAGGCCCGTGCGCGTGCGAGGAGAAGAAGTGAAGGCGCGATTCTCATGGATGGTGATGGCCGTGCTGCTGCTGATGCCCCTGGGGGCCCTGGCGGCGCCCAAGCGGCTGGTGCTGCTCTTCACGGGAGACAACCGGGGGGAGATCGCCCCTTGCGGCTGCAAGGATGAGCCACGGGGCGGACTGGCCCGGAGGAAGCTGGCCATCGAGGCGGAGCGGGCCCGGGGCCTGCCCACGGTGTTGATGGACGCGGGCAACGCCCTCTTCCGCGAGAAGGTGCGCCGGGAGGAGAGCGTGGTCCACCAGAAGGCACAGCTGGTGCTCGAGCAGATGGAGGCGCAGGGCACGGTGGCCATGGCGGTGGGGGAGTACGACCTGTCGCAGGGCCTGCCCTACCTCCAGAAGCTCACGCGGGCGCGCAAGAAGATGAAGCTGCTGTCGGCCAACCTGGTGGACAAGGCCGGCAAGGCGCCCTTCGCGCCCTCCCTGGTGGTGGAAGCCGGAGGACTGAAGGTGGGCGTGGTGGGCGTGTCCCCCGAGGGCGCGCCCACCGGGGAGCCCGGGCTGAAGGGGCTGCCTCCGGTGGAGAGCGCGCTGGCCGAGGCGCGCAAGCTGCGCAAGACGAAGAAGGTGGACGTGGTGGTGGTGCTGGCGGCGGTGCCCTATCAGGAGGCCGTGAAGATGGCCCTGCGGGCCGGGGACGCGGTGGACTTCGTGGTGCAGTCCCACGAGGCGAGGGGCATGGGCATTGGCGAGCTGGTGGGCAGCCACGCCGCCGTCTTCCCCGCGGGGGAGCTCGGCAAGCAGGTGACGCGGCTGGAGCTGAGCGTGGAGGGGCCGGGGCCCTCGAAGGACCTGGGCTCGGGCTCGCGGGCCCGCCAGCAGCTGCGGGTGGTGGAGGACAACCTCCTGAAGGCGCAGGAGCGGTTCGCCAGCGCCAGGGACGAGCCCACGCGCGGCGAGCTCACCCGCACCATCCAGGAGCTGGAGGGCCGCATGCGGCAGCTCGAGACCGAGGTGGACGTGAAGCCGCCCGCCGGCGGGCGCGCGCACCAGCTCTCCTACCTCACCCTGGGCCAGGCGATGCCGGACGACCCGGCCCTGAAGCAGCGGGTGGATCAGATCGAGCCGGTCGGCTCGGTCACCGCGAAGAACTGACGGGCAAAAAAAGCGGGTGCCCGTCTCCGGGCACCCGCTGGGAGCTTCACCGGAGGATGCCGGGCGTTACGGGCAATCCGACGGCTTCACGAAGGACTCGGTGACCGACGGCACCGTCGCGCCCTTCGAGCGGATGAGGGTGGCACTCGCGCCGACGCCGACGCCGTACTTGGCGAACGCGCTCCACACCAGGCAGCGGTGCACATTGCCGGCATTGGCCACCGACTGCAGGATGCCATCGCGCATGTGCTCGTAGTACGGAGCGGCCGGCGTGTAGTTCATGCCGTCCACCAGGTAGCCCATCAGCGTGTCCTTGGACACGCCCGCGGCCTGGAAGTTGAGCCACAGCTGCCAGCCAATCGCACCGTACACCTCGCCATCGAAGTGCACGCCGCTGCCCGTCACGTTCCCGTAGGTGCGCGGGTAGTTGGTGTACGGCGCGCTGCGGATGCCCATGTCGCTCGAGGCCGAGTACTCACCCACGCGGTCGTTGTCGTTGAGGATCACCGCCAGCACGTCGCTCATGCCCTCGCCGATGGCACCGGAGATGGGGCCGCTCATGGAGCCGATCATGCGCCAGGTCAGGCCGTGCCCGTACTCGTGGTAGACGACGTCGGAGTCCACCGACGAGTCGCGCTGCAGCGGCGCCGACAGGGACTTGCGGATGGTGCCGAACACGCCGGTGACCGAGCGCAGCGTCGCGCCCGTGGTCTGGCCGACGAACACGGACGGGATGGTGATGGTGTTGTCCGTGCCGCCCATCGTCATCACGCCATCGCCCGCGTTGTTGGCGATGATGGCCCCCGTGGCGCCCGCGAGCTGCGCGTTCTTCACCTTCACCGAGAAGCCGCACGTGCCGCGGTCGATCAGCGCGAGCTTCCCGGTGAGCGAGCCGGCCGCAAGGGCCTCGCAGCCATCCGAGGTGGCGCCCACGCCGTCATTGACGAGCACGATGTCACCGGTGACGCCCGTGGTGGTGAGCACCGGGCCGAACGCGGCGTCACCCTGCGCCACGTAGTTGCCGGCGATGGACGCCGGCAGCTGCACGTTGACCTGGTGGGTGCCCACGCCCGTCCACAGGTACATCTGCATGCGCGGGTTGGAGCCGTCGGCCGGCGTCGCGAAGTTGGCGTTGTCGGTACCGCTGCCGTCCTGCGCCTCGGCGTCCACGGAGTCGCTGCCCGCGCCGCCCTTGCCGAAGTTGTTCTCCTGGAAGTTCAGCGCCGCCTCGTTGAAGCCGTAGCGGTAGAGCGTGTCGTGGATGACGTTGTTGAGGTAGAACAGGTTCTGCACGGACACGTCGCGGTTGAGGCTGGTGGTGGGCGCCTGCGCCAGGTCCGCCACGGCGAGGAAGTCCCCGTTCGTCACCGCGGTGCCACCGGTGTCCGGGGCGTTGTTCGCGTCCGCGTCCAGGTAGGCCCGGACGTTGTTGCCGGCGATCAGCCGCGTGGTGAGGCCCGAGGTGTTGAGCCAGCCGATGGGCGACTGCGCGTTGCCCGTGCCCGCGCCGCTCACGATGGCCTGCGGGGTCTTCGTGGGATCATTCGTGAAGACGTTGTACCGGTCGTTGGCGGTGCGCGACTCGGTGGAGAGCACCCGGCCCTCGCCGCTGACCAGCGTGTGCGTGAGCTGATTGCTCCTGGCCGTCCACGTCTCCACCAGGAAGCCCGTGCGGAGCGCGCCGTTGGCCGACGCGTAGGCGACGCGCTCGGCCGTCGGGCCGCGGTGGAAGAAGGCGCCACCGGCGAAGGAGACGGTGTTGCCCTCGCGCGACTGCTCCGCCGGCTGCGTGTCGCGCAGCTCGGGATAGAGGTGGCGCAGCGCGAGGCCCACCGCGTCGGACTCGGACACGCGCGCCGAGACCACCGGGCCCGCGGCCGCCGTACCATCGATGAAGTGGATCAGCTCGCCACGGCCGTTCACCGCCGCCTTGGCGTAGGCGCCGTGAACGCGCAGGCCCCCCACGTACTGCTCGAAACGGACGTGGGTGATGTCACCCTGGCGCGCCTCGCTCGCGCGCAGGGAGCCCACGGTCATCTCGGAGGCCCCCCGCGAGCGCAGGAAGCCGGCCGCGATCGCGCTCGCCCCGGAGCGCGAAGGCGCCGTCAGGGCGCGCTCCGACTGGTACACCCGCGCCCGCGCCTCCGCGACCTCGTCACCCGAGGCGGGGGCGGCACTGGCGACACTCGAAAACGTCACAAGTCCAATCACTGCGTTGCGCAGACGCATGTCTTCTCCCGATGGGTACCACGTGGAGGAAAAACGTGAACTGCTCGCGATTCATAAGAAATCTGGAAGACAAAATAAAGCGAAATTGTGTCACATCCGTACTTTTATTGCAGGACTGGAAGGCCGGCGCCCAGCGAACCCAGGGGGGCGGGTGGAGCTGGAGCGCTCGCGAGCCGGGTACGCCTACACGATGGCGTGGGCGAGGATCCGCTCGAAGACGCGCGGATTCGAGCCCAGCCAGCGCACCAGGGGACGGCGCAGCGCGGGCCTGCGCGCCAGCATCAACATGGCCCCCGTCAGCCACGCGTACTTGCGGAACGCACGCTGGAAGACCCGCTCGTAGGGCAGCAGGGACTCGCGCGTTCCGCCCTTCGCCAACGCGTCCGGCAGCACGTTTCCCAGCGCCTCCGCGCACGTGAAGGCCAGGGACAACCCCTCCCCCGTCACCGCGTCCACGTACCCCGCCGCGTCCCCCACCAGCGCGAAGCGGTCCGCCACCCGCGCCCGCGCCGCCCTCGCCAGCGGCCCCGCCCCCCGCGCCTTCGAGTCCGGCTCCGCGCCCACCACCCGCTCGGCCAGCGAGGGAAAGCGCGCGAGCAGCGAGTCGAAGCCGATGCGCCCCGGCAGCCCGTCCGTCCACAGGAAGGCCACCCCCACCCGCTCCTCACCCGCTGGCGTCACGTACGCCTCCACGCCGTCCGACAGGTGAACCTCCACGAAGGGCGCCCATGGCTTCATCCGGAAGTGCCGCCGCAGCCCGAAACGCCTCGGCCCCGCCACCTGCAACTCCAGCCCCTCGGCGCGCCGCAGCGGCGAGGCCAGCCCGTCCGCCGCCACCAGCATCCGCGCCCGCAGCGGCCCGGCCGCCGTCTCCACCTCCCACCCGTCCCCCGTGCGCCGCTGGCCCACCACCGCGCAGTGCTCGCGCAGCTCCACGCCGAGCGCCCGGGCCCTCGCGGCCATCGCCGTCACCAGCGCCACCCGCCGCACGCCCAGCCCTCCGGGCGCCGGCAACCGGCCCTCCGCGCCGCTCCCGTCCTCCTGCACGTAACGGATGCCCACGAAGGGAGCACACTCGCGCCTGTCCAGCAGCGACAGCGCCCCGAAGCGCTCCAGCGCCGCCACGCCCGAGGGCATCAGCCCCTCCCCACACGCCTTGTCCGGCGGCACCGTGGCGCGCTCCAGCACCACCGTGTTGAGGCCCCGCTTCGCCGCGGTGAGCGCCACCGCCAGCCCCGCGGGCCCTCCTCCCACCACCGCCACGTCCCAGGCGCTCACCCGTCCCGCCCCGAGCGGGCGAAGGCCAGCGCGCTCTTCGCCATCTCCACCACCAGCCCCACCGTCCCCACCTTCTTCGGCGCCGTCAGCTCCTCCGCCAGGTAGCGCCGCAACGCCTCGCTCCGGCGCAGCTTCCCGCTCGAGGTGCGCGGCAGCGTCCCCGGCTCCAACACCCGCACCGTGTGCGCCTTCACGCCCGTGCCCGCCAGCACCGCCTCGCGAATCCGCTCCTCCAGGCCCGCTGCTTCCGCGCCCGGCGCGTGCTCGGCCAGTATCAGCAGCGCTTCGTCGTTCTCCCCCTCGGGCGTGAAGCCCAGCGCCACCGCGCAGCCCGTGCGCAGGCCCTCCACCCCCTCCAGGCACTCCTCGAACTCCTGCGGCGCGTGGTTGGCCCCGCGGATGATGACCAGGTCCTTCGCGCGGCCCGTGAGGTACAGCTCCCCGTCCGCCTCGAAGCCCAGGTCTCCCGTGTCCAGCCAGCCCTCGGCGTCCAGCGCATGCGCCGTCGCCTCCGGGAGGCCCACGTACCCCGCCATCACCGAGGGCCCTCGCGCGAACACCCGCCCCACCCGCCGCTCCTCCACCCCGTGGCCCAGCTCGTCCCGCACCCGCACCTCGAAGCCCGGCACCGGACGCCCCACGGACACCACCTCGCGCGCGCCGTCCACCACGCGCCGCTCCGTGGCCAGCACCCGCGCGTCCACGCCCAGCGCGCGCGGCCCTCGTCCCGCGGGCGGGAAGGTGACGGCCAGCGTGGCCTCGCTCAGCCCGTACACCGGCCGCAGCGAGCCCGCCTGGAAGCCCCACCGCGAGAAGCGCTCCGTGAAGAGGCGCAGCGTCTCCACCGACACCGGCTCCGCGCCGTTGAGCGCGTGCATCCAGCCCGACAGGTCCACTCCCTCCAGGTCCGCGTCCTTCACCCGCTTGAGGCACAGCCCGTAGGCGAAGTTGGGCGCGGGCGAGACGAAGCCCCGGTGCCTCGACAGCGCGCGCAGCCACAGCGCCGGCCGCGCGAGGAACACCTCGGGGGGAATCAGCACCATGCCGCCCGGGTAGTACACCGCCGACAGCAGACAGCCGATGAGGCCCATGTCGTGGTACAGCGGCAGCCAGGACACGCCCACCGGCTCCCGGTCCACCGGCCGCGGCAGCTCCGCCTCCAGCGCCGCCAGTTGCGCCATCAGGTGGCCCTGCCGCAGCCCCACCGGCTTCGGGTCCACCGTCGAGCCCGAGGAGAACTGGATGACGGCGAGCGACTCGGGCGTGACGCGCTCGGCCAGGTCCCCGTCCTCGCGCGCCACCTCCTCCACCGTGTGGCAGCCGAGCCTCGGACGCGCCGCCGCCACGGACTCGCCCAGCAGCAGCCGCACCTTCGCGTCCGTGAGCACCACCACCGCGGCCGACACCTCCAGCATGCGCGCGGTGGAGCGGTGGTACTCCTCCAACCGGCCCAACCGCACCGGCGGATAGAGCGGCACCGGCACCGCGCCCGCCAGCAGCGCGCCGAAGAAGGCATCCATGAAGCCCGGCGAGGTGGGCAGCAGCAACGCCACGCGCTCGCCCGGAGCCACCCCCAGACGCCTCAGGCCCGCGGCGAAGCGGCGCGCCCGCCCATACACCTGCGCCCAGGACAGCGGCGTCTCGCGCTCGCTGGCGTCCACGAAGACGAGCCCCAGCGGACTCCGCGCCGCGGCGGCGAGCGCCTCGTTGACGGTGGCGTGCTTCAGCGCCGGCAGCGCCGGGCCCTTCACGGGGCACCTCCCGAGGCCGCCGCCCGAGGCGCCTCGGCGGCCTTCGCGGCCACCAGGCGCATCAGGTCACCCACGGTGTTCACCCCCACCGAGTCCTCCATGGAGAGGCGGATGCGGAAGTGGTTCTCCAGCTCCACCGCCAGCACCGTCAGCCCCATGCTGTCCAGCCGCAGGTCCTTCATCAGGTGGTGCGAGGGCTCCACCTCCTCCTGCCACTCCAGCTCCTGGGAGACGATGCGGCGTATCTCGCGAAGCACGGCGAGCTCGTTCTCAACCACGGGGCACCTCCGGAATGAAGCGGGGCTTGTCAGAGAAGGCCTCGGCGTAGAGCGCGCCCAGGGCCTCCTCCTCGGCGCGGATGCGCACGCGGAGCAGCAGGGCGTTGCCCAGCGAGAAGACGAGGGCCGTCACCCAGGCCCCATGAATGAGCGGCACCGCGGCCAGCTCCAGCACCACCGCCACGTAGTTGGGGTGGCGCAGGAAGCGGTACGGCCCGCGTGTCACCGGCGCCAGGCCGGGCACCACGATGATGCGCGTGTTCCACCGGTCTCCCAGCGAGGCGATGGCCCAGTAGCGCAGCGCCTGCGCCACCAGCGCCACGCCCAGCGCCCCGAGGCCGAGCGCCCCCGGGAATGGACGGGAGAGCCCCACCACCTCGGCCACGCACGCCACCAGGAAGAGCGAGTGCAGCACCACCATCACCCGGTAGTGGGCCTGTCCCGTCTCCACCCCACCACGCGCGAAGGCACGCGCCGCGTTGCGCTTGGAAAGGACGAGCTCCACCAGCCGCTCGGCGCCGAGCAGCCCCAGGAAGCCGAGATAGCCCGCGAGTGAGCTCACCATCGCAGCAGCACCAGCTCGGCGCAGAAGCCCGGGCCCATGGCCATCATCACGCCCCAGTCCCCGGGCCGGGCCTCGCCCGACTCGAGCATCTCGCCCAGCACGAAGAGCACCGAGGCCGAGGACAGGTTGCCCACCTCGCGCAGCGACGCCCACGAGCGCGCCAGCGCGTCCGGCGGCAGCTCCAGCGCCTCCTCGAAGGCCTGCAACACCTTGGGGCCACCGGTGTGCGCCACCCAGTGCTTCACGTCCTTCCGTGTGAGGCCATGCTCGGCGAGGAAGCCATCCACGTCCCGGCCGATGAACTCGCGCGCCAGCTGCGGCACCTTCGCCGACAGCACCACCTTGAAGCCCGTGTCCACCACGTCCCAGCCCATGATGCGCTCGGTGTCCGGGTACATCACCGAGCGCGTGGCCACGACGCGAGGGCCGGCGCCGGAGCGCTCGCCGCCCTGCAACACGACGCACGCCGCCCCGTCTCCGAAGAGGCCCGAGGCGATGATGTTGGGAATGGACAGGTCCTCGCGCTGCAGCGTCAGCGAGCACAGCTCCACGGAGATGAGCAGCGCCGTGTGGCCCTTCCACGCCCGGAGGTAGTCCGAGGCGCGCGCCGTGCCCGCCGCGCCCGCCACGCAACCGAGCCCGAAGATGGGCGTGCGCTTCATGTCCGGACGCATGCCCAGCCGGTTCATCAGCCGCGCCTCGATGCTCGGCGTGGCGATGCCCGTCACGGTGACGAAGAAGACGTGGTCCACGTCCTGGGGGGTGAGCCCCGCTCGGTCCAACGCCTTGCGCACCACCTGCTCGCCCAGGTCCGTGGCGACTTGAATCCAGGCGTCGTTGCGCTGCTGGAACGTGACGAGCTTGGGGTACTGCTCGATGGGCAGCGCGAGGAACCGCCCATCCACCTGTACCGAGCGGTGCAAGTCCTCGAGCCGCTCGAGGTTGTAATGGCGGGTGGCCCAGAGCTCGCGCAGGGCGCCGATGATCTGGTCCTGGCGGGCGTAGTGGGGAGGAAGCATTCGCTCCACCGCGCGGATGACGGGGAGAGAGTCCTGACCTGATGCGGAGTTCATCGGCGCCGTCCCTGTAAGGGTAGGGAGCGACGGTTGCTCACCCAGGAGGGTGCGAGCAATGGGGAAACGCGCGAAAGCGGCGAGCGCGCCTGTCGTCTTGTTCACAACACCTCGGCTGCCACCCAGCGCGCCTCGCAGGGACATCCACAGCACAGCCTGGGCAGAGCGATTCACACCCGCGGGACACACGAGGGGTCCCCGGCCGTCTCCGGGTGGACAGCAGCCCCGTCAAATGTCAGGGGCACGCCGGTTGCTGAGGGGCCTCGGGCATGCACCGTGCCTTCCTGCTGTGTGCCTTGATGGGT
This sequence comes from Archangium sp., assembly GCF_036277355.1. GTDB lineage: Bacteria > Myxococcota > Myxococcia > Myxococcales > Myxococcaceae > Archangium. Next base: position 23,106 of record NZ_DASUNC010000104.1, read on the forward strand.
GTCATGCTCTGGGGTCCCGATGCCGAGGCCGCTCGCCGCGCTTCCTCGAGCCGGAGCACCCGCAACACCTCCGGCATGCTCGCCAGCCGCGCCGCCGCCCGCGCCTCCCTCTGGGTGGGCCTTCCCTCCCTGCGCAGGGTGAGCCACTCCGTGAACGATGACTGCTCCGGCCTCGCCAACCTCGCCTACCGCAAACGCGGCCTGAGCCTCCTGCCCGAGCGCACCCTCCCCGGTGAGAACGGCGTGGCCGCCATCTACCGCAAGGCCAGGAGCCTCGGCTCGCTCCACGAGACCCCTCGCCCGGGAGACCTCGTCTTCTTCCGCGAGACGTATGACCGCAACCGCGACGGCCGGCGCAACGACGGCCTCACGCACATCGGCGTCGTCGAGCGCGTGGACCGCGACGGCACCGTCACCTTCGTGCACCGCGCGGGCGGAGGTGTGAAGCGCGCGAAGCTCCACCTGCACCAACCCGCCCTCCGCCGGGACGCGAAGGGCCGCGTGCTCAACGACTACCTGCGCCGCCCCGAGAAGAAGGCCACCTATCCGCGGCTGGCTGGAGAGCTGCTCGCGGGCTTCGCCACCGTGGACCAGCGGTGGTTCACCTCGCCTTGACGACGCACGCCCCGTGGATAACTCCACGGGGCGCGTCCGGCCCGGGATTCCCGGGTCACCACTACCGGGTCACCACTACCGGGTCTCTACTGCGGCAGCGGCGCCGCCTCGTCCGTCTCGCGGGGCACCTGCATGCGCGGCTCGGTCTGGATGAGCTCGTTGAACATGACCTCCAGCTGCTCACCCATGACGGCCAGCTCCTCCCTGGTCATGAGCTTCTTCACGCTCTTGAAGAGCTCCTTCTCCTCCTCCTCGACGTGGTGCTCCACCATCTCCTGGAGCACCTTCATCTTCGCCTTGAACTGCGCGTCGGAGGGGTCCATGTCGAGCAGGTCCGCGATCACCCGCTTCACCGCCAGGTGCTCCTCCACCGCCTCCTGGAGCTTGTCCGCCGTGGGGCCCACGTAGACGCTGGGGTAGAAGAGCTTCTCCTCGATGGTCGCGTGCGCCGCGAGGTTGTCCGCGATGCGCGCGAACAGGTCCAGCAACACCTGCTCGCCCTTGCCCTCGCTGGCCTTCTCGAACTTCTCGAACAGCTCGTCCACCTCGCGGTGCTGCTGCTTCAACAACTCGATGGCGTCCACCATGGTGTCTCCACTCCTGCGTGGGTTTGTGTGAGCGTTCTCTGACCGGCCTAACTTCGACACGGTGCGTGGAGACGCCAACGGGAAGATCCTTCCCCCGTGGAAACGCCTCCCCACGCCTGCCCCCCCGCTCCCCGGCCGGACGGAAGCACTCCGAAACCGTGGACGGTGGTGCCCCGGCTGCGGTTCACTGGGAGCCGTGATGACTCCTCACGACGCAGAGAAGGCCCTGGTGGACGCGGAAGTGGTGCCATGCGTGGAGGCGTCCCTCGCGGACGCCCGCAGGCTCGTGGAGGCATGCCTCGCCGAGGGCGTGCCCGCGCTCGTCCACCGCGAGGCGTGCAGCAAGCCCTCGTGCTCCCCGAAGTTCCAGGTGCTCGTGCGCCCCGAGGACGCGCCCCGCGTCGCGGGCCTCCTCCAACAGCGCTGGCTGGACACCCTCCAGCGCGAGGGGCTCGTCCCCGAGGGACAGCTCATGCGGGCGGTGCCCGAGGAGGGCGAGCCTCCCTGCCCCGCATGCGGTACGGCGGCGCCCCTGGTGCGGGGCGCGTGCAGCGACTGCGGCCTCCAGCTCGAGTGAGCTACGGGCTGCTGGCGGAAGCCGACTCGTGCGGACGCTCCACCACCTCGGCGGAGGGCGCCTTCGCGGGCTCGAGCAGCGTGAGATCCGCCACCACCGGGTAGTGGTCCGACGCCTTCACGCGCAACACCTTGCTGTGCCGGGGCATGAAACGGTCGCTCGCCAGCACGTAGTCGATGCGCAGGTTGGGGATGACGGGCAGCGGGTACGTGTCCGCGCTCCCCTCGCCCCGCAGCTCGAAGACGTCCGCCAGCTCGCGCTTGAAGAGCCGCAGCGAGCCCGAGTCGGGCGTGTCGTTCATGTCCCCCATGAGCAGCTTGGGCCGCGGATCCGCCGCCATCAGCTTCATGATGGCCGCGCTCTGACGCACGCGGACGCCGCCGTTGAAGGGACGCCGGGTGAGGTGGGTGACATAGACGCTCACGTCCTGCCCGTGCACCTTCATGTTGACGCGCGCCACGGTGCGCGGCTCGGTGCCCGTCTCCACCGGCAGCGGGTGCTGCTCCACCGACTCCAGCGGGAAGCGGGAAAGGAGCGCCACACCGTAGTCACCGCCGTACAGGCTGGTGGTGCGGAAGTGGGCGAAGTACTTCAGGCCGGTGCGCCGGGCCAGCTCGGCGGGCTGATCCAACCCGTTGGCGCGATGCGAGCCGACGTCCACCTCCTGCAGCGCGACGATGTCGGGCGAGGCGGAGCGGATGACCTCCGCCACCTTGTCCAGGCCGCGAATGGCCGACTGGATGTTGAAGGTCATCACCCGCAGATCGCCCTCGCCCCGTGAGGACACGGGAACCGCCAGGGCCCCGGGGGCCGAGAGCGTCACCTGTGCCGCGTCGGCGCGGAGGGACGAGGGGGAGGAGGCACACGCGAGGGAGCTCGCGAGGAACAGGCCGGCCAGGAGTCGGTCGATTCGCATGGAAGGGGGCGATGATGTCAGCAATCCCCCGCACCGTCTTCCCTCCCCCTGCGAGTCAGGCCGGAGGGCAACCAGGCGGGCGCGCCCCTACGCCCACGCGAAGGCCTCGCGCAGCGCCTCCTTGCCCCCCTTCTCCAGCACCTGGCCGTGGCACGGCACCACGCGCTCGAAGTCCCAGCCGAGCACGCGCTCCTTCCAGGCCCGCAGCGCCGCCTTGTCCTTCACCATGGACTTGAGCAGCCACGTGGCCGCCAGCTTCCCGTACGCCCCGCACAGCTTCAGGTACGTGCGCGTCAGCCACGAGGGCGTCTCGTGGATGTTGAAGGCCAGGTCGGTGAGCAGCAGCGTGCGGCTGGGGCGGTGGAAGAAGGCGAACTCCTCGAGCTTGGGGATGCCGTGCGCCAGCAGCAGCTCGAGCGTGGGCGACTGGCCCACGTCCATCACGTCCGACAGCTCCACGTCGATGCGCAGGTCCGGCCGCTTCGCGCGCAGCCCCGCGGGCGCGAGCACCTTCGCCGCCGGGTACGCCGCGGCCCAGTCCCCCAGCGACAGGTGGTGCATGGTGTTGGGCGCCACCAGGAAGCGCACCGGCCCCAGCGCATCCACCGCGCCCTTCGTCTCCGCGTCCAGCTTCACCGGCGAGTGCAGCCACAGGCCTCCGTCCGGCAGGCGGATCACCGTCATCCGGCCGCCCAGGGCCATCCCCCCGATGCGGAAGGGCACATCCAGGACGAAGAGGTCATCGGACAGCGGGCGCAGCATGGCATGGCTCCTTGTGTCGACCGGCTCCCCCGAATCCACCCCAGGGCGGGAAGACGCGCCAGCATTCTTCCCCGCGACGGCCGGGGCGGGGCCACCGCACGGAAAGAAGACGTCCCCCGGGGTGTTTGGCGCATGATGCGCCCCATGCCGCGACCCCCTCCCCTGCCAGGACCCTCCCTGTCCTCCGCCCTCGGAGAGCTCGCGCGCACCCAGCAGCGGGCCGGGCGCTCCGCCACGGTGGGACTGGCGCTGCTCGGCGTGGTCGCGCTGGCCAGCCCCCTGCTCGGCTACCGCGAGGACCTTCAAAATGCCCGCGAGGAGGTGCTCGGCAACCTCTCCAGCCAGGCCCAGGTGCAGGCCGAGGCGCTGGGCGTGCACCTCGGACTGCTGGAGGCGGAGCTGCGCCGGCTGGCCGAGCACCCCCAGCTCATCCCCGAGGACGGCCCCTCCGGCCTGGAGGCGGCCATGCTGGACAACGCCTTCCACCACTCGCCCCTCTTCTCCGAGGGCGTGGCCCTGCTCACCGCCTCGGGGCGCCGCGTGTGGAGTGATCCGCCGCAGATGTCGCTGGGGGCCTCGCCGCTGACGTCCCGCACCTGGTTCCGCCGGGTGCTGGAGGAGGGCGTGTCGGAAATCCACCTGCTGGAGGGGACGGACGGGCCGCTGGTGGTGGCGGTGCCCGTGCGGCACGGAGGAAAGGTGACGGGCCTGCTGGTGGGCGAGCTGCGCGCGGGAGCCCGTCCGCTGCCGGGCGTGCGCTCGGGGGGCGCGGACATGTCGCTGCTGCTGGACGAGCAGGGCCAGCTCCTGCTGCCCGTGCCCCCGCCGCGCTTCCGCTGGAACGCGGAGCTCGCCACGCGCGTGCGGGCCCTGGCGGACGCCCCCGGCCCCATCGTGCTGGACGACACGCACATGCTGGGCGCGGCGGCCCGCGTCCCCTTCCAGGGCGTCAACAACCTGCTGCTGGCGGTGCTGGAGGACGAGGAGCGGGACATCGCCCGGCTGCGGCGGCGCTTCCTCGGGCAGCTGCTCTTCCACGTGGCCCTGCTGGGCAGCACCCTGCTGCTCTTCACCTTCCTGCTGCGGCGCTCGTACCGCACGCTGCTGGCCGGAGAGGAGCGGCTGCGCCACCAGGAGACGATGGCCGCGCTGGGCGCCGCCAGCCAGCTCATCGCCCACGAGGTGAAGAACGCCCTCAACGGCATCCAGGCGGCCCTCTCGCTGATGAAGCCCGCCGCCTCCGCCGGAGAGGTGGCCCTGCCCGTCCTGCGCTCGCAGATACAGCGGCTGGGACACCTGGCCCGCTCGCTGCTGTCCTTCGGCGCCCCGCGCGCCGCCCCCGCGCGCCGCTCCTGCGAGCTGCGCCTGCTGGTGGAGGAGGCCCTCCAGTCGGTGCGCCTGCTGCCGGAGGCCGAGGACGTGGCCCTGGAGGTGCACCTGGCCGAGGGCCTCACCGTGCATGCCGACCCGGCGCTGCTGGTGTCCGCCATCGACAACCTGGTGCGCAACGCCGTGGAGGCGGGCGCGGTGGCGCACGACACGGGCCTGCGTCCCTCGCCGTGGGTGCGGGTGAGCCTCGCGCGCGAGGACACCGAGGCCGTCGTGCGCGTGGAGGACAACGCGGGCGGCGTGGACCCGGACCTCGAGCCGCGCCTGTGGGAGCCCTTCGCCACCGCGCGCGCCAAGGGCGTGGGCCTGGGACTGCCCATGGCCCGCACCGCCGTGGAGTCCCACGGGGGCCACCTCACCTATACCCGCCTGCCCGATGGCAGCCGCTTCACCCTGCGCCTGCCCCTGGAGAGCATGTCATGAGCACCTCCCTGCTCCTGGTGGATGACGACCGCAGCTTCGCCTCGCTGGCCGCCTCCGTGCTCACCCACGAGGGCTTCCGCGTCCGCACCGCGCGCTCCCTGCACGAGACGCGCGCCGCCCTCGCCCGCGAGGCCCCCGACCTCGTCATCCTCGACCGCCGCCTCCCGGATGGGGACGGGCTCGCCTTCCTGCCGGAGCTGCGCACGCTCGTCCCCGGCGCCGTGGTGCTCATGGCCACGGCGCACGGGGACATCGCCAGCGCGGTGGAGGCCATCAAGGCCGGCGCGCGCGACTACCTCTCCAAGCCCGTGGAGCTGGATGACCTGGTGCTGCGCGCCCGCCGCGCCGCCGAGGACGTGCAGCTGCAGGAGCGCCTGCGCCGCGCCGAGAGCGCGCTGGGCGGCCGCCACCGCATGCAGGTGCCGCGCTCGCCCGCCATGCGCCACACGCTGCAGATGCTCGAGCGCATCGCCACCTCGCCGCGCAGCCCCGTGCTGCTGCTGGGGGAGACGGGCGTGGGCAAGGAGGTGCTCGCCCGCCACCTGCACGTGCTGCGCGAGGAGCAGGGGCCCTTCGTCCACGTCAACTGCGCCGCCCTGCCGGACACCATGGTGGAGAGCGAGCTGTTCGGCCACGAGCGCGGTGCCTTCACCGACGCGCGCACCGCCCGGCGCGGCCTGGTGGAGGTGGCCAACGGCGGCCTGCTCTTCCTCGACGAGGTGGGCGAGCTGCCCCTGCCGCTGCAGGCCAAGCTGCTCACCTTCCTGGACAAGGGCGCCTTCCGGCGGCTGGGCGGCAGCACCGAGCTGAGCAGCACCGCGCGCGTGGTGGCCGCCACCAACCGGGACCTCAACCAGGAGGTGGCCGCCGGCCGCTTCCGCGAGGACCTCTACTTCCGCCTGAGCGTCTTCAAGGTGGACATCCCCCCGCTGCGCGAGCGCCGCGAGGACGTGCTCCCCCTGGCCGAGTCGCTGGTGGCCGAGCTGTGCGCGGAGCTGGGCCGCCGCCCGGTGGGCTTCTCCGCCGCCGCGCGCGAGCGGCTCGGGCGCTACCCCTTCCCCGGCAACGTGCGCGAGCTGCGCAACGTGCTCGAGCGCGCCCTGGTGCTCGAGCCCGGCCCCAACCTGGAGCTGGAGGCGCTCGCGCCCCGTCCCGGCGGCCCCGCCCAGCTGTCCGACCCCCACGCCTTCGTCGTGGCCGGCCCCCCGCCTCCCCTGGAGGAGGTCGAGCGGCGGTACGTGCGCCATGTCCTCGAGCGCCTGGAAGGCCGCCGCATGGATGCCGCCCGGGCGCTCGGCATCTCCTACCCCACCTTCCTGCGCAAGCTCGGCGAGGAGTAGGCCGCGGAGAGCAGGCAGGCGGTTCAAGGTTCTTTCATCGCCGCCGGGCCCCACTTCAAATTTCTTGAAGTCCTCCGGGCCTCCCTCGACACGCTTCCGAGGGAAGCCCCCCTCCACACCCCTTGGCACGGCCCTTGCCCTGTAGGGGCGGACACGCGGCGTGATCCTCCCGGGGAGCACGCCGCCTTCTGGGTGTGGAGGCTGAGAGAATGAAGTCCAACGAGCAGAAGGCCGGTGAAGCCGGCTCGCTCCGGGCGGTGCTGGCCAGTGATGGGCCCGCCTCCCTGGTGGTCTTCCTGGTGGCCCTGCCGTTGTGCATGGGCATCGCCCTGGCCTCGGGCGCCCCCATCATGTCCGGGCTCATCGCCGGAGTGGTGGGCGGGCTGGTGGTGGGGCTCTTCGGCGGCGTGCCGCTGCTGGTGAGCGGCCCGGCGGCCGGCCTGGCGGTGATGGTGTTCGGCTTCATCCAGGACCTGGGCTTCGCGGCCACGTGCGCCGCGGTGGCGGCCGCGGGCCTCATCCAGATGGCGCTCGGCGGCATGAAGGTGGCGCGCGCGGCGCTGGGCATCTCCCCGGCCGTCATCCACGGCATGCTCGCCGGTATCGGCATCCTCATCGTGCTGGGCCAGCTGCACATCGTGCTGGGCGGCGCGCCCCAGTCCAACGCCTGGGCCAACCTGCGTGAGCTCCCCGGGCAGATCGCCGGCCTGCACGGCCCGGCGACCCTCCTGGGCCTCGTCACGATTGGCATCCTGGTGCTCTGGCAGGTGATGCCCAACAATGCCCTCAAGAAGGTGCCCGGCCCGCTGGTGGCGGTGGTGGCCGGCTCGGTGGCCGCGGCCGTGTGGGGCACGGACGTGAAGCGGGTGGAGCTGACCGGCAGCCTCTTCGAGAGCATCCAGCTGCCCGCGCTGCCCACGAACTGGGGCGCCTTCGCGGCGGCGGTGTTCTCCCTGGCCCTGGTGGCCAGCGCCGAGTCGCTGCTGAGCGCGGTGGCCACGGACAAGCTGCACACCGGCCCGCGCGCCAACCTGGACAAGGAGCTGTTCGCCCAGGGCATGGCCAACACGCTCTCCGGCCTGATGGGCGGCCTGCCCATCACCGGCGTCATCGTGCGCAGCGCCGCCAACATCTCCGCGGGCGCCAGGACGCGCGCCTCCGCCATCCTGCACGGCGTGTGGATGCTGCTCTTCGTGTCCCTGCTGGGCGCGCACCTGGGCCTGGTGCCCCTCACCGTGCTGGCCGGCCTGCTCGTCCACGTGGGCGCCAAGCTGGTCAACCTGCACCACATCCAGGAGCTGCGGAAGCGCGGTGAGCTGTCCGTGTACGTGGTGACGGTGGCCGGCGTGGTGGGCATCAACCTGCTGGCCGGTATCGCCCTGGGCTTCGCGGTGGCGGTGGCGCGGCTGCTGTGGCGGCTGGGCCGCGTGCAGGTGGACGTGAAGAAGCAGGGCGAGGTGCACCAGGTGCGCGTGGGCGGCGCCCTCACCTTCGTGGGCGTGCCCCAGCTGTCCTCCGCGCTCGCCGCCGTGCCCACCGGCGCCCACGTGGAGCTGGACCTCGCCGTCGAGACGCTCGACCACTCCGGCTACGAGGCCCTCGAGAGCTGGTGTCAGAACCATCGCAAGACGGGCGGCAAGGTGTGGATGGAGCCGCTCGAGGAGGTGTGGACGCGCAAGGGCTCCACTCCCGTCAACAAGTCCGCTGTGTCTGTTTCCCCCACCCTCTCTTCGGAAAGCGCTTGATCATGAAGAAGCTCGTTCAAGGACTCCTCGACTTCCAGCGGCACAGCCTTCCCGCCTACCGCGCCACCTTCGCGCGCCTGGCCCATGGACAGACGCCGGACTGTCTCTTCATCGCCTGCTCCGACAGCCGGGTGGTGCCCAACCTCTTCGCGTCCACCAACCCGGGGGACCTCTTCGTCATGCGCAACGTGGGCAACATGGTGCCCCCCTCGGACGCCATGGGCATGTCCCTGAGCGATCGCTCCGAGGCCGCCGCCCTGGAGTTCTCCCTGCTCACCCTGCCGGTGAAGGACATCGTGGTGTGCGGCCACTCCGGCTGCGGCGCCATGAAGGCCATCCTCTCGGGGTACAACGACCAGAAGACGCCCAACCTCAGCAGCTGGCTGGACGTGGGCCGCCCCGCCCTGGCCGCCTTCGAGCGCGGGGGGAAGTTGGGCGCGGGCCTGCCCCCGTATGACCGGCTCAGCCAGTACAGCGTGCTGCAGCAGCTCGAGCACTTGAAGACCTACCCCCTGGTGCGCGAGCGGCTGGCGGCCGGCACGCTGCGGCTGCACGGCTGGTGGTTCGACATCGGCCAGGCGCGCGTGCACGCCTACCGCCCGGACGTCGAGCGCTTCACCCCCATCGACGAGCTCGAGGGGGAGCGGATGCTCAAGGAGATGGAGATGGCCGGCGGCTCCGCGGAGACGTCGCACTCCGCCGCCTGAGCGCATCCAGCGCTTGGAAAAACCGCCGCCCCTCCTAGGATGGGCGGCATGGACGCACAGCGGCTCGCCCGGGAGGACTCCTTCGAGAACGAGACCTTCACGGACCTGGACCTCCAAGGGAGTGACCTGGGCCGGAAGGAGTTCTACCGGTGCACCTTCCAGCGGTGCCAGTTGCAGGAGAGCCGCTGGAAGGAGACGAAGCCAAGACGGCCTTCCTGCGCTGCTCGGCCCAGGAGGCGAACTTCTTCGACCTGGACCTGACGGAAGCGGACTTCTCCGGGACGGACCTCACGGGCAGCAACTTCCGGGGCTGCAACCTCACCCAGACGGACTTCTCCACCGCGACGGGCGCATTCCTGGACCCGGCCAACAACCGCCTCAAGGGCACCCACGTGCCCGTCGAGACCGCCGGGCTCCTGGCTCAGTCGCTCGGCATGCGCGTCTCCGGATTCAACGGTGACGGGGGCGAGCGCCCCAGCCGCAAGAAGTCCCGCTCCTGAGTCCACCGAGTCCCGACATGAGCCCGATGAAGAAGGCCGCGGCGAAGAAGGCCGCGACGAAGAAGGCCGCGACGAAGAAGACGCCCGCGAAGGCACCGGCACCCGCGAAGGCCAGGGCGCCGGCCGAGAAGAAGACGCCCGCCGAGGAGACGCCGATCATCGCCTTCGCGAAGCCACGTGACTGGGCGGACTGGCTCGCCAGGAACCATGCGTCCTCGCGCGGCCTGTGGCTGAAGCTCGCCAAGAAGGACTCCGGCATCGAGTCCGTCACCTACGCGCAGGCGCTCGAGGTGGCGCTCGCGTGGGGATGGATCGACGGGCAGAAGGACCGCTTCGATGACACGGCGTGGATCCAGAAGTTCACGCCGCGCGGCCCCAGGAGCATCTGGTCGAAGATCAACCGGGAGAAGGCGCTGGCGCTCATCGAGGCGGGCGAGATGAAGCCGCCGGGGCTCGAGCAGATCGAGCGCGCGAAACAGGACGGACGCTGGGAGGCGGCCTACGACTCGCCGAGCCGCGCGGCCGTGCCCGAGGACCTGTCGGCCGCCCTCGCCGCCAACCCCCGCGCGGCCGAGTTCTTCGCCACGCTCAACGCCGCCAACCGCTACGCCGTGCTGTTCCGCGTCCACACCGCGAAGAAGGCCGAGACCCGCGCCCGGCGCATCGCCCAGTTCGTCGAGATGCTCGCCCGGCACGAGAAGCCGCATCCCTGACTCGTCAGTGAACGACGAGCACGGGCTTCTTGCAGACCCGCACGAGCTTGTCCGTCACGCTGCCGAGGATGGCGCTGGCCATCGTCCCCAGCCCGCGGCTGCCCACCACCACCAGGTCGATGTCCTTGTCGTGCTCGGCCCGCTCCGCGAGCGCCACCGCGGGGCTGCCGTTCAACATCACCACCGACACCTCACACCCCGACTCGCGCGCAATCCGGGCCGCGTCGCGCAGGATGACCTCTCCGTTCTTGCGGTCGGACTCCTCCAGATCGGCGAGCTGCCCGGTGTACACCTCCGACAGATGGGACATGGGCGCCAGTGCATACACGAGCACGAGCTGCGCCTTCACACCGAAGGCGTACTCTCCCGCCTTGCGGAGCGCTCGCAGCGACAGGTCGGAGCCATCCACGCCCACGAGGAACTTCTTCATGACACACCCCCTGAATGGGACTCGGGGTCCGTTTCACGGGCCGTGCCACACGGGGTGTCAGGGGTTTCCGTGACGCCCTTCGCGCAAAGCCTGCGGGCCGCAGGGCTCCCCCGCAATTCCTGCCGCCTCGGGTTCACGCGATGTGAAGCACCCGACACGGGCACACTCAATACGGGTACGGCCCCTGGTCCTGGCCCAGCCGGGAGGAGTCCACACCCCAGGAGGCGAGCACGGTCTCGAGCTGCTCCGCCTTCTGTTGACAGGCACCGGTCCGGCCCACATACCAGGGCGGCATTTCCCTTCCCCTCCCGGAGCCACCCCATGTCCTCCCTGTCGATGTATCAGGCCTCCATCCCCGTCTTCATCCGCATGTTGGGCAACCTGTCGGCCATCCTCGAGAAGGCCGTCGCCTACGCCACGGCGAAGAAGATCGAGCCGTCCGTGCTCATCAACGCCCGGCTGGCCCCCGACATGCTCCCGCTGTCCTTCCAGATCCAGATCGCCAGCGACATGGCCAAGGGCTGCGCCGCGCGTCTGGCGGGAATCGACGCCCCGAGCATGCCCGACACGGAGAAGACCTTCCCCGAGCTGCAGGAGCGCATCGCGAAGACGATCGCCTTCCTGCAGACCGTGAACGCGGCGCAGATCGACGGCAGCGAGGAGCGCGACATCGTCCTCAAGATGCGCAGCGGTGAGTTGCAGTTCAAGGGCCAGTCCTACCTGCTCGACTTCGTGCTGCCCAACTTCTACTTCCACATCACCACCGCCTACGCCATCCTGCGCCACAACGGCCTGGACGTCGGCAAGACGGACTTCCTCGGCGGACGCTGAGGCACGGGCCCGGCGCGGCACGTTGCCGTGCCTGGTCATTGGAACCAGCGCTCAGGGGTGCTCCCGTGGGACTGGACGGGGCACCTTCCGGCCGCGCGGCGTTCCAACTGGTCCGACCATCGGACCAGTTGCTCCCGAGCGCGGCCGGAACCTCCCCCAGACCCGAGCGTCTTCAACTGGGCTGAGCCATCCAGCGCAGGAGGGAGCGCTCCGGGCACGGTGCCGCCAGACTTGGTCGGGTAGACCGGGGAGTTACCTCCCCGGCCCCCCACGGATCCGGACGTGCGGAATTCCCGCATCCGGCTCTTCGGCTCATGGACTCACTGCGAGCGGAAGCCCATCTCGCACCCTGCGCTGGACGAGCTC
>NZ_DASUNC010000105.1:0-158562 GCF_036277355.1 Archangium sp.
GGGGCCGACGTGTGCCTCAAGGCGGCCGCACGCTGCGTGCACCGGCATGGCTCACTCCTCTTGGGCTCCCGTCAGCTGCCTTCCCCCGCCTCTCTGCCCCTACCCTCTGCCCTCAACCGTGCCCCTATTTCTCTTATGCGCCACCACCAATTTGTCATTCAAACAGTGGGGGACTGTCTTCCCGGGTGCGGCGTGCGTCGCGGCCCTGGTGGACCGCTTCGTCCAGCACTGCCACGTGCTGGACATCGACGCGGACTCCTGGAGGCAGAAGCACGCGGGCGTTGACCCGCAGCCGACTGCTCCGGCCCCCAAGCGCAAGAGCTCCAAATCCGCTTGAGTGCCTGAGCCCCTGAAGAACCTCGCCCCCGATCGCGCCAACGACCGGGGGTTTTCTCGTCTTGGGGGTGGATGCTCGGTTGACCCGACCGTCAAATTCCGTCGGATCTTCGCTGCCGTCTACACTCGTCCCCCAGCCAGTGCGCCAAGCCAGTGATGGAAACCCAGCGGTGGGCTCCACGGCGAGGATTCATAGGCGGCCAAGGGACCAGGCGGGAGACGCGGATTCGTGGACGCGGTGTTGCACGAGGCGCAACGCCCGCCTCCCTCGGGTGCGCCTGTCCATCCGAGGCCGCCCTGGGGCTCACCCGGGGGCGGTTGCGAGAGCTCACGCCGTCACCTTCTGGAACGGCAATCGCGAAGAGGAACACCAGGTTGCCGCGGATGGGCACGCCGAAGGCGAAGCGCATGGCCAGGAGGGCCGCGACTCGGCCTGTCGCCTACAGGCGTCCGGCCTCTAGCGCGCCCCGCAGAGGAGGGCCGGCTCAACGTCGCCGAAGAACTCCCGGAACGCGCTGATGCGGTCTCCCGTCACGTCGAACCCGATGATGTTGTGGCCGCGGTACGCGTGGTCTCCGAACTGGCCCCGGCTCTCGAACTCGAAGACGATGGTCTTGCCGTCCGACATCACGCGCAGCGGCTGCAGCAGCGTGAGCCGCTCGCCCCGGGTGGAGTGCCCGCGGACCTTGTTCACCATGCGCTGGTAGCCCTCGGCGCCGGTGTAGCGGCCCCGGTCCTCGCCGGTCGGGAACGAGAACTCGAAGTCCTGCGTCAGCATGGCGAGGTAGGGCTCGAAGTCACCCGTGGCCCAGCCCTGCGCGAAGGCCTCATAGGCCCTCTGGGCGGTCTGGCGTGCCTGCTCGCTCTCGGGCACTTCCTGGGTGGAGGCCATGCAGCCGCTCATGGCCAGGGTCAGCACGGCGGCGAAGATGGAAACGCGAAGCGTGCTCATTGGAGGAAGTCCTTGAGCCGCCGCACCAACTCCTCGGGCTGCTCCTGGGCGATCCAGTGGCCGCTCTGGGGGATGGCGCCGCCGGTAACGTTCTCCGCCACCTGCTGCACCATGGGCACCATGAAGGGCCCGGCGCTCGCCTCCCCCCCGAGCGCCAACACCGGCATCGTCAGCTTGCGCTGCGCGAAGAGCTGGTTGTCCTGCACATCCAGAGGGAAGGTCATGTACCACTTGAAGCCCGCGGCCAGGGCGCCCGGCTGGGAGTAGGCGCGGGTTGCTTCGCGCAACTCCTCCTCGGTGAAGGCTGTCTTGTTGAGCGCGAACTTCTGGTAGAAGGACTGCAGGTACTCGCGCTCCTGCCCCTTCACCATCGCCTCGGCGAGCTCCACCTCCGCATGGAAGTCGAAGTGCCACGAGCGTGGGTCCAGCAGGATGAAGTCCCAGAAGGGCTGGATGCCGGGCAGCGGCGCGTCCATCAGCACCAGCTTGCTCACGGCCTGGGGGTACTGGGCCGCGTACGCGTAAGCCACCATCATTCCAATATCGTGCCCCACCAGGTGGATGGGCTGGTCCACGAAGCCAATCTGCCGCACGAGCTGGTAGATGTCCTCCGCCATCTGCTTCTTGGTGTAGCCCTCCGCGGGCTTGGAGGACTCACCCGCGCCGCGCAGATCCGGGACGATGACGGTGTAGCGCTCGGCGAGCGAGGGCATGACCCGGTGCCACTCGTACCAGGTCTCAGGCCACCCATGCAGCAGCACGAGCGGGGCGCCTGCGCCGCCGCGCACGTAGTGGAGGGTGAGGCCGTTGACCTGCGCCGTCTCATGGCGGAAGCCGGCCGGCGCCGGGGCGGGTTGCGGCTGCTCCGGCTGTGTCACCTCCTCGCCGCAGCCCAGGCTGGACGCGGTGAGCAGGGCCAGCAGCGGCGCGAGCAGGTGTACCTTCGAGGGGAAGTTCATATCGTCATGTCTCCTTGAGCAGATCTCCCGCGCGTCCGGGCCTGCCCGGCTCCGCGCTCGAGACATGGAATACGCGCTCACGGGTGGGTAGACCAGGGAGCAACAATGAGACAGACTGTTCCATATGAGGAACGCCCTGGCGCTGGGACTGGATGACATGGCTGTGTTCGCGGCGGTGGTGGAGGCGCGAGGCATCACCCCGGCAGCGAGGCGGCTGGGGTTGCCCAAGTCCACGGTGAGCCGCCGCGTGAGCGGCCTCGAGGCGCGGCTGGGAGTCCCGCTCCTGCACCGCACCACGCGCCAGCTCCGCCTGACCGAGACCGGCGAGCGCTACTACGAGGGGTGCACCCGCGTGGTCGCCGAGGCCCGCGGCACCGAGGAGGCGCTGCGCGAGGCGCAGGCCGTGCCCCGCGGCCCCCTGCGCGTGAGCGCCACGCCCCACCTGGCCGAGCTCCTGGCGCCCGTGGTGGCCCCCTACGTGGCGCGCTACCCGGGCGTGGAGGTGGAGGTGCATGCCTCCTGGGGACGCGTGGACCTGCTCGCCCAGGGCTTCGACCTCGCCCTGCGGGTAGGGCCGCTCGCGGACTCCTCCCTCCTGTCTCGCACGCTGGGCGCCGCGCGCACCGTCTACTGCGCCAGCCCGACGTACCTGCGCGCCCGGGGGGCGCCTCGCGCCCCGCGAGAGCTGCGCGCGCACGCCTGCATCACCCTCTCCGACGGGGAGCCGAGCGTGAGCTGGCCTTTCGTTGGAGCGAAGGGGCGGGAGGTGGTGCCGGTGTCCGGCCCGCTGCGAGCCAACACCTTCCCGCTCGTCTTGCATGCCGTCCTCGCCGGGCTGGGCATCGGGCGCTTTCCCTCCCCCTCCGTCGCGCGGGAGCTGGAGGCCGGGCGGCTCGTCGAGGTGCTCTCCGCGTACAAGCCGCCCAGCGTCCCCATCCACGCCGTCTACCCTGGCAGCCGCCGCGGCTCGCCCAAGGTTCAGGCCTTCATCGAGGCGCTCATGGCCCACATGCAGTCGGAGTCCACCTGGGGCGGGGAGTTCCAACACGCGGGCCGGCGGCCCTCGCGCGCTGCCGGCGCTCCCACAGCCCAAGGCAGATCATGACACGGCTCTCGACGGGCGCCTGGGGGGGCAGGATGGCGTCGCCTTCAACCAACATCGCCGCCAGTGGGTGCCTGCGTCCCCGGTCTGACTTCGCCGGCCAGTTGAATGTCACGGTCAAACTTGTTCTATAAAACAACGTTCGCAGAATCTGCTTGCGGAGCAGGCCGCGTGCGCAGTGACAGGTGCTCCAGAATCGCGCGGACTGCGTTGGGGGCCGTCAGGGACGCCAACACCCGGCGCCTGCCTCCACACCAGCGACAGGTGGAGACATCCAACGCTTTCCGTCCTGCGCGGCAGCTTCGCGAAAGTCCACTCGCGGCGTCCGCTGCTTCTTCGGTTCCTTCCTGACCGCTCTCTCAGGTGCCACGCTCGCCCCCTCCTCTCCTGCTTGGGGGATGAACAGGAGCCCGGACACCTCCGAGACGCTCCCTGGCCGGTCCGGGGCCGGTGATGCGAACGACTGCGCGGTGGGCCGAGGCCATTGGCTCCATCCCTACCACGAGGCCGTTGGGTTATCGTAGTTCCCCGCTCCACCTCCACGGGCAACCTGCCGCTCGTATGGCGCGCGATGCTCTCCGAGCACTCCTCCGGGGCGCGCTTTCTCCGGCTGCCAGCCCGTGGGCTGATTCCTCGGCTCCTTCCGGCCCGGGGGATGAGGCTCACGCTCCTCCGTAAGCACCCAGCGAAGGAACGACAAAGCCTTGCATCCCTCGAGAGAAAACCCTCTGGGGATGGGGGGGGCATTGCACGGCAGGATCACCAACCCTAGTTCTAGTGCTGGAGTACAGAACGGCAGGTAAAGACAATCAAGCGAGCGCGCCATGCCCACTCATGCCAACGAGAACACGACCATCTCGTTCATGCCTTCTCCCAAGAAGGGTTACCCCCTCACGGCGGACGAGGAATCGAAACTGCGCACCATCGTGCGCGACCAGGTCCTGCTCAAGCGGAGCGAACCGTACAGGTCGGCGAAGATCCGCGTGAAGGCGGGCAGGTATGCGAACGAGAAGACCCTCGTCGTCTACCTGCAGCGCAGGGACTGCTACTCCCTGGAAGTCATCGCACTGACCCTCGACGCCAACGACAACGTCACGTCGGAGGAGAAGAACTACGTCGACAAGGAAGTGGACGAGGGCCCAGCACGCAAGGCCTTCGACTTCGAGGCGATCGACTTCGTGTGCGCGACGCCGGTGCCGGATATTCCAACGGCGAAGACAGCGGTCGAAACCGTTGCCGCCATCGCTGAGTCGTGTGGGCTCCGCACGCAGATCCTGCTGGGTCCGGACGCCTCCGTCGCCAATTACCAGGCCTTCCTTTCCTCCGGAAAGCTGAAAGGGTTCCTGAACGTCGGCCACGGCAACAACTACTGCATCGCCCTCGACGATGGGATGCTCACGTCCGACTGGTTCGAGTCGTTGACCTCGCGCCCGGTATTTCCGGCGGCCGTCTATTTCAATTCCTGCGAGGTGTTCAATCCACCCCTCCAGCCAGCCATCATGGACGCGGGCGCACGCACCTTCGTCGGGGGCAGGCTCGACCTGCTGATCGGTCCCTCGGAGGAGGTCGCCAAGGCCTTCTGGAGGATGGTGCTGACGGAGTCGCGTCCCATGGGCGACGCCATCATCCAGGCCGAGCGTGAGCACTACCCCGACCAGGGCGCCCACGGAATCTCCGGAGACACGGGCGAGTTCACGAGGGGATTGTTCGAGACCCCGGTCCTCGTCCTCTCGGACTTCGGGCACGAGGCCGGCGGGTGGCGGGTGGAGAAGCACCTCCGCATCCTCGCGGACATCACCGGCGACGGCCGCGCCGACATCGTCGGTTTCGGCGACACTGGCGTGCTCGTGGCGCTGAGCCGCGGCGACGGGACCTTCACCGCCTCGAAGCTCGTCCTCTCCGACTTCGGTTATGACGCCGGAGGGTGGCGGGTGGAGAAGCATCCCCGCTTCCTGGCGGACATCACCGGCGACGGCCGCGCCGACATCATCGGCTTCGGCAACGCTGGCGTGTACGTGGCGCGGAACCGGGGCGACGGGAGCTTCGAAGCGCCGCGGCTCGTCCTCTCCGACTTCGGTTATGACGCTGGCTGGCGGGTGGAGCAGCACCTGCGCTTCCTGGCGGACATCACCGGGGACGGCCGCGCCGACATCATCGGCTTCGGCGGCACCGGCGTGTACGTGGCGCTGAGCCGCGGCGACGGGACCTTCGAAGCGCCACAGCGCGTCACGGTCAGCTTCAGCACCGAGGCCGGCTGGCAGATGGCGAAGCACCCACGCCTCCTGGCGGACATCACCGGCGACGGCCGCGCCGACATCATCGGCTTCGGCGATGTCGGGGTGATCGTGGCGCTCGCCCGCCGCGAGCTGGGCATCCAGGCACCGGTCGAACGGCCGCAAGTGACGCGGGCCGCCCAGCCGGCCGGGGTGGACGTCTGACGGGTATGGGCGGGCAACGGGGCTGGTTCCGCTCTGGGAATGCCAGGCGGCGGGTTGGATTCCCGCCGCCTCCCTCACGGGCTCAGCCCTTGAGCACGGCGATGGGCGTGAGAGGTTCGGCACGCGCTTGAGGTTCAGGCCCAGCGCGAGCTGCGAGCGGATGAAACCCGTCGCGCGCTCGAGGGCCTCCTCCACCGGAGCGGGGCCGGACTCCTGGCGCTCGGGCGGAAGGGTGAAGCCGATACGGGCCTGGCGGCCGTCCGGCGACAGCTCGAGCGTCGTCACCGTGACGCCCTCGAGCAGCGGATCGGACAGCTCACCTCGGAAGAGGAGGGACACCTCCTCGAAAATGGAGGACTGCAGGCGCAGGTGACGCGCCGGAACAGACGCGTCGTGTGGCGACGCGCCGCGGGGACGGCGAGGCTTCGAGCTCATGGAGCGAACGGTTCCCTGGACGCCGCACCCGCACGGGGGCACGGCGCCATCCGTCAGGAAGAGACGAGGCTCCACACCGGTGCCCGAGCACCGGAGCCAGCGGTCCGTTCAGCGGTGAGACGGAACGCGCCCGGCTACGCGAGCGGCGGCGTGGAGAGACCCGAGACACCGTTTTCGACACGTCCCATGGCACACCTCCCGCCGCGACAGCGGCCTCCGCGCGAGCCAAAGTGCCCAGGATGGGCACCCACACTCCCTGTGTCAATCCCCGGGCGCCGCGCCGCAAGGAAGGATTGCTCCCGGACACGGCGGACAGCAGGATGAGGACATGGCTGACAAATTCATCCTCAGTGACGAGGAGTGGAGCAAGCGCCTGACGCCCGATGAGTACCGGGTGCTGCGGCACCATGGCACCGAGCGCCCCGGCAGCGGGTGCTTCCTCGGGACGAAGACGCCCGGCACGTACGTCTGCGCCGGCTGTGGCAACCCGCTGTTCAAGTCCGGCGAGAAGTTCGAGTCCGGGACCGGCTGGCCCTCCTTCACCCAGCCCCTCCAGGCGGACGCGGTGACGGAGTACCAGGATCGCTCGTACGGCATGCTGCGCACCGAGGTCCGCTGCGGCCGGTGCGATGGCCACCTGGGGCACGTCTTCCCGGATGGTCCCCCGCCCACCGGGCTGCGCTACTGCATGAACTCGGTGGCGATGAAGCACGTGCCGGAGGGGCAACCCATCCAGCTCGTGACGAAGTGAGCCGCCAGGCGCTCAGGCCCGCTCGATGACCCAGGTGGGCAGCGCCGCGAGGAAGTCCTTGTCCGGTGAATCCGGCACGTCCGCGAAGGCGAGCGCGAACTCGTGCAGGGCCGCCCCGGCCAGTCCGTGGGCGACCTGCCGCGCGTAGTCGATGGACCCGTACCGGTCCATCTGCTCCCGGACCCACCGGACCTCTTCCCGCGTCCGCTCCGCGCGGGGCCTCCCGAGCACCCCGGAGAGCCGGGCCCGTGCCTCGGGCTCCATCGCGTTGAGCAGGTGGATGAGCATCAGCGTGCGCTTGCCCTCCCAGATGTCGCCATCGCGCTCCTTGCCGTAGCTCGCCTCGTCCCCCACGAGGTTCAGGAGATCGTCCTGGATCTGGAAGGCCGCGCCGACGAAGAACCCGAAGTGGAGATAGCCATCCAACTCCACGCCATCCCGGGTGCCGATGAGGACCCCGACGCGCATCGGATAGATGGTGGTGTACCAGCAGGTCTTCTTCAGGACCATGCGCAGGTAGTCGGCCTCCCCCAGCTCGATGACGTGGTGCTGGCGCCACCACAGCTCGAGGGCCTGTCCCTCGACGGACTCGCGCGCCATCCGCTCCGCCTCCTCGAGAATCCTCAAGGCGAGCCGGGCGCCCAACGCGCCCACGTTGTCGATGAGCGGACGCAGGCTCAGCACGGCCAGGGCGTCCCCCGCGTTGATGGCCAGGGGAGCGCCGTGACGCAGGTGCAGGGTCGGACGGCCACGCCGCTCCTCGCTCTCGTCCTCCAGGTCGTCGTGGACCAGGAACGCATTGTGGAGCAGCTCGAGCGCCACGGCCGAGTTCAGGGCGTCCGTGGGCGGAGCCCCGAAGGCCCGCGCGGTGGCCAGACAGAGGCTGGCGCGAAGGGCCCGCCCTCCCCGCTCGGGATAGTCCGAGACGAGCTCATAGAACGCGTGGTGGGACTGTCTGTCCCGCAGGTACTCCCTCATGCGGGCCCGGGCCGCGGCGCCATACTCCTCGAGCGTCTCCCGGACTCGCGCCGATGCGGCCGTGGTGGACATGAGACCTCCGGTCACCGGGGAGGAATCCGCACGGTGAGCGTGCCGCGCGGAAGGCCCGTCCGCTCGTCGACGATGAGCCCGCTGTAGACCCCGGGAGGATGCGCCTCCGCGACCCGGAGATGGAGGACCACCCGTTCCTCTTCGGGCAGGCACTCGATTTCCACGCCCGTGATGCGTGGCTTGTCCGGCTCGGGAGCGCGCAGGTCGTGAACCACGAGCGGCAGGGCCGAGGAGCGCGGGCGAAGCTCGAGCGAGACCTCGACGCGCCGGGGCGAGTCGATGTCGAGGGTGAGTCCCAGGGGAGCCACGGCCTGGGGCTCGGGAACCACCGGGGGTGCCGGCGCCTCGGCCCTCGGGGGCTCGGAAGCGGCCGGGGCGGCTCCCGCCGGGAAGGGACCCGCCGTCCCCATCGGAGGCGCGACACTCGAAGCGGAGCCGGCGCCACCCGCGCCCATCCTGCCCATCAATTCCATCCACAGACTGGCGAAGTCCGTGAAGCTCCGGAGCATCGCCCCCATGCGGTTCTGGAGCCCATCATCGGCCGGAGCCCCTCCTCCGGACGAGGGACCCCCCATCGCGCGTGCCACGTTCTGTCCCTGGCGCAGGTACTCCTCGATGACCCGGTAGCCCATCTCCACGCCTCGGGAGACGGCCTCTCCTGACGGAGGAGCTGCTCCCGGCGGTGGCGTGCGCGGGGGCGTGCCCGGGAACAGCACGGTCCAGTTGCGGATGGGCTGCGTGCGCTCGGGCTCCGGCTTCTTCGCTCTCTCGCGAGGATCCATGGTGCTCACGGGTGATCGAACCCCACGATGTCCTCGAGCCGGGGTGCGCCCGAGAGGGAATGAGCCGCCAGCCGCCCCGACATCACCGCGGCCTCGACACACCCCTGGTTGAAGCCACAGTCCGTCCAGTCACCCGCGACGGTGAGGTTGTCGTAGGTGTTGTCCAGCGGCGAGAGGCGGTACTTCAAGCTTCCGGGCAGCGACAGGGTGTAGCGGTCCGTGGGGTTCACGTTGGCGGTCCAATACTGAGAGGAGAAGCGGGCCTCGCCCGTGGTGCTCGCACCGGCCTCCGGCGGCTCCCGCGCATCCAGGAGCAGGTCCCACCGGAACCCGCCAGAGGCCTCGTGAGCCCGGGGCCACAGGTGGACGACGTCCCGCTGGAGGAACTGGATGCAATTGCGCCGGACCCGCTCGTGCTGCTCCTGGGGAAAGGCGGGGCGCTGCCGCTCCTCCTCGGGGACATCCGGCAACACGTTGCAGAAATAGGCGATCGCCGCCGGTGGCCGGGGCCAGCTCTCCTCGGAGGCCAGATGGGACATGTCCGCCCAGGTGTCGAAGGGCTCGACGAAGCCCGAGAGGTTGATGGGCGGCGCGCTCCAGCCGAGCTCGCTCATGCCCGCGCTCATCCAGAGCTGACAGGCCTGGGTCGGGACGGTCTTGACGCGCTCGACCATGGCGCGCCACCGCGGATCCCTCTCCACCAATTGCTTGCAGACATGGGGGATGGCCCCGCCGCCCACGGCGAGGATGACGAAATCGAAGTCCTCCCCCACGCGCAGCGTCCGCGTCCCCACCTTGCGCCGGTCCCAGTGGGACTCGAACTGCCATCCCTCCCGTTCGAGCCGCTCCCCCTCCACGAGCTGCCGGTAGTCGGGAGCCGCGGGCCAGCAGGGCAGCCCGCGCACGTCGACGAGCGGCTGGTACTCCCCTCCACCCACGACCTCGGCCTGCACGTCGAACTCGAGCGCCTCCACATGGGGGCGCTCGCCCGGCGCGAGCCGCTCGGGCGCCACGAGCCGGACGTCCTCCAGGCGATGGAAGAACGCGAAGCGGACACCTCGCCGCTTCAGCACCTCGTAGAAGGGAGCGAACACCACGTCCCCCATCCCCGACTGCATCTTCCAGAAGAAGGCGCCCCGGTAGGTGAAGAACGCCCGGAACGCGCCTCGCAGCCCCTGTCCGGCAGCGACCCGGGGTTTGCGCACGTCCCCATCCTCGTAGGCGAAGGTGAGATCATAGAGCGCCCGGACGAAGGCGCCGTTGATCGTCCCCTCGGAGGCCCCGTTGAGGCGCAGCCACTCCCGGCAGTCGTAATCGTCGATGGCGTCGAAGCCCCGGGGATCCGTCAGCAGGCGGAAGCGCAGTCCCCCGCGGACGACCGCCAGCATCATGTCGATGATCTCCCAGAGGCGGCGGAGCTGATCGTCCGTGTCGATCAGCTTCGCGAAGCGCTCGCGCAGCGCGGCCGCCACCGCGTCATGGAAGCGAAGCAGCAGGTTCTCCGGGTAGCGGCGCAACGTGCCAAGGGCAACCTCCATCAAGCCCAGCGCCTCCATCACCGCGGCGAGCGTGGCGAACTGTCCGTACTTGAGGAGGCTCGACATCGACTCCAGCACCGCTTCCGGAGTCCCCACTCCCACCGGGGCCCGCCGTGCCTCGGGTGCCGTCCCGCTGGCGGGCTCCCACACCGTCATCACCAGGGCGCGCACCAGCTCCAGGCTCCTCGCCAGGTAGTCGGCGATGGTCCACCGGGGAACCTCGTTGCCAGGATCGCCGGGCAGCCCCTCGAATGGGGGCATCCGTGCCGTCCAGGGCGACCAGCCTCCCCGTGGGGACCAGTCCGCCAGGCCGTTGAAATGATCCGGAACGAAGGCATCGCTCCAGTCGGCGATGCGGCAGGTGGCCGGGTCCCGCTTCAGCTCCGCGTAGCACTCGCGAATCAACCGGAAGGCGTTCTCGTAGAACCCCATCCACAGGTGGAGCCCATGCTCCTGGATGCGGTCCGCCGGCCCCCTGCCCGACGCGCCCTTGCCCCCCAGCCTCCAGCCGAGCTGGTACACGGTGACGCGATAGCGGCCCTGGTGCTCGGGCCGCGTCAGCTCGAAGGCGGCGGCGATGCCCGCGCAACCCCCTCCGATGATGGCGATGTCGATGGGGCGCTCATGGCTCATCACCGCTCAGTGAAGAAGACAGACACGAAGCCCGTCAATCCAGCGCCTGGCAGGAGCGTCCATCCGCCAACGCCTCCCTGCACTCCAGGGCAATCAAAACTCCTCTCGCAAGACACCCGCGAACGAGAGCACGAAGTCCGGGCCATAGACTCGCGCGGGCGTCTGGGCTCCCGCCTCCACGTCTCCCGCGAGCACGCGCTCGACGAGGGCCAGCGCGGTGGTACAGCTGAACGTATAGGCCTCCGGGGTGCGCAGACGCCCACGGAGGCGGCGGCCCGCGGCGTCCTCCACTTCCGCGACGATGACGCCCTGGCGTCCGGCGCGCTGCTCCGGAGTCGGACCGGCAGGCAGTGCCCGCGCCTGGAGCTCGAGCCCGAGCCGCCCCACGTCCGAGGCGAGCAGCCCCCCGAACCAGCGGTTCGCCATCACCATCATCCACAGGGTGGGGATGGCGTCACAGTACACCTCGATGTCCGGGATGCCCGTCGAGTAATACGCGGTGCTGACGTCTCCCCAGCTCATGGCGAGGCTCGTCCGCGGGCCCGAGCCGAAATCGAGCTCGCGCTGGAGCGAGCCCGGGACGAGCTCGAGGATGCGCCCGCCCCGGCGAATGAGGATGGACTGCCCCGCGCCCTCGGCGAGCGTCCGGAACGAGCCACGGGAGATCATCTCCAGCCCGGAGATGCCCAGCACGAGCCGCCGGGCCCCCCGCACCTGGCGCGACAGGTGGAGCGCGAGGCAGTCCGATGGGACGACGTCGAACCCGGCCCCCGGCATGAGCATGACGCCGCGCCGGCGTGCCTCGGCCCCCCGCTGGAAGACGCCCTCGATGGCCGCCACCTCACCACTGAGATCGAGGTAGTGGACCCCCGCGCGCAGACAGGCGTCGACCATGGGACGGCACGTCGAGGAGAACGGCCCCGCGGCATGGAGGACGGCCTGGACTCCCCGCAGGGCCTCGTCCAGGCCGGCGTCCAGGCGGGCCACCCGGTACTCCAGACCCAGCTCCGAGGCCAGGGCCGCGAGCCGGGACTCGTCCCGGCCACACAGGATGGGGCGGAGCCCCCGCTCGTTCGCCGCTCGTGCCAGCAACCGGCCGGTGTAGCCCGTGGCCCCATAGAGAAGGAAGGGATGGGTGATCGGCATCGGGTTCCCCCGCCCCCAACCTACGACAAGACACACGCCCCGTCGCACGCCTAGCCCTTGAGATCACACCCACCTGACTCATTCTCTACTCAGTAGGCCTCGGGCAATGCCCGAGCGTGCCGCGACTGCGGGGATTGATGGCCATCACCAGACAATCCGACAGCTTCCTCCCGGAGCGGGACCCCGGCGTCCACGAATACCGGGCGAGCCTGCTCAGCGTGTTCCTTCACACGGATCCCCGGGGCGATGCGTCGTTGGCCCTTCCTCCGGAGATGCAACCGCTCCCCCTCTCGGAAGCCATTGAGCTCATCCATCAACTCCCCGGAGGACGGACCGAGGAAGCGCTGGCCACCGCCGAGTTCAAGCTGGCGTCCGCGGTGCTCGTCGAGCAGCGGGACGAGTTCATCCACCATCTGGCGAACCTCCTGGGCGTGGAGGTGGGGGACCCGGCGGCCTTCCGCAGGGCACTCACCGAGAGCATCCAGGAGACGGTTCCCGGCCAGATCCCGGGCCGGTTCCTGAGCTATGACGACATCAGGAACTTCGCCTATCGAGGGCTCGCCAACCCGGCCCCCACGGAACCTCCGCCTCCGACGGAGCAAACCCCCGTCCCCCCGCTGGTCTATCCGGTGTACCCCACCCGGGAGAGGGGCCTGCGCAAGGCCCTCCTCCAGGTCATGGGCCTGACGGCCAAGACGCCCACGCCACCCGAGGAGGCCCGGGTGCGCTCCGCCCCGCAAGCCGCGCGGTTTCTCACGTCGAGACCCGAGAGCACGGTGGACCTGGAGACGTTGGTCACGACCGTGGACATCCCCTCCGAGTCCAGATGCGACTTCGCGTTGCTCGCTCGCACCCTGGATCCACGGAGCTGGGGCCCCTCGCCCTTCTGGCCCGAATGCTTCCAGGTGGAGCCCACCCCGGACGGACGCGGGTTCGTGCCGGTCCCGGCCGCCAAAGCGACCCTGCGAGGAACGGATTGGCACGGAGCGCTCTTCGAGCACGTCGAGTGGAACTGGAACACGTTCCGCGCCGCCTCGTTCCGCAACTTCCTCAACATCGACTACACGGTGGACGAGCCCCACCAGACGATCGACATGCGGTTCTCGCTCTTCTCGTGCGAGGGCAGCGAGCTCTTCGTGGTCTCGTTCGACCGGGGCATCGACGTGGACGCCGGTTTCCAGACGGTCGCGCCCATCCCCAATCCCCGCGCCGGAGGACCCCGCTTCCAGCTCCGCACGGTGAAGAACATCCGCTACTCGGACCTCCTGGACAGACGGACCCGTCCCCCGGCCGCCCTGGGCTCCGGCCAAATCCTCTCTCATCTGGCGCCAGTCGTCGTGGGGCTCTGGATGAACGAGCTCGTCAAGAAACTCTATTGTTAGACAAAGGAGCCCGCCATGACGACGACGACCGGTGACACCAGTAGCGCCCCTTCGGGGACGGGCACCACCACCGCCGTTCATCGGTTGGACGAGTTCCTGAAGGCCTCCACCTCCTTCTGGCAGGACCAGCTCGGCCGCTGGACGGGCATCCTCCAGAAGGTGAGAGCGGGGACGTACGACTCCACCCAGTGGATGCAAGACACCCTGGGCATGGTGGACGCGTGGATCGACCTGGCGACCGTCCCGTTCCAGTTGGCCGCGGGGCGCGAGAACCCACTCCCCACCCTGCTCTTCGTCGTGGATGGAGACGCCGAGTTCAGCCCCCCAGGCGACGCGGCGACGAACATCTTCCTGCCCCCCGGCGTCACACCGGAGGTGAGCGATCTCTACCGGGTTGGAGATGACATCCTGGCGGGAGGCCCACCGGTCTCGGGAAGCCGCACGATCTCCTCCCGGGCACACGTCCGGGCCCGCCTGTCACCGGAAGGAGACCGGGTGGTGGTGACCCTGGTCGACATCGGCAGGGGCAGGAGCGTGCGCGAGCAGAAGGGCATCTTCCCGGGGCTCTATGCGGGAGCCGTGTTCGCCAGGGAAGGATCAGAACGCCGCCCCCTCGCGATCATCTGTGCCCTCTTCGAGGAACCCACGTTGCCGTAGGAGACCCGTGGCGGGCACGCCATCTCGCGAGCAGGCCTTCCTCGGATTGGGACACGAGATGGGACAGGTCATCGGTCATGAAGAGCGCAGCGCGTCGTTCCTCGTCGGGGAGTCCGCCTCGCACGTGGGTTCCGAATGGGAGGACTCGTTCCTCCGGGAGATCTCCCACCAGGCGCCACCGGTTCCCATGCCCGTCCTGGGCGAGCGGTTGGGGGGCCTGGATGGGAGCCGGTACGAGATCCTCGAGCTGATCGGCGAAGGAGGCATGGGGCGGGTCTTCCGGGCGCTGGACCATGAGCTGCAGCGGACGGTGGCCCTGAAGTTCCTCCTCTCCTTCCTGCAGTTTCCCCAGAAGGAGGTGGCACTGCTCGTCCGCGAGGAGGCCCAGGCGACGGCGCGGTTGGATCACGACAACATCGTCCGGATCCACGACGTGTCCCTGTGGAGCACCGGCTTCCGCCCGGCGCTCGGCCCCTCCCCCTTCAAGATTCCCTTCCTCGTGATGGAGCACCTGGAGGGCAGGAGCCTGCAGGCCCTCCTGCGCCAGGAGCGGCTCGGACTGCCACGCGTCCTCGGCATCATGATCGACGTGGCGGCGGGCCTGGCGCATGCCCATGAGCGCCACCTCGTCCACCTGGACCTCAAGCCGGGCAACATCTTCATCCACTCCACGGGCCGGGCCAAACTGCTCGACTTCGGCCTGTCACGGCTGCTGATCGGCGCCGGTGCCTCGCACGAACCAGGTGGCTCGGGAACGCCCCCCTACATGTCTCCGGAGCAGTGGATGCGGGCGAGGCCCCACGCGCGCGATGACATCTGGTCCTGCGGCGTCCTGCTCTTCGAGCTGCTCACCGGCGAGCTGCCGTTCCCGAGGCTGACGCGCCAGGAGCTCCGGGCGTACGTCCTCTCCGCCAGCCCCATGCCGCGGGTGCGCGAGCGCCGCCCCGAGCTCCCCCAGGAGGTGGAGCGGCTCGTCGCCTCGGCATTGGAGAAGGATCCCTCGCAGCGCCCGGCGGATGGCTCCGAGCTGCTCGAGGGGCTGTGCGAGCTGCAGGAGCGGCTCGCCCTGCGGCCCGAGCGCCCGAAGGCCCAGGCCGAGCGGCGGCCGGTGACGCTGGTGTCCTGCCGGCTCGCGCTGGCTCCCGCCCCGGGGGGATGGATGGATCCCGAGGACGCCAGCGAGCTGGAGGCGGCCTTCCACCGCGCCTGCACGCGCATCATCCACCAGCACGGCGGGGCCATCACCACGGCCGTCGGAGGCGAGGTGCTCGCGTGTTTCGGCTACCCCCGGGCCGGGGAAGATGACGCGGAGCACGCGGTCCGCGCGGCGCTACAGCAGACGGAGCAGCTCCCGCGAGAGATGCTGTGCATGTGGCGTCACGGCCTGTCCGTGCGCGTGGGCATCCATACCGATCTGGTGGCCCTGGCCAATGTCATGTCCGAGCTCCAGGGGATGCTCCCCGCCATGCAGGGCGAGGCGCCGAGGATCTCCTCCTGGCTGGCGACACAGGCCGAGCCGAACACGGTGCTCGTCAGCGAGCGGACCCAGGCGCTCGTGCGAGGCCGGTTCCAGACCCGGCCGCTGGGCCACTGGTGTTTCGAGGGGACCTCGGGAAGCCAGCTCCTCGGCGTCCACCGGGTGCTCCAGGAGCGCAGGAACGTGACGCGCTTCGATCGTGCGCTCGTCATGGGCCCCCTGACACCGTTGGTGGGGCGGGAACGGGAGCTGCGGCGCCTGAGCCAGCTGCGCGACGAGGCCGCGCGCGAGCACGGGGCCTTCATCCTGCTCCAGGGCGAGGCGGGTATCGGCAAGTCCCGCCTCATCCAGGAGTTGCATGATCAGGAGACTCCCGGCTCGAGCACCTGGGCGCGGTGCCAGTGCTGGCCTCAATTCAAGAGCAGTGCCTTCCATCCGCTCATCGACTGGCTCCAGCGCTTCCTGGAGCTCTCGCCCCACGACAGCGCCCAGCAGAAGCTGCGAATGCTGGAGGAACGTAGCGCCGCCCTCGGCCTGCCCCCGGAGCACGTGCCGCCACTCGCCTCGCTCCTGTCGCTGCCGCTCCCCCCGGGTGCGCCCTTCCTCCTGCTGCCTCCCGAGCGCCAGCGGGAGCGCGGTGTCCAGGCCCTCTCGGCCCTCCTCCAGCGGCTCACCGAGGACCGGCCCCTCGTCTTCGTGGTGGAGGACGTGCACTGGGCCGATCCCTCCACCCTCCAGTTCCTCGGCTACCTCCTGGAGCACCTCGCGCGCCTTCGCATCTGCGTGCTGCTCACCTCCCGGCCCGGGCTCACGCAGCGCTGGGCGGAGCATCCCGGCTACCACGAGTCGCGGCTCGCGCCCCTCTCGTCCGAGGACACCGCCACGCTGGCGCGGGAGACGGCCCGGGGCGGGACCCTGCCGGACGGGACGCTCGAGCAGCTCGTGGCCCGGGCGGATGGCATTCCCCTCTTCATCGAGGAGATGACCCGGATGGTGCTGGAGCAAGGGGGCTCGGCCGGAGGCATTCCGGCCACCCTGCACGAGCTGCTCCTGGCGCGGCTCGACCACCTCCCGCCCCGGACGAAGGCGCTGGCGCAGCTCGCCGCCCTGCTGGGCCGGGAGTTCGGCCAGGAGGTGCTCCGCGCCATCTCGCTCCTCCCGGAGGACGAGCTGCAGCGGGACATCGAGCAGCTCGAGCAGGCCGGGTTGCTCTTCCAACAGGGCTGGCCGCCCCACCTGACGTATGCCTTCAAACACGCGCTCGTCCAGGACGCGGCCTACCAATCGCTGCCACGGAGCACGCGCAAGCACTACCACACCCGGATCTTCCACGTGCTGAGCGAGCGGTTCCCCGAGATGGCGGAGGAACAGCCGGAGCAGCTCGCGAACCACGCCACCCGGGCGGGGCTGGCCGAGCAGGCCGTGACGTTGTGGCAGAGGGCGGGCCAGCGAGCCGCGGCGAAGTCCGCCCTCCCCGAGGCCATCAGCCACCTGACCCAGGCCCTGGAGCAATTGGAGCTCCTGCCGGCCTCGCGAGAGCGGGACGAGCGGGAGATCGGCCTGCGGGTCGAGCTCGGCCAGGCGCTCGTCGCGACGAAGGGCTATGCCGCCCGGGAGGTGGAGGAGGTCTACACCCGCGCCCACGCGCTCTGCGAGCGGTACGGGGACGTCCCCCTGTCGGTGGTCTGGGGAATCTGGGTCGTCGCGCTGGTGCGGGGCAACCGCGAGGACGCGGCGCGGGTGGAGGCGCGCTTCCAGCGCATCCTCGAGACCCACGATGATCCCACGACCCAGGTGGTCATCCATGCCGCGCTCGGCTCGCTGGAGTTCTGGCGGGGTGCGTACGCCGAGGCCCTGCGGCACTGCACGCTGGCGAAAGGGTTGATCCGCCAGGAGCACCCCCTGGAGACCCTGGCGCGCATCCGCGGCGGTGGCAGCGAGAGCTACTTCTCCGAGCAGGTGCTCTACACGCCCCTGTACGAGGCCTTCACCGAGTCGATGCTGGGAAACATCGCCCGGGCCCGTGCGGCGTACCAGGAGGCGCTCGCGCTGGCCGAGGCGATGCAGCACCCGTATGCGGTGGCGGTCACGCTCTCGTACTGTGCGTCGATCGAATACGAGGTGGAGGAGCCCGAGGCCGCGCGAGACATGGCGAACCGGTTGATCGCCGTCTCGGCCGGCAACGGGTTCCTGTCCACCCTGGCGATCGGCTACTGCGTGCTGGGTTGGGCCACCGCCCGGCTCGGAGAGGCCGAGAAGGGAATCCCCCTCATCCAGCAGGGCCTCGGGCTCATCCAGGCCATGGGCGCGCTCGTCATGTACCCCACGTGCCTGGTGTGTCTCATCAAGGCGTATCTCGTGAGCGGACGCATCGACGAGGGACTGGCCGCCGTGAAGGAGGGACTGAAGGTGCTCGAGCCCCTGCTGGCGCGCCGTGCACACCCGGACCTGCTGTGGCTCCAGGGAGAGTTCCAGCTCCGGAAGGGAGAGACGGAAGCGGCACGGGCCTCGTTCGAGCAGGCGCTCACCCTGGCCCGGCATTCCGGCGCGGCGCTCCATGCGTTGCGCTCGGCCGCGAGCCTGGCGCGGCTCCTGGCGCAATCCGGCGAGGAGCAGAAGGCCCGCGAGCTCCTGACGGAGGTGCTCGGCGGAGTCTCCGCGGACGCCAGCCTCCGGGACTACCGGGCCGCCCAGGAGTTGCTGGCCAGGCCCTAACAGCCGGGCTTCACCCGGATCCACCGGCCGTAGTGATCGGAGTGGGTATAGAAGGGCCACTTGCGCACGCCGGCCGTCGTCTTCCACGCGGGAGCCCAGCCGCTGTAGGACAGCTCGATGGGCGCGCATTGCCCGAAGGCACCGGGCTTGCCCACCAGCACGGCGTCGTAGTCCGCCTTCTCTCCCGTGGCCATGCCATTGGGGCCCGTGTCCACGGTGCCCCCCACCCAGTTGGACTGGAAGCCGGGAGTCTCGTAGCCGCCCATCACCGCATTCATCATGGAATAGGCATACGGCTCATAGAAATACGTCTGGGCGGCGGCCTGGACGAGGAGTTGATAGCCCCGCGAGTAGCTGTGGGTGCTGGTGAAGTCGGAGTTGAAGTCACCCCCGAAGAGAACGAGCGACGGCGGATAGCTCAGCTGGTTGGCGGTCACCTGGTTGCGGATATAGGCCAGCGACTGCTTCATGTTGGAGATACGCGAGGCGTCCGAGGCGGCATCGCCCTCCAGGTGCCCCTTGTTCCCGTAGGTGAAGTGCGTATCGAAGACATAGTAATACTTGCCCGCCTTGGCGAAGATGGCGCCCCAGACCCCCTTCTCCTTGTGGATGTCCGCCCCGTTCGAGTCGGTGAACGGCTGGAGGGTGAGCTCCTTCACCAGCGTGGTGCCGCTCTTGTAGAACATCATCAAGCCGCTGCAGTCGTTCTCGATGCCACCCCAGGTGTCATCACAGTAATAACCAGTGGGGGTGAGCAGGTTGAAGCCGCGCGCGGCCATGTTCTGCTTGGGTCCGTCCTGGATGATGTCGTCATAATCCCAGGCCTCCTGGTACAGGACGACGTCCGCGCACTTCGTCACCTTCCCCAGGCTCTGCTCCATCTCGTCTCCGAAGTCGTAGACGAAGGGCACGTTGTGGAAGATGTTGTAGGACGCCACCGAGAAGTAACCCGTGTCGTCGCACGTCTCGTTGAGCTGCCAGGCGGGCGTGAGGGAGGGATTGAAGTACTCGAGCTCGGCCACCGCGTCGTACCAGGCAGTGGGGCTGTTCGAATAATAGGCGTCATACCCGGAGGCCCACGCCGAGCCTCCGAGCGTCAACGCCACCACCGCGAACAACAGGCGGAAACTTCCCTGATTCTCGAGAGTCTTCATGGGCTGAGTTGGTATTTCTCGAAGAGCTGTTGATCGAGTCCGGGCATCCGCTCGCGCAGTTGCTCCGGCGTGAGACCCGCGCGGGTCAATTGACGCAGGAGCCTGTCACGCTCCTGGTTGAAGGCTCGCAGGCGCTCGCCCCGGTCCTGTTGCTCCAGCTGGTGCTCGAGGTGGAGCCGCGTGACCTCGGGGCCGGCGTACCGCTCCAGGATGGCCTGTTGTTGCGCGGGCCCGAGGGCCCCCGCCGGCCCGTGGAGCCGCAAGGCATTCTTCGCCAGCTCGAGCGGCTCCACCACCGAGGCGAGCTCGACGCCATGGTCCCGCGAGATGCTCTGGAGCAGGCCGTCATAGGCCGCCATCCGCTGCTCGGGAGACAGACGCGAATCATTGACGAGCTCGTCCACCAGGAAGGGCAGGCGCACCAGCTCATCCGAGAGCCCGAAGAGCCGCTGCTCGACGTCCGGGCCCACGATGTCCCGGCGCTCCTGCCGGAAGCGCTCGTAGGCCACGTGGAACGCCTCACCGCCCGAGACGGGGGACGCTCCGAGGCCATGCCGAGCCGCGGCCTCGTCCACCCGCGTCAGGGACTCCCAGAACCGCGCCTGGGAAGTCCCCTCGGGCAGGGAGAGCCGCTCCCGGAGCAGCGAGAAGAGCAGCTCCCGGCAGAATTCCCCGGCATTGGATCCGGTGAGACCGAGCCGCACGAGTCCGCAACGCCGCTCGAGGAGACTCTCGAGGATGTGGCCCGGAGCCAGCGCGAAGTCCCCCTGCGAGGACGCACGCTCATAGCTCCGGCCCAGCGAGGCCCGGACGTTCGCCACCCGCATCCGCAGCTCGAGCTCCCGCGCATCGAGGTTCTCGGATGGAGCCGGCGCATTCCTGGCGGGGGGTGCCGGACGTGGAGTGCCGGTCCGGGAGGGCACCTGGCCATCGGGCGTGGACGGGGCCCGAGCGACCGCCACGGAGTGGGTAGAGGACCACCCGGCCGCCAGGCCCAGGAGCACCGCCCCCGAGAGGACTCCCAGAACCCTGACGCCCACCCGCATGGGAGCACCTCTTGCTCGCGGCCGGACTCGCGCTTCGACAGCTGGCGAGCGACAACAGACGCGTATGGGATTGGACTACCGGCGAGCAGCGCGCTCGACCTCGGTCAGGCGCTTCTGCGACAGCTTCAGGTACTGCTCGTCCATGTCGATGCCCACGTAGCGCCGGCCCAGCTTCAGCGCCGCCACACCCGTGGTGCCACTGCCGTTGAAGGGATCCAACACCAGCGCGTCCTCGGGGGTGCTCGCCTCGATGACGCGCTCGAGCAGCGACACCGGCTTCTGCGTGGGGTGGCTGCCGTGCGCCTTCTCCTCGCGGCGCGGCGCCGTCATCGTCCACACGCGGCCGGACTCGTCGGCGGCCAGCTCCTCGTCACCCGTGCGCGGCAGCGCCCACACGTCGCGCATCTGCTTGCCACCGTTGTCCGCCTTCATCTTCGAATAGTTGAAGGTGTGCTGCAGCTTGGAGGCCGGCTTGGGCGAGGCCCAGATGAGCAGCTCGGAGGAGTGCGTGAAGTAGCGGCACGCCAGGTTGGGGCTGGCGTTGGGCTTGTACCAGGTGACGGTGTTCAGCAGCTTGTAGCCGAGCTTCTGCATCGCGAAGCCGACCGAGAAGATGACGTGCTGCGTGCCGCTCACCCAGATGGTGCCGGTGGGCTTGAGCACCCGCTGGCAGGCCTTGAGCCACGCGGTGGTGAAGGCGTGGTCCTCGTCCACCCCGCGCGACACGTCCCAGCCGCCCTTGTTCACCGCGGCGCGCTTGCCGTTCTTGCAGGTGAAACCGCCGTTGGACAGGAAGTAGGGCGGGTCGGCGAACACCATGTCGAAGGTGCCCGGCTCGAACTGCTCCATCAGCGCCAGGCTGTCGCCCTGGTACAGCCGGTACGCATCGCTCTTGGCGTAAAGGCTCTCGCGCAGAGAGGGCTGCTGAACGAGCTTCAGGGCAGTGGCTTCCGCGGACATCTCGCCTCCGTCAGGGGTCGTCGTGACGGGCGGGAATGTGCGGGCAACATGCTGCTACGTCCAATTTCTGATCTGTAGCACCCTGAAACTTGACAGGAATCAGGGGTGCCCGAAACGCCGCGAGCACGGCGGGAGTGCCTCTCGTCGAGGCCTTCCAGCGCCGTGCTCGGCGGGTGCTACGCGGTCGTGCGGAAGAGACTAGGCCTTGGCCTTCTTGGCGGTCTTCTTCGCGGCGGTGCCCTCGGCGGGAGCAGCGGCGGGGGCGGAGCCCTCGGCGGCGGCGCCCTCGGCCGGCTTGGCGGCGTACTTCTTGCGGAACTTCTCCACGCGGCCCGCGGTGTCGAGCAGCTTGTACTTGCCCGTGAAGAAGGGGTGGCAGTTCGAGCAGACTTCCACGGTGAACGAGCCGCGCGTGGACTTGGTCTCGACGGTGTTACCGCACGCACAGGTGATACGGGCGGCCGGGTAGACCGGGTGCAGATCGGGCTTCATTTGGACGACTCCCTGCGCCTTGCCCCCACGCGGAGGTGGGAGGTCTGGCGTTCTAGAGGTAGGCCGGCGCTTATAACGGCGGACCGGCCCTGGCACAAGGCCCGCGACCGGGCCCCGTCCAGACTAGTGAGATGCGGACCCCGGGGGTTCGATTCGCTCCACCCGCTTCTTCACCTCGGGATCATCCTGAACGTTGCCCCCCAGGGCGATGTACGACAGGCGCAGGGTGCGCTCACTCCCCTGCTTGCCGGGTTCCACCTGCAGTGCGAGCGCCTTCCGGCGCGCCTCGACGCTGGCGATGGTCTCCTCCCAGCTCTTCCGGGTCCGCTCGTCCTTCGCCGCCGCCAGGCTCCGCCTCGCCTGCTGGAGGTTGGCGTCGAGCATCTTCAGGTTCTGCTGGGCCCGCTCCGTCTCGGAGAGGTCCACGAAGGGACCCTTGCCGTCCACGGAGAGGGTCAGGTGGCCGATCTCCCGCCCCCGCTCGCCCGTGGGGACGAGGGTGGCGAAGTCGTTGCGCTGGGGCGTGCCCTGTCCCCGGTTGTCGTTGGACTGGAGGATGAGGTCCACGGCGTTGCCCGCCTCCTGGGAGAGCTTGACGGCCTCCAGGTAGGGCACGGCGGCGAGCACCACCACCACGTCCACCTTGTCCTGGGTGCGCAGGCGGCGGGACTCGGTGATGGCGGCGGGCACGGGAGGCTTGCCCACCGCGCCCTTCTGCGTGGACACCGGCCCCTCCGGCGAGAGGCCCACCAGGCCGAACTTCACGCCGCCCACCGTCACCACCGTGGAGGCCGGGAAGAGCGGCTTGCCCGCCGCGTCCACCAGGTTGGCGGACAGGAGCTTCATCTTCCGGCCCTTCGAGGACCGGGTGAGGAAGTCCGTCCCGAGCGTCAGGTCGCGCGTGCCCACGGCCATGGCCGTGGTGCCCAGCCCGTCCATCAACTCGAGCAGCAGCGCGGCCCGCTCCTTCTCCTTCGGATCACCCCCCGCCGCGGCGGATTTGAAGAGCGCATTGCCCGCGTCCAGCACCAGCACCGGCTTGTCCCCCGCGCGCTCCCGCGAGAAAGCCGTCTTTCGTCTGGCCAGACCGCCAGACGGGTTGTGGCGTCAACCACAGGGGGCGATCTCGCCCCCGTTGTCTCCGGTGAAGAGGAGGACCACCTGCCTGGGCGCCGCGTTTGACACCATGGGCGTCAGCAGCAGCGCGAACACGGCCAGCAACGTCAGACGCATGCTCACTTCTTGCCACCCTTCTTCGGCTCGGCCTTCTTGGCCTTGTCCAGCTCGGCCAGGCGCGCCTTGGCCGTCTTGGCCGCATCGGACTTCGGGTAGCCCTTCACGAGCTCCTCGAGCGCCAGCCGCGACTCCTCCTGCATCTTCAGCTTCTTGAAGCACTCCGACGAGCGCAGGTACGCGTCCGGCGTGGAGTCCGCCTTGGGGTGCTCCTGCAGCAGCTTGCCGTACTCGTAGAGGGCCTCGCGGCACTTGTCCTCGGAGAAGTACGTCTCCCCCAGGCCGAAGTGGGCCTCGGCGGCCAGCGCGTCCTTGGGCCACTTCTTGAGGAACTCCGAGTAGAGCTGCCGCGCCAGGGCCATGTCGCCGCCCTTCGCCTTCTCCTGGGCCAGCGCGAGGAACTCCTTCTTGTCCGTGGGCCGCTTCAGCTCCTCGGCCTTCTTCCGGGCCTCGGCCTCCTTCAGGGCCTCGTCGCCCTTGAGCGCCTGCAGCCGCTTCTCCGTCTCCTCGCTCGTCTTGGAGAGCGCGCCTTCCAGCTCGCCAATCTTGTAGAGGTACGTCTCCACCTGGCCGCGCAGCTGCGCCAGATCCTCCACCGTCTTCTGCAGTTGGATGCCGATGTCCGCGCCCGAGCGGCGCGAGGCCGTGTCCAGGCTCTGCAGGGCCTTGGAGACCTCGGCGATCTTCGCGTCGATCTTCGGCAGCGTGGCGTCGAGCTGCTCCCGGGTCTGCTTCAGCTCCGCCTGGAGCTGGGCCTGGGAGGCATCGAGCTTCTCGAGACGGGTCTCCAGGGCGCGGCCGCGGTCGGCGGGGTAGAAGCAGCCGGAGAGCGCGAGCGGGAGGGCTATCAGGGCAAGCCTTCTCATAGGGGGGCGCATCTTACGGTCAAACCCCCTGGCCCGCGCGGGCTTCTTCGGCCCTCGGGGCCCGCCTGCCCGCCTGTCAACGCGCCGGAGGCGGACCGGCGCCCCGCTCCACCCGCTCGATGGCTCGCGCACAGGCCACCTGCAGCCGGGCGTTGTTGAGGAAGAAGGGGGTGTTGCGCGCCCTCCCCTCCTCCAGCGAGCGCAGGGCCCGCCGGTACTCCACAGCGGCCTCGGCCGGTACGCCCCGCTGCTCGAGCAACATCCCCAGCAGGTAGCGCGCCGCGGCCAGGTCCGGGTCCAACGCGAGGCAGCGCCGCAGCGCCTCCGCCGTCTGGGGGCTCGCCTCGCCTCCCGAGGAGGCCCACTCCAGCACCTTCGCGAAGAGGGCATCCGCCTCCGTGTGCGCGCCGGCATCCCCGGGCCGCACCTCGGCGGGGGCCTCCGGTGGCGGCGGCGGGGCGGGGATCGCCGGGAAGCGGCCCGACATCGCGGTCCTCGGCAGGGGCTGGCGGGTGCCCACCGCGGGCAGCCCACTGGAGCTCGGCGTCCTCGGGGCCCCGGGCGGCGTCGCGTCGGTGAAGCCCATGGCCTCCTGCGCCCGCGCGTAGAAGAAGGCCTGCTCGAAGCGCACGGTGCGCAGGCTCGGCGGCGCGCGCAGCAACGGCTCGGCCGCCGAGAGCACCAACATCCCCTCCGGAGCCAGCCGCCCCGCCAGCGACGCCACCACCCGCTCGAAGGAGTCGGGGGCGAAGTAGATGAGGACGTTGCGGCAGACGATGATGTCGAAGCCCTGCCCCTCCGCCGCCACCGGGTACGGCAAGTCCATCAGGTTGTGGCACTCGAAGCTGGCCCGCTCCTTGAGGTGCCCCACCAGCGTGAAGCGGCCCCCGGGGGCGGGCAGGAACCAGCGCTCGCGCATGCCCGAGGGCACCCGCTGGAGCTGCTCCGAGCTGAAGCACAGCTCCCGCGCCCGAGTAATCGCCGACTCCGAGATGTCCGTGCCCAGCACCGTGCTGTCCGGATCCGCCCCCACCTCGGCGAGCAGCACCAGCAGCGTGGCCACCTCCTCGCCCGTGGCGCAGCCCGCGCTCCACACCCGCAGCGGCCGGCGCATCCTCGCCACCATCGGCTCCAGCACGTGCGCACGCAACGCCGCCAGCTGCGACTCGTCCCGGAAGAGCTCCGTCTTCTGCACGGAGATGGCGTCGATGAGCTCGGCCAGGTCCGCCGCGCCCGCGGGCGTCTGCAGGTGCAGCAGGTACTGCGGCGTCAACCCGCCCGGCCGTGCCGTCAGCTTCTCGTCGAGCCGGCGGCACTGCAACTCACTCAAGGCCATGCCCGTCCGCCGCGCCACGAAGGCGTGGAAGGGACTGGAGGCCGGCGGAAAGGCGGAAGAAGGAGCCACCTGCGATCAGCGCCCCGCGGTGAGCATCTCACCCCGGGCGAGCCGTACCAGCGCTCCCGCGATGTCGTCACCGTGGACGAGGTGATCCACCGCCTTGCGCGCCACCGACGCGCCCGGCATGCCGAACACCACGCACGACTCCTCGTTCTGCGCCAGCGTCAGTCCGCCAGCCTGCTTGATGGCGAGCATGCCATCCGCGCCGTCCTCGCCCATGCCGGTGAGGATGAGCCCCAGGGTGCGCCGTCCGTAGGCCTTGGCCGCGCTCTCCAGCAGCACCGTGCCCGAGGGCATGTGGCCGTCCCGCTCCACGCCCGGCCGCAGCGCCACCCGCCCCCGGAAGGGGATGGACATGTGCTGCCCCGGCGGGGCGATCAGCACGTTGCCCGGCAGCAGCTGCTCGCCGTCCGTGGCCAGCCGCACCTTCAGCTTCGAGGAGTTGGCCAGCCAGCCCGCCAGCGACTCGGAGAAGGCGGCGTTGATGTGCTGGACGATGACGATGGGCGTGGGGAAGTCCGCCGGCAGCTCCGAGAGCATCCGGAAGAGGACCTGCGGACCACCGGTGGAGCTGGCCACCGCGAGCACCCCGTACGGCATGCCCACCGGTTGCGCGGGCGTCACCGCCGCCCCACCCGTGCCCGGCAACGGCGGCCGGCGCTGCTTGCTGTTGTGGATGTGCCGGATGACGCGCACCGAGGACAGCAGCTTCACCTCGCGCGACAGGTTCCACGCCTCGGTGCCCGCGTCGATGGCGGGTTTGATCTGCAGCGCCAGCGCGCCCAGCTCCAGCGCCCGGCACGTGAGCTCCGGGGCCTGCTGCCGGGGATCCGCCGTCAGCATGAGGATGGGCGTGGGCACCTCGGCCATGATGTGCTCCACGGCCGTGAGCCCATCCATCACCGGCATCTCCACGTCCATGGTGATGACCTGCGGACGCAGCTCCCGCGCGGCCTCCAGCGCCTCCTTGCCGTTGGCGCAAGTCCCGACAACCTCCAGGTCCGGATCCCGGCCCAGAGCTTCGCAGATCAGCTGTCGGCAGATGTGCGAGTCGTCGACGACCAGCACTGACACTTTCTTGCCCATGTGGCTTCCATACTCCGTGCGCGACGCCCCGAGTATACCCAATTGGGCCCACAGTCCCGCAGGCGCACGTCAGCCCAGGAGCCGGCCCACCACGTCCACCAGATCCTGACGCACCAGGTCACCCTTGGTGATGTAGCCGTCCGCCCCCGCCGCCAACCCGCGCTGCCGGTCCTCCTCTCCTCCACGCGTGGTGAGGATGACCACGGGGAGGACCTTGTGGGTCGCATGCGCCTTGAGGCGGCGGGTCAGCTCCAACCCGTCCACCCGGGGCATCTCCAGGTCCGTGCAGACCAGGTCCACCCTGGGGCCATTGGGGGCCGCGTTGAGCATGTCCAGGGCCTCCATGCCGTCGGTGGCCATGACCACATCGTACCCCACGGCCTCCAGCAGGGAGCCGATCAGCTCCCGGGTGAGGGGGGAGTCGTCCACCACGAGGATGCGGCGGCGGGGAGCGGGAGGTGGACGGGAGGGAGCGGGCGCGCGGGGTACCCGCGGGCCCATGGCTCCCTGGGCGCTGGCGATGAGGTGGGCCGCCGACAGCACCATGGCGAGCCGGCCATCCGCCAGGGTGGTGGCGCCCGTGAGGTGCGGGAAGCGCGCCAGCAGTCCCTTCAACGGCAGGATGGCCTGGACGCTCTCCTCCAGGACGCGGTCCACCGCCAGCGCGGCCGTGGCCCCCTGGCTGCGCACCACCAGCACCAGGGCCCCCTCGCCCGCCACCTCCTCCGGCCCCAGCCCGAGCAGCGCCCCCAACGAGGCGAAGGGCATGGGCTGCTCATCCACCTCCAGCACCGCGCGCCCGGCCACCTCGCGGATCTGCGAGGCCTCCACCTTCACCGCCCGCGAGACGTGGACGGCGCTCAGGCAGAGCGTCTCCTCGCCCACCTTCACGAAGAGCAGCGGGGCCACGGTGAGGGACACCGGCACCCGCAGCTCGAAGCGCGTGCCCCCGCCCGGCGAGGAAGCCACCAGCACGTCTCCCCCCAGCGCCCGGAGCGAGCTGCGCACCGCGTCCAGCCCCACGCCGCGTCCGGAGATGTCCGTGGCCACCTCGCGCGAGGTGAAGCCCGAGAGGAAGATGAGCTCGCGCGCCGCTTGATCCGTCAGCGCCGACGCCGAGGCCTCGTCCAGGAAGCCCTTGCGCACCGCCGCCCGGCGCAGCAGCGCGGGCTCCAGGCCCACGCCGTCGTCCTCCACGCGCAGCACCAGCCGGTTGCCGTCCCGCGCGGCCCCCAGCGTCAGCCGTCCGCGCGGGTGCTTGCCCGTGGCCACCCGGTCCACCCGGGACTCCAGACCATGGTCCAGCGCGTTGCGCACCAGGTGCAGCAGGGGATCCCTCAGCGCCTCCACCACCGCCCGGTCGGCGCGGGTGTCCTCGCCGTCCACCACCAGCTCCACTTCCTTGCCCAGTTCGCGCGCCAGATCGCGCACCATGCGCGGGTAGGGCTCGAAGAGCACGGAGAGCGGCAGCATGCGCAGGCGCTGCACCTCTTCGGCCACGTAGCCCAGGTCGCGCAGCTCCTCGTTGGCCAGCAGCTTCGCCTCGCGGTGGAGGGCGGCGGCCAGCTCCTTCGCCTTGCCCAGCCGCTCCGAGAGCGCGGCGGCCGCCGGCCCCAGGTCCTCCGCGGCCCGCGCCAGCAGGCTCAGCTCCCGCGCCAGCTCCAGCCGCCGGGTGGTGGCCAGCTCGCGGCGGCGCGACACCTGGGTGAGGTTCGTCACCGCGCTCGTGAGCAGATCCAGGCTGGCCACGCCGATGCGCACCGAGCCGTCCGCCCGGTCTCCCGCGCGCACACCGGACGCCGAGCCCGTCCGCACCGGCACCTCGGGCGTGGCCGGCGGCATCCGGCTGATGGTGGTGGCGGCGGTGGCCGTCACGGACCCCTGCGCGCGCGGAGGCTCCACCGGCACTGAGCGACCCACCAGGGGAGGCCGCGCCGGGGGAGCCGGCACGGGAGGAGCCGACGGGGGCGGCGCCTGCCGGGACACCAGCGAGGACACCATGACGTTCAGCGGGGCCGAGCCCCACGCGGGGGTGACCTCGTCCCGCTCGTCCCGCTCCTTCTCCGGGGCCTCCTTGCGCGCGGGCGGCACCGGAGGGGGCGCCGGGCTCGGGGTGGGGGCGGGCGCCACCTGACCGGAGACCTCGGCGCGGGTGCACTCCTGCAGCCAGCGCACCAGCTTGTCCACCTCGGGAGGCGTCTGGGCCGGCTCGGGCGACGCCCCGGCCAGCACCAGCACCGCGTCTCCCGCCTGGAGCAGCGCGTCGATGGAGCCGGCGGACATCGCATGCTCGGCGCGCTCGGTGGAGCGCACCAGCTCCTCCATCTCGTGCACCACGGAGTTGATGGCGTCGAAGCCCATCATCCGGGCCTCGCCCTTCAGCCCGTGCAGCTCGCGCAGCACCGTGCGGCCGGCCTCCAGGCTCGCGCCCGCCTCCAGTTCCACGATGCGCCGGTTGATGCGCTCCAGGCGCACCCCCACCAGCTCCCGGAACTGTTTGAGCAACTTCTCCCGCGCGCTCACACCTTGCCCCCTGGCGCGGGTGGATCGATCTGGAAGCGCTCCACCACCCCTCTCAAATCACGCGCCAGCGTGGACAGGTCGCCATTGGCACTGATGACCTGCTTGGTGGCGTTGTGGCTCTGCTGGGTGATGCGCAGGATGTCCGCCATGGCCTCGGCGAGCAGATCCGTGCCGCCCTGCTGCTGCTGCGTGGCCAGCGAGATGGCCCGCACCGCGTCCGACGTGCGCCCGGCCAACTCGACGATCTGCCGCAGCGACTCGGAGACCTGCTGCGCCAGCGCGGTGCCCGTCTCGGTGGCGCGCACGCCGCCCTCGGTGGCCATCACCGCGCCGCCCGAGGCGTCCTGCACCTCCTCGATGAGCCCCTCTATCTCCTTGGTGGACTCGATGACGTTCTCCGCCAGCCGGCGCATCTCCGCGGCCACCAGCGAGAAGCCCTGCCCCACCTCGCCCGCCTTGGTGCCCTCCAGCTCGGCGTTGAGCGCGAGCAGGTCCGACTTGTCGGCCACGCCGTTGATGAACTCGACGATCTTGCCGATCTGCTGCACGCGCTTGTTCAACCGGGCCACCGCGGTGGCGATGGCCTGGTTGTCGTGGCGCATGCGGTTCATCGTCTCCAGGAAGGCCTCGGCGCTGGCCTGTCCCTGGCGGGCCGCCGCGAGCGTCTTGTGGGCGATCTCCGCCACCGAGCCGGCGTTCTCGGCGATCTGCCGGGCCGAGCGCGCCAGCTCCTCGGTGGTGGCGCTCGTCTCATCCAGCGAGCTGGCCTGCTCGGCGGCACCGGCCTCGTAGCGCGAGGAGGTGGAGAGAATCTCCTCGGTGGTGGTGCCGATGCGGTAGCCGGCGCGCTGCAGCTGCGCCAGCACGTCCGCCAGGTGGGCGCGCATGGTGGAGAAGGCGGCCGAGACGGACCACACCTCGTCCTCGGCGGGGATGATGCGCGAGCGGCTCAGGTCCCCCTCGGCGATGCGGTGGGCGTCCTCGCCCAGCTGGCGCATGGGACGGCCCAGCAGGGTGCCGCCCAGGTAGGCCGCGGCCAGGGCCACCCCGAAGACGAGCAGGCACAGCGCGCCGCCGGACCACAGCGCCTCGGTGCGCAGCAGCTCGGCCAGCTCCGCCTGGCGCTTCGGGTCGGCCTCCGTCAGCACCTGATCGAAGGCCCGGTTGGCCAGCACCGTGCTCACGTCCCAGATGAGCATGGCCGGCGTCACCACGACGATGGCGGTGAAGAGGCTCAGCCGCAGGCGGATCTGCGAGCGCCGGGGCGCCACGGAGATGGCCAGCTCGGGCGTCAGGCCCAGGGGGCCCATGTCCAGCACCACGCGCCGGG
The DNA here is from genome assembly GCF_036277355.1 of Archangium sp. Lineage (GTDB taxonomy): Bacteria > Myxococcota > Myxococcia > Myxococcales > Myxococcaceae > Archangium. The sequence goes on from NZ_DASUNC010000105.1 coordinate 30,443, forward strand.
CCCGCAGCGTGACGATGCAGTACGTCAGCAGCGAGGAGAGCGGACCGAAGATCAACCCCGGCAGGCCGGTGCGCAGGGACTCCAGGAGGCCCATGGGCGCGCCGCTCACCCACAGCCCCACGTTGACGAGGACGGAGGTGAGCATCCACATGGCCAGCGTGGAGGTGAAGGTGAAGTCCGCCAGCCCGTGGACCTCCCGCAGCGCCTGCCCGAGCAGCTCCGGCTGGCTCGGTCCTTGCGCGGCCTCCACGACGAGCAGCCCGCGCAGCCGGCGCAGGCACAGCACCGCCTGCACCACGATGGCGATGAAGGAGAACGCCCCCATCAGCCTGAGGAACAGCGGCATGCTGTCATCCAGCCGCTCCCCGATGGTGAGCTGGGCGTAGCGGCTGCTGAGGATGAAGGTGGTGACGTTGGCGTAGACGACCGCCATCACCAGGCGGCGGCTGAAGGGACGCCGGTAGCGCAGGAAGCGGGGGGTCCGCATCACCCTTCCCTCTCCGCCACGCGGAAGCGCTGCACCGTGGCCTTCAAATCCCTCGCCAGCGCGGACAGGTCCGTGTTGGCCGCCACCATCTGCTGGGTGGCCTCGGCGTTCTCCTCGGTGACGCGCAGGATGTCGCCCATGGCGGCGGCGAGCTGATCCGTGCCCGTCTGCTGCTGCTGGGTGGCCAGGGAGATGGAGCGCACGGCGTGGGACGTCTGCCGCGCCAGCTCGAGGATGAGGCCCAGGCTCTGGTCCACCTGCGCCGCCAGCGAGGCGCCGCGCTCCGTCGTCTTCAGGCCCGCCTCGGTGGCCATCACCGCCGCCTGGGTGGCGTCGCGGATTTCGTCGATCAGCCGCTCGATGGCCAGCGTGGAGGACAGCACGTTCTCCGCCAGCCGCCGCATCTCCGCGGCCACCAGCGAGAAGCCCCGGCCGGGCTCACCCGCCTTGGTGCCCTCCAGCTCGGCGTTGAGCGCCAGCAGGTCCGACTTGTCGGCGATCTCGTTGATGAACTCCACCACCTTGCCGATCTGCTGCACCCGCTTGTTGAGCCGCACCACGGCATCCGCGATGCCCTGGTTGTCCGCCTTCATGCGGTGCATGGCCGCGAGGAAGGCCGCCGCGCTGCGCTGCCCGCTCTGCGCCGCCCCGAAGGTCGTCTCCGCCATGGTGGACACCGACTCGGCGTTGACGGCGATCTGCTGCGCCGAGCGCGCCAGTTCCTCGGTGGTGGCCCGCGTCTCGTTGAGCGAGATGGCCTGCTCCCCCGCGCCGGACTCCTGGTCCGCCGAGGTGGCCACCAGCTGCTCGGTGGTGGAGGAGATTTGAAGCCCCGCGCGCTGCAACTGCACGAGCGCCTGGGCCAGCTGCGCCTGCATGCGGGTGAAGGCGCCGGACACCGCCCACACCTCGTCCTCGGCGGGGATGAAGCGCGGGGTGCGCACCTCGCCCTGGGCGATGCGGGTGGCGTCCTCGGACAGGGCGCGCAGGGGCTCGGCCAGCGCCGTGCCCGCCACGTACGCCGTGCCCACCACCAGCAGCACCACCATGCCGGAGAGCACCACCAGCGCCATCCCGGTGGAGTGGCGGGCCTTGTGCACCACCTGCTTCTGCACCGCGGGCTCGCCCCGGTTCTCCAGGATCCGATCGAAGGTGCTCAACGTGCGGCTCACCGACACGTCGAGGATGAAGATGGACGGGCTGAGCACCGCCACCGCGGTGAACATCACCAGCCGGCGCCGCAGCCGCAGCCGCTCGGTGGGGAGCGCGGCGATGACCTCCTGCGGGGACAGGCCCTGCGCGGCGATGCGCTCGGAGGCCCGGCGGCCCCGGCGCACCACCATGAGGTAGACGAGCATGGAGGACAGCGGGCCGAGCGACACGCCCACCAGCATGAGGCGCATCCCCGTGCTCCACGGCGCCTGCGCCAGGGGCGGGAACGTCACCGCCAGCATCAGCGCGCCCCCCACCCAGGCCTGCAGGGTGAACCAGAAGCAGCGCCCGGGGATGCGGCGGACCTCCTGGAGCGCGCGGCGCAGGTTGTCCGGATTGGACGGCAGCCGCCCCTGCTCCACCGCCCGCAGCACGCGCAGCGCGTGACGCTCCTGGGCGCCGGACAGCACGGCGTTCATCACCAGCACCGCCAGCAGCAACCCCAGGAAGAGCCAGCCATGGCCCGCGGGCACCGAGTGCGTGAGCCTGCCGTAGAACAGCGCCAGCCCCAGCCCCACCACCCCGCCCAGCCAGGACGGCTGCGTGGTCCACGCCGACAGGCCCTTCAGCCCCTCCGGGACGCTCCCCTTCAATCCCTCCAGCGCACTCACGCGGCCTCCCGGGCGGAGGGCGCCAGGAAACGCCCGAAGTCCACCAACGACATCAACGGCCACAGCGCGCCCCGCACCTGCACGAAGCCGCGCAGACTGCCCCCCGCCACCCGGGCCAGCAGCGCCGGCGCCGGCAACAGGGAGAGCGGCTCGGAGTCGATCTCCAGCGCGTCCACGCCCACCGCCTCACCCGAGGCGGCCACGAGGATGCGCTCGGGCCCGGTGCACGAGCCGAAGGCCTGGCACGCCGAACCGGCCCGGCCCCCGAAGGTGCCCGGCGACTCGATGGTGGCCACCTCGTGCGCGGAGAAGGCCACCCGGTGGTGGCCCGCCCGGCACAGGAGCATGCCGGTGATGCTGCGGCTGCCCGTGGCCATGGCTCAGCTTCCCTGGCTGAGGTGATCGAACAGGCCCTCGGGATCGATGACCGCCACGTCCCGTTGGGCGCTGCGGGCGGGCCCGCGCAGGTGGAGGTGCACCCCGTTGACCCCCAGGGGCTCCAGGCGTCCGTCCACCTGGGACACGCCGGCCACCCGGCTGGCGGTGAGGGCCAGGGTGCCTCGCGTCAGCCGCACCAGCACGGCGCGGCGGGTGGGCTCGCTCTCGCCGGACACCAGCGTGCTCATGTCCACCACGGGGATGACCTCCCCACGGTGAGCGAAGACACCCAACAGGTGCCCGGGGGCGCCGGGCACCCGCGTCAGCTCCGGAAAGCTGACGACTTCCGCCGCGACCTCAGCTGGTACGGCGTACCAGCTGCTGCCACAGGCGAATACGAGGTAGGACTGCCGCGTCTCGGTCTCGGTCGAGGCCATTTCGCGCGCAGCCTACCTCAAGGACGGCTAGCGCACGAACTCGACGCGACGGTTGGCCGCCCAGGACTCCTCCGTGGCGCCCTGCTCGGCCGGCTTGTTCTCGCCGTAACCCACCGTCTTCAGCTGGCTGGCCGGCACGCCCAGGTCCACCAGGTACTTCTTGACCGAGGCGGCGCGCTTCTGGGACAGCTGGAGGTTGTACTCCTCGGTGCCACGCTCGTCCGCATGCCCGGCGAGCTCGATGCGGCCGGCGCCCGAGTCCTTGATGCACTGGGCCAGCTCGCCCAGGCGGCTCTGGGCCTCGGGGGTGAGGGAGGACTCGTTGAAGCCGAAGCGCAGCGGCTCATAGTTGCACTCGGTCTTCTGGGCGGCGGCGGCCACGCACTTGTTCTCCTTGCACTCCTGGTCCCCACCGCAGTCGGTGTTGGAGTTGCAGGCGCCCGGCGGCAGCGCGCAGCGGCCCTTCTGGCACTCCTGGGCGCCCTGGCACTGGGCCTTGGAGGTGCACTGCGGCTCGGCGCACTTGCCGGCCTCGCAGATCTTCCCGCCCGTGCACTGCTCGTCACGCGAGCACTCCGGGCCCTTGGGAACGCACTTGTTCTCCTGGCACGCGAAGCCCTCCTTGCAGTTGGCGTCGGCGGCGCACTCCTGGCAGGAGCCGTTCACACAGACCTCGCCCTTCTCCTGGCAGGTCTCGTCGCTGTTGCACTTGGGGTAGGTCGGCGGGCAGCCGGCCAGCACCGTCACAGCGAGGGCAAGCCCCGCGACCATCGAAATCCGACGCATTTCTCCTCCAAAAAAAGGACGTCCCGAGGACGAGTCACACCCAATTACGAGCCGTCCGCGTCTAGCCCGCCCTTGAACGTGGAGTCAAAGGCTTTTGTCCCTTTTGGAAGGTTCCACCCTGCCTTCGAAGCCCTTGATAGGACAAAAGAAAATCGAGAAACCGAGCCCGGCCGCCCGCCCCGCGGCCCACCGGGCGGCCTGGTTGCTTTCAACTCCCTGTGACAGGGCCGGACCATCCGTACCTTCCTGGGCGAGACACACCCCGTCCTCCCACCGGAGCCGCGGCCTGCGCGTCAGGCCACAGCGGGACTTGAGCCCCGCCTCCTCCTGCCACGCCTTCTCGGCCTTCTCGAGCGCCTCGAGCCGGGCCCGCAGCGTCTTCACGTCCGTGGTCCGCGAGCAGTACGCGATGAACTCACGCGGTCCGCCGCAGGGCTTGTGGCCGAATCCCGCCAGCTCGCATTCCTCCACCTTCTCGCAGCCGCGCGGGTTGGCCAGCGCCCGCGCCTCGCTCGCGAGCCTCTCCGCCCGCTGCTTCGATTTCGAGCCGCCCTCCCCCTCCGCCCCGCCCGCGCCCAGCAGCAACATCACCGCCCACGCCCCCACCTGCGCCGTCAGCAACACCATGCCGCACCTCCTGGCCTCCACCCGCGGGCCTTCCCAAAAGCGGAACGCGCGGGGGGAGTGCCCCACACCGCGCGTTCCGGTCAACCGGCTCGTCTCCAGGGCAACCGGTCCGTCCCGGCGCGCCCAGTCAGCGCGCGCACGGGACGGGCCCCACCGCTCAGGCGGCCTTGCGCGTCTCCTTGCGCGACTCCTTGCGCGTCTGGCGCCGCCGCAGGGACACGTACCGCGCCAGGGCGAACAGCCCCAGGTACAGGCTCGCGTCCGCGCCCGAGGTGGCGCCGCAGCCGCAACGCTCGGCCTTCACGGTGATGCCCACCGGAGCGGAGCCCACCACGTTGCCCGCGCTGTCGGAGAACACGGCCGTCACCGTGTGCGCCGTGCCGCCCGCCACCCTGGAGCTGTCCCAGGTAGCCGTCAGCGTCGCCTCCGTGCCGGTGGCGATCACCTGCCCATCCACCAGGAGGGAGAGCCGGGCCGGCGTGGTGCCCGCGGCCACCGCACCCGCGGCGGTGATGCGGACCTCACCGGACACCTCCGTGCCGCCCGCGGGCTCCGTCACCGCCACGGTGGGCTGTGCGAAGGGCGTGACGTTGGTCTGCGCGACGCCGCTCAGGCTGGCCTGCTCGGCGTCCGTCAGGGTGAGCGTCCTCAGCCCCGAGGACATGAACGTCACCTTCAGGCCGGAGAGCACCCCGTCCACGAAGGCCGCGTTGGCCGGGAGGTGTCCCGAGCCGTCCGAGCTCGCCACCCGGACCGCCCCCGCGTAGGAGGTGGCCACGTTGCCGTACGCGTCATACGCCGTGGCGGAGAGCGTCACCTCCTGGCCCGCGGTGACGCTCGCGGGGAGCGACAGCGCGTAGCTGGCCACCGGGCCCGGCGTCACCTCGAGCGCCGTGCTCGTCGCACCCGCGAAGCCCTGGGCGCTCGCCACCAGCGTGTAGCCGGTGCCGGCCTTGCGCAGGGACACGCCGTCGAACTTCGCCACGCCATTCACCGCGGACACCGGCGCCGCGCCGAGCAGCATGCCGGCCGCCGGGTTCGCGCCGAGGCTCAGCGTCACCTGGGCGCTGCCGCCGGAGAGCACGTTGCCCTGGGCGTCCTGCAGCTCCACCTCGATGGGCGCCAGCGTGACACCCGCCGCGACCCGGGCCTGCGTGCCGCGGAAGACCAGGCGCGCCGGAGCCCCCGTGGAGACCTCGAACGCCGAGCTCGTCGCCGAGGACAGCGCGGCCGCGCTCGCCTGGAGCGTGTAACCGCGGCCAGGACGGTTGAGCGACAGGTCCTCGAAGGTGGCCACGCCGTTGACGGCCGCCACCGTGGTGGTGCCCGTCAGCACCGCACCGCCCGGGTTGGAGCCCAGGGAGAGCGTGATGGCATCCGACGCCCCCGTGACGAGGTTGCCGAAGGCATCCCGGATGGACACGCGCACCGCCGGGCCCATCGCCGCACCCGCCTGCGCGGCACCGGGCTGGACCGTGAAGGCCAGCGCCGCCGCCGCACCGGGCGAGACATCGAACGTGCCGCTGGTGACGTCCACCAGCCCGTCCGCCTTCGCCAGCAGCCGGTAGCCCGCCGCCGCCTGGGTGATGGCCAGGTCGCCGAAGGCCGCCACGCCGCCGCTCGCCGTCACCGTGGTGGTGCCGCCCAGCGTGGCACCCGTGCCGCCCTGGAGCGTCAGGGTGATGCTGTTGGCCGCCGCCACCGGGTTGCCGAAGGCATCGCGGATCTCCACCTCGACCGGGGCGAGCACCGCGCCCGCCGTCGTGTGGGCCGGACCCGTCCGGAACACCAGCCGCGAGGACTTGCCGGCCTCCACGTCGAACGCCGCGCTCGTCGCGCCCTCGAGCGAGCCCGAGGCCGCGACCAGCGTGTAACCCGCGCCCACCCGGTTGACGGTCAGGTCGCTGAAGGAGGCCACGCCGTTGACGGCCGCCGCCTTCATCGTGCCCACCAGCGAGGCCCCTTCCGGGTTGCTCGCCAGGGACAGGGTGACCTCGTCATTCGCGCTCGCCACGAGGTTGCCGTACTCGTCCTGGACGGCGACCTTCACCCCCGGGGCGAAGGCCGTGCCCGCCGCCACGTTGGCCGGCTGGACGGAGAAGGCCAGTGCCGCCACCGCGCCCGGAGCGATGTCGAAGGCGCGGCTGGTGGCCTCCGTCAGGCCCGTGGCGTTCGCGCTCAGCGTGTAGCCCACGGCCGCCCGGCGGATGAAGAGCGACGGGAAGGTGGCCACGCCGTTGACGGCCGCCACCGTGGTGGTGCCACCGAGCGAGCCGCCCGCCGGCCCCCCCAGCGAGAGCGTCACTTCCGCCGTCGCGCTGGTGTTGAGGTTGCCCTCCACGTCCTGGATCTCCACCGTCACGGGGGCGAGCGTCGCGCCCGCCACCGCGCTGGCCGGAGGCGTGCGGAACGCCAGCCGGGCCGGAGCACCCGCGCGGACGTTGAAGCCCACGCTGCTGTCCAGGAAGAGTCCACTGCCGCCCGCCTGCAGCGTGTAGTTGACGCCGGGGCGCGTCACCGTCAGGGCGTCGAAGGTGGCCACACCCCTCGCCGCGTTCACGGTGGTGGTGCCCGCCAGGGCGCCGCCGCTCGCGTTGTAGGCCAGCGACACGGACACGGGCGAGTTGACCTGCGTCGCCAGGTTGCCGAGCCGGTCATACAGGGAGACCTCCACGGCCGGGGAGATGGGCGCACCCACCGCCACGTCGGAAGGCTGCCGGGTGATGAGGGCACGGTACGGCTCGCCGGGCGTCACCTCGAACAGCTCGCTGCCCGCGCTGGTCAGCGTGCCCGAGGTGGCCGTCAGCTTGTTCCCGGTGCCCACCTTGTTGAGCGACAGGTTGGAGAAGGTGGCCACACCGCTCACCGCCGCCACCGTGGTGGTGCCGGAGAGCGTGGCGCCTCCAGGACTGGCGCTCAGCGCGAGGACGACGTTGGCCGTGGACGTGCTCACGTTGCCGAACCTGTCCAGGATGGCCACCTGCACCGGAGGAGCGATGGGCACTCCCGCCGCCACGGTGGAAGGCTGGGTCACGATGGCCAGCTTGTTGGCCGCGGCCGGGGTGATGTTGAAGCCGGAGCTGGTGGTACCGGTGAGGCCGGTGGCGCTGGCCGCCAGCGTATAGCCCGTCCCCACCTTGTCGATGGACAGGCCGCTGAAGGTGGCAACGCCGCTGCTCATGGCCACCTTCGCGGTGCCGGACAGCGAGCCACCGCCCACGTTGTCACCGATCACCAGGGTGACGAGGTACGAGCCCGTGGACACCGTGTTGCCATACACATCCGTCAGGCCCACCTTCACGGCGGGCGAGAGGGAGGCACCGGCCACCGCGTTGGTGGGCTGCACGGTGAAGCCCAGGCGGGCCGCGGGGCCGGGGGTGACGGTGGTGCTGGCACCGGCGGTGATGCCCGGGTTCGCCGTGTCCGTCGCGGTGACGGACTGCGCGCCCACGGTACCGAAGGTGACGGGCAGGCCGCTCGCCACGCCCGCGGTGAAGAGCGCGGTGGAGAGCACCACCGCGCGGGGATCCGAGCTGGTGAGCGCCGCGCTGCCATTGTAGCCGGTGGCCACCTGGCCCACGGCGTCATACGCCGTCACGCTCACGGCCGACTCCGTGCCCGCGGCCACCGAGGCCGGGAGCCCGGTCACCTTGTAGGCCACGGCCGGTCCCGGAGGCGGAACGTTCGTGGTGCAGCGGACCACCGAGTCCGCCGTGACGCGCACATCGTCCACGTAGAAGCCCTCGTAGCTGTTGGAGCCGTCACTGTGGAAGCGGAACCCGAACCACACCTTCTGCCCGGCGAGCGCGCCCAGGTTGACGGTCACTGGCTTGAGCGAGCCGTTGGCGTTGATGCTCTGGTAGGTCCAGATGCGGGTCGACGTGCCGCTGAGCAGGTTGTCGTAGAGGCCCGCCGAGAGGTACGGCTGCGTCGAGGACACCGTGTCGGACACCTCGGTCCAGGGACCGCTCGCGCCCGTGGTGCTGTAGACGAGGTAGACGCCGTCGAACCTGGACTCCAGGTTGTACCAGACGTTGAACGTCATCTGGGGGCTGAGGGGGCTGGACGGAATGGCGAAGCCGTTGATGTCGGACGACACCGAGCCGTTGCCTCCCAGCACCAGCAGGTGATCCTGGGTGTTGGAGTAGGTGCCGCCACACGTGGTGCCCGTCGAGGCCATCCGGTACGCGTTCGTGGCCGACTGGTAGTGGCAGCCGGAGAAGATCTTCATGGTGGACGCGCTGCCGGTGATGACCGTGGGGAGCCAGTACGCGGACGCGCTGGCCGGGCGGTTGGCGTCGAAGTCATCGAAGTAGCGCACGCCCGGCGTCACGGTGCCGGTCACCGTGGTCCCCTGCTGCACCGAGTTGGTCTCCTCGAACGTGGCCGTGCTCGTCTCGGTGGCGCGCACCACGTAGTAGTACGGGGTGCCTTGCGCCAGGTTCAAATCATCCGAGAACGAAGTGCCCGTCACCCCGGTGGCGATCCGGTTGGCCGCCGAGGGGGTGAAGCCCGGCGTGGTGCTCCGGTACACCGAGTAGCTGAGGGTGCCACCGCACAGCGGCGTGGCCGCGGACCAGGCCAGGGTGTTGGTGCAGGTGCTGGAGACGCCGCTGTTGACGGAGGTGAGCCCCGCGAACGTGGGCGGCAGCGTGCACACGCCCGTGCTCACCACCGAGGCCTCGTTGGAGTCCGGTGACTCGACACAGTCCACCGCACGCACCACGTAGTAATACGTCGTCCCGCCCGACAGGCCGGCGTCCGTGAACGGCGGCGCCGCCACGGAGCCCACGCGCGTATACGGCCCGCCCCGCGTCGTGGCCCGGTAGACGTTGTACGAGGTCGCGCCATTGGGCGCCCAATCCACGTCGACGCGGCTGGTGCCACTCGGGGTGGCCGTCACCCCGGAGAGCGTGCCACCCGGAGTACCGCAGACGTTGTAGACGACGAGCGCGAAGTCCTGATCCACCGCCACGCCGTTGTTGGGCACACCGTCCGAGTTGAGGTTGGTGGCCGTCACCGTCACGGTGAAGGGACCCGTGATGCCCGCCGGCAGGAAGACGCTCTCCACGTTGTTCTGGGTGTCCGCGCTGCCGCCCGTCACGGACGTGCCACCGCTGAAGACGTTGCCCTTGTACGTGTTGCCCCCCACCGTCACGGTGAGGTCCAGGTTGTTCTTCCAGGCGCTGCCGGTGGTGGAGCCCGGAGCGTCCGTCCAGGCCAGCGTCACACGGAAGGGCCGGGTCGCATCCACCACCCGGTTGGTGAAGGTGCGCGTCTCGCCCGTGGTGCGCAGCAGGTTGTCCGGCCGCTGGTCCTCCAGCAGGCGTTGGACCCCGTCGAACGCCATGCCCAGGTCCATCAGACCGGTGCCCTGGCTGTTGGAGTAGAGCGAGTCGTTGGCCCCCGTCCCCGTCATGTAACGGGTGGAGCCCATCAGGAAGGCCTTCATCATCGCCGGGCTGGGCGGAGTGCGGCCCTGGTTGATGAAGTATTGGCGGACGAGCGCCGCCGCACCCGCCACCGCGGGCGTGGAGTGGCTGGTGCCGGAGGAGGCCGAGTACCACTGCTGGCCCGACGACGGGTAGAAGAGGCTGCCGCCGGTGCCGCCACAGACGCCATCGCCAAGACTGGTGAAGCAGGAGAGCGCCGCGCCAGTGGGGTTGGCCGGCGTGGAGGAGCGCTGGCCCGCGGCCTGGGCCACGCCGCCTCCCACGTGCGTGCCCGGAGCCTGGATGTCCGGCTTCTTGCGGCCATCGGCGGTGGGACCGCGGCTGGAGAACGACGCCACGTCGTAGAGGCTGTTGGCCTCGCTGTCGGGGGTCGCGCAGCCGTCATCGCCCCCGAAGGGCCGGACGTTCTCCGAGGCTCCCACGGCGATGACGTTCTTCGCCGTGGCCGGAGAGCCGATGGAGCCCGCGGTCGGCCCGTCGTTACCCGCCGCGACGGCGATGAACATCTCCTGGTTGCCCGGGTTCGGCACCGCCGCGTCCGCGGGCTGCGCGTCGCGCACCAGCGCGTCGAACCGCTGCGCGTCCGCGTCGTACAGGTCGGTGGAGGCGCCCCAGCTGTTGGAGCTGATGCGCATGCCGTCCCGGTACGCGCGCGACTGCAGATCCTCGTAGTCCGGATCCGTGAAGTTGCTCGGGTCGAACACCACCGAGGAGCCCACCTTCACGAAGGGCGCCACGCCCAGGCCATGGAGGAAGCCCGCCGTGTCCGCGTGGGGAGCGCCGCTCAGGTTGACGTAACCCGCCACGATGTGGGTGTTCAGGTTGCCGTGGCCATCGCAGCCCTGGAGGGTGCTGCCCGTGTTCGCCGTGCCCTCCAGCCGGTTGTAGACGACGCGGCTGGCGGCCCCGACATCTCCCTTGACGTACAAGCCGAAGTGGTTGGGCACCGGAGTGCCGTTGTCCAGGCCGCTGTCACTCACGTCCACGCCGAAGCCGGACGCGGTGAACTGCTCCTGGGTGAAGCCCTTGGACGCCAGCCACGCCAGGTAGCCCGGCCCCGTCGGACCGGTGCCGGTGAGCTGCCCGGCGAGGATCATGTCCTGCCGCTCGTCGAACTTCTTGCGCTGCGGGCGCGGCTGGATGGACAGCACATCCGGGCGCTGGACGATCTGATCCAACGCCTTCCGGTCCACCCACGCCACCACGTTCACGTAGTCCATCGCCTCCTGGACCACGCCCTCGCGCGCCTGCAGCCCGCGGATGAGCGCCAGCGTCTCCGCGTTCGCCTCGTCATCCTTGATGAGCTGGATGGAGTAGGTGGGCGTGTCGATCGTCTGGATCGAGGGATCCAGCTTGTAGTCCTCCAGGTACTCGCCATCCCACTGGATGGCCGGGGAGGCGGTGATGTGCCGCTGCAGGCTGTTCAGCGCGGCCCCATCTCCATAGACGAGGTAGGCGTTGTTGGGGACGTACGTCACCACCTTGACGCCCGTGGCCTCCAGCTCCGCGAGCCACTCGGCACGCACCGGGCCGGAGAAGTGCACCAGGTGGAAGCGCTTGCCCACGAACGCCGTCTTCCGCATGCCGCGCAGGGACGTCGCGCTCGCGGTCGTGGTGTCGATCTTCCCCGCGTTCAGCAGGATGTGATCATAGTCGTCACGCAGCTCCACGCCCGGCGCGGCCGGCAACGACTCCAGCGTGGCGGTGTCCACCTGCACCAGCTTGAAGGAGCCATAGTCCCCGAGGACCCTGGCGCCCTGCTTCTCCAGCTCCGCCGCCTTCTGCGCACTGAGCTGGACCTTGTGGAACGGCGCATCTGAACGATAGCCCTCGAGCCGCTGTCCGGACTCGTTGCCCGAGCCTCCGCACGCCAGCGCCGTCGTGAGCCATGCCACTCCCAGCACTCTCGTGGACACACCACGAGCGCGCATACCGGCAGTCCGGTACGCCGATTCCTTCATGGGTCTTGCCCCTTGAACGACGAGCGGGCCACGCCTGCTTCCATGGCTCCGCCCGGTGAAGTCCGGTGGCTGCTCCGCTGTCGGCAACGTCCCCTGCGAACGCCGGAGTTACCCGCCCGCTACCCACCACCGGAGTCTGATGAAATATCACACTCCTGCAAAGACTGACAAGAAGCGGACAATGCAAGCCATTGATTGAAGGTCAATCCTTTTGACACGCAAAGAAAAGGCTTGAGCAGAGCAGCCTGGCAGCCAGGCGTCGCGAGAAGTGCCGCGCTCTCAGAAGTCAGGAAACTCCACGGCGCTTGGAGCTTGAACGAACGGAGGATTTCCGGGACGGTGCGGCCCGGCGGCCACAGTGGCCCCTGCCCCCAGGTGCTTCGACATGCCTTCCACCGTGCTCATCGTCGATGACGAGAAGAACATCCTCCTGACGCTCCAGACGTCGCTGCAGCTGGCGGGCTACCGCACGGAGCTGGCGGCCAGCGGGCAGGTGGCCCTGGACGTGGTGTCCGCGCGCCCGGTGGACGCGGTGCTGATGGACGTGAAGATGCCGGACATGGACGGGCTGACGGCCCTGGCCCGGTTGATGGAGCTCAAACCAGAGCTGCCCGTCATCATGATGTCCGGGCACGGCACCATCGACACGGCGGTGAAGGCCACGCAGCTGGGGGCACGCGACTTCCTGGAGAAGCCCATCGCCCGGGACAGGCTGCTGGTGGCGCTGCGCAACGCGCTCAAGCAGCAGGCGATGCTCGAGGAGCTGCAGGCCCTGCGCGCGGAGGTGGGCCGCTACGACATGGTGGGCAGCGGCCCGGCCATGCAGCGCATCTTCTCGCTCATCCAGCGCACGGCGCCCTCCGAGGGCCGGGTGCTCATCACCGGCGAGAACGGCACCGGCAAGGAGCTCATCGCCCGGGCGCTGCACCAGAACTCCAAGCGCAAGAGCGGGCCCTTCGTGAAGCTCAACTGCGCGGCGGTGCCGCACGAGCTCATCGAGAGCGAGCTGTTCGGCCACGAGAAGGGCGCCTTCACCGGCGCGGTGAGCGTGCGGCGCGGCAAGTTCGAGCTGGCCCACGAGGGCACGCTCTTCCTGGATGAGATTGGCGACATGCCCCAGGCCATGCAGACCAAGCTGCTGCGCGTGCTGCAGGAGGGCGAGCTGGAGCGGGTGGGCGGCGCGGAGACCCTCAAGGTGAACGTGCGCGTCATCGCCGCGACGAACAAGAACCTGGAGAAGGAGATCGAGGCCGGGCGCTTCCGCGAGGATCTCTACTACCGCATCAACGTGGTGCAGATTCACTCGCCCCCCCTGCGCGAGCGGCGGGAGGACCTGCCGGCGTTGATCGACGCCTTCCTGAAGGAGGCGTGCACGAAGAACGGGCGCCGGCCGCTGTCCCTGTCCCCCGAGGCGCTGGCGGTGATGTCCGCCTATGACTACCCGGGCAACGTGCGCGAGCTGCGCAACCTGGTGGAGCGGCTGGCCATCCTCTGCGAGGGCCCCGTCGTCACCGGCCAGGAGGCCGCCGAGCTGCTGCCCCGGGGCAAGGGGGCCGTGCCGCCGTCCGTGGCTCCGTTCGCCGAGGCCTCCGCGCCGCGTACCCCCGCCGTGCCCGTTCCCACGGCGCCTCCCGCGGCCCCGGCGCCCGGCGGCGGATTCCGTCCTCGCGTGGATCGGACCTTCCGCGAGCAGGTGGAGGACGCCGAGCGGGAGATCATCCTGTTCACACTCGCGCACACGCAGGACAACGTCACCGAGGCGGCGCGGCTGCTCGATCTGGAGCGCGGTCACTTCTACAAGAAGATGAAGGCCCTCGGACTCCGCCGGGGAGGCGGCGAACCGTAAGTACGCATTATTGCTGCCCCTTTCTGGTGCTTCCTGCTGCGTTGCTGACGAGCTTCAGGCGCCGTGTGCTCGCCTTGTGCTCGGGTGCTGAAGCTGGTTCCACCAGCCTCAGGGACTCGACGGCCTGGGAGAGGAAGTCGATGTTCCGGCCCAGGTAGTAGGTGGACGTGACGGCGGGCGTGGAGTGCCCAGCGAGCTGCTGGCCGGCACCGAGGTTTCCCAACGTGTCCGCCAACAGGTGGGTGAGGAACGTCTTCCTCAAGTCATGGAAGGTGAAGCCCCGGGGCAGCTCCACCCCTGCGCGAGCGGCAATCCGGCGCACCAGCTTCGCGGTGTGCCACCCCTCGTTGCGCAACCCGCCCTCGGGCGAGGCGAACACCAGCGGCTCCACGAGCGCCCCCTGCCCGTCCCGGGGCAGCGCCCTGAAGGCGGCCTCGAGCTCCGCCCGGAGCGCGGGGTGCAGGGGGATGATCCGCTCCTTGCCGCCCTTGGTGGTGTCGCGCTTCCAGCTGCGGCGCACGTGGATGAGGCCCAGGGGGCCCTCGTCCCAGTGGATGTCCCCCCAGGCCAGCGCCGCCAGCTCGCCCCGGCGCATGCCGGTGAGCACCGCGGTGAGCAGCAGTAGGCGGTACTGCCCGGCGGCCTGCAGCAGCGCGGCCACCTGCTCGCGCGAGAGGAAGCGGGGCGTCTTCACCGACACCTTCGGCCTGGGGACGCGATCCCAGGGGTTCTCCCGGATGGCGCCGAGCTGCACGGCGTACTTGAAGACGAGACGCGCGCGGATGTGCAACTGGCGCACCGTGGCCGGCTCCTGACCCGCGTCCCTGGACTTCATGAGAAGCGCGTCGCAGTCCGCCGGGGTGACGGCCGCCACGGGCTTCCTCTTGAAGTGCGGCACCAGCCACACCTTCACCTGCGAGCGCATGGGGGCCTGGGAGCCCAGGTGCTTGTTGGCATCCAGGTACCGGGTGAAGAGCTCCTCGCACGTCATCGGCACCGGCGCGGGCGCCGCCAGGCCCGAGGCCACCCGCTCGGCGTGGAGCGCCTTCTCCTGGGCCATCCGCTCGGCCTCGGCCTCCATCCTCGCGGACGTACGCTCGCGCACCAACCGCCCCGCGGCATCCCGGTAGCGGATCCACCAGGTGCCGAAGTCGGGGGCGCGCCGCTGCAGGCGCTTGCCGGCGGCCAGCACCGCCTTCCCCTTCTTGTTGGGCCGGAAGTACGCGCTCGTCACGGCTCAGCCCACCTGCCCGTGCTGCCCGCTCTGGGACGCCAGCCAGGCCTTCACCGCCTCGGGGTTGAAGCGGTAGTTGCGCTCGCCGAGCTCGATGAAGGGCAGCCCCAGGCGCTCGCGGCACTGCTTCCACACCCAGGACTTCGACACCTTCAGGTACTGCGCCACCTGGGCGGTGTCCCAGAGCCCGGCCTCGGGCACCTGCACCAGCTTCGGCCTTCTCTCGTTCTTGTTGCAGTTCGTCATCGTCGTCGGGCGCTCCACGGCAACACGCGGAGCGCGAGCTCCTGTGTCGGCCGTCACGTCTGCGTTGGTGTTTCCCCCGCTCCCCCCCCCGCCTCCCCCAGGTTACGTGCCGTTCACTTGCTAACAACTATTGTGCCAGCGCCCTTGCGCCACTCTGGCACGGGGCATCGCTCCGTTCTGGCGCACCCCGTCCATGGGCTGGCCGCGCTGTCTCGGAAGACGGACTACCGAAAGGGCCGCTCCATAGAGCGCGGTGACAAAACGCGTCAGGCGGCCTGTGAGCTCGGTCACAGGGGACCCTGACGGCGGGCGAACCGGCACATACAAGCCGCGCGTGCCGGTGACGTCTGAGAAAGGATTGAGCACCAATCGAGCCACAACCGGGACGCGTCCACCTCGGACGTGCCACGCGGGCGCTGCGCGCCGGTGCTGTCGGGTGCTACTGCGGACATCCCCCATCGCACACCCCAAAAACAGACGCCTCAGCACCGTCTGCAAGGCCGGTGCGAGGCGTCCGAGGCCGACCCCCAGGGCAGTCCATAGGGGCGGGCTTTCCTGAGGCCGACCAGCACAGAAAAAGGTCGGCGATGTCTTCGGGGTGTTGCTGGTACCTGCTTGCAGTCAGGTGGTCCGGCAACAGGGAACTGCAACTAACGGCAATAGATACGCCTACGGCCGGTCAAACGCAAGCGACTGGCGCGAGAGGGCCCGCGGCGACGACTCCGGCTTGGCAGCCGGCAGGTAGCACTTGCCCCCAAACTCATACAGGCGGTCCGGACAGGGAGCGCGCACCTCGTGGGGCACCCAGCATCCGTTGTTGATCTCCACCTCGAGCAGCTTCTCGCACGGCGGGCGCTTCTGGTTGGAGAACGGCTTCTTGGGCAGTGCGCGGGCCAGGACGATGGGGAGGTCATCGGCGCTGTTGGTGAGCACCATGCCCGTGGCGACCGAGGCGTCATCCCAGCCCCACCCGGCGTCCACGTCGCCCTGGGCCAGTTCGGCGCCGGGCTCGTAGTGGGGGGGCGGCTCGGCTCCGCCCAGGTGGAGGAGCACGGCGGCAGCTGCGGCCACGAGCCCCGCGGCGAGGAAGGGACGGCGCCAGCTCGGGGCGGGGCGAGTTTCGAAATTACGAAATTTCGTAATTTGTTGATCGGGGGTGGTCCGCGCGGCGGGATGCCGGGGTGCGGCGCGCAGGTGCGGCAGGGTCTCGGGGCGGTCCACGACGGCGTTGGCGAGCTGCTCAGCGTCTCCCATCATGACCACGAACTCCTCGGCGACATCGGCGGGGAGGCCAGCTGCGGGCGCGCACTCCACCTCGAGGGCGAGGAAGGCCGGGGACACGGAGGAGGTGACGCGCACCTGCCAGTTGGCCAGGGGCTGCTCGTCCACCTGTCGCTCGGTGCGCTGCAGCACCAGCGCGGGCGCGCCCGTCTCCACGTTGTGGGCCCGGTAGATGCGACCCATGTCCTGCGTGTCCCTGTACCTCGGTCCGAGCTGGTACTGCCCGAGCTGGTTCCCCCGCTGCGTGTCGGCCATGGCGCGTGAATCCCTCCCGCGCCGGGTTGTACCTCACCCGCACCGACGCTGTCTCCCAGTGGATATTCACGTCCACCCCTTCTCCTCGGTATGCCGATGCACCTCACCGAGCGCCACCGCAAGCTGATGGGCCTGCCGGAGCCCGAGGAGCCCGCGATCGTTTACGGCCCGGGCAACCTCGCCCACGTCGTTCGGTGCTGCGCCGAGGCGACCCTCTTTCAGTGCACCTGCGACTGGTACAAGTGGAAGTGCCGGGCGCACGGAGTGGCCGGTGAGTGCCACCCCACCAACAACCACGACTAGAGGCCGACTAGCCCCGGCCTCCGCGAGCCTCGGACGGCCCTCCCCCCGCCGTCCGGGGCTCGTGTCTTTCCACACCCACCCACAAGGAGGACTGCCATGCCCTGCCCCGTTCCGTCGCACCTGCCCACCCCCCCCTCCCTCTCCACCCTCCTCGAGGAGCTCGCGACCGTCGACCTGGCCCGGGCCGAGGCCTTCCGCGCCAACGTCGTGGACGTCGAGACGCGCCAGCTGCAGGCCCGAGAGCAGCTCGCCAAGGCCGAGTCGGCCCTGTCCCTCGTGAAGGCGGACGGCACGCTCTCGGCCCAGGCGGACTGGAACCTGCGTTACATGGAGGTCTCCGGCCGCCGGAAGAACCTCCGGCTCCTGGGGGTGGACGCGGACAGCCTCCGTGGGGAGCTCGAGCGCCAGCTGTTCCTCGCCCGGCAGAGTCAGGCCATCGGCCGCGCCGTCTGCTCGGCGTGCGGTGGCACCGGGGATGACGAGGGCAGCGACGGCGGAACCTCGGTGGTGGTGACGAGCTGCGATCCCTGCCGGGGCACCGGCTACGTGCCGGCTCGCCCCTCGGCATGAGGCGGCACCCCTTCTGGTTCGCACACCAGCCGCATCCCGCGCGCCGGTGCCATCGGAGGTCTCATGCGGTTCATCAGCATGTCGTTCGGAGTCCGGGCCATCGCCATCCTCTCGCTCCTCGGTGCCACCATCGCCTACGCCGAGACGCCCGCGCCCGCGCCGTACAGCATCAACACGAAAACGGGCCTGACGCGCACCGCCGAGCGCAATCTCTACGAGGCCGTCCGGCGGATGGTGGAGCCGGTGGCCAGGTCCCTGGGCTTCAACCAGGCCGAGGAGGAGTGCGCCAACGCCACGGCTGCCGAGAAGCTGATCAAGGCCACCCAGGAGGCCATGTCCGGGAAGCTGTTCGGCCTCACCGGTGCGGACGATGCGCTGGAGCACTTCCGCAACAGCCATGACGACTGGTGCAACAGGCAGGGTGGCCAGCGCGGTGCCGAGGCCATCGCCCCCTATGCCAGCAAGGCCGAGTCGTTCATGCGCCCGTTCCTCAAGGAACTGCTCGAGGAGTTGAAGGCGAAGCAGGTGGAGATCACCCCGGCGGCTGCGGCGGCGGCCATCGCGGCGGCGTTGGTCGCGCTTCCGGTTCTCGCCCCGCTGTAGGCGTTCGGGGTCAAGCGCAGTGGACGCATAGACACAGCTACAGAACAAGGAAGGGCCCGGCTCCGAGGTGGAGACCGGGCCCTTCGTGCTTCAGGGGTTGGTGCAGGTCAGCGCAATCGGATGTCGGCAGGCACGGGCCTCGTGGTCGCCGCCTTCAGCTTGGCTCCCCAGCTGAACAGGCCCGAGGCTCCCGCGGCGGTGGTGAGGATGCCCAGCACCAGCGAGAGCGTCACCGGCCTGCCGGCGCCCAGAGCGGCGGAGAGTTGCAGTCCGGCCGCCGTCACGAGCGCCAGGGCGATGCCGGCCGCGTCCGTCCGCAGCCAGGGCAGCTTGGACACCCCGAAGCGCCGCACCACGTACACGAGCCCGAGCACCACCGCGCAGGCAAGCAGGCCCCAGTTCCGGGAGCTCACGGCCTGGGCCACCAACTTCACCACCTCGCCCAACTGCACCTCGCCGGACGTGGAGGTGTCGGGGGGAGGCGCCTCGGGCAGGGCCACCTTGGGCGCGGTGCTCTGGGTCTGGGCCTGGGAGACCAGGTGCGCGGTGACGAGGCCCGCGCCCGTGGACTCGGCCTGGGGCTCGGCCAGCGCGGGGGCGGACAGGGACAGCAGGGTGATGACGGCGAGGGACGACAGGGACAGGCGACGCATGGGTGCTCCTGGGTGATGGGCGCCGGCACGCCGGGCCCGGGGTGAAAGGGTCAGCGGCTCGCCTGCGGCTTCTCGGTCAGCTTCTCGACGGCGCGCGAGAGGCGGGCGATCTCGCTGTTGAGGGCTCGGAGCTGCTCTTCGAGGCGTCCAGCCTGGATGGCGGCGTTGCTCTGGGTGGCAGCGACGCGGGACAGGTCCGTCTCGACGGTGGTGGTGCGGCGCTCGAGGTGGCGCACGTCGGCGCCCAGCGTGCCCCACTGCACGGCGAGCCCGAGCAGCGTGACGACGATGGGCACCGCCATGGTGAGCCAGGGCGAGGGCTTGGACTCGGGGGTGGTGGGGGTGCTCATGCCCAGCGAGAAGGGGCGAGCGCCTGTCCTACATGCACAGCGTTACCGTGAGAGTGAAACGCAATACATGTCCTACATGTGCGACATGTAGTCACCCCCACCCCAAAAAACCGTACAGTGGGGTCAAACTTTGGATTGCTCGGCGGGTACAATCCTGCGCACCCGGTTACCCCACGGATTTCCCGCCGGAAACTGTCGGACGACCCCCTGAATTTTGGGGTGTAGGGCCGCTACCTGGGCCGTAAACGCGCGGAACCACGTCCGACTGAGCGCCGGGAGGGGGTGTGGATCGGCACGAAAACGGACGAGCCAGCACCCCTTTTCGTGGGTGTCACCTCGCAGTCAGCCCAGGAGGGCATCCATGCCGACCCAGTCCAGCAGCACCGCCACCCCCTACACGCCGCCGCTCGAGATGCTGCAGGCGGCCGAGACGATGCTGGCCCAGGCCACGCCCGAGGACCTCGCCATCGCCGACAAGCTCTACATGGCGTACGGCGGCGTGACGGGGGGGCGCTCCGCCGTCACCGGCGCCGAGCTCCCCGAGTTCGAGATCTGCCGCCCCCTCGTCAAAGCGGGGTGGCTCGCGAGCGTCCGTGAGGCCCGGGCGCTGCTGGGCCAGAGCGCGACGCTCCGCATCGACACCACCGACCTGGACACCCGGCTGGCCGAGTTCAAGGCCGAGGTGGAGGAAGTGGTGAACGGTCCGGAGGGCCGGACCGACCCCTTCCTCATGGGCATCTCGGAGATCGCCTCGGCGACCCGCGACCTGGCCGAGGCCACGAAGTCGGTGGGCGGCGATGAGGAACCGGTGGCCAACCTCATCGAGAGCGTGACGAAGGCGCTGAACGAGCGTGTTCGCGCCCTGGCGACGCCGCCGGCCGAGTCCACCGCGACAGCGTAGCCCGGCGAGGGCAGGCCACCCCTTCTTCAGGGCATGGCCCGCCCTCGGAACCTGCCGCCGGAGCTGCTCGATGGCCCGGATGGGGGCGAGGGCGGGGATGTGCCCCTCGCCCCGGACCCGCTGGAGGGCTACGAGCCCACCGGGCTGCGTGGCCCCCGGACGTCCCTCACCCCGGACATGGTGCTCGTCATCGCCCGGGAGATCGCCCGGACGGGCGTGCTCCGGTCCGCAGCTGCGCGAGCGGGCACCACCGAGGACTGTGTTGGGCAGTGGCTGCGCCGGGGGAAGGACGCGGCGGCTCGCAAGAAGCGCAGCCTCTACACCCAGCTCTACATGGAGGTGGAGTACGCCCGGGCCCACCGGCGCGCGTACCTCATCAACCTGGGCGAGCGCAGCGTCACCGATCGCCACATGAACCCGCGCTTTGTCACCTGGCTGATGTCGGTGACGGAGCCCAAGGAATTCACCGTCCCGCGGGAGGCGGCTCCGACGCAGCAGGCCAATGGGCTTGGAGCCGCCTTCGACCTGGTCACACCCGAGGACGCGGTGAAAGCGATTGAGACGAAGCTCCGGCGGTTCCTCGAACTGGAGGACACGCGCGATGCGCTCTTCGCCAAGGTGCGCGCCGAGGCCGAACAGGGAGAGCAGGCCGATGGCGCCAGCTCCGAGGGGGCGTGATGGCCACCCCTGCTGTCAGCCCCCCGAGTCGCAACCCCTTCGCCGGCATCCCCATCCTCTCCTCGGACAACCTCGGCCGGTTCTCGCTCTCTGACCTCGCGGCGATGAAGTTCCGCGAGCAGTTGCGCAAGGCGGAGAAGGTGGCGGAGGGACTGGCCTCTCACCCCGGCATCGCCGAGCAGCTGCGGTTGAACCAGGCGGAGGTGCTGGCCTGGTACTACGAGCCGCGCTTCTGGCTCCGGCCGGTCCAGCAGCCCCCGCCGGACTCCACGAAGTGGCGCACGTGGTTCTTCCTCGGGGGCCGTGGCACGGGGAAGACGTACGCGGGTTCTGTTGCCGTGCTCGAGGAGGCGCGGAAGGACCCCAACGCGCGCATCCTCATCGTCGGCCCCACCGACTCGGAGATCCGCAAGAACCAGCTCGAGGGCCTGAGCGGCATCCTCACCCTGGCGCCACCCTGGTTCAAGCCGGTGCACCAGCGCAGCAAGCGCACGCTGGTGTTCCCCAACGGAGCGCTTGCCTTCTACGTCCCCGCCCAGGCCGGGCCCGACAAGTTCCGCGGCTACAACGTCACCTTCGTCTGGTTGGACGAGATCGTCGCGTGGAAGAAGAAGCCGGAGGACGTGTACGAGGAGTGCCGGAAGGTGGCTCGCGTGCGCACCCCGCGCATGGAGCAGCTGGACCTGCCGGCCCGGCTCGTCATCACCACCACCCCGGCACCCACCCCGCTCTTCGAGCAGATTCTGGCGGAGAAAGAGGGACTCTACCTCGCGCGCTCCACCACCCTCGACAACGCGGCCAACCTGGACCCGGCGACGGTGCGCCGCGCGCTGCGCCTCATCAACACTACGGATGGCCGGCGCGAGTACGGCGGCGAGCTCTTCTGGGGGATGAGCGCCTGCATCTACCAGTGCGTCAACTGGAACGCCTCGCGGGTGAAGAGCCTCGCCGCCATTCCGGAGCGCCGGGACGCGAAAGGCGAGCTGCGGCCGCTCTTCGACAAGATCGTCGTAGGCGTGGACCCGGCGACGGGCGAAAAGGTGAACAGCGACCAGCACGGCATTGTGGTGGAGGGCATCCGCGAGGAGGCGGACGGGCTCGTCCACACCTACGTGCTCGAGGACCTGTCCATGCGCAGTCCGGAGTCCTCTGCGTGGGCGAAGGTAGCAGTGGACGCGGTGCACCGGTGGAAGCACCTGGCGCCCAGGAGGAAGACGTTCATCTTCGCGGAGACGAACACCGGCGGCAGCCTCGTGAAGGACTGCGTCCGCAACGTGGATGCCACCGTGAAGGTGAAGGGCGAGCGGGCCCGGCAGAGCAAGGCGGAGCGCGCGGCCCCTGTGTCCCAGCTCGCCGAGGCGGGGCTGGTGCACATGGTGGGCAAGCACCACGAGCTCGAGAAGCAACTGGCCAAGTTCACCGGCCAGGAGGGCGGGCACGCGCGGGACGACCGCGCGGACGCCTTCGCGTGGCCCATTTTCAAGTACGTGTGCCCGAAGCGGGAGAACAAGGGCGCCCTCAAGAAGGTGGCCGAGGCGGGCCAGCAGCAGGAGGACGAGGACAACGAGGAGTAGCGGCGCGCCCCTTCTTACCGGGCATGGCTTCCAGGTACAGGCCGTCCCTCTTCGAGCGCTTCAAGGCCGCGTACACCGGCCTCCTGCTGGGCCCGGGCGCCGGGCGCCCCGCGGTGCATGGCATCCCCATGTTCCCCATGTCGCCCCGGCGGGGCTCGCGTGCGGTGCTGGCCTCCTACCGATCCAACGCGTGGCTGCAGGCGGTGGTGGACACCGTGGCCGAGGCCGTGGCCACGCCCCGTTGGCGAGTGCTGGTGCCGGTGAGCCAGGAGGGCAAGGCGCTCGCGCGCGCCTGTAAGGGGATGCCGAGCTCCGAGCGGGACAAGCTCGGCGGGCTGGAGCGTCACAAGGCGCTGGCCCGGGGCCTCGCACGCGGGCACCTGGTGGAGTTGGCGGAGCACGAGTTGCTCAACGTGCTTGAGGCGCCGCACCCCATGTTCACCGGGCGCGAGCTGCGCAAAGTGCAGCAGATTCACCTCGACCTGGCGGGCGAATCCTTCCTCTGGCTGCGCCGAACCCTGGACGGACAGCGCCGCGTGGCTGGCTTCGAGATACTGCCGCCCCAGTGCGTGACGCACATGCCCGGCGCCGCGGGCGAGCCGAGCCGCTTTCTCGTCACCTACAACCGCCTCTCTAGTTCGGTGGAGGAGTCGGAGATCCTCTGGCTGCGCCACCTGGATCCCGAGGACCTGTACGGCCGGGGCGTCGGCCGCGGGCACGCCCTGGGCAACGAGCTCGACACCGCTGAGTCCATTCAGGAGGCGCGCCAGGCGACGTTCGCCCGGGGTGGCCTGCCGGCGGCCACCGTGGGCATCGAGGGCGAGGAGAGTGAGGACGTCGCCGAGGACATGGAGAAGAAGTACACCGAGCGCAGCAACAAACCGAGCAGCGCCGGGTGGGTGTGGTTCGTCCCAGGCAAGGTGACGCTCTCCCAAATCCAGCAGGACTTCCGCGCCCTCCAGATGGACGAGGCGGAGAAGGGCCTGAGGGACTACATCCGCCAGTGCTTCAATATCCCCCCGGAGCTCCTGGGCGATCTCACCAGTTCCAACCGCTCCACCGCCGAGGCAGCGAAGTACACCCTGGCGGAGTACGCCGTGCTCCCTCGCCTGGAGTTCCTTCGCACCGAGTACCAGCTGCGCCTGGTGCCACTCATCGACGCGGACGCGCTCCTAGAGTACCACGATCCGCGTCCCCATTCCTGGGAGCGCACGCACCAGGCCATGACGGCGAGCTACGGGCCGCACGTGCTCCTCAACGAGGCACGCGCCCACGGCGGCCTGCCGCCCCTCAAGCGCTTCGAGGGCGTGCCCTTCATGCCGCTGCCGGGCGCCCAGCCGGTGCAGGACGACGACAAGACACCGAAGAACCCGCCGCCCCCTCGCGGCCCGGAGAAGTAGTCCCGCCCCTTCTCCACGAGCATGAAGCTCAAGCCCACCCCGCCCGCTGATGGCGTCATCAAGGCCCTCGGCCAGCTCGTGCAGAAAGCCGAGGGCGCTGCCGACGCGAAGCCCGTCTTCCGTATCACCTCCGAGGTGTTGGATCGGCACCGCGACCGGGTGAAGACGGGCGCGCTGAAGACGGAGAACTTCGACCAGAACCCCGTCCTGCTCTGGAACCACAACGACTGGGAGCCCGCCATCGGCACCTGTCGCGTGTTTCAGGAGAGCGGCGAGTGGTTCATGGAGCCCGCCTTCGATGGCATCGGCGAACTCTCCAAGGACGTGGCCGCGAAGGTGGCGGCCGGAACGCTTCGCACCTGCAGCATCCGCTTCCGCTTCCTCAAGTACGCGTACAACGAGGAAGGGGGCCTCGACTACGAGGAGGTGGAGTTGCTGGAGGTCTCAATCACTAACATCCCCGCCAACCCGGAGGCACTCCGCGTGAAGAACCAGGCCCAGCAGCAGAAGCAGAAGACCGAGACCCCACCCCCTGCCGAGGGCGATCAGTCCAAGGCGCTCGAGCAGGCGGATCTCGATGCCATACGCGCCGCCGTGGACGAGGCGATGAAGCCCTGCATGGAGGCGATTGCCCGAATCGAGGCGGCCCTGACGAAGCTCCTGGGCGAGGAGACCGCGGAGCAGACGCCCGGCGAGGAGGAGGCCAGCACCGACGCCGAAACGCCGGAGGAGGCCGCCAGCGCGGGTGACGGCGAGGAGATGACGTCCGAGGAGGAGGAGGAGCTGAAGTCCTTCCTCGACGCACTCGTCAAGCCGAAGGCGAAGTGAGCCGCCCGTTCTTCCCACCAACCGAGGCGCGAAGGGCGCCCCTCCACCGGAGACACATACCATGAAGTTTCCCAAGGTCATTCAGCGCGCCATTGCCGCCGAGACCGCCAAGGCGATGGCGGCGGAGTTGGCGCGCCGCACCTCCGCCGCCCCGGCCGACACTGCGGGCAAGGGCGCCAAGGGTCCGAGCCGCGACGAGCTGCGCGTGGCGATGGGCCTGCGCATCAAGTCGCTCTGGGCCAATCACCCCATGCACGCATCCAAGTCCTCGGCGTCGCTGCGCGACTGGGTGAAGAAGAGCGCGAGCGCCTACGAGTCCCTGTTCTCCCAGGGCGGCTCCCTGCTCGCGCAGGAGTACAGCTCGGAGATCATCGAGCTCCTCCGTCCGAAGACGGTGCTGCTGCGCGCCGGTGCCCGGAAGGAGGTCTTCACCGGCAAGCTCAACATCGGCCGGCTCAACGGCGGAGCGACGGCGGAGTTCGTCGCGGAGGGCAAGGCTCCCACCATCAACAAGATCGACACGGGCGCCGTCATCCTGGAGGGCCACAAGCTCATGGCCATCTACGAGCCCTCCAACGACATGCTGCGCAACCCCAGCATCGACTCCGCGGGGATGCTCTCTGATGATCTCCTGGCGGCGATGGCACTGGCGGCCGACAAGGCGGGGTTCATCGGTGACGGTACCGGCGCCAACCCGCGGGGCATCGTCCTGCAGGTGAAGGACTCCAACAAGGTGCCCGGCGTGGCCATCACCCAGGCCAACCTCAACAACGTCATCCGCTTCATCGACACGATGGAGCAGAAGGTGAAGGCCAGCAACCTGGAGTTGGAGGGCAACTCGCCGTTCTGGACCTTCTCCAGCGCGGTGGAGTCGGCGCTGAAGGCGCTGCGCTTCGAGAACGGCGGGTTCATTTACCGGGATCAGCTCGAGTCCGGGAAGCTCAACGGCAAGCCCGTCCACATCACCGAGAGCCTGGGGGACAACTACTTCTTCTTCGGGCTCGCCTCCCAGCTCTACTTCGGCCTCGACAACTCGACGGGTGACATCATCCTCGACATGAGCCAGCCGCACTTCGCCGAGGACCTGACGATGGTCAAGGCCATCTCCAAGCCGGACTGGAAGCTGCGCCACAATACGGCGTTCGCCTACTCGGACAACGTCGCGCTGTCCTGATGCCTGCTGGGCTGGGTGCTGCGCGGGCCCGGTCCGATCCCCCTCTCTCGTCTCACCCCTGGAGAACGAATCATGCACCCCACGTCCACGAATATTGGTGCGTACCTGCGCACCGCGGGCCCCTCGGGGGCCGTGCAGGGCTACCCGCCGTCCACCCTCTCCGCCTCCACCGATTACGGCGACGCCTTCAGCGTGGTGGGCTTCAAGTCGGCCGTGCTCACCGCGAGCACGGGCAGCGCCACGGGCGGGCCCACCACGCAGAGCACCACGGTGTCGCTCCAGTCCTCCACCGCCAGCGCGGCGGATGGCACCTGGGCGGACGTCGCCGGCACCACGGTGACGCTCACCGCCGACGAGAAGAGCGGCGAGGTGGACATCAACCTCGTGGAGTTGCCGTCCGGCCACGGGTACGTGCGCACCAAGGTGGTGGTGGCCTTCACCGGAGGTACCGCGCCCGAGCAGGCCGTGGCCGCCAACCTCACCCTGGCGGGCTCGAGCAACCTGCCCGTCTAACACTGCCGCAACCCTCCGCCGGGGAGCGCCCCTTCTTCTGGGTGTCTCCCCGGTTTCGTTTGGAGGTGCCCGTGCCGACGCCCTACGACTTCACCACGCTGGCCCGCGCCGCCACCCGGATAAGGGTGTCCACCTCGGACGCCGAACTGCCCGCCCTCATCACCGCAGCGAGCCGGGCACTGGCCAACTTCCTGGGCTACGAGGCCCACCTGCGCGAGGAGGTGGACGAGACGGTGGTGGGCCAGGGCGGCGTGTACGTGTGGTTGCGCGCGGGGCAGGTGCGGCAGCTGCATTCGGTGAAGGTGCACGGCGCCGAGCTCGCCGAGGGCGAGGTGGCGATCGACTGCCCCCGGGCCGGGCGCCTGGTGCGCCGCCGCGGGCGCTGGCCCTTCACCGGCAGCAGCACCGCCGGCATCGTCCCCATTCCCCTCCAGGCGCACGACAGCGGGGACATCGTGGTGTCCTTCGACTCGGGGTGGAGGACACCCGGACAGGTGGCCCTGGCGCTGGAGGCGGAGCCCTCCAGCACCCTCACGAGCGAGCTTCCGCCGGAGTTGGAGGAGGCCGCGCTGCTGGTGCTCACTGCGTGGTACCGCCGGCTTGGGCAGGACCCAGACGTCACGACGAAGAGCCTCGGCGACGCCTCTATCTCCTGGGGCGCGGACTCGATGCGTGGCGGCAAGGTGGCCATTCCTCTCATCGCAGCGCAACTCGCAGCCCACCACCGCAAGCCGGGGCGGGGGAGCACATGAGCCTCTGGGCCGGCGACATGAGGGAGACGTTTCATATCAAGCGCAACCTGGGCCCGGACTCCACCAACCCGGACCCGCGGCTGCGCATGGTGGAGCGCTACGGCCCCGCTGAGCCCCACCCCTGCCGATGGCAGCCCGGTGCGCGACTGGTGAAGGCGGCGGACGGGCGCCAGGTGGTGAGCGAGGGGACGCTCTTCACCACCGCCCGCTTTACCTCCAAGGACTTGCTGTGGCTGCCCGGGGAGGACCCCGAGGACGTGGGCGCCAGCAAGCGGGCCCTGCGCGCCTGGGAGCGCAAGGCGCTGGAGACGGGAGACTTCGACCACACCGAGGCCGCGCTATGAGCCTGCGAGACGTGGAGCTCGACGTCGCCCTACTGCTCGAAGCGGCGGGGCTGGGCAGCACCAGCGCCAACCCGCCCACCCTCTACCCGGGCCCGTACCCCGCGACGGCGCCGGACGCGTTCATTGCCTGTCGACACTCGGGTGCGGAGAAGCCGGAGAAGTACCTGGCCAACACGGGGCTGGCCTACCACCGCGAGTCCGTGACGGTGATGGTGCGGGGCACACGGGAGCCGGGCAGTTACGTGACGGACGGCGCCCGCGCCCGCGCCGCATGGAGCGCCCTGTACGACTTACACCCCAGCGAGTACGTGCTGGTGGACCCGGAGGACGGCGGACCCACGTACCTCGGCGATGACGAAGAGCACCGTCCGCGCTGGTCCTTCACCGTGGGGCTGGAGTACCTCTCGGCTACCGCGCCGGGCGTGGTGGTGCCGCTCTCCCGCGACGCCACCCTGCGCGTGGGCGGGCTGTCCGTCACCGGCGAGGCCTCGGTGGCCGGGCTGCTACGCCTGGGCGCCCTTCCCTTCGCGAGCCTCCCCGCCCCTGGTGAGCACCGCGGGGCCCTCGTCTTCGACACGGACGCGGGCCTGCTGCGCGTGTCCACCGGCACCACCTGGCTGGCCCTGGGCGAGCTGCCCCCCATACCCACCGCCGCCGAGGTGCTCGTCATCCCGGCCGGCGAGCTCGCGGCGAGCACAGTCCAGGGGGCCCTCGAGGAGATTCAGGCGGACGTGTCAGGACGGGCCACGGCGGCGCAGCTGGCGGCGAAGGCCGACGCCTCGGCGGTGAATGACGCCCTGGCGCTGAAGGCGAACGCGAGCGCACTCACCAGCCACACCTCGGTGACGGCGGCTCACGGGGTGGTCGGCAGCCTGGTGGGCACCACGGACGCCCAGACGCTCTCCAACAAGAAGCACTCCGGGGTGCTCGAGGTGGTGGACGTCGCCTCGGGCGCGGTGGCCTTCCGCATCCCCGCGGGCAGTTGGCTGAAGCTCGGGGCCGACACCGCGAATGCGGACGTCCTCCTCTGGAACGGTTCCCGCTTCCTCTTCGGCCCGGCGGGTGGCTCCTCTGCCACCGTTGGCTCGCTTATCGTGGGGACGGAGGTTGTGCTGCAGGGCGGCGTTCTGCGCCGCTCCACCACGGGCCTGCTGTCCTATTCATCCACGCCCTCCACCGTCGCGCACCGGTTCACCACCTCGGCCGTCATGGCCGCTGGCGGCGTGCTGGTGGAGTTCACGCAGCCGAGCGGCACGGGCGGCGCCGAGGTGCGCAGGTGGGCGGTGGACAGGGACGGCAAGCCGCTGCTCAACACGGGCGACAGCAGCGCCGCCCCGGGCAACGCCACGCTCAACACCCCGGCAGGGAAGAGCGCCATCCTCGCCGGGGCCTCGTCCGTCACCATCACCAACAGTTGCTGCACGGCCAGTTCGCTGGTGCGCGTCTGGGTGCAGCAGGTGAACGAGGACGCCACCCTCGTCCGCGTGCGCGCCGTCCCGGCGGCTGGCTCCTTCATCATCTACGGCAACGCCTCCGCCACGGCCAACGTCGTCGTGGGCTGGGAAATCACCAACTGAGGAGTGCACATGGGGACACGGACACAGCGGGAGCTGGAGGCGAAGCGCGCGGAGGTGGCGGCGCTCGAGGTGAAGGCAGCCGAGGAAGATGCGGCCCTGGCGTTGGACTCGCCGCACGTGCGCCAGCTGGCGGTGGCCCTGCACACCAAGCTATGCCCGGACAGCCACGACACCCTGGAGTGCTCCTGGTTCCTGGAGGACCCCGTCGCCGCGGATGACCCCGAGGGCGCGGACTGGACGGCTCCGTCGCACTCCGACTGGTTGCGGCGCGCGCGGGGTGGGCTGGCCACCGAGCGCGAGCTCGGCTGGCGCATCTACCCGCCGGGCTCCTCGGAACCGCTCCCCACCCTGCCGTGAGCCGCCCCTTCTCCGGGGCATGGGACGCGGCTTGTACAGGGTGAGGAAGTCCGTCGAGGTCAACGTCCTCGCGCTCAAGCGTCTGCGCTCGCAACCGGAGCGGGTGTTGAGCGACCTGGACAGGCCGGTGCTGGACGCGGCCCAGCGTGGCATGGACCAGGCGCAGTTCCTGGTCCCGCGCGGCGGAGCGCCGGACGATCCGCTGAACCTCGCCGACACGTCATTCGTCAGTGTCCCCCACCACAATCTGGGCGCGCCCCTGAGCACCACCGTCACCACCGGGTATGACCATCCGGAGGCCGGGTCCATTCACGCGGGCTGGCACTGGGGCCACCTGTTGATTCCCCCCGAGTGGTTGCGCCGTGCCTTCAAGAAGGGGGTGCGCCCCCTGCTCATCAAGGGCGTGTCCAGCCAGCTCATGAAGTCTCTCGCGAAGCTCTTTCCCAAGAAGTGAGGCTATCCATGTCCACGCCGATCATCGCCCACAAGGTACCCATCCACATTCACGAGACTGCCGAGGAGGTGCTCTCCGACGCCAATAAGTTGGAGGCCGGATCGAAGTTCTCGGTGACCCGCAACAACGTCCACGAAACCGACAAGTTCCTCAACTCGGACGGCTACGACGAGAACACGATCGTCTGGACGGAGCTCAGCGGAAACATCTCCGGCAAGCGGCGCCAGGGCAGCCCGACCCAGGAGGTGATGGCGGCCGCCTCGGAAAACCAGACGCACTTCTACATCTCCGTCGTGACCAATCCGACTGCGTCCGCCGGCAGCAAGGGCAAGCGCTACAAGGTCTCGATCGAGTCGGACCCGAACGACTTCGAGGCCGGCACCTCGCAGGCGTTCGATTACGGGCTGAAGTTCAGCGGCCCGCCCGTGGCATTCTAATCCCTCTCACCCTCCATCCTCACGCAGAGACCATATGCCCACCGATGCATTCAATTCCCCCCCCCGCCTCTACAAGACGGTCACCATCAACATCGGCGGCACGCCCGTTACGCTCGCCCTCCGGCGCATCTCGCCGTCGCTCGCGGCCATGGTCATGGCCGAGGCCCAGAAGGCCGGGGACGCGGACAAGGACAACAAGCCGATCGGTCTGGATGGCGGCATGCGGGTGATGGCGCGGATGGCCGCGTGCGTCATCTATCTCCCCGACGCCGTGCGCCCCCGGTTCAACCGACGCAACCCCGAGGACCTGGAGACGATCATCGAGTCCGACTGGCTGATGGACCTGCAGGACGACATCAACGGCGCCATGGCCCACTCGGGCGTCGCGCTGGAGCACATCAAGGGAAACTCCGAGGCGACCCAGACCGAGCCCTCGAAGTCCGGGTCGCCAGACTGATGGGGTGGACGCTCGCCACGGCGCGCGAACAGCCCTTCGAGGACATCCTCTCCTTGGCCGCAGACGCGATCATGGAGGCAGAAAGCGTGACGTCCGGACGTGAGCCGCCCGCGCCCCATCGGGACGGACGTCCGATGACCAGTCACTCCACCGTCATCTACGAGGCCGAATAGGCCCGGAGAGGTAGTTGAGCCATGGCCGGCGCGGGAAACGGTCCAGGTGGGTTGAAGGTCGGAGACCTCTACGTCTCCGTCACCGCCGCCATCGGCGAGGCGGTGAAGAACCTCAACGCCATCATGGAGAAGATCGAGGAGACGGCGGACACCATCGAGGAGCACATGTCCAAGGCCGCAGCTGCCCTGGGTGACTTCTCGGACGGCCTGCTGTCGGTGGCTGCCGTTGCTGCCGGCGCCTTCGCCGTAGCGAGCAAGACCTCCGAGCCCGCCAAGAAGGCACTGGATGATCTCACGGGCTCGCTCCAGACGCTGGGCAAGGAGGTGGGTTCCGTCTTCATCCCTCTCGTCCAGGAAATGACGGTATGGGTGAAGACGGCCGTGGCCACCTGGCGCAACCTCACCTCCGAACAGAAGGATGCAATCGTCGCGTTCGTGAAGATTGCGACTGTTGTGGGGGGCTTGGCCAAGGTGCTCGAGCGCTCGCTCGTCTTCACGAAGAGCTTTGCCGAGGGGACGGTGGTGCTCGCGCGGGTGGCCGGGCCTGCCGCCACCGCGGTGAGCAAGGGCTTCTCGTCCATGGCGGCGTCCGTCGTCATGACGATCAATAAGGTGGGAGACCTCACCAAGAAACTGGGCGAGCTCGGCAAGTCCGACGCGAGCAAGACGTTCAAGATGCTCGACGTCGGGCGGGTGAGCTCCGGCTTCGACAAGGTGGTGTCCGCCATCAAGGGCGCCATCGTCGCCATCCCCGCGGCACTCGCCGTGGGCGCGGCGAAGTTCAAGGCCCTGGCGCTCGCGGCCTCTCCGGTCCTGGCCACCGTGGGCGCCATCGCCCTGGCGGTGGGCTCGCTGGTGGTGCTGGCGGCCGTGCTCCGCGACACCTGGGAGCAGTCCGGAGAGGGGATCAAGGCCTGGTTTGAGGGCATCACCCAGGAGGCCGTGGCGCTGGGGAAGACTATCTCCAGCTTTGTCGGGGAGATGTTCTCGTCTCTGACGGGCTTCCTGCGTCGTGGCGTGGAGGCGGCCTTCGAATTCATCGCAGCACAGGTGCGATGGATCGCGAAGATGGCCGCGCCGGTGGCGAAGTGGGTGGGCGCCGACAAGGTGTCCGCCATGTTCGAGGCGATGGCCAACACCTCGGGCAAGAAGATGTTGGAGTACCTGGACCAGGGCGTGACGAAGCTCTGGGACGCGGGCAGCGCCAAGGCGCGCGAGGCAATGGAGGGCGTGCAGGAGATCGCCAACAAGGCGGGCGAGGCCCTGAAGGATGGCGCCTCGGGAGCAGTGGACATGCTCACCACCGCGAAGGCCTCGTACGACAGGGGCATGGCGCTGCTCAAGAAGGACTTCGGATTCAGCGTCGAACTGCCCTCCATCAACCTGCCGGAGATCGGAGACCCCAACACCGTCGAGGGGACGAAGACGCTCGACGAGATGAAGCGGGTAGCGGATGACGCGGCGAAGTTCGCGAAGGATGCACTGGACGTTGCTCGTGACGTGGCCAGCGGACTGGTTGACCTGGCGCTCCAACAGAAAGACTTGATGGAGAAGGCACAGGCATGGCTCGCCCAGAACGTGATGGCGCCTCAGTTTGAGCTGCTCTTCCGGGAGAGCCTGACGCCAGCCATTGCCGCCGCCAAGGAGGCGCAGCAGGCGATCGCCGAGCGGGCAAAGCAGCTCGCTGAGACGCTCGCCCAGGCCCGGGACGCGCTGGCGTCCAAGGCCCTGGGGCGGATGGGCGAGGCACCCGGGATCGTCGAATCCGGCATCCAGGGAGCCACCGTCGCGGGCCCCCTCGGCGCGGTGGCCGCCGTCCTTGGCGATCTGCTCACCCGCTCGGAGCAGTTCAAGACGCTGGTGGAGATGGTAGGCACCCTCATTCAGCGGGTGGCCGACACGCTGGGCCAGTTGGTGGTGCCCCTGCAACCGCTGATCGGCGGGCTCTCCACCCTCGCCATGTCGGTGGTGTCCGGACTGTCCCCCGCGCTCACCGCCGTGGGCGAGGTGCTCGAGCCGCTGGCCCCGCTCTTCCAGCTGCTGGGCACCATGTTGGCCCCGCTCTTCCAGGTGCTCGGCCAGGTCCTCTCCGCCGTCATGCAGCCGGTGAAGTACCTGGTGGAGGTGGCGCTGAAGACGCTCTTCGAAGTGTTCAAGACGGCCGGACTCACGGTGATGACGATCGTCCTGGGCATCCGCGAAGCGTGGAATGGGATTGTGGGGGCGGTACAGGGGGTGTTGCGCAGCCTCGGCGACATCACCCTCTTCGGCGGCAAGCCCCTGGGCTTCCTCCTGGAGTGGGCGGAGGGGCTGGAGGGGGCGAAGTCCGACACCTCGGGCCTGAGGAGCGCCATCAACCAACTGCACCACGCCACCTACGAGACGGCCCTGGCTCAGGCCGAGCAGGCCGCCGCGGTGCTGCAGGCCACTGCGGCGGTGGACAAGATGACGGCGAGCCTCACCAACGTCCCCTCCAGCTGGAAGTATGCCCTGCGCAGCTTCGAGGCGCAGAATGCCCGCCCCTCCCCCCTGCCGCTCCCCACCTCCACGCCTTCAATCCCGGCCGGGGCGGGCGGTGGCGCGGCGCCGAGCTCGCCCGCGGGGCCTGCCCCGGCGCCGTCCGGCCCCGTGGTGGACACCATCAACGTGTACGTGCAGGACGAGAACGCGGCCATGGCCTCC
Organism: Archangium sp.; assembly: GCF_036277355.1. GTDB lineage: Bacteria > Myxococcota > Myxococcia > Myxococcales > Myxococcaceae > Archangium. The sequence continues at coordinate 64,037 of NZ_DASUNC010000105.1, forward strand.
TTGGAGACGCGCCTGGGCAACGTCGCCTACCGCAGCGCCGGCAGCCGGGGCGGGCGCGGCCGCAAGCCGTACGGGCAGGATGTGGGGTTGACGACGCCATGAGCCTCTTGAAGATCAACGGGGTAGCGGTGCAGGCAACGGCCTCCGAGTGGCAACCGGTGACGCTGGGAGAGATGGCGCGCACCCTCAACGGCGCCCCGCGCTCCACGGCCAGGGTGCGCAAAGCAGACCTGCGCTACACCTCGGGGCTACTGATGGTGCCTGAGGCACATTTGCTGCGCGCGCTGGTGCTGGGTGATGGAGATGTGTTGTCATTTGACGACGACACCACACCCGAAGCGTTCCTGTACACATCCCGTTGCGTGTTCCCCGTGTCACATAGCGGCGTAAGTCGTTCTACCGTATTCCCCTGGAGAGGCATTGCCAATCTCCGCATTTCCGCAGGCGGCTCAGTGTCATGGGCGGCGCAGATGGATGGTGGCTTTACGGTTATGTTCTACAGTCGATTTGTGTCCCCCGGCGCGTCTGCCTGGAACCACGTTGCTTGGAATTCATCATCCGGCAGGTGGTATAACGGTATCAATTTCCCATCCGATCCACTACCGCCGGGATTGATATTCAACGAAGACGATCAGGCGTTTGGCTTTACCGTCCCGCCAGGCCAGACTGTCTTCGACGTCGACGACGTCGTTATACTTCCATTCGCAGCACCAGACGCGTGGATGCCAGCATTGTTTGCATTTCACGAGACACGGCCGTGGCCCGCTCTCCCGTACGTGCTGGTGGAGGATCCTCGCCTGCCAGCTGGCGGCGTGCTGTGCCTCGGCGAGGTAGGCCCCTCGCAGGCGCTGCCGCTGCGCACCAGCGTGGCTGAGCGGGTGGAGTTCACGCTCTACGGCACCTGAGCACCGCTTCTCCTGGGCATGCGCCCCCTCACCGAGCAACTGATTCGCATCCTCACGCACCCCGCCGGCTACCACGCCCGCGGCCGGGTGCGCATTCTGGGCCCGGACGGCCAGTGGTGGGATCTCACCAACCTCCTGGGCCGGGACTTCCTTGAGGGCGTGGACGTAGATGAGAACCTCGACATGCCCGTGGGGCAGGCCACCGTCCGCCTCATGCGCCAGGTGCGCGGCCTCTCCCTCGCCCCGCTGATGACGAGCTCCCTGGCCAACAACCTGGCCGGCAGCTACGCGCCGCTCGTGGACCCCAACCGGCGCTTCCGGGTGGAGGTGGCCGTAGGCGTTCGCGGGCAGCCCGTCCTCCCGGTGTGGCTGCCCCTCTTCTTCGGCCGGATCGACTCGGTGGACTCCGGCAACCCGGACATCATCACCTTCACCGGCAGGGACTTGTCCTCCGCCCTCCAGGACGTGTGGACGGACGAGGAGAAGGTGTACGGCAGCGACGGCGGCGTGCCGCTGGAGACGGTGTGCAACGCCATCCTCACCGACGCCCAGCTCTCCGACTTCGCGCTCTACACCCCGGTGGCCTCCGCCCAGGCCCTGGGGAAGTACAAGCAGGACTACGAGCCCTGCATGGACGCGCTCTCGAAGCTGGCCGTGGGCCGGGGCTGGGAGGTGCGCTGGAAGCTGCGCCCGGACACCGGCGACTGGGGCCTGTGGCTGTGGGGCCCGGACAGGACGGCCACCGCGCCCGTGTGGACGTACACCGCCTCGGACTACCAGTACCTCGGCGAGCTGCGCATGGGGCTCGAGGACGTCCGCACCGCGGTGGAGGTGGTGTACCCGGACGCTTCGGACTTGGACGCGGCCGGGCAGCCCAAGCGCAAGACGGTGCGCCGGGAGTCCGCCACCGCCCTCGCCCGCTTCGGCTGGCTGACGAGCGGAGGCACCCGCCTGCACCGCCTCATGCGGGTTACCGAGGGGGCCTCCACCAACCTGCGCACCGCCGCCGAGGCTGGGCGCCTCGCGGACCTGGCCCTGGCCGACCTCTCCACCATGGACGCCGGGGCCACGGTGGAGGTGGGCTTCCACCCGGCCCTCGAACTAGCCGACCTGGTGGCCCTCACCCCCAACGGCGTGAACTTCAACGCCGAGCAGCGCCTGGCCGTCCGGCAGGTGACGCACTCCCTCTCCTCCACCAGCGCCAAGACGACGCTGCGCCTGCTCGGCAAGCCTTCCCTCGGGCCCGCAGCCTGGCTGTCCATGGAGTCCCGCGCCGGCATCGCCCCGGGCGCCCCCTTCACCGGGCCCGCCGCTCCCTCCGGACTCGGCGTCACCAACAGCGTCACCGGCGCGGTGCTCTCCTTCACCGCCCCCAACATCACCTCGGGCGGCCCGCGCGCCGAGGAGTACGAACTCCACGTCTACGATACCCCGGGCGCTGCCCTCTCCAGCGCCACGCGGCGGGAGGTGAGCAACTCCACGTGCTTCGACGTGACGGGACTCACGGCGGGAGCAACGAAGTACGCCCGCGTCCGCTCCCGAGACAGGAAGGGCAACGTGGGCCCGGCCTCGGAGGAGGTGACACTGGCCCCGAGGTACGTCACCCCGAGTGATGTCGCGCAGAACGTCACCTGGTCCGCGCTGCCTCTCAACTCCGACCTCGAGTCCCATCCCGATCCATCCAGCCCTCCGGCCGCATGGCGTTTGGTGGGCGGCACCTGGGGCGTGGATGCGGTGGCGGAGACGAGCACGGTGTTCAGCGGCTCCAGGTCGGTGCGCCTCCAGGGCACGGGCACACCCACGTTGGAGAGCCAGCGATTCACCGTGCGGCCTGGTGACAGGCTGACGCCTTCCGCTGTCGTCTTGGTACCAGCGCCCGAAAACCTCAGCCACACCGCCGCGCTGTGGCTATTCTGGTACGACGCCGCGGGAAGTACCGTGGGCAGCGTGAAGGTGTCCGAGACGTACTCGGCCGGGTCTGACGTCTGGCAGATACTGGGTGTCCGGGCCCGCCCCACCACCGTCCCTCTCGCCGCGCGCTACGCCAGCGTCGGCGTCTCGAAGTCCGGCACCAGCAGCTACTTCGTGTATGTGGACTCGGTGCGCGTCGTCCTCCTCGCGGACACCTTTCTCTACCGCTATCCGCTCGCTGCGAGCGGTGTTGGCTGGGTGCCCCCATCTGGAAAGGTGGCTCCCAGGTATCGGATGAACTCTCTGGGGGAGATCCGCCTGGAGGGGTGTGTCAACACGGGCACGTTGGGGGAGGTGGCGTTCTACCTGGACGCTGGGGATCGGCCTGCCTTCACCGCGGACTACATGTGCGCGGGAGAACTTGGACCGGCCACCATCCGGATCGCCGCAAGCACCGGAGCAGTCACCCCGATACGGGGCAGTTTTCCCATCAACATTGACGGGGTGACGTTCCTGGCCCAGGCGGCCGGCACCCTCTGACTACGGGTAGGGCGTGTTGCTCGCCCAGGTGAAGACGGTGCCGTCCAGGGCGAAGAAGGTGACGGCCTCCGGGCAGTCCCTTCTGCAGGCAGGGCTTCCGGGGCAATAGAGCCACCACTCCGAGAATGACGTGCCGGACGTCTGCGTGGTGTAAATGCACGGCGTACCACACGCTGTCTCCATTGCCGCCGTAGGCCTGCCGAGCATGGCCCGCGGCGAGCAGGAGAGGGGTGGTTGTGGGCCGCTGCTCGTCGTGGTCCCCGCATCCGGCATGGAGGGCAGCGGGGACAACGGGGCAGAGCCACAGGCGACGGCAAGCAGGAGCAACAGGGTACGGGGCATCATCGGTTCTCCGAGGAATGACGTGTGCTCCTCGGAGAAGCGTCGGCGATGCTGCGATTAAAGATCGTCTGCCTTCGCTTGGTTCTGCCTTTCGACCATCTTTGAAGCCAACCGCATACTTGCGTAGGTAATGCTGATCTTCGGCGTGAAGTCCTTCGCCTCGCAATCCAGACGAATCATCGTCTCGCCCGTAATCCACTGCGTCTCAAGCGAGGCATATCCCATTCTCAGGGCAGTCGATAGACCATCAGGGCTATCTCCAAGAAAGCTTTTCCCCTCCCTCCATCTGACAGTATCATACATCGGCGGCCCGTACTTTTGGACAAGCAGCGCCTTGAGGCTGCGATGATCCTCAATATATTGCGCCACCGTTGGACGCGTCGTTTGTAGCTGGATCGCAACGAATGACAAGCGATGATCGCCAAATCCAAATGCCGTCAATGACTTGTGACCGGCCGTCTCGCCGGCGAGCCACATTCCCTGCTCGACAGCCTGCGCTTCAGGATAGACCAGCTTCACCTCGTCTTCGGACATGCCCCAGCGAGCCTTCTGATACCCCTCCGGACTGCGATACCCAGATGGCGGATTGATGAAAGCTGGATTTATCGTACCGTCCGGTAGCCGCATGGGCGTTCCATCAGCAGAGACCGGCCCATTCACAGTCTGGACGGTGGCCACGGGTGCTGGGTTATGGAGTGGTGCGACGGGAGACGCCGTGGACGTTGCAACCGCCTGCATCTCCGCAGCGTGCTGCCCTATTCCTGTTTCCTCTGCGGCGCGGGAGGGAGCCGCAATCCGCTCCTGCCGTTCTTTCTCCCGTGGAGCCCCCATCACAGCAACTGCGGGCGGCGTCGCGGTCGTGTTTCCATGCACTGGGGGAGGGGCAGCGCAGTGGTACTGTGCCGTCATGCCTGGAACGATGCCGGCGGTAAACACACCCAGCAGCCAACCCCAAAAGGGCATATACGTCTCGACCTTGGCAATCCCGTACGTGCACTCGCGAGCGTCGGCCGTCACGGTCGTCAGTCCGATGAAACTCACGCCACCGTTCTCGCCTTGCTGTCCGCTGCGCCCGGCTGGCGAGTCCACAACGACCCGGAAACATCCCGGAAGCAACAAGAACATCACCCCTAAACACACCGCTCTCATAGACTCCCCTCCTCGAGCCCAGAGGCACGACGGCACTCCGAGCAGGAGCGGACCCTACCCAAGCCACGATGTACGTCACAAGCCCGCGCAGCGCGCGCAGTCCACCGCCCAGCGCTTCCCCAGGCCCGGGCCCTTGTCCTCCACCAGCCTGAGGTGACCCTTCCCGGGAGGGACGTGGGTGCCGCAGGTGCAGGTGCCCGCGCGGATGTTGGGACGGTGGCGCGCGGCCCCCTGGGCACACGCGGGCTCCGGGTGGGCGAGCCCCTTGTCCGCCTGGAAGTCGGCGTACTCGCCCTTGCGGACGCGCCCGCCACAGGTGCGGCACGTCCCGTCCTTCTTCGCGACGATGCGAGGCATCAGGCGGCCTCCTGGAGGGCGTTGCGCAGGGCGGCCAGCCCGCGGGCCCGGGCGGCGTGGAGCTCCTCCAGGGTGCACTTCAGCCGGCGGGCGAGCTGAGCGTCCGAGAGCTGCTCGCGGGCGAGGCCCATGGGGACGGCGACGGCCAGGCGCTCCAGCTTCGGCAGGCGCTTGAGGGCGGCCACGGCGGCGAGCTGCTGGGCGCGCTCCTCCCGGTGCTCGTCGCGCTCGTCGGCGTGCTCGAGGTACTCGCGATCCCCGGCCAGGGTGGCCCCCAGCTGCAGCCCGAGGGAGGTGGCCTGGTCCGCGCCCTCCGTCTTCAGGGCCTCCTCGTAGGAGACACTCTCCCGGGCCACGCGGCGGCGCGCGCGGGCGGCCAGCTTCCGCCCCCACTGGGTGGGGCGCACCAGCTTCGCCTCCTCGAGGACGTTGCCCAGGTGCTGGCGGACGGCCTTCATGACGTACGCGGGGTAGAGCGTCTTGCCCGGGCCGGCCCAGCCGGACTCGAAGCCCACCCACAGCCGCTGGGCGCGGGCGAGGGCCTCCTGCAGCAAGTCCTCCTTCTCCAGGTGGGTGCGCGCGTGGTGCGTGTACGCGTGCTCCACCTCGGCCCGGAGGAAGGGCACCAGCAGCTGCAGCAGGGTGGCCTCGGCGGCACGCTGCTGGCGGGACAGCCGGGTGGCGTCCACCTTCACCCGCTGGCCCGTGGCCTTCGCCTGCAGCTGCCGGCGTCCGTTGGCGGCGGGCCCGCGCACCACGGCCAGCGCCCCCTCGATGGACTCGGCGAGCTCCGGGGTGAGGAGCTTCTCCTGCCGCGCGCGGTTGAAGGGCAGCAGGGGTTGGCGAGGCGCCCCGGCGGGAGGGGTGCGCCCGCGCAGGTGCGGCCGGTGGGCCCGCGCCACCCGCCGCTTCTCCCGCGTGGGCACCTCGGCGAGGAAGGCGAAGGGCTCCTGGGCCGAGGCAGGCGCGGCCACCTGCGCGCGTGGCTGTCCCTCGCTCCCAGAGGAGCCAGGCGGGGTGGACGCGGGGGGGACAGGCAAGAGGCGAGCTGCGGAAGCCATACGTCATCCCTCCCAGCGGGGAGGGCTTGCGTCAACAATCCGGCATGCCGGAAACCCAAACCAACTCAGGCAGGTGGCCCGGCGGCGAGCACGGCCCGGCCGTCCCCGCGGCAGTGAATGCCGTGCCTGTTGAGCACGTTCGTCACGGTGCTCAGGCTCAGGCCCAGGCGTTCGGCAATCGCTTGCGCGGAGAGCTCCGTCTCGGAGCGGTAGAGCTGCACAATCCGCTTCACCTTCCAGCGGACGTACTCCACCTCCGTCATCCCGAGCTCGGGCCGCTCGGGGCCCATACCCAGCGAGTCGCGCGCCTCGGGCTCCAGGTGCGCCGGGCGGGAGGGGGTGGGCTCGCCGCGCTGGCGCGCCAGCGTGTGCTTCCACCAGCATTCGTCGCAGCGCCAGGGTAGGCGGCCCTTGGGCTTCACCTGCAGCACCGCGCCGCACGCGCAGGTGACGGTTTTGGGACGACGCAAGTCATTAAAGACTGTCATGGCTTCCTCGGTGAGTGGGTGGAGGGCGAGAGACGCAATTGCTTGCGGTATTTCAACAGGCGGTTGGCGTTGCGGGTCCGCCGGGCCCGGGCGCTGCGCTCGGCGCGCGCGCGGCGGTGGGACTCGGCCTCGGCGGCGGTGGCGAAGGCCTCGCCCTCGAGCAGCACCTCCACGCGGGGGTGCTTGGGGTCGTCGTCCAGCCGGTACCCGTGGTCCTCGGACACCTGGCCGTCATCGAGGAAGCCCCAGCCCTGCAGGGCGTCGAGCAGCACCTTGCGCGTGTTGTCCAGGTCTCCCACCCGGCGCGGGCGGTACACCCGGAGGGTGACGCGGACGGGGCCCGTGAGGGGCAGCACGCCCTCGCGCCGGGCGATCAGCTCGACGGCGGCCTTGTACCTGCGGGCCTCGTCCGAGGGCACCAGCCCGCGGCCCGGGGCGGGCTTCCAGTACGTGTTGGCGCTCGGGGGGTACGGCAGGGTGAGGCGGATGGACTTCGGCAGGGGGCAGCTCATGGCGTGGACTCCAGGCAGCAGGGCGGGGCCACCGGGGCACCGCGGCAGTTCTCCCAGTACGGCACGGCGTGCTGACACCGGGGCCAGGTGGGGTGGCCCTCGAGCGTCACCTGCCGCACGGGCATGGCGCCGTGCCGGCCGGCCGCGTCCACGTGGCGGCCCCGGCCGCATTCCTCGCACCGCACCCAGAGCACCTCCCAGCCCCCGGCGGCAGGGCGCTGGGGTGCCTCCGGCTGACGTTTCGGCACGGGGCGAGGCGCCGCGGGCAGCTCGGCGCGGGCCTGTGGTGCGGCCGGCTGGGAGGTGGGCTCGGCAGGAGGGGCGAGTGGCAACGCCGCCTGCTCTGCCCGTCGAGAGCTGGTGTCCGCCGGGCGGCGCTTGCGGCCGGTGCTCATGGCGCGCCCTCCCCGTCCGGGCTGACGAAGCGCACGCCGGAGAGTCCCTGAATCTCGGCCATGCGCCCGAGCAGCCCGCCGTAGTGGTCGCTCAGCCAGTCCACGTGGAAGCGGTCCGTGCACTCCAGCACCAGCACCCCCTCGTCCACGCCCCGCGCGCGCAGCTTCGCCAGCCAGTTGAGCGCGTAGTGCTTGCCGTCCGCGCGCAGGGCCTCGAGCATCTGCCGCCAGGCGCCCGCCGCGGGGGTGTCCTCGGCCGGGGCGGAGCTCTCGGCGGCCGGAGTCCCGGGCAGGGGCTGCTCGCCCCGGGGCTCCGGGTCAATCGTCCACTCCCCGCCCAGCAGCTTCTCGGCCCAGGTGTACCCGTCCCGGGTGGTGCCCACGAGCAGCTTCACCACCGTGGCCCGCTGGCCGCTGGAGAGCTCGCCGCGGCACACGTTGGAGCGCGGCACCAGGGCGAAGGCCTTGAACCACTCCTCGAGCGGCCGGCGCTCCAGGGCGGTGAGGGCGTCCCGCAGCAGCTTCGCCGAGGTGCGCTCCCCCCAGGGGGCGAAGCCATGGGGCGCGGCGAGCTCGTTCCACCCGTTGCGCAGCGCCTGCACCTCGGGCGGGAGGGTGTCCGGGGTGCGGTGCTCTCGCGGCTTCTCGCGCTGGGAGTCACGCGCGTTCGCCGTGACGAGCACCAGCGTCCCTCGGGCCTCCGCGCTGGAGGGAGGAGGAGGGAGGAGGGTTTCTATACTTCTATTCTTCTCTTCCTTCCTCCGTGTCACGCTGGGTGTCACGCTGTCACGCTGGCCTGTCACGCTGCGCTTCCGCGCCCTCTCATTCTGCTTTCTCACTGTGGCGAGCGCCTGTTCCCGCTCCTTCCCGGTGGGGGGTGTCACGCTGGCTGTCACGCTGTCACGCTGCTCGGGGCGTGACGGGGCGTGACGGGGGGCGGGGGCCTCCACCTGGCGCCCGGACAGGAAGAGGGCGACGGCCTCCCGAAAGCCCTCGAGCTTCGCCTCGACCCGGGCCCGGGCGAGCCGCTCCAGCTCGAGCTGGGCACGGAGCTCCAGCACCTCCTGGGGCATGCTGGCGCACGTCATGGTGTGGCCCCCGCGAAGCTGAAGAGGTCCGACTGTCGAGCCGGCTGGCAGTGAGGGGAGAGCCAGATGCGCTCACGCTGGGCGTTGGCCTTGTTGCCGGCGCTCGCCGCGTACCCCCCCGGGGCCTTCCACGCCACGCACCGCCAGCTGCCCGGCATGGCGTGCTCGCCCTCGTAGCCGCACAGGGCGATCCGCAGCTTGGGGTTGTCCCCGTTGGCGAGGGCCCACTCGCGCACCGCGTGGGCGACGTCGAGGTCCTCTTCCGCGTAGATGCTCGGGTCCCGGCCAGCGGCCGCGCTGTACGGCGGATCCAGGAAGACGGCGGTGGTGCCGATCGCCTCGGTGACGGACGGCGTCAGCACCCGCTTCCAGTCCCCGCAGCAGACGCGGACGTAGCGGAGCCGGGCGGCCAGGGCCTGCATCCACTCGAGGATGGTTCCCTTCTTGCCTGAGGCGTGTACTCCGGCCCCGGCGGCCCCGCTGTCGCCGCGGAGCATCGGCATCTGCTGCCGGGGTCTGAAGCACCTGGCGTGCACCCCTTGTGAACTCCCCTTTCGGAAACCTCCAGTCCAGTTCACCGAGTTCGCGAGCGACACGTTCCAGTCGTAGGAGAAGGTGCCCTCGCGGTACGTGCCCGTCTCCCGCGCCGCGAGCTGGTGCACGCCCCGGCCGGGCTTGTCGAGTGCGGGGCGCTTCTCGTACTCGGCGGTGTGGATGCCGCACGTCTTCTCGGCGCCGGCGGCGTCCTGCTCCTCCCACGCGGGCTGAGCGCACCAGCCCGAGCCGATCCACTGGCTGATTCCCCACACCCAGCGCCCGGCTACCTCGGCGTCGAAGTAACTCTCATCCTTGCGCAGTCGCTCGCGCAGCGCTGCACCCAGCGGGCGCCCTTCGAGTTGGCCGGCACGGAGCGCCGCTTGAGCCGCCGCCACGTCCCCCGAGGTGAGGGCCTGCAGCGCCACGTTCGACGCCTTGCGCAGACGCGCCGCCTCGTCCTCCCCGTTGATGAGCCATCGGTGAGTCGCGTGCAGGTCCGCCTCGTTGACAGGGCTGTCCGCCCAGTAGGCCACCTCGTCCGGCGAGGCCTGGACGGCCCGCCAGAAGTTGGCGAGGTAGCAATCCTTGTCGTTGACGGTCTCCACCCGCGGAGGCGTGGGCCGGGCGAGCAGCACCGCGAGGCTGCCGGCGAAGGGCTCCACGTAGTTGGCCACGTCCCCGAAGGCCTGCCAGACGAGAGGGGCCGCCCGGGACTTGCCACCGAACCAGGGGAATGGAGCTCGGAGCGCGCTCACGCAGCCTCCCGCGCGGGCATCCGCTCGCCCAGGTTGGCGCGCACCAGCGCCTCGGCCACCTCGGGGCAGACGCTGTTGCCAATGAGGCGCACCTTCTCGGCCTTCGAGCGGGCGGCGATCATGTCGTAGGCGTCCGCGAAGCGGCCGAACTGCGCCCGGAGGAGTTCGTGGGGCTCCAGCATGCGCATGCCGATGTCGGTGATCTGGTAGTCCACCCCCTCCACCGTCACGAGTCCCAGCCGGGCCTTGGCGGTGATGGTGCGCAGGGGCCGGTCCACCCGCTGCCCCACCGAGCCCTCGCCGTAGTACGTTGTCAGGAAGGCACGCACCTCGGTGGTGCGGTCCGAGCCCCCCGCCGAGCCCGGCACCCCGAGCGTGGCGGTGGCCAGCGCGTGGTGGTCCGTCGCGGTGACGGTCGACATCGGCTCGGTCATGGGGATCCCGGGCCGCTGCCCCCTGTCCCCGTAGTGCTTCGCCAGGAAGGCGGCCACGAGCCCGTGCTTGCAGCCCCCGGCCACCACCGTGCCGAGTGGGGTGTGCAGGTCCAGCGTTCTCGCTTCCTGGCCCTTCCGCTCGCCATACCCCGTCTGGATGAGGGTGGGCACGCAGAGGGCCCTGTCGTTCTTCGCGGTGATGGTGCCCACCGGTGCGTCAACGGGAGTCGCGGACGACTGACCAGCTCGCCCACCTACGCCGACGACGAACGGCCGGGGGTTCTCCAGGACGTACTTGCGGATGCCCTCGGCGATGCGCCACATCGTCTTCTCGGCCAGGGGCCGCTTCCGCTCGAAGATGGATGGGCACGGAATGGACCAGTCGATGCACTGCGCCGCCGTCCGGTAGGGGTGGGCGCGGCCCGGGCCGTGCGTGGGCTCGGGCCAGGTGATGGGCTGCCCATCCTTCCGCGCCACCAGGAAGAGGCGCACTCGACTGGTGGGCGCGCCGTAGTGACAGGCATTGAGCAGCCGCCAAGCCACCGAGTACCCCAGGCCTCCGAACTCGCTCACGAACTCCCGGAACGTCTCCCCCTTGCGCTCGGGGATGGGCGTGCCGATCAGCCTGTCACCCTCCTGCAGCACGCGGCCGTCCGGCGCGACGTGGCCCACCTCGTACAGCGGCCCCCAGTCCACGAACTCCCCCACGTTCTCCAGCATGATGACGTCCGGGCCCACGTCCCGGGCCCAGTCGCGGACGACCCACGCGAGGGAGCGGATGCCCTGCTCGCGGGGCTTGGCACCCTTCGCCTTGCTGAAGTGGGTGCAGTCGGGACTCGCCCACAGCAAGCCCACCGGCCGCCCGGCAGCCACCGTGCGCGGGTCCACCTCCCAGACGTTCGCGACATGGTGCCGCGTGCGCGGGTGGTTGGCCCTGTGGACGGCCATGGCGACGGCGTTGTGGTTGGCGGCCTCGTCCACGGGCCTGCCCAGCGCGGCCTCGATGCCCGTGTCTGCGCCACCGCCGCCCGCGAAGAGCACCACGGCGATCGGCTTCATGTGCGCCGCGATCCTCACGCCACCACCTCCTGGCGCAGCTCGAAGATGAAGCCCCGCCTGATGAAGTCCTCCGCCTCCGCCACCACGCCCTCGTTCTCGGCAGACCAGTCCAAGGCCTCGGTGTCGGCCGTCGTCAGGTGCCCGTCAGGGCTCAGCACGAAGGGTCCAACCCGGAGCTGCACGTCGCCGCGCGCGGTGGGCGAGACGAAGTCAACGTGAGGCTCTGCCTTCTCCCCCTCCCCCTCCCATGCCTCAAGCGTCCGGCAATTGGAGAGGGCGTAGATGTGCGGCCCGGCGCCGAGCGTCTCGGGCTCGTACACCTTCAGTCCCGGCACCCGGCCCTCGCGACAGTCCTCGGCGAGCGGCTTCACCACGCTGTCCGCGTTGTCCGCCCACCAGGACTCCAACTCCATGTGGGCCGCGAGCTGCTCGCCCTCCAGTTTGCCGGAGAGGTGGTGGCTTCGACGCAGCGAGGACACCCCGCTCCACCAAGTGGCCGGCTTGCGCTCGCCGGTGGCGTCGTTCACAAGCCAGAGGCGAATGATGGTGTGTCCCTCATTGCGCTCCGGCAGCTCGACGCGCCACGTGACCGGGGCCGCCGGTGCAGTCACGGGCTCGGAGGCGGGGAGGGCCGGTGCTGGAGCCTCCTTCGGAGTGCCCTTCGAGCGGCGCGTCTTTGACGCCTTGGTGGTGGGGAGGAGCGCCTCAGTGCAGCGCTGGCACTTCCACCGGCTGAACATGACGGCGCCGGCCTTGGGGTCCTTCTCCGCCTCCCACGTCGTCCCGCCCTGGGGCCGGTGCCGCCGCGTGAAGGACAGCCGGGCCCGGGTAGGAGGATCGCTGATCGCTCCCTCTCCACACCCATCGCAGGAACTGTTGGTGCCTGTCACCTCGAGCTCGTCGAGGTACTCCATGGAGGAACGGCGTGGCCCTTCAAGGAAGTCGAGCAGCGCCGTCTTGTCGAGCGCCTTCGTCCAGTCGGGGGCCGGGAGCGGCGCCTTGCGCTGGCTCTCCGCACGGCGCAGCTTGTCGTCCAGGGAATCCTTGGCGTCCGGCTTGGCGCTGTCGAAGTCGTCCACCTCCGCCTTGCAGGGCGCGCAGTAGAAGCCCCTGCTCTCCCCCTCACCCACCGGCTGGAACTCCGAGGCCTTGAAGGTGCTGCCGCACCCGTCGCACTCGCACGGGTGGTCCGGCGTGGTCTCCATGCGCGGCAGTTCCTCCGTGGGCTCGGCGGCGGGCGAAGGCTCGGCAGACGCCTCCTGCTTCTCGGGCCACGTCGCTCCCAGGTACTCGGCCACCGCGCGCAGCACCGGCCTGGGCACCCAGTTCCAGCGCGTGTCCTTCTCGTACGTCAGCGTGGTGGCGCTCTCACCCAGGTAGCTGTAGACGCAGTTCACCGCCTCACCGTCCTGGAAGGCCAGGCCGTAACCCGGCACCCACCACACCGGAGGGGTCTCCGACTCTCCGCCTTGCCACGTCGCCACGATGGTGCACCCCTGCTCTCCGCCCCGCCCGGTGCTCAGGCTGCCCTTGTGGGGGCGCACCTTCCACCCCGGCCACCCCCCGAGCTCGACAGCCGCGGGGGTGAAGCGCTTGCACTTGCACTTGCTCATCCCCCTCACACGGAGGCACCGGCCCGTGCCGTCCTTATGGTCCGCCACCGAGTCACCGCACTCGCAGCACGGCACGCGAGGAGCCGGCACGGAGTCGTCCACCTCCGCCCCCGGGCTGGCGTTGGCTTGGGCGCTCGAGGCGGTCCGGGCCGAGTTCGCCGCGGCGCGCTTCGTTCCCTTCTCCTCCGGTGCACCCTTGCGCGAGCGGGAGCGGCTCTTCCCGCTGGGAGACGAAGGAGGCGGCTCGTCCTCGTCAGCGGAGGCCGTCGCGGTGGTCTGCACCGGAGACACCGGGGAGGCGTCGGCGAGCGGCAGGGACTGCTGCTCGGGCGCTTCGGGGCTCACCCCCGTGGTAGCCGCGCGCATCAACCGCGCGTGCTTCTGGCGCATGGCGTCGGCCATGGCCTCCAACTCGGCGAGCAGCCGGGCCTTGAGGTCCTCCAGTTCCTTCAGGCCGTCCTCGAGCGCCAGGGCCGCAGTGAAGGCCTCGCCCCGCTGCGCGTGGGTCAACATGGTAGGGATTGCGTTCGACATCCGAAGCTCCAAGGGCGAGGCACAGGGCCCCGCGGAAGGGGATGGAGCCGCCGAGTTCGCGGCGGCCGGGGTGGCGGTGAGCGCGGCTCGACGGGCCTTCAGCCACGCCAGGCGATGGCCCTGGCCGAGTCCCTCCATCGGGGCGGCCACGACCCAGGAAGCAGGCAGGTGCGCGCGAAGAGCGTTCACGTAGGCCGCGCCCGCGTACACGGTGAGGTGCGCCGGGGTGCCCAGGTCATCGTCCGTGAGGTTGCGGATGACATCGCGCCCCCAGTCGAGCAACTCGTCGCCCGTGAGGTCATCGAGGTGAAGGTCGTACGGCTCCAACACCTCGTCCAGGTCGGTCAGCCCGTACTTGGCGCTGAGAATCCAGACGTCGGCGCCGAACTCAGCCTCGGCCACCTCAAGCGCGGCCCGGAAGAGCGGCCCCGTGTAGAGGTCCCGCGCCGGGGCGGCCCGGTCCAGCTTCTCCTTTCCACAGCCCACCAGGGCATAGCGGCGCGGGTCGCTGGTCATGGGTTGGCGACCTCCACCCGGCGGAACTCCACCACCCACACCCAGGGGTTGGCGCGCCATGACTCCAGGGTGTTGATGGACGCCCACAGGTTTTGGAAGTGGTACTTCCAGTGCTGGCTCGGCGTGACGATGCGGCACACGTCTCCGCGCAGGCCGAGGTTCTCGCAGACGACACCCTCCGCCTGTGCATCTGCCTCGGAGATGTCGTGCAGGCGCTCGACGCGCACGCCCGTCACCTCCAGCGTGATTCTCGAGGCCCACCGGGGCATGTGGATGGAGGGACGCCACTTCCCGCGCCGCTCATAGGATCCCCGCCACTGGTCCATGTGGACCGTCATGGTCCGCTTGGCGAGGTCGGCCGAATACTCAACGTGTGCCGTAAACTGATCTTCGGCAGACGCTTCCCGGATGTTGCCGAGCACCCCCCACGACTCGCGCACCCACAGCCGGTCCCCGGGCCGGCCGTAGGGGCAGCGCCACCGAGGCTCGGTGCCGAGCAGCTTGCGGACCGCCCATACGGGACCGGCAACGGTCCAGGTGCCATCCCTCATGAGGTGCGGACTGAAGCCGTCGCCGGACAGTGACCGCACAGCCTCCATGCTTGGGGGCTGCGGCTTCACCACGCGCCGGGTCTGCGTCTTCCGGCCATGGAGAATGGCCCTCACCATGGGCCCGGAGAACAGGATGGGCCGCTCGCGAGGCTCAGCCATGGTCCACGTCCTCTCCGCTGGGCAGACCCGGCATCTCGGGCTCCAGCGCGTGCTGGGCGGTGAAGGCCTCGGGCGGAGCGGCGAGCGTGGCCCGGAGGGCGTCGAGCGTCAGGCCGAGTTGCTGCAGCCGCTCCTCCGTCTGGGCACCGGTGGTGACGCTGTCGCACACCCCGAGGACAGCGCGCGCGGCCAACTCCATGGGGCGGAGCCGCTCCAGTTCGCGGGTGACCTCCATCAATGCCTGACGCATCCGCTCGTGGTCGCGCTGCTCGCGGTCCAGCGCGTCGGCGAGGTCCTCGATGTCGGAGGAAGGCAGAGGGCAGGTGTTCATGCCGCACCTCCCACCTTCAGCACGCCAACGACGTGGCGCACGCGCTCATGCAAGGCCTTGTCGGCCTCGATAGCCGCGACGTCCAGCGACTCCCAGTCGGCCACCTCGGCGAGCAGTTCGGCCAGGGCGATGGCCTCGTCCTGCTCCTGCACCCTCGTCACGCGCCGGCCGGTCCGGTCCTGGGTGATGCACCAGTAGGGCCCGGGGGGCCAGAAGTCGACGCCGGGGTGCACCGAGAGCCCTCGGGCGCGCCACACGGCGGGCACGCGCACCAGCCCGTCTGGGGTGACCGCCCTCACCAACCCCACCGCCGTGAAGTCCGGGGAGAGACAGGACCAGCGGACGGAGGCGTCGAAGTCCACGCGCTCCGGGCAGTCGAGATAGGCCGCCTTCTCCGGGTCCTCGTACTTGATGCAGTCCGGGCAGACACCACGGAGCGCCCAGGACCACGTCACCGTGGAGCACTGGAGGAGCGACTCGTAGAACGCCACCTGACGACGCCAGTGCCGGTGCTCGCCCAGATCCGGACGCACCATCTCATGGAGCTGCTTGACGAGCTCGGCCAGCCACTCGCCCACGGCCTCCGGCTTCGGGCACTTCACCCGCTCGCAGACGCGGCACGTCGTCTGCCAGTCCTTCCACTCGGGATACTCGAGGGTGGTCATGCCGCACCGCCCTTCCCGCCCCGGGGCGCGCGCACGTTCTGCGTGGGCGCGCGCAGGTCCTGCGGGCTCGTCAGCTCGCGGATGACGGAATCAAGGATGCCTTCGATGGTGTCCGGACTGAGCGGCACCACATCGACGACGCGGGCTCGCTCGCACGCCCAGGACCTGCCGAGCGCGATGACGTCCGGGTCGTGCTCGAACTGGCCTTCGGGCACCACGCGGTACACCCAACCTCCACCCGGGTACATGGCGGCGAACACCTCCGCACCGACGTACTCGGAGGCCACGTACACCCGGGTGGGCTGGTACCCGGGCCGGCTCGTCGCCCCGTCCTCATACGCGGAGAGGATGAAGCGCGTCCGCGTGATGCTCGGCGGGAGGACGTAGTCGCCGACCTTCAGCCCCGGCACGCCACCATGCCAGTAGGTCTCCCGTGTGCTCGCCGTGTGCTCACCGGCAACAACCGGCGACACACCCGACGCAACCCGGTGAGGTTCCGCCTCGCCGCTCACCCCAGCGAAACCAACACCTTGCAACTCGGCGCCACTGCTGCAAACGCACGAACCACCCCGGTCCTTCTTCAAGAAGATGAAGGCCCTGGGCCTGCGGCGCGGCGCGGAGAAGGACGCGGGCCCCAGCGGAGGTGAGGGCTGAGGGCGTGACACCGGCCCCCGCACCTTCTGCACCCGGCCGCCCGCACGCATGCAGGATTTGCGGGCAGCCCGGCGCCTCTCCGGACGGCCACCACCTCGCACGCTTGCTGCATCACGGCGGCACCGGTCCCAGATCGTCTGTGATCCGCCGCGAGGTCCCCACATGCTTCCGGTCCCCCACTTCCGCCCCGCCCGGCTGGCGCGGTCATCGAAGCAGTCCCGCGGCCACCGCGCGGCGCTGACGCCCGATGATCGCGCGCTGCTCGACACGTGGCTGGCCGAGGTGCGGCGGCATCCCCTCCTGTCCCGCGAGGAGGAGGCGGCGCTCGCCCGGCACTTCCGCGAGCACCACGATCCCAAGTCCCAGGCCCGGCTGGTGGCCTCGAACCTGCGGCTGGTGTTGAAGCTGGCCCGCGAGCACCACCGCCCTCCCCTGCTCCTCATGGACCTCGTCCAGGAGGGCAACCTGGGCCTCGTCATCGCCGTGGAGCGCTTCGAGCCGGAGCGCGGCGTGCGGCTGTGCACCTACGCGGCCTGGTGGATCCGCGCCTACCTGCTGCGCTTCATCATGGAGAACTGGCGGCTGGTGAAGCTCGGGACCACGGACGTGCAGCGCAAGCTGTTCTTCCGGATGAGGCAGGAGGAGGGCCGCCTGCTCGCCTCGGGGCAGGAGGTGAGCCCCCGGCTGCTGGCCGCCCGGCTGGGCGTCCCCGAGGAGGACGTGGTCGAGATGGATCAACGGCTGCGCCAGGACGAGCTGCGGCTGGACGCGGCCTCGCCCGAGGACGACTCGGGCCGCCCCACGCCAAGCCGTGCCCTGCCCTCGGGAGCGCCGGACGTGGACGAGGAGCTCGGGCGGCGGGAGCTCACCCACTGGTTCCAGGGGAAGGTCCACGACTTCGCCCACGCGCTGCACGACGAGCGCGAGCGCTACATCCTGGAGCACCGGCTCCTGGCCGAGGAGCCCGAGACGCTGCAGACCATCGGACAGCACTTCCGGGTCAGCCGCGAGCGGGCGCGCCAGGTGGAGGCCGGACTCATCTCGAGCATGCGGGAGTACCTGCACGAGCACATGCCGGACTTCACCTGGCTGGGCGCGGAAGCAGGCTCCAGCCAGCACGCACCGGCCTGAGCCGGGCCTTCCCACCCGTGGCGGAGGAATTGCATGTGAGCATCGGGGAACACATGGGGACGCGGAGCGCCCCGAGGAGGCGGCAGATGCGCATCGGCGAGCTGATGACGAAGAGCCTGGAGACCATCGAGGCGGATGACACCCTCCGCGAAGCGGCCGAGCGGATGCGCTCGTACGGCATCGGAGCGCTGCCCGTCATGGACGGAGAGCAGATGGTGGGAATGCTGACGGACCGGGACATCACCGTGCGCGCGACGGCCGCGGGCAAGGACCCGAACCGGACGCCGGTGCGCGAGGCGATGACCCATGCCGTCATCACCTGCGACGCGGACGCCCCGATCTCCGAGGCCGAGCACCTGATGGAGGAGAAGGCGGTGCGGCGCCTGGTGGTGCTCGACGCGTACAAGAAGCCGGTGGGCCTCATCAGCCTGGACGACCTGGCCACGATACCCGGCGAGGCGCGTCACGCCGGAGAGGTGCTCCGCGAGCTCAACACCCCTCAGTAGGCGCGGCGTCGAACCAGTCGAAGAGGGACAGGGTCTCTCCGCTCAGCCGGGCCAGGGTGTCCTCCATGGCATCCTGGTTGCCCCAGAGGATGTCCCCGTCCCCGTGCTTCTCCAGCAGCTCGAGGATGAAGTGGCACCAGTTGCCCTTGTCCCGGCTCACGTAGAAGCCATACGTCCGGCAGGCCATGGGCCGGTGCGCGTACACCCGGCAGCCACCGGACTCGCGATCCAGGAAGGGGCAGGTATAGGGCCGCCGCGTGCCCTTCAGCCCGGCCACGCGGGCCCGGACCTCGGCGCGCACCTCGGGAGGCAGGGCCTGGAAGCCCTCCCAGAGGTACGTCCACTCCAGCCGGGTGACGGGCAACGGCGCCGCCAGGTGACGGCAGCAGTGGTCGCACCCCTTCCGGCAGGGCCACCAGGCATGCGCCCCGGTGATGGGCGCCACGCGCTCGTCGATGCGCCGGTAGAGGTCTTCCAGTGTCTTGCGTTGCGCTTCGGTGAGTGGCTCCATGAGCGCATAGACTGCCGCCCCATGTCCGAGCTTGTCGAGCCGCTGCCCCACCCGCCTCCCGAAGCGCCGCCCCCGGCGCCCCTGCCAGAGCCGGAGGTCATCCTCCGCACCCGGGGCCTCACCCGCGCCTTCCTCGACGTGAAGGCGGTGAACGGGGTGGACCTGGAGCTGCGGCGGGGCGAGGTGTACGGCTTCCTCGGCCGCAACGGCGCGGGCAAGACGACCACGCTGCGGATGCTGATGGGCATCCTCCGTCCGGACTCGGGCGACATCGAGCTGATGGGCCAGAAGGTCCGCCGGGTGGGCGCGGCCCAGAAACAGCACCTCGGCTACGTGTCGCAGGAGCAGGTCTTCTACCCGTGGATGACGGCGCTCGAGCTGGGGCGCTTCGTCTCCGGCTTCTACCCGCACTGGGACGACGCGCGCTTCCAGCAGCTGCTCCACGTGCTGGACGTGCCGAAGGACCGCAAGTCCGCGCAGCTCTCCGGCGGCACGCGGATGAAGCTGGGACTGGCGCTCGCGCTCTCCCACCGCCCGCCGCTGCTCATCCTCGACGAGCCCACCGCCGGGTTGGATCCGGTCGCGCGGCGCGAGTTCCTCGACATCCTCCGCGACCAGGTCCGGCGCGAGGGGCAGACCGCGCTCTTCTCCTCGCACCTCGTTGGCGAGGTGGAGGAGGTGGCGCACCGCATCGGCATCCTCCACGAGGGCCGGCTGCGCTTCCAGGGCAGCCTCGACACGCTCCGCCAGTCCGTCCGGCGCGTGGGGGTGGAGAGCGCACCGGAGCCGCTCCCGCAGGGCCTGTCGCTCGTGAGGCGCGAGCGCCTGCCGGATGGGCGCCTGACGCTGGTGCTCTTCGGGACTCCCGGGGAGTGGGCCACCGCGCCCTTCGCTCCGGAGGCGGTGGAGACGCTGTCCCTGGAGAACATCTTCCTCGCCTACGCGCGGCGGTCGGACGAGTCATGAGCCGGGCCCTCCTCCTCAAGGAGTGGCGCGAGCACCGGATCGCGTGGCTCCTCCTCAACCTCCTCCTCGGGGCCGTGCTGTTCCTGCTGCTCGTGGCGCAGAAGGACATCGAGGACAAGGGCAGCCTGTTCGCGCTGCTCCAGGTGCCCGCCGTCTTCCTCTCCACCGTGGGCGCCCTCTTCGTGGGGCACCGGCTGGTGGTGCGCGAGTACGGCCAGCGGACCCAGCTCTTCCTCGAGGCGCTTCCGCTCTCGCGCCCGCGCATCCTCGCCACCAAGCTGGTGCTCGGGGCGGCCGTGCTGCTGCTCCCGCTCGCGGCGTTCCTCCTCTACCTGTGGAGCAGGGCCCGCGCCCACGAGGACGTCACCGCCCGCTTCCTCCTGCTGCTCTCCCTTCGCGCGGCCACCCCGGTGCTGCTGGGCTGGAGCTCCTTCGCGCTCGCCGGGCTGCTCGGCCGCTACCGCAACCCCCTCTACATCTTCCTGTTCCTCGCCGCCGTCACGCTGGACCAGCTCACCGAGTTCGAGCTCTTCGAGTCGGGGCCCTTCGCGCTGCTCGGCAATGACTTCGCCTTCGAGCGCCAGCGCATCCCCTGGGAGCACCTGCTGCCGTGCTGGGCCCTCATGGCGGGGGTGGTGGCGCTCTGCTTCGGGCTGGTCCTCTACCGGGATGGAACGCTGACCGAGCTGTTCTCCCAGAAGATGAGCCACCGGGAGAAGGTGTTCATCGCGTGCCTCGTCACCGGGTTCATGACGGCGAGCACCCTGCTCGGCAAGGCGAAGCACCGGGAGCCCTTCTCCCTGCGCGATGCGGAGCAGACGCGCGTGAAGGAGTCGGCCCTCCAGGTGGCTTCCGGGGTGGGCTTCCCACGGGAGCGGGCCCGGGCGCTGTCGGAGCGGCTCGCGCGGGAGCTGCTCGCGCTGAGCGACTACCTCGGGCTCGAGCGGCTTCCGGCCGTGGCGGTGCTGCCCATCCGCGAGCTCGACGCGGACGTGTTCCAGCGTGCGAAGCTCGAGAAGGCCGATGGCGTCGTGGTGCGGGCGAACCTCTCGGCTCCGGACTTCGATGAGCGGGCCTTCGAGGCCTTCCTCTTCCGCGAGGTGCTCATCCACCTCAGCGAGGGCGTGGTGCTGCGGGAGGAGCGGCAGTGGCTGCTCGATGGCTTCACCACGTGGTGGGCGCACCGGAGCGGGCAGGAGCAGCGGCTGCCGGCGAGGGCCGCGGTAGCCTCGCGGGAGGGCTTCGACGCCCGGAGCTGGTTGAGCACGCGCGAGCGCCTCGGGCCGTGCCTGTCGGGAGCGCTGGCGGCCCGGGGAATCCAGGCGCTGCACACGCGGCTCGGGGAGGCCTCCTTCCAGGCGCTGATGCGGCACACCCTGGCGCGGCCCCCCGGCACGGGCTTGTGGGGCTTCTGGACCGAGCCCCGGCTGGCCTCGCTGCTGCGTGAGCAGGGCGGATTCTCCGAGGAGGAATTGCTGCAACGCTGGTCCGAGGCCCTCCGTGAGGACCGCGAGGCCCACGCGAAGGAGCTGGAGTGGGTGGCGGGGATGACGCCCTCGTTGTCGCTGGTGGCGGAGTCGGAGGAGACCTTCCGGCTGGAGCACACGCTGCAGGCGGCTCGAGGCCAGACGCTTCCCACCCGGTACGCGCTGCTCCACCACAAGCTCGAGCCCTTCGAGAACGAGGTGGCCGCGCACGAGCTCTCCCGGCAGGACACGGTGCCCTCGGCGAGCGGGACGCGGCTTCCGCTGGGGCTCGCGCGAGGAGACCGGTGGCTCTTCGTGGTGCAGGTGGAGTCCGAGACGCTCGGGTGCCCCATCCGCCTGCTCGCGGAAAGGAAGGAGATCCGATGATCCGCCCGCTCGTGGCCAAGGAGGTGCGAGACCAGCGGCCGTTCCTGTGGCTCGCGCTCTTCTTCATCGCGCTCGACGTGGTGTCGGACCTGTGGACCGAGCCCCTGGGGTTCTCGCCCTACGCGGACACCTTCGACCGGTTCAGACCGGGCGGCGACCTGTCCATGATGACGTTCATCCTCGCCTTCGCGCTGGGCTGCGGCCTGCTGGTGCGCGAGCAGGATGACCGCACGCTGGAGTTCCTCGACGCGCTGCCCACGTCCCGCTGGACGCTCTTCTGGGTGAAGCTGCTCGTCGCGCTCGCCACCGTGCTGGTGTTCCCGCTGGGGACGATGCTGTGGATGATCTTCCACCAGCTCGTGTCCAGCACCTCGCTGGAGCCGGGCCTGCACCTGGACATGATGGCGGTGGCCGCCGTGCTGCGGGTGGCACAGGCCTTCACGGTGCTGGCGCTGGCCCTGGCGCTGGCGCCATTGCGGCGGCTGTGCTGGACGGTGCTGGCGGTGCTGATGCTGACCCAGTCGGTCCTCGAGGAGCGCGAGCCGTGGCTGGCCGTGCTCAACCCGCTCCGCTTCACGGCGCCGCGATTCGAGGGCACCACGTGGCGCTGGCCCGTGGAGGCCCTGCGCCTCCAGCTCTCGGTGGCCTGCGTGCTGCTAGGCCTGGCCCTGGCGCAGTTCCTCGGGTGGGGCGAGCGGCTCACCGCCGCCGTCCAGCGGCGGATGCAGGGCTCGTGGCTGGGGACGCTGGCCACGGTGGCCACCGTGGGCCTGTTCGTCTGGCTCTTCGGCCGGTGGTCCGCGAGCGACGACACGAAGCAGGACAGCGGTGACAAGGGCCCCCGGGTGGAGTTCCCCACCATGGCCACCGCGCAGGCGGCGACCGGGCATTACCAGTTCAGCTACCCCGCGAGCCTGCGCAAGCGGGCCGAGCCGCTGCTGGATGGAGCGGATGGCGTCTTCGAGAAGACGCGGACCTTCCTCGGAGTGGAGGCGGGAGACATCATCCGCGCGGACCTCAACGGGAGCGCGAGGCACACGTCGGGCACGGCCTACTGGAACACGCTGCGGATGAACCTCGCCGGGCTCTCGGATGCCGAGGAAGGGCTCGCGGTGCTCGGACACGAGACGACGCACGTGCTCGCCCAGCGCATCGCGGGGGTGGACGCGGCCCCGCGCCTGTCGGCCCTGAAGCTGCTCAGCGAGGGATTGGCCAGCTATGTGGAGTACCGGCTCTTCTACCCTCCCGGCGCGGAGGAGGAGTTCCAGCTCATCGCCGCGGCGGCGCGGGCGCGGCGGGAGGTGAAGACGGAGGAGCTGCTGGACTACGAGAAGCTCGCGGCCGAGCGGGACGAGAATCAGGTGTACCCGCTGGGCAGGGCCTTCATCGAGGTGCTGGTGCGGCGGCATGGGGACGGAGCCCCGGCGCGCGTCATCTCCGCGCTCGGGAGGAAGGACGCCCCCGAGGGACTGGAGGGCGCGCTGGCGTGGCAGGACGCGTTCCAGACGGCGGGCATCGACCTGTCGCAGGTGTTCGACGACTTCTTCGCGTACCTGGACGAGCAGGTGGAGCTGCGCCGCGAGGTCATCGACTCGCTGCCGCGCCCGCGAGGAGCCGTGGAGCGTGATTCAGGGCGGGTGGGCATCCGGGCCATCGTGGACGGACCGGTGCCCGATGACTGGGAGGTGGTCTGCCGCTTCCGTTCGAACGAGACGTCCAACCGCCACACGTTCGACGGGCCCTACCTCGGAACGGGCCCGCACTGGCGAACGCCGGCGAACATCTCGGAGGGCCGGCTCTGGTATCAGCTCGGGCTCAGGACTCCTCGGGGACAGGTGCTCTACGAGCCGTGGACGATGGTGCGGGTGGAGTGAGGTTCGCTTGAATACACGAGCCAAGGACTCAGAGCGCTAAACAAGAGTAAGGGCTGGGCCCTCCCGTCAGTGGGGGAACGCCCCTCAAATCTTATTGCAGCTCATTCGCGAAGGCGCACACCGTCTTGCCAATCCGCATACGGGTGGCATGGCCATCTGGGGTGGAGGATACCGCCAGCCCTCGCCTGGGAGAGGAACCTCGAAATGAACATCCGCTGGGAACCCTATGTCTGGAAGGAATCCCACCCTGCAGCGCCTGCTGAAATCGCGGAACTCGAAGCGGCCTGGGGCGTTCAGTTGCCCGAGGAGTACAAGCAGCTCGCGCCCCAGCACCAGGGCATGCGTCCCACCCCCAACGTTTTCGACATCGGGGAGAGTGACAATGCTTTCACCTGTCTGCTGACCCTTTCCCTGGAAGAGTCCAAGGAAGGGTATGCCATCCCCACCAGGTACAGCATCATCAAACCCTACGTACCATCGGGCATCTTCCCTTTCGGAATGACCCCGGGAGGAGAAAGCATCTGCTTTGACTATCGCGAAGTACCACCTGGGCAGCCCAGGATCGTCCTCGTCACGACGGAGATGGAGGTCTACCTCATCGCCAACAACTTCCGCGAATTCCTGACGGGGCTGCACGAGCTGCGCGATTGAGCAGCACGGACCGCACATGAAAACGGCGCGGGGGCCTCGTTGCCGCCCCCGCGCCGCCGGGAATTCCAACCCCTGTCTCGAGCGATTACCGCGTGATGCTCACCGCGGTGTCATCGAGGAAGAAGCTCGTGGCCAGCGACGAGTCCTCCGTGCCGTTGAAGTACACGCGGATGCTCTGGCCCTTGTACGCGCTCAGGTCCAACGTCTTCTGCACGTAGCCCGTCGACTTGTTCAGGTTGCTGTAGGTGGCCAGGGTCGCCAGCACCGTGCCCGCGCTGTTGCGCACCTGCACCGCCAGCTTGTCGTAGGCCGTGGTGGTGGTCGTCTCGGAGGTGGTGATCTTCACCCAGAAGCTCAGCGAGGCGCTGCACGCCGTGGAGGGGATGGTCACATCCTGGTACACGTACTCGGTGCGGGTGGTGCCGGCACCGCCCAGCCACGCCTTGTAGCTGCCCGTGAGCGCCGCGCTGCCCGACGTGGTGCCGTCGATGACGCCCGTGCTCGCCGTCCAGCTCACGTTGCCGCCCTCGAAGCCGGGGTTGGCCAGGAGCTGCTCGGAGAGGGAGCAGCTGCCCGTGCCGTTGCTCACGGTGACGGACACCGTGGACGAGCTGCCCACGTTGCCTGCGGCGTCATACGCCTTGGTGCTCAGCACGTACCCACCGTTGGCCACGCCCGTGGTGTTCCAGTCGAAGCTGTACGGGGCCGTGGTGTCGCTGCCGAGCAGGCTGCTGCCCAGGTAGAACTCCACCCGGCTCACGCCCACGTCGTCCGAGGCATTCGCGCTGACAGTGGTGGTGCCGCTCACCGTGGCGCCGCCCGCCGGAGCGGTGATGGAGGTGCTCGGCGCCGTGGTGTCCCCGCCGCCGCCACCCCCGGTGACGAACATGCTGTAGAGCAGCAGGTTCGGCGAGCCCGTTCCCGGGCTGGTCACCTTGTTCGGGGTGGCGTTGGTGGTGAGCGCCGACATCGTCTGGGCCGGGGTGGACGAGGGGTTGGCCTGCAGGTACAGGGCCGCCACGCCCGCCACGTGCGGCGAGGCCATGGACGTGCCGCTCATGGAGGTGCTGCCCGTGTCGCTGGAGTACGAGGCCGAGGTGATGCTCGAGCCCGGCCCGAAGATGTCCAGGCAGGTGCCGTAGTTGGAGAAGGACGAGCGCGCATCACTGCTCGTGGTGGAGCCCACGGTGAGCGCGTTGGGTGTGCGGGACGGCGAGTAGCTGCAGGCGTTGCCGCTGTCGTTGCCCGCGGCGACGGCCGTCACCACGCCCGCGGCGATCATCCGCTCCACCGCCTCATCCAGCGCCGGGGACGGGTCTCCACCGAGGCTCATGTTGGCCACGGCCGGCTTGACGTGGTTGGCCGCCACCCAGTCCACGCCTGCGATGACCTGGGCGTCGGAGCCGTAACCCGTGCAGTCCAGCACGCGCACCGGGTGCAGCGTCACCTTCTTCGCCACGCCCCAGGTGGTGCCGCCCACCGTCCCCGCCACGTGCGTGCCGTGGCCGTGGCAGTCCGACGCCGTGCCGCCCGCGGTGATGGAATCGAAGCCGTTGCCCACGCGCCCGGTGAACTGCGAGTGCGTCAGCCGCATGCCCGTGTCGAGGATGTACGCGTGCACGCCCGTGCCATCGAAGTTGTAGTTGTACGTCGAGTCACGCGGCAGGTTGCGCTGATCGATGCGATCGATGCCCCACGTCGCGCTCGTCTGCGTGGCCGACGCCGACACCACGCCGTTCTCCTCGACGTAGGCCACCCGCGGATCCTCCAGCAGCTCGCGCACCTGGGCCTCGGACATCTTCACCCAGAAGCCCTTGAGCGCCCGCTCGTACGTGTGCAGCACCTGGCCGCCACGCGCCGCCACCAGCTCGCGCGCCACGTCCGAGGAACCGCGCAGCGCCACGTCCTTCACGTCCTCGCGCAGCACGACGATGTACTCGCCCGGAATGGCCTTCGGCTTGCGCAGGAGCTGCGCCATCTGCCCCACCTCCTTCGACGGGAGGACTCCCTCCTCCTCGGGCAGCGGGCCACCGCAGGCGGCCACGCTCAGCAGGGAGCAGGTGAACAGCGCACGGCTCAGCTTCAGCTTCATGAACGGCCTCCGGGGGGGTCGAGGACTACGGGTGAAGAAAACGAGCCCAACCGGTGGAATTAGTCTTTCCCGGACCCACCGGTCAAGGCGGCTAATCTCGTTTTCTCCGATTCCGTCTCCCCGGAGGCCGTGCGGCTACTACTGACCCGGAGCCACGTTGGGCCCGAAGCCCAGGGCCAGGGTGGGCAGCACCTTCCACTCGGTCCACGCCGGGCGGGCGCCATGGGCACCTCGTAATGTCACCCGGAGCATCCACGAGGCCGCAGCCCGTGGCCAGCAGCAGCGCGCAGGTGAGCGCGCCTCTTCGATTCCACCTGGTTGCCGTCATGGGGGGCCCGAGTCGTACCACGAGCGCTCCCCCACCAGCCATGCAACCGCCGTGAAGCTCACGCGCCAACGGCGGTGGGACGCGCGGCGATCTCCCGCACGGGCTCGTCCACCTGCTGCCGGGCGGGGATGAAGGTCATGGCGCGCTCGGCCAACGCGGTGATGGTGAGCGAGGGATTCACCCCCGGGTTGGCGGAGATGGCCGAGCCGTCGATGACGTACAGGCCCTCGTAGCCGAAGAGGCGGTGCTGGGAGTCGATGGTGCCCGTCTGGGGCGAGTCCCCCATGCAGCAGCCGCCGAGGATGTGGGCCGTGGTGGGGATGCCCATCACCGACTCGGAGGCCAGCGTCATGGGCAGGCCGTCCAGCTTCTCGGCCACGCGGTGGGCCAGCTCGGTGGCCTCGGGGATGTGCGCGGTGGGCGCGGGGCCCTCCTGCAGGCCGGTGGTGAGGCCCTTCGTTCCGCCCGTGAAGAGCCCGCGCCCGCGCCGCATGCGCAGGTGTCCGTCCAGCGTGCGCATGTAGAGGAGGATCATCGACCGGCGGGCGAAGTCGCGGGTGAACCAGGAGCGGAACACCTTGAGCGGGTGGCGCAGGAAGAGGCCGGCCAGGTTCGCCATGCGCGACAGGGCGGTGGTGCCTCCGACGTGGGGCGCCATCAGCGAGCGGAAGAAGTCCGAGCCCGCCGCGTAGCGCACCGGCTCCAGGTGCGAGTGCGCGTCCGTGTGGAGGATGGAGCCGATGGCGATGCCCTTGGACAGGTCCTTGTCGTGGAAGCGCTTGCCGGCGATCACTCCGATGAGCGCCTCCGAGTTGGTCCGCACGCCATCGCCGAGCCGGTCCGACAGCCGGGGCAGTCCGTCCGGGTGGGCCTTGAGCTTGAGCAGCAGGTCCACCGTGCCCAGCACGCCGCCGGAGAAGATGACCTGGCGCGCGGTGAAGCGCCGCTTGCGGCGGGAGAAGCGCGAGGTGCCCTCGAGCGCCTCCACCTCGTAGCCGCCACCGGGCAGCGGGCGCACCCACGTCACCTCGGTGTCCGCGTGGAGTTGGAGGCCGCGCTTCTCGGCGAAGTAGAGGTAGTTCTTGTCCAGCGTGTTCTTGGCGTTGAAGCGGCAGCCCGTCATGCAGCCGCCGCACGCGTTGCAGCCGGTGCGCTCGGGGCCCTCGCCGCCGAAGTACGGGTCCGGCACCGTCACCCCGGGCTTGCCGAAGTAGACGGCCACCGTGGTGGACTGGAAGTCCTCGCGGCCCATGTCCTTGCCCACCTGCTGGATGATCTCGTCCGGCAGCGTGCGCAGCGGGTTCACCGTGGCCCCGAGCATCTTGCGCGCCATGGCGTAGTGCGGCGTCAGCTCCGTCTTCCAGTCCGCCAACGCCCCCCAGGAGCGCGCCTGGAAGAAGTCATCCTTCGGGATGGGCAGCGTGTTCGCGTACACCAGCGAGCCTCCGCCCACGCCCACGCCGGACAGCACCGTGACGTGGCGGAAGAACGTCATCTTGAACAGGCCCCGCCACCCGAGCTGCGGCATCCACAGCCACTTCTTCAGGTTCCAGTTCGTCTCGGGGAAGTCCTTGGCCCGCAGGCGCCGGCCCTTCTCCAACATCACCACCCGGTAGCCCTTCTCCGTCAGCCGCAGCGCGCTCACGCTGCCGCCAAAGCCCGAGCCGATGATGAGCCAGTCGCAGTCGAAATCCATCGTGTCCTCCCCCCCTACCGGGGATGGTTCACAGACTACCCGGGAGCGCGCTGGATGCGCTCATCTTCCCGCTCGGAGGGCAGGCACCCGGGCACGGGTGGGAACCCGGGGCCCGTGGCACCCTCACCCTGTCCCTCTCCCGAAGGGAGAGGGGAGATGGGGTCGGTGTTACTCCAGCGAGGTCTGTCCACCCTCGGAGGGCGTCAGTTTCTGGCGGGCCGTCTCCCGCCGCTTCGCTCGCACCTTGCCCGCGACGTTGAGCAGCAGCCGGTCCCTCTCCCAGCGCTCGCGCGTGGGCGCGGCCACCTGCTCCCAGAGCGTCCCCAGCCCGTCCACCCGTCTCCGGAGCAGGTCGATGGCTCCCGCCAGGGCCAGGTGCACCGCGGGTGACGCCGCGTCCGCCTGCGCCAGTCCCCGCATCGTCACCGCGAGCGCCAGCAGTTCCTCGCGCACCTCGTCCGGCCAGCCCGAGCGCCGCGCCACCTGCAGCAGCCACCCGAGCACCGCCGCGAACACGTGGCAGTCCTCCACCGTGCGGAACGGTTTGACGTAGCGCTCGTAACCATCGCCCGGCAGCACCTCCTCGGGCGCCACCGCCACGTCGTGCAGCCGCAGCTCCGCGTGGGGCACCTCGGGGACGAAGGGGGTCTCGGGCAGCTCGGTGACCGTCACCCCCGCGCGCCGGGAGTCGATTCGCACCAGCCGCAGCCGGTTGCGCCCTTGTGCGTCCTGTCCCTCGCTGGCCACCACCAGCAACTCGTCCGCCGCGGTGCCCAGGGTGACGAAGGCCTTGGTGCCCTCCAACCGCGGCTCGCCCTTGCCCGAATCCGTGAGCCGGGTCTGCATCGCCGCGGGGTGTCCGCCCCCGGCCTCGGTGACGCACAGCGCATAGCGATGCCGGGGCGGCAGCTGGGGCAACAAGGCGCGCAGGGCCGAGTGGTAGCCCGAGGCGAACGCGTAGCCCAGGCGATCCGCCGCGAAGCCCCCGGCGAACGCTACGTCCACGGGCAGGGAGAAGCGCGAGGACAGTTGAAGGTGCCGCGTCCACCAATCCCCGACGGAGCCGAGGGGTGCTGGCGTGGGGGGCTCGGAGAGGAGGAACCGCAGGAGCTCGTCCATCCGGCCACTCTAGACGAATCCCGGAGGCCGGGGACCTGCCGGACTCGAAGTCGAGCAACTGGTCCGATTGTCGGACCAGTTGGGGAAGCGCGCGCCCGGAAGGGGGGGCACCGGCTGCTGCCGCGCGTGGAGCTTGGCCACGAACTGCTTGCCCCTCCGAGAGGCCGCGCGCTTCTTCGTGTCCGTCGCGCGCTGTCCGGCCCCTCGCGTCCGCGTCAGTCCTTGAACTCGGTCCACACCGGCGCGTGGTCCGACGGCTGCTTCCCCTTGCGCGCGTCCCGATCCACTCCCGCCGCCACCAGCCGCTCCACCAGCGGCGCCGTCGCGAAGATGTGATCGATGCGCAGCCCCTGGTTCTTCGGGAACGCCAGCATCCGGTAGTCCCACCAGCTGAACTTCTGCTCCGTCGGGTACAGCTTGCGGAACGTGTCCGTCAGCCCGAACCCGCACAGGTGCTCGAGCGCCTTGCGCTCCTTGTCCGTGCAGAGCGTCTGCCCCTGCCACAGCGCCGGATCCCACACGTCGATGTCCGCCGGCGCCACGTTCCAGTCTCCGCACAGCACCAGCGGCTCGCCCGGCTTATGCCGTGTGTCCAGGTAGCGCCTCAGCCGCCCGTACCACTCCAGCTTGTACTCGTACTGCTCCGAGCCCACCGACTGCCCGTTCGGCGCGTACGCGCTCACCACCCGCACCCCGTTCACCGTCGCCGCGATCAGCCGCGCGTGCGTGTCGTCCACCCCGTCCGACAGGCCCTTCACCACATCCTGGGGCTCCGTCTTCGCCAGGATGGCCACCCCGTTGTACGTCTTCTGCCCGTGCACCGCGGCGTGGTAGCCCGCCTCCCGCACGGCCTCCATCGGGAACTCGGTGTCCTGACACTTCAGTTCCTGCAGGCACACCACGTCCGGTTGAGTGCTCTTCAGCCAATCCACCAGCCGGTCCAGCCGGGCGCGGACCGAATTCACGTTCCAGGCAGCGATCTTCATCCCGCCCAACGTCGCACGTCACTTTCCACCCCGCCACGGTTTTTCCCCTCCTCCCCACCGCGGCCCCCTCGTGGGTCCTGTAGCGCACTGTCGCACCGCGGCCCTCGGGCCCCGGGTTTCCCCGGTGTGGCCCACCGGCCGCACGGAGGCTGTCCGGGGAGCGGGGAGGCGTCCTCGGAGACCCTCACCCCCGCCCTCTGCCAGAGGGAGAGGGAGTCCGCGACACGGCTGGCACGGGCGTCGCAATGAGCTCCTCCCGACAAGGAGCCGCACCATGAGGAATACCGTCCTGTCCGCCTGCTTCGCCGCCCTCTCCCTCACCGCCTGCGACGTCAGCCAGCTGCGGCGGCCCCAGGGGCTGCTCCCGTCCACCGCCAACCGCCTCGACAACCGGGTGCTCCCCTCCCGCGAGCCCACCACCGAGGTCGCCTTCTCCACCCCGCCCTCGCTCCCCTCGCCGGGCGATGCCCTGCCCGAGACGGCCGGCCTCCCCCCGCCTCCCCAGATGCCGGACGAGCCCCTCTCGCGAGCCGAGGAGCTCGCCCCCGCAGAGCCCGCGGACTCCCTCTCGCTCCCGCACGAGCCGCACCTCTACCCCGTGGCCCACCTCGACCGCGCCCGCGCGCTGCGTGAGGAGGGTGACCTCTCCGGTGCCCTCACCGAGGCCCGCCGCGCCGTCCACGACGCCGGTGACGACGTCGACGCCGCCGAGCAGGCCCTCGATGCCCTCATCGAGCTCGCCCGCCTCTCGGGCCAGAAGCAGCTCGCCGCCGACGCGTACCGCGAGCTCGCCGTCCTCTTCCCCGACGGCCCCGAGCCCCTCGTCCAGCAGGCCCGTCTCCTCCTGGAGCTCGGCGACACCGAGGGCGCCTTCCGCGCCGCCGAGGCCGCGCTCGAGCTCGACCGCGAGTACCCCGAGGTCTACCAGGTGCTCGGCCGCATCCACCTCGCCGCCGGCCAGCTCACCGAGGCCATCATCCGGTTCAAACAGGCCGTGCACCTCGACCCGTACCACGGGTATGCCCTCAACAACCTCGGGCTCACCTACTTGCAGACCGGCCAGGACGCACTCGCCGTCGAGGCGCTCGCCCAGGCCGCCTGGCTGCTTCCCCAGGTGGGCTACGTCCACAACAACCTGGGGCTCGCCTACGAGCGGCTCGGCCGCTACGAGGAGGCGCGCATGGCCTTCGACACCGCCACGCGGCTGTCCCCGGGGGACCTCAAGGCCCGCCTCAACCTCCAGCGGTTGAATCGCGAGGCCCGCGCCTCCGTCGATGTCCAGGCGATCCTCGGGGGACGGACGTCCCCGGGGTGCCCGGAATAGTCAGGGGCCCCGCGTGTCTCGGGAGGCCCCCCGCCCGGTGGGCCTCCTGCCCATTCCGGTTCTCCGCCCGGCGGTTTAACGTCGCCCCCCCCTTTGTTGTCCCCGCGTCCCATGAACCCGGCCCGAGAGATGAGCTCCCAGCCCTCCCCCCTTCCTCCCGCCACGCCTCCGGCACCCCCGGCTCCTCCGGCCCGTCCCGGCCTGGGTGCCCGGTTGTGGCGATGGACGAAGCGGCTCCTCGTCCTCGGCGCCGTGGGCCTCGTGCTGCTCGCGCTCACCGTCCTGGGCGCCTACCTGTACTACAGCCGGGATCTCCCCTCGGTGGAGGCGCTGCGCAACTACAGCCTGCCCCAGGTCACCAAGGTCCGCTGCGCCGACGGCTCCATCTGCTCCGAGTTCTTCCAGCCGCAGGGACGCCGCACCGTGGTGGACGTCAAGGAGCTGCCGCCCCACGTGCGCAACGCCTTCCTCGCCGCCGAGGACGCCGACTTCTACAAGCACGAGGGCCTCGACATCTTCGGCATCATCCGCGCCGCGGTGAAGAACCTCATCCCCGGCAGCCGCAAGTCCGGTGCCTCCACCATCACGCAGCAGGTGGTGAAGAACATGCTGCTCACGCCCGAGCGCAGCCTCGCGCGCAAGATTCGCGAGTGGATCCTCACCCCGCGCGTGGAGCAGGCGCTCACCAAGGATCAGATCCTCGGCCTCTACATCAACCAGTCCTATTACGGGCAGGGGCGCGATGGCATCGAGGAGGCCGCGCTCTACTACTTCGGCAAGCAGGCCAGGTTCCTCACCGTGGGCGAGGCCGCGGTGCTCGCGGGCACGGTGCAGTCGCCCAACCGCATCAACCCGGAGAAGAACATCGTCAAGGCCAAGCAGCGCCAGCGCTACGTGCTGGGGCAGATGGCCGGGCAGGGCTTCGTCCCCAAGGAGACCGTGGACAAGGAGATGGACAAGCCCATCGTCCTCTCCCCGCGGCCTCCTCCCGAGGTGGGCTCGTACTACGCCGAGGAGATCCGCCGCACGCTGGTGGCGCGCTACGGCGGTGACGCCGTGCTCACCGGCGGCCTGCGCGTGGACATCGCCATGGATCCCAAGCTCCAGGTGATCGCCGACGACGCCGTGCGCAAGGGACTCGAGGCCGTGGATCGACGCCAGGGCTACCGCGGCCCCGTGGGCACGCTGGAGCCCGCGCGCTTCGAGCAGCTCAAGCCCCTCATCGCGAAGCAGATCGAGGAGGCGGGCCGGCGCCAGAAGGAAGGCGCCTACGTGGCCGACCTGGCCTCGCTCGCGCAGTCCCCCACCACGCCCCCGCCGCCCGAGCAGACGCCCGCGGTGGTCACCGAGACCGAGCAGGAGGAGGAGGCCCGGCTCTCCGCCGACGAGAAGCTCGCGCTCGCGGTGCAGCTGCAGCCCCTGAAGGAGGGCCTGAAGGTGCACGGCTTCGTCTCCCAGGTGGATGACACGGGCAAGAAGGCCCGCGTGGAGCTGGTGGGCCGCGCCGCGGAGATCACCTTCTCCACCGTCACCTGGGCGCGTTTCAAGGGCAAGGGCGCCCCTTCGAAGATGTCCGACGTGATGAAGCCCGGCGACATCGTCCGGGTGCGCATCACCCGCGCCACGCCCTCGCCCGCGCTGCTCGAGGCCACGTTGGATCAGGTGCCGCTCGTGCAGGGCGGCCTCGTCGTCATCAACCCGCGCAACCGCTACGTGGTGGCGCTGGTGGGCGGCTACGACTTCGCCGCCTCGCCCTTCAACCGCGCCACACAGGCCAGGCGCCAGCCCGGCTCGTCCTTCAAGCCCTTCCTCTACGGCGCCGCGCTCGGCAGCGGCCGCTTCACCCCCATCAGCACGGTGAACGACGCCCCCGAGGCCATCCGCGATCCGTACACCGGCAAGACGTGGAAGCCGCAGAACTACGACCGCTCCTTCGACGGCCCCATGACGCTGCGCCAGGCGCTCACCAGGTCCAAGAACACCGTGTCCGTGCGCCTCATCGAGGCGATTACCCCCGCCACGGCCATCGACTTCGCCCGCCGCGCGGGCATCCGCTCGGAGCTGCCGGAGAACCTCACCCTGGCGCTGGGCACCGGCGAGGTGACGCTGCTGGAGGCCGCCAACGCCTACGCCACCCTGCAGGCCAACGGCCGCTACGCCGAGCCGCTGATGATCCTCAAGGTGGCGGACGCGCGGGGCAAGGTACTCGAGGAGCACCAGCCGGCCTTCGAGGAGACGCTGCCCCCGGCGGTGGCCTACCTCACCACGTCGCTGATGCGCAGCGTGGTGGAGGAGGGCACGGCCCGCGCGGTGACGGAGCTCAACCGCCCCGCCGCCGGCAAGACGGGGACCGCCAACGAGAGCCGCGACACGTGGTTCTCCGGCTACACGGCCGACTGGGTGGCCAGCGCGTGGGTGGGCTTCGATGACCACTCGCCCCTGGGCAGCTCCGAGACGGGTGGCCGCGCCCCGCTCCCCATCTGGCTGGAGTTCATGCGCGCCGCCCACGAGGGCCTGCCCTCGCGCGAGTTCGAGATTCCCCCGGGCGTGGTGCAGGTGCGCATCGATCCCGTCACCGGACTGCTCGCGGGCAACTCCGTGCCCGGCCGGCTCGAGTCCTTCCTGGATGGCACCCAGCCCACCGCCGAGGCGCCCCCGCCCGGCCACGTCAGCCCGAGCGACTTCTTCCTCCAGGAAGGTAGCCGGGGGGGTTTGTGAGCCGGGCCCTCGCCGCCGCCCTCC
Organism: Archangium sp.; assembly: GCF_036277355.1. Lineage (GTDB taxonomy): Bacteria > Myxococcota > Myxococcia > Myxococcales > Myxococcaceae > Archangium. Next base: position 98,372 of record NZ_DASUNC010000105.1, read on the forward strand.
TGTTGGCCGCGCTGCCCGCTCCGGCCGCCCAGACTCCCGCTCCGCCACCGGCCGCCACGACGGCCCCGGCCACGCCCGCCCTCGAGCGGCTCGCCCAGGCCGTGGCCACGGACGTGCGGGCGATGAAGCCCGAAGCCCCCGTGGCCCTCCACCTCTCCGGCGCTACCCCCGAGCTGCGGCGCGCCTTCGGAACGCTGCTCGCCTCGCGCCTCGCCTCCGCCGGGCTCGCTCCCTTTGTCCTGGAGATGCTGGAGGCCCCCTCGCCCGAGGCCGCCGAGACACTCGCCCGTGAGCAGGGCGCCCGGGCCCTCGTGCGTCTCAGCTTGAGCGTGGAGGCCGGCGAGCTGCGCGCCCGCGGCGATGCGTTCGGCACCTGGGTGAACTTCTGGTCCGGCCGCACCGCCCCCCGCGCGCCCTCGCCCGCCGCCGCCATCGCCCAGGCCGTGGAGGCGGATGCCGCGGCGCTCGCGCTCGCCGCCGTGGAGCCTCCGCGCACGCCCACTCCGGCCCCCGAGGAGCCGCGCCCCCTGCGCCTGCTGGGTGCCGTGCTCGCGCGCCTGCCCTCTCCGCCCGCCGCGCTCGCCGCGGGAGATCTCGACGGGGACGGCAAGGACGAGGTGGCCGTGCTCACCGCGCACGCCGTGCACGTCTTCACCGCCGAGGGGAGCCTCCTCGCGGAGCGCTCGCTGGACATGCTGCCCCCGGGCCCCGCCCCCACCCGCGAGCCCTTCGGGGCGCTCGCCGTGCTCTCCGGGCCACCGCGCCTCGCCGCCTGGTCCACCCGCTTCGCCCACGGCGAGGTGCTCACGCTGGAGAACGGCGCACTGCGGGGCGTGTCCCGAATCGAGGCCGTGCCGCTGGGCCCCGATGCGCGCGGCAGCTTCGTCCCGGGCCAGACGGCCTTCGCCCCCGAGGTGCGGCTCGGCACCGGCGAGCAGCGGCTGGCGGTGACGTCCCGCATCACCACCTTCAGCGCCGCCAACTCCCGTGTGCTCCTCGTCCACCCGGATGGCTCGGCCTCCTTCTTCTCCCAGCCCTCGGTGGCGCCCGTGCCGCTCTCCGGGCTCGGCGCCGGCAGCGCGCTCGGAGACCTGGACGGGGATGGGACGCCGGAGCTGCTCACCACCTCGCCCGAGCTCCAACCCTCGCCGGACGCCCTGCGCGTCTTCAAGACGAATGGGAGCGAGCCCACCGCCCATGAGCCCCTGTGGCAGGGCTCCCTGCCCTCCGGCCGCGCCCTGTCCGTGGTGACGGCCAACCTGGACGGGGACAAGCGCCGCGAGGTGGTGGTGGGCCTCACGAAGCCGGACGGCACCGGCGAGCTCTTCCTCCTGCGCCAGGGTGCGCCATGACGCTCCGCCACGCCCTCGCCAGCCTCCTCCTGCTCGGGGCCACGCCGTCGCTCGGCGCTGGCCGCATTCCGTACGGAGGCGAGCTGCGCGTCGCCCACACCGGCCCCGCCGAGCCCGGTGAGCCGGCCCTCGCCGACAGCCCCCTCGAGGCCACGCTGCTCGGGCTGCTCTCGCGGCCCGCCTGCCAGCTGGCCCCGGACGGGCACGCATCACCCGCGCTCGCTCGCGAGCTGTCGCGCCCCGCTCCGCAGGTGGTGCGCCTCACGCTGGCCTCGCCCGCGCAGGCCACCGCGCTCGCCCGGGCGTGGATCCGGCTCGCCGGCACCGAGGCCCCCTCGCCCTACCGCGCCCTGCTCTTCCCACTGCGCGGCGAGGGCCGGCTGCTCTCCCCCACCGGCGACACCCTGGAGCTTGCGCTCGGCTTCCCGTGGCCGGACATGGAGCGCGCGCTCTGCCACCCCGCGCTCGCTCCGCCGCGCTCCGTTCCCGCCGCGCTCGGCCCGTTCTCCGCCGTCGGTGCCAACACCGTGGAAGCGCGGCTCGCGTGGAGCCAGGGCCGGCCCTATCTGGACAGGGTGCGCCTGCAGGCCACCGATGAGCGGGGACTGTCGCGCCTGTGGTCGAACCAGGAGGCCCAGGTGGCGCTCGGCGTCCTGGCCGACGCGGGCACGCCCTCGGGCGCGGCGCTGTACGCCACGTACCTGGCCTGGTCTCCGAGGCGCGTGCCCCCGGACTTCCGGCAGGCGGTGGAGAGCGCCCTGGAGCGCGAGGATCTCACGCGCCTCTTCGTGCGCGGGCCGGCCGTGCCCATGCCGAACCTGCTTCCGCCCGCGCTGCTCCCGGTGTCCCCGGGTGCGCGCCCCACACCGCCGCCCACGGCCCAGGCCGGACGCAAGGTGACGCTCGTGTACGACGCGGGCAACGAGGACCAGCGCGCGGTGGCCGAGCGCCTCCAGGTGCGGCTGCACGACCGGGGCTACACCGTGGCCCTGGAGCCCCTGCCTCGCGCCGAGCTGCGCGCCCGCTGGGCCCGGGGCGAGTACGAGCTGATGCTGCACTCGCTGCTGCTGCCGCCCGTGCCCGGCCCGGCGCTGGCGGTGGTGCTGGACGCCGCGGGCCGGAAGGATCTGCTCGGGGTGGAGCTGCCACGCATCGGCGCCCTGCCCGACGCCGCGGCGCGAGACACGCGGGCGAGGGAGCGGGCCCTGGCGCTCGCCGCGTCGGTGCCGCTGCTGCCGCTGTACGCGCAGGGACTGGCACTGCGCGCGGCGCCGGAGGTGGGAGGCCTCGTCTTCGACGCCCAGGGGCTGCCCATGCTGGACGGGGCCTGGCTGCAACCGGCGGTGACGGGTGTCCCGGGAGCCCGGAGATGAGACTGAGGACGAGGCTGGCGCTCGCCTTCGCGCTGCTGGCGCTGGTGCCGCTGGCGGTGATGGTGCCCTTCACGCTGACGGAGCTGCGCACCACGCTGTCGCGAGGGCTGGACGCGCGCATGGAAGGCGCCACGGCCTCGGCGCAGGAGGCCGTCGAGCGAGCCGCCGCCAACGCGCGCCGGGCGGTGGAGGAGCTGGTGGAGAGCTCCGCCATGGAGGACCTGGCGCGCGAGGCCCGTGAATCGCCCGCCCGGGCCATCCGCGCGGACACGGCCCAACCGCTCATGAAGAGCCGGGGCCTGACGGTGCTGTCGCTCTTCGATCGCAAGGGCACCACGCTGTCCTCCGGGCACCTGCCGGCGCGCCGGGGAGATCCGGATCCCGCGCTCTTCGCGGTGACGAAGGAGAAGTCCCCCAAGCCGGTGCCGGTGAAGGTGGCGGTGCGAGGGGACCAGGGATTGCGCGAGGTGCCCGCGCTCGTCACTGCGAGGCCGGTGGACTACGGGGACTCGCGGCTGTGGGTGGTGGGCGGGGTGCTGCTGGACCAGGGGCTGGCGGCGCACCTGTCGAGGCTCACGGGGGCGGAGGTGGCGCTGCTGTCGGGGGACACGGTGGTGGCGAGGGCGGGGAGCGTGACGCCGCCCACGGTGGCGCGCGTGTTGCCACTGGGCGAGGCCGCCACGGTGCGGCTGGTGTTCAGCCGGGCGGCGGAGCGGGAGGCGACGGTGGGCGTGTTCCGCTCGTTCCTGTTGCTGGCCGGATTGGGGTTGAGCTTCGCGGTGCTGCTGGGGCTGCTGATGTCGAGGCGGATCACCCAGCCGGTGGAGGCACTGACGTCGGGAGCGAGGCGCGTGGGCGAGGGGGCGTGGGACGTGCAGGTGCAGGTGAAGGCCACGGGCGAGGTGGGCGAGCTGGTGAAGACGTTCAACCACATGACGACGGAGCTGCGCTCGACGACGGAGCGGCTGGTGGCCACGGAGCGGGTGGCGGCATGGCAGGAGGTGGCGAGGCGGCTGGCGCATGAGATCAAGAATCCGCTGACGCCGATCCGGATGTCGCTGGAGACGCTGATGGCGGTGCAGGACGCGCGGGACGCGCGCTTCCCGGCGCTGTTCCGGGAGAGCGCGGGCGTCATCCTGGAAGAGGTGGACCGGCTGAAGCGGATCGTCGACGAGTTCAGCCGGTTCGCACGGTTGCCCAAGCCGCAGTTGGAGCCGGTGGACCTGGGCGAGCTGGCGCAGAGCGTGTTGTCGCTCTACGCGTCACCCCCGGAGGGAATCAGCATCCACTCGGAGGTGCAGCCGGGGGTGGTGGCGAAGGCGGACCGGGATCAGCTGACGCAGGTGCTGGTGAACCTGGTGAAGAACGCCGAGGAGGCGATGGCGAAGGGAGGCGGAGCGCTGCACGTACGGGTGCGAGGCAGCGAGCAAGAGGCGGTGGTGGAGGTGCAGGACAGCGGCCCGGGGATTCCGCCCGAGCACAGAGCGCGCATCTTCGAGCCCTACTTCACGACGAAGGAGGGCGGCACGGGCCTGGGACTGGCAATTGCGGCGAGGATCCTCCAGGAGCACGGCGGCAAGCTGGACGTGGGCGGCGAGCCCGGCCAGGGCGCCTGCTTCACCTTGTCGCTGCCGCGCGAGCGCTGACGACGCCGCAGAAACCAAGGTGTAAGGGGTGCCTGCCGCATTTTCTCCGCCCAGATGAGTTCCTAATAGATTTCGGCTTGCCACATCACCTAAGACGTTGGCACAATCTACCCACCTTTTAGGTAATTACCTCGGAAGCGGGCTCACACTGTGCGGCAGAAGCACGGCTCAAGAAGCACTTTCAAGCATGTAGCGCTCTACTCCTGCCAAGCAGGGCTCTATAGTCCGCGCGGAAATCGGGAGTTCAGGTCCGTTTGTGAGATGGGACGACTGACACTCAGGGAGGAAGCGTGCGGAGAGGTATAAATGAACCAGCAGTGATCAGCCTCTTTACTGGTGCTGGAGGTCTCGACTACGGATTCGAGGCCGCCGGCTTTCGGACCGCGATTGCGGTAGAGATGGATGCTGACTGTTGCCGGACGCTGAAGGCCAATCGAAAGGACTGGCCTCTCATGGAGAACGATCTCACTAAGGTATCCACGGACAAGATCCTGGAAAAGGCAGGCCTTGAGAAGGGGCAAGCGGCACTCGTGATTGGTGGGCCGCCTTGCCAGCCTTTCAGTAAAGCTGGTTATTGGAAGCGACAGGACACACTTCGTCTGGCAGACCCAAGAGCTAATACCCTGGAGCATTTCCTCCGCGTAGTAGAAGAAGCACAACCTCAAGCCGTGTTGCTTGAGAACGTTGTAGGGCTCGGATACCGCGGCAAGGACGAAGGCCTGCAAATGCTGCTCAAGGAGTTCGAGCGCATCAACCATCGGACAGGCAGCAATTACATACCGAAGTATAAAATCCTTAACGCCGCGGATTTTGGTGTGCCTCAAATCCGAGAAAGACTTTTTGTGATTGCAGCGAGAGATGGGCGCGCCTTCACGTTCCCATCACCCACCCATGCAAGTTCGCCTCCCCCAGACTCCGCATTGGAAAAGTACCGTACTGCGTGGGATGCAATTGGAGATCTTAAAAACGACACCTCGCCTGAACTCAAGGTAAAGGGCAAGTGGGCGGACCTGCTGCCCTCAGTTCCGGAGGGGAGCAATTACCTGCACCACACTCCAGAGGGCGAAGGAGAGCCGCTATTCGGATGGAGATGCCGGTACTGGAGTTTCCTACTGAAGCTTTCTAAGCAGCTTCCTTCATGGACGATTCCCGCACAACCAGGGCCTGCTTCCGGCCCATTCCACTGGAAGAACCGCCGGCTCAGTATGCGGGAACTCTGTCGGCTTCAAACGTTTCCCAACGAAGTGAATATTCTAGGAAGCATAAACACCATCCAGCGACAAGTCGGCAACGCAGTACCCTCGCTCTTGGCTGAAGTACTCGCGAGAGCTATTCGAACGCAGTTGCTAGACCTACCTGATATTGAACACCCCCCAAGGCTACGCCTATCCCAAAGATTCGACGTGCCGCGTAAAGAGCGGGCTCGCAAAGTTCCTGCGGCCTACTACAAATACAAGGGGAAACACGAGGCACACCCCGGAGAGGGGAAAGGGCCCGGAGCACGCGCACTCTCAGGCACAAATTCCGATCACCCAACCATTTAACCATCATAATACATGCAATGAGCACGCCTGCTCATGGGGACTTCGCTCAGCTGGTATACTCCTCGCTGAGTATCGCGGCTGCACCACGTCTGCTAAGAAGGATGTTCGCTGGTAGCCACGCCGCTCCGAGTTCATCTAGCGGGTGTACGCAATACTGATCACGAGCCACGTACGCACAAGTCGGACAGCCATCTGCACACCCCTGAGCACAGCCAAGTGTCAAGTCACGCGCAGCTTCAACGAGCTGCACGAGGCCTGCGCCTCCATTAACGAGTTGGATGACGCCTCCACGCCCAACTGAACTCTTCTCGAACAGCACCACCGTAGCAGTTGCTGGGAAAAGGCGCGCACCGAGTGTTTCACTTCCAATCTGACGCATTGCTGCGTTAAGGAGGGCATGCTCTACCGCATGCAGTGCCCGGTAAGCGCGAATTGATTGTCCCTCTGTAGTCAAGAGATCGCGTACTTCTCGACTGGAGATAGATGCCGACTCTTGCGCGAGCACATCCTCCAGCGTGCTCGTCGAATCGAGACCAAGGCGTTCCAGGACACGCACAGGATCGAATTGCAGCACAAGGGCACTGCCAATGGTCGAGTGAGAGAAGGCTCGGAAGCGAGAGTAGCCCTCCGGATCACCAAAAAGAGTAGCGAGACGCTCATCGGGCGCGACCCGCGACTGAGGATGTGCGGCAGCATTGCCCGGTTTATACCCGTATGCCACAGTCACAGCTGACACTCCACCGACCAAGAATGCACGCGCAATACAAGCGTTACGTAACGTGGCGAGTGCCTCATTATCGAGGGAATCTGCGGGCGCCTGTTCCCTGTCTGCTATGTCAACCAGAAATGCATCTGACATACGACGTGTAACCGCTTCACGAGCAGCAGCGTGGAGCGTTACTGGGTCAACCGGACGATTGTTGACGTACATTTCCTGGTGTACCAACGATTGCAAAGCATTGGGCGCGCTCGCAGGCACTGCGTTCATAAAGATGACGCTCCCTTGGGCATCCCCGGCAGATGGCAGAGCGCAACGCAGGCAGCGCTGCTGTAGTACGATTTGATAGCCACAACGTGCGGTGCAGCGCCATTCCCATTGTGCGACCTGGTTGGTCCCGTGCTTCTCAAGATGCACGTGCCCGCGCCCGCAGTCTGGACACACAGTCGCTGCACCGAGGGCATGTTCGGCCATCCCAGGGCGTCGCATGTCACCACGCCGTTCAAGTGGTGGAACTAGTTCACGCATGTCGCCGCATCGGCCACAAACGAAGATAATAGGCTCAACGCGCAGCATGCTCTGTCGGCAACATGGGCATCCGAGAGTAGAAGGCACATTGCTCGGATCCAGCAGGAAAAAATGCCCACAGCGCTGACAATGAACAGTCCTTGGAAAGACTCGCGTTCGAACGATCGCGTCCTCATCAACCTCAATCAAGCTGATGTCTCCCTCAGCAGGGAGCTGCGGCTGAGAAGGCGTACTATTGTCCGTCCCACCAGTGCTCTCTGCGCTGGGATTTTCTAAAAACGCATCAAACCCATCAGGGAGCACAAAATCAGGCTCAGGTTGGGGCAGAGCCCCTACGGCGGCGCTGCTGCCAGCAGCGTTCCTGCGTAAAACACGGCGCGCTGCGAGATCCGTGTCATGCTGATATCGACGTTGCAGCTCAACCAAGATGCGCCGCGCCAGAGAGCGGCGCACCAATCCACTCAGAGGATCTTCACGATCACCACGAGAGGAAACGATCGTCCGCACACGCGTTATCTGGCCATGCACAAAGCGCACTGCATCTGGAAATGCTTGATATAGAACCTGCAAGGGAGAAATACTTTGAGGTCGAGACATGGTTTTACTCAGTGAAAGCGTTCAGAATACCAATGTTCAATTGGAGACCAGCGTATCATCGCCAAGCTCGTCTTCTGGCTGTCCCCCCTCAGGTGCGCGAAGACGAGCAAGCAGCGCATCGTCAGCACACGTCACTCGGACCACGTTTCCTGGACGCCCACGAAGACTCCGTATCAGCCAATCGGATGTCGGCGCAGTCATGATGGCAGAAAGAAAGGCGTTCTGTTGAGACAGCTGGTCCATCAACGCGCGGAATCGCGTATCAACGAGGTCACGAGTATCCGCAAGCAACTGAGGGTCATCGCAGAGCAACCCAGCAAGCCCACCACGTATCTGCGCATCCCTGCCGCCAAGTGCATCGCGGACCCCAATCGCATTTGGCCAGCGAGGTCGCTGGGGACGGAAACAAAGGCCCACAAGAGTGGCCTTCACGATATTTCCGAACATTTCACCGGCACAGAACAGATTCGTACTCTTAACCGGTAGCACGTCGTAATAGCCGCTCACATCAGAGAGCACTGCGTGAAAGTGACGGTACACATACGCATCACGAGGATTGAACGGCTGGAGGATCACATGCACGTGACCACTTGAGCGCAGTCCGCGCCCCGTCCGTCCGGCAGTTTGCACGAATTCAGTGAAGCTCTGCGTCATCCCGAGCATGACCATGTGGTTTAACCCGTGGATATCGACACCCAGACTAATTACGAGATTCGCTAGCAGGATGTCGATTTCACCTTGCAGTGCTCGCGTCAGAATGTTGCTGATCTGGTCCTTCGGAGCCTCTCCGCTCAAGAACTCGACTCTCAGGTCATCTCCCACAGTGTTGCGGTACATGTCACGCAAAGCACGCCGCATGTCCGCGCCTTCCTGCTTTTTGAAGAGATAACCGAGGAGAAAACGCCAATCCTGAGAATGTGGCGTCATCGATGCTAGCCGTGGTTCAAGGTCGGCTCGCTGGCCGTGCAGGTGCTCGTAAGCATTCAGGATGGATTGGATGAATGCCCGTTTAGAGGAAGTACGCGTTGGTAAAGTAACGAGCACTCGATGGCGGACTGATGGATTGACGATTTGGAAATAATCGTGCGCCTGTCCCTCTGCTGGAATCAAAAGAATTTCACCAACTGACTGACGCCGTCTCGTGAGCGCTTCGATAAGCTCCGTCTCGTTGGATATAGTTGCAGTCGCCGTCTCAAATCGAATACCAACACCATTTTGACCGCCCTCTCGCCGCTGAGAGAGGAATACTTGTAGCGCCTGAAGGCTGGCCAGGAACATTGACAGGTAGGTTGCAGTCACACCATAAAGACTGTGCACCTCATCGAAGCCCATGTACCGAATGGGACGAACCTCTATCGGCCCTCGTGTAGTCCCAGGACAACCAGCGTTCCTATGAAACTGCTGGCAGCGCATCGCATCCGGTTTGAGTTGCAGATGGACATCTGGGCATGCACGCCCACACAAAGTACAGCGGCGCACCGGCGCGCCAAAAAGCCCTATGCGATAAGTTTCGTGCTTCTGGACAGTGGCCTCGTAGAGCAACTTGTCGGGTGTTGCAATTACAATGTCGGGCAGAAATGGCTCGACTTCAAACGTCGTGAACATGTAGTCCACGCGGTGTCCACATGCAGAACATGCTGGCAAAATGCGTCCTACACTTGCGCCAGTGCCAATCACTGCTGTTAGCGGCGCATGGTTATTACATGCGGGGCACCGCCCGAAGTGATGCATTGGTTCGCCTTCATCTGGTGCGAGCAACACACGATAAAGCGGGTCACTTGTCCCCATGAGAAGCCCCCCTGTCGCGGTCGCTGTAGACTCGTGAGTGCGGAGGGCGTACACAAATGCGGTGAGTCGCCGGAACATGTCCTCGTTCAAAAGGCGTGTCGGGAAAACAAGAACGGCGCTTCCCGGCTCTTGAGGGCAAAGCGCTGAGACCGCGGCGTTCACGAGGAAAACGACCGTCTTCCCTGCACTAGTTGGTGCGCGAACAACCGTGACAGGACGGTGCGCCCCGCTAGCAACAAACTTGAGATTTGCCTGGATGGCGTCCCATTGGAACCGGTGTAGTCGAGTGAAGCCGAACGCCGAACCAGCAGCCCTCAACACGGCTTGAATGACAGTCCAGCGATTCGTGACAAGCGCACGAACCTCTTCGGTTGGTATGTTTATCTCTGCAAGTAAAGACGCAGGCGAAGTGGTCAACGCCGCCAGTTCTGGTCCTGGGGCAGGCATTTCACGGGGCGTATCAAATACGCCGAACGTCGTAAGAACAACGGTGTTGGGCTCGGCAGGTGATCGGGTAGCAATACACCCCGACTGGCGTACAGCGTAGAGCCGCCGGGTAGACTCCAGCCGTCGAGCATCCTCGTCGGCTAGCGAAATCAATCCCGCCTTAGCTTCCGCATATTGTTGTGGCGGGAAGTCTGGCATGCCACCCAGCGTGGTTACGAGCAAGTGCGGCATGAGGAGCGCTCCCAACATCGGGGCGCTTGCGCGGTCATCCTCTCGCTCAGGGGTAACATTGCGAAGGCTCACAGTCACGAGTACCCGGTTTGCGCGTTGACGCACCCATGAGACGCGAAGCTGAACTGCCGCCTCCCGCGTCTCAGCCCAGAGATAGAGTGGCTGTGCTCTCCGAGTGTCGCGCACCATGGGCCGCCCGATGAATGAATCACCTTCGCCCCGGCTTGCCAGAATGGTCCCGTGTTCATCCACGGTCCCGTAAACCAAGTCAAGGGCAGGGCTATTGAGTCGCCGCTCGACCTCTCCAGTTTGTCGATCAAAGCCGACGACCACATCGTGAAACACTTCGCGGAGCGGGCCCGCGACGGCACGCAGGCGGTCACCGTCTGGCTCACCGAGTTCATGGTCCGTACCCCCAATGCGGAAACGCTTAAATTCTTGGGGTATCGAGCGGTTTGGGTTTACGACCTTCTCTCGACCTCGTTCACCGATCTTCAGCTCTGACCCCTGACCCCAACGCGCCACAACTCGCACGCCAAGCAGTCCTCCAGTGTCATCAACATCGAGCGGGAAAGTGACGCTCATTGCAGAGGGGCCACCTACTCGCTCGGATTGCTCGACATACTGAGGAACAAGAGCGTGCGCAGCAAGACACGCATCTATCGGCGCGCCTTGCTGGTAGGCGAGATCGAGTACTTCTGCCGCGGTAATCTCATCAAGAGTGCGGGCATCAGGACCAATCGGCGTGATGCGCTCAAGAAGAGCACGCACCCATGTATCAAGCACTGCACGAGCATCAGAGAGTTGGTAGAGCATTGACTCAGAATGGTCTGCCGCCGGAGCGCAACGCGGCGGGTACGTGGGGACATCTATCGGCTGCTCGCTGCGTCACGCGTTGGAGCAACCGCGCCGATACAACACGATCCAACACAACCGGCAATACCTCTAATGCACCTGACTCGCGCAGCATATGCGCAACACCTGCCATCGTATGTCCAGTCGTCACAGTGTCATCGAGCAGAACGATCCGTCGACCAACTACACGTGTACCCGGCTCTGGCACGACTCGATATTCGTTCGAGGCAATTCTCGCTCGCGCTTCAGCAACGCTCCCTCGCGTCGATCGGCGTTTGTCCCGGGCGAGTAGACCTTCGATAAATGGAAGGCCAAGCTGAACCGCAACGTTCGCAGCAACACTAGCAAAGACATCAGCCCCCGTAGCGCCACTCATGGGAATGTGGGCAACAACCGTATCAACTGCATTATAGATGCCTCCTCTGCTCATCCGGAGAGCATCTCTGGCAGCAATGGCGAGTAGGCGGCTCACCAACACATTTGTGCGCGATCGCACACGCCGGAGGTCGTCCCGTAGCGCCTCCGAAGTGCCTGATGCCCAGCCAACCACGGACAGCACTAGACCGGTGGCGTGCAGTGCACAGTACGCCTCATGCGCATCGCCGACACGTCGTACGGACTGACACGAGTGGCAGACGGTATGCGTACCAATAAAGGCCGCTGGCAATGTTACTGGTGTAGCCACTGCGCGAGCCAACGAGGCGTCATCCAGAGCGCTAAGCGCTGCGAAGCACTCGGCACATAGCACGCGGGAAAGTGGACTCACACTCACAGGACCAAACGCTCCACATTCTTACAGGGTCGAATTCGAGTGGGCTGGAACCTCATGGCTCGTAAGCATACCTGCTATTTACGCGCAAGGCCCGCTTGGAGACACCGTATCTTTCTGGGGCGGGCTCATCTGCCGATGATTCGGAACGAAGCTGTCGGAGCGGTAGACCGTCTCTAGCTCATCGGCATACCCCACGTTCCCTGCGTATTCACGCTCTGCTCCCAGAGAGAGCACCAACCAGGCACGTCCTGTCTCCATGCCCGCAGTGGAGGGTCCTACGCGGCAGACAGTGAAGGACTCCAGGCATGGGGTGGAACCACCTCATCTCTGGAGACACCTGGGACTCCGCAGGTCGCTCAGTGTTACCGCGCAAGCTGGTTGATGGGCGCGTGAGCGAGCTGGTTGATGGGCATCACGCCGATGGTGGTGTACCACCGTGGGTGATGGGGAGGGGTCCGGGGAGGGGGGACTCGTGGATTACAGGGGGGGCGGTGTCAGGTGGCAGGAACATTGATGCACTCGGCGGCAGTAGCTCCGACCCGACTCCGCCAGTGGTGAGGCCTCCGGCCTCACGCGGTCGGCCCACCACTCGGTGAGGACGCTGTCCAGGGGCGCGTAGCGACTCGTGAAAGCGAGCCTGCCCTGGACGGCGCCGCAGGAGCGGGGCACACGAGGCAGGGCGCCGCGCGCCGAGCCCAGGGGGTCAACGTTGGTGACGCGAGGGGGAGCGTGTCTACTCTCGCGCCACAGGCGGCCGACTCCCCGCCGTGGGGGATGATGGAGCCGCGGCGAAAGGAGCCGGGCTGCGCTCGCGCAGCCTGTCCAATCCATCGAAGTGGAAGCTGTCCCGGATGCGCGCGGTAGCACCCCCAGCGGCAGGGCACACCCGTCCCGTCCAGCCTTGCTGTCCGACGCGCAGCCAGGGGCGTGGGCGTGCGGAGGCAGGCCGGATTCGGGCAGCGTATGCAGTCCGGCTCCCCCCAACCCGGTGGGCGGTTCGGAGCCTGCGCCGGAGCGCTGATGCCCATCAGTTCACATGGCTGGCCCCGGCGAACGCCTGGTGGGGCAACCCGGCGGCCCGTACCCAGGGCGGTGCCAGGCCGCACAAGGCCTGTGCGACACGTGCCGCCACCTGCCTGGGTTCACCCTGGGCCCGCGAATCCAGCGACGCCCAGAGCGTCCCGTCCGCTACCTGCCGGACCCAGCGCGCCAGCGTCCGCCATCCTCGCGACGGGCCGCCTGTCTGCATCCGGCCCCCCACCAGGGCTCGTACCTGGGGCCGCGCTCCAGCCACACAAGCCCCAGAGCGCCAACGCCAGCGCCATCGCCGCTCCCGAGAAGTGCTTGCGGGCCAGCGCGGCCTCCGGAAGCACCGTCAGTACGGCCGTACACGCCTTGCAGCGGTAGCGGCGGCACGCCACCTCCCGCTTCACTCCCACCCCTCCTGGGGACACGGGCCCTCTCTGCTGCCGCTGCACCACTCCATGCCCGTGTATCCACACCTCTCCTCCCTCGTAGGCTGGCTGGCCGCACATCGGACACGTGCGTGGACGGGCCGCATCGGCGCTGGGCAGCGACACCTCGATCCGCCCGCTCATGGGCGGGCTCCCCCCGCCTGCTGGCTTCTGCTCCATGTTCGTCTTGTCGCGGAACCCAGGGACGGGTGGCTCTGTCCACCGCGGGTCTCCCCCCTGCTCATCCGCCATGCAGCTCCGCTCTCCTCGGGCAACCGCTCTACTCCTGCTCCTGGTCGTTGACACGGACCGGCCAGGATGGGAGCGGCTCGCCCAACCCACGGGCTCGTGGCCATCCCATCAGCCAACGTGCCTCGCCTTTCCAGTCTCGGTGATGGGCTACCCCTGCCCGCTGAAGGCTTGCCCATCACCCAGCGCTCTCATTCTGGCCCGCTTTTCCCTCATCCAGCGTGCTCGGTAACAGCTCAGCACGAGCACAGCATCGAGTAGCAGGAAGCACGCATCTCCCGAGTGATGCGCAAGAGGCCCATTCACATTTCTCATCGGCCCTCCGTCAGGAGGCTCGGTGCCCGGCCGTGTGGTGCCGCGCGATGACCCAGACCCGACTGATTCCTCTCCTCGCGCTGCTCCTCGTTGGTTGTCCGTCTTCCCCCACCGTCGACCCGGATCCTGATGGCGGCTCAGGGCAGAACCCCACCGGTCCCACCTTCACCGTCCACGCTCCGAGCGAAGTCACCTCCACCTTTCAGCTGTACAGGAACGTCGACGTGCTGCTCGGCGATGGCAGCAAGTACCGCGCGCGCCTCGATAGCAGCGGCGTGGTGCACTTCCGGGACCCGGCCATCACGGGGCCGCAAGACGTGACGCTGGTGATGGTGCGCTCCACCGGAACGGTGGAGGCGAAGACCTACCTCGCGCTCAACGGACCCGAGGTCTGGCTGCCGAGCTCGCTCTATCTCCTGGGCGCCATCCCCTTCACGAAGCAGGGCACGATCACCGGCAAGGTGACGGGCGCGTCCAATCCCAGCAACCTCTCCGTCACCGTGGCCGGCAATGGCCTCTACGGCACCACGACCCTGTCCGAGGACGGCTCCTTCAGCATCGACATCCGCGGTGACGCTCCCGGCAAGGTGGACCTCTTCGCCCAGGAGACCACCGGCACCGAGGGAACGGTCGTCCGGGTCGGCCTCGCGCGCGACATCGCCGTGAGCGCCGGCACCACCGTCAGCGGGCGGGACGTCGCACTCGACCACCCCGTGGACCAGTCGTTCGGTGTGACGGTCGCGAGCGGCGAGATCCCCGACACCACCCTGAACGCCTCGCTCCGGTACATCCTGGGCGGCCGGCTCCTCTTCGGCACGAGCGCCTCCGGGACGCAGCCCCTCTCCGTCCCGATGATTGCCCGGACGGCACCCTTCGACACCGTCACCCCGATGCTCCGCGTCTCCTCGGGTGAGGCGGCGAAGCTCCCGGGGGGTCAGGTCGAGACGAACATGCCCGTGAGCACCGGCTCGTCCGCGCAGGTCACGTTCCTGAACCCGCCGAGCATCACATCTCCCGCCGTGGGAACCCTGGAGGACCCGCCCAGCGCCTCGCGCGCCGGCCTCGTCCTGCGCTGGAGTCCCGATGCCTCCGCGCACCTGACGGAGGTGGAGCTCGCCGCGACGATCGGGCCGGGTCCCCTGGATTGGACCGTGGTGGCCCCCGCGGACAGTGCCCCCGTCACCACCTTCCCCGCGGGCTCCTACCGCGTGTGGGCCGCCACCAGCTGGCAGGCCAACGCGAGCGGCTACGCGAGCTTCTTCACCGGAAGCCTGTCCAGCGACCCGTACGTGGAGACCCGGACGACCCGGCTCCTCACCTACGTCGAGCTCCAGTAGCCCTGAAGCACCGGGCTCGCGCCTCCCGCCTCACTTCCGAGGCGCGCGCCCGTGCGACCGCGCGTGACGGCCCGGAGCCTGTCCCGTGTCCCGCTTGGACATCCCGTGGTCCTTCTGCGGCGGGCCCGGGTCTCTCTGCGCGGCCTGGTGGCGCTCCCACTCCGCCTGGAAGACCGGGTCCTCGCGTGGCACCGTCGCGCGGGGAATCCCGGCCCGCATGATCTGCTCGATGCGCTCGGTCATCAGCCGGTCCTTCGCCGTGACGAACGTCGAGGCCACGCCGCTCGCCGAGGCCCGCGCCGTGCGGCCGATGCGGTGCACGTAGTCCTCCGGTGCGTGCGGCAGGTCGTAGTTGATGACGTGCCCCACGTCCTCCACGTCCAGCCCGCGCGCCGCGATGTCCGTGGCCACCAGACACCGGTACGTCCCCTCCCGGAAGGCCTTCATCGTCTGGTTGCGCTGGCTCTGCGTCCGGTCCGCGTGCAGCACCCCACAGCTGTACCCCGCCCGCTCCAGCGCCTTGTGCACCTTGTCCGCCCGCTCCTTCGACGCCGCGAAGATGAGCGCCGTGGCCTCGTCCCTCGCCAGCAGCGTCAGCAGCAGCGCGGACTTCTCCTCGGGCTTCACCACGTACAGCCGCTGCTCGGCGCGCTCGGCCGGCGTCCCGCTGCGCGTCACCTCCACCCGCACCGGCCGGTGCAGCTCCTCGCGCGCGAAGTGGCTCACGTCCGGCCCCAGCGTCGCGGAGAACAGCAGCGTCTGCCGGCGCCTCGGCAGCGCCGCGAGAATGGTCTCGAGCTGCGGCTGGAAGCCCATGTCCAGCATCCGGTCCGCCTCGTCCAGCACCAGGGCCTCCAGCTGCGGAAACGCCGCGATACGCGCCCCCAACAGGTCCACCAGCCGCCCCGGCGTGGCCAGCACCAGCGTGGGCCGGCGCTTCAGGGCCTCGGCCTGCGCCGCCATGTCCTCGCCGCCGATGACCACCGCGTGCGTGACGCCACGCGGGCCCCCGAAGAACTCCACCGGCCCGGCGATCTGCTGCACCAGCTCGCGGGTGGGCGCCAGCACCAGACCCAGCGTGCCCTTGCGGCCGGCGAAGCGCTCCACCAACGGCAGCACGTACGCGGCCGTCTTCCCCGTGCCCGTGGCGGCGCAGCCGATGACGTCCCGGCCCGCGAGCGCCGGAGGAATGGCTTGCGCCTGGATGGGCGTGGGCCGCTCGAACCTCGCGCGGCGGATGGCGTCGAGGGACTCGGGGGACAGGCCCAGCTGGTCGAAAGTGTCGCTCACGCTCTGGGGGTACCACGCCGCCCCCTTCGGGGCCACCCGGCTCGTGCTCCGTTCGTCCTGTCCGTGGCGCTGTCGGGGGCCGGACGCCTCCCCAGCCCACGAGCCCTCAGAAGCAACCGGCCAGCACCAGCGCCTGGTGGTGGGCGGAGAGGACGACGGCCGGCCGCAGCTGGAGCCCCACCGCCTTCTTCCGGAGGCCGGAGGAGAGCTCGTACCCCAGGAAGGCGCCCACCACCGGCAGGGGGATGGCCACGCCCTTCAACACGCCGGAGAGCGGCTGGCCCGAGCGCTCGGACAACGCCCACAGCCCCACCGTCCCGAGCCCTCCCACGGCGGCTCCCCCGAACGTGGCGAGCAGGCCCCCGTCTCCCGCCATCAGCTCGCCGCCCCACCAGACGCCCAGCGGAAAGCCGAGGGCCGCTCCGGTGAGCAGGAAGGGAAGCACCGTCGGGCCCTCCTCGGGCTGGATGAGCCGGACCCCGCTCCCGAGCATGTACGTCCCCAGGCCCACGAGCGCTCCCGCGAGGCCCGTGCCCACGCCCGCGCCTCCCTCGACGAGCAACCGTTGCCACAAGGGGTGCACGGGTGGCGCCACGGGCACGGGGTCCGGGAGGAACCTCGGCGGGGTCTCCACGATCGGAGGCTGCACGAGCCGCAACCTCGACCCCTGCCCCGCCCGGGCCACCGTGGGGAGCAGGAAGAGCAGCACCAACATGCACCGCACGGCCACGCATCTGGACAAGGGGAGCCTCCCGCCCGGTGTCGTTCAGGCGGGCCTTAGCACACGCGCTACCTGCCCGGCGTGGGCAGCCCCACGGCCGCGAGCTGGACTTCGTAGAAGTCGCCATTTCCGTTGCCCGGCGACTCCAGCTTCGTGGCGAACTCCTTCGTGGTCAGCGGGCGCTCGGGCGTCTCGGAGAGGAAGGGCCGCCGCTGGGCGTAGAGGAGCGTCCCCCGCGCGGGCACCACCGTCGGGGTGAGCCCCCCGTCGAGCCGGTTGATGGCCGGTCCGAGGTTGCGCGGCACGCCCCACTGCCCGTCCTTCCGCTCACTGACGTACAGGTCGTAGGCATCCGGCGTCAGCCCTCCCGGCCGTTGCGAGGAGAAGACGAGGTAGCGCTCGTCCGCGTCCACGAAGTGGTTGCCGTCCCCGTGGCCCGAGTTGATGACGTCCGGCAGCGGCTCGCCCGGGCCCCACCCTTCTCCCTGGGGCGCATGCCGGTAGATGCGCCGCTTGCCGTCCTTGGGGCTGCGGGTCACGTAGACGGCGCCCTCGCGCGTCACCGAGGTGTTCGTCTCGGACTCCGGGGTGTTGAGGCCCTCGGCCAGCCGCGGCGTCCCCCAGCCCTTGTCCGTGCGCTCGACGAACCAGATGTCGAAGTCCGCGTGCACCGCCTCGCCCGAGGACTGGGGCCGCACCGAGGCGAAGAAGAGCCGCCTGCCGTCCGGCGTGAAGGCCGGGTCGATGTCCCGGTAGCGGCCCGAGAAGGGCAGCACCTCGGGCGCCGTCCAGCGGCCGTCCCGCCAGTGCGAGACCATCAGCAGCTGGAACTTGAAGCGCGTGGGATCCGCCCGGTTGAACACCACCGTGCGCCCATCCGGCGAGAACGTGATGCCGAACTCCTCGTGGGCGGTGGACACCACGCCCGGGGCGAAGAGCACGGGCTCGGGGGTGGGCGTGGGAGCGGCGTGGAGCAGCAGCGCGAGGGGAAGGGACAGGAGTGAGGACATGGAGATTCCTTTCCGCCCGGAAGCGAGTCCGGGCGGGCAGTAACGGCCAGGGTGGAAGGGAGTGTCAGGCCCGGCGCAGGACGAGCACGGGCGTGGAGATGAGGGCCAGGCCCGCCACCAGCCCGAGCACTCCGCTCAGGCCGTAGAGGACACTGCCCAGGGAACCGCACAGTGTGGCCACCAGGCCCGAGGCCAGGAGGAAGCGCTCATGTCCCTCGGAGCGCCGGAGCGCCGTGAACGCGAGGACGGCTCCGGCGGCCAGCCCTCCGCCCACGCAAGTCATCAGACAGAAGGCCCGGCAGCCGCCGGTGTAGCAGACATGCCCCGCCCCACTGACCACGAAGGGGAGCAGCAAGGGAAACAGTCCGGCGAGCAGCCCGGGAGTCACCGCGCGGTCCCACTTCCGCCCCCACCAGCCCAACCCGAGGCACAGCAGCACCAGCAGTCCACCCAGGACGAGCAGGGCGGGCCGCACCCGGTGCTGGAGCACGGCCGCCATCACCAACAGGCCCAGCGCATGCAAGGCCCCGGGCATCGCGGCCCGGAAGCGTCCCCACTCATAGGACCAACGCGCGCGCCGCTGGAGGCGCTCCAGTTCACTCGACACCATGACGCATCCTCCATGCCTCGCGCAGCCGCCCGAGCGAACGCTCGAGCCGTTTGCGGAACGTGGCGCCAGGAATCGCGGGCCGCTCCCGCTCTCCCATGGCCGCCTCCAGGGTCTCCACATCCTCCGGCCTCAATCCGCCCATCACCTCCGCCAACGCGTGCCGCAGGTCCTCCGCGAGCAGCCGCGCCTCGGGCCCCGCGGCCCCGTCCACCACCTCCGTGCCCTCCGTCTCGGGGGCCTCGCGCCGGCGCGCCCGCGCCTTGAGCACGGTGCGGCACTCGTACGCGGCGATGCCCAGCACCCACGGCAGGGCCTCGCGCGACACGTCGTACTCCGAGGCCCGGGCGAACACCTTCAGCAACGCCGCCTGCGCCGCGTCCTCGGCGTCCTCGCGGCACGGCAGCAGCCGCGCGCAGAAGCGCTCCAGCAGGGGCTGGAGGCAGGCGAAGGCCGGCGTGAAGGCCTCGCGGTCGCCCTCGGCGAGCCGCGTCATCCACCGCCGGAGCTGTTCCCGCGTACCGTCGTCCACTGCATCGTCCCCCTCGGTCCGAGCCGTCGTGCCCTTTATAGGCCGCCGCCGGAAAAGCGTGACACCCCTGGCGCCGGGGTCGTCACCGCCGTGAGGTGTCATGAGGAGCGCCGCTTCAGGAGACGGGGGCGGCGCTCTCTCATGGAGGGAAGTGGGCGAAGACATCCCCTCTCCCCTCGGGCGAGGGGAAATAACCGCGGTCAGGCTACGGGGGCGCGTACGTCCGTGCGCGGTGGGAAGTCCTCTCCAGCATCCGCGGACATCGGTCCGGGGGTGTCCTGGGGTCGGGGGCTCCCCTATTGGCGGCCGAAAGGCCGGGGTTCGACTCCCCAACGGAGGCACCGGGAGCCAGCGCCCTCGAGGCGCACCGTGCGGAACGGCCATGCGGGCGAAGAGCCCCCGCCGCGCCGCCGGGGCTCCCGGGGCCGACGTCTTTCGCTGAACGAGGTAGGAGCCGGTGGACACGTTCCGATTCATTCCGCTGCTGGTGGTGGTGCTCGTGCTGGGCGCGGTGGCCTACAAGCTGCTCGTGCTGAAGGTGGTCGTCCCCGAGGGCTTCACCGCCCTGCTCTACCGCCAGGGCCGCTTCGTGCGCGTGCTGAGGCCCGGAGCCCATCGGGTGTTGCGCCAGCTCCACGGCACGCAGCAGGTGGACATGCGCCAGCGCTACCTCACGGTGCCCGGCCAGGAGGTGCTCAGCCAGGAGCAGGTGGGCCTCAAGGTGAGCCTCGCCGTGCGCTTCGCGGTGGCCGAGCCCGAGCCCGCCCTGCACCGCGTGCAGAACTACACGGAGGCGCTCTACCTGGCCGTGCAGCTCGCGCTGCGCGAGGAGGTAGGCCGCCATCCCCTGGAGGAGCTGGTGGCGGGCCGCGTGGACCTGGGGCAGCGGATGCGCGAGCGCGTGGCCGGCGAGGTGCGCGCGTTCGGCCTCTCGGTGGAGTCCGTGGAGGTGAAGGACGTGATGCTGCCCGCGGAGCTGCGCCGGGCCTTCTCCGAGTCGCTCAAGGCGAAGAAGGAAGCGCAGGCCATGCTGGAGAAGGCACGCGGCGAGTCGGCGGCCCTGCGCAACCTGGCCAACGCGGCGCGGCTGGTGGAGCAGCACCCGTCGCTGCTCGACCTGCGCATGCTGCAGACGCTCGGTGGCGCGAGCACCACGCCCGGCAACACCTTCGTCCTGGGCGTGGGCGCGGAGCTCGCCCCCCGCGCGCGCAAGCACCCGGCTCCGGGTGGAGCACCGGTACCGCCCTCCGAGGAGGACGAGCCCGGCTCCACCTGAGCGCCAGGCCTCACTTCTTGCCGAGTCCCGCCCGCTCCGCCGCCAGGGCCCCGAGGGCCGACCAGTCCAGGTCTCCCCTGCCCTGGGCCACGCCGCCCAGGTAGTGGTCGCGCAGGAGGCTGGCCAGGGGCATGGGCACCTCCGCGGCCCCGGCGGCCTCCAGCACCAGCCGCACGTCCTTGAGCCCCAGCTTCAGCTTGAAGCCCGCGGGCTCGTACTGCTCGTTGGCGATCAGCACCGCGTAGCGCTCGAAGATGGGCGAGCGCGCGAACACCGACTGGAACAGCTCCAGGAACACCTGGGGCTCGACGCCCGACTTGCGCGCCAGCGCGAAGGACTCCCCGAGCGCTTCGATCATCGAGGCGATCAGGAAGTTGCCCGACAGCTTCACCACGTTCGCCGAAGAGGCCTTCTCCCCGAGCACCGAGAGCCCGCGGCCCAGGGCCTCCAGCAGTGGCCGGCACCGCTCCACGTCGGCCTTCGCGCCCGCGGCCACCACCCAGAGCTGCCTGGCCTCCGCCGCCTCGGGCCTGCCGAACACCGGCGCCGACACGTACCGCTGCCCGGCCTTCGCATGCGCCTCGGCCAGCCGCTCCGAGAGCGCCACCGAGAGGGTGCTCGACGACACGTGGAGCGCCCCCTTCTCCAGCCCGGCCAGCAGGCCCGAGCCTCCGAGCACGGCGGCCTCCACCGCGGCGTCATCCGAGAGCATGGAGAAGACGACCTCCGCTCCACGGGCCGCGTCCGCTGGCGAGTCCGCGACGCGGGCCCCCTGCTGGCGCAGCGCCTCGGCCTTCTCGCGCGTGCGGTTGTAGACGACGAGCTCATGCCCCGCGGCGCGCAGATTCCTCGCCATGGGCTGGCCCATGTTGCCAAGTCCGACGAAGCCCACCTTCATGTGCACCTCCTCGAAAGCGAGCCGCCACAGCTAGCAGGAAATGCGAGAGGGCCCCAGGTCGCGGAGACCTGGAGCCCTCGGGAGACAACACTGTGGCGCCGGAAGCGTCAGTCCTTGACGGGCGTCGCCTTGAGGGCGGCCTTGCCCTCCTTCACGTACACCTGGAAGCGCACCGTCTTGCACGCGTACTTCTGGACGAGCTGCTCCTTGTTCTTGCGCAGCTTGGCCACGAACTTGTCGTACGTGAGGCCGTCGTTGGGCTCACCGCACTGATCGCGCGTCACGACGAACTCGCGGAAGACGTCCTGGAAGTGCTGCTCCTCGGCCAGGGCGATGGCGCCGCTGCCCGTGGGAGGCGGGGGCGGCATGCCCGGCATCTGCGTGCCCATGACGGGCGTGGGCGCCGAGGACGGAGCGGCCATGCCGGGGTGGCCCGGCCGCTGGGACGGGAGGGGAACCTCGGCCGTGTTGGGACGCGCCGAGCGCGCCAGCAGCTCCTGCGGAATGGCGGCCACGCGGGTCGTCTCGGGAGGCGAGTCCTCGCCATAGAGCGGCGGCGCGTTGCCCGCCTGCGCGGCGGCCGCGGCGAACGGATCCGCCGCCTGCTGCAGCGTGTAGGCCGCCGTCGGCTGGTCCTCGAAGGCGAACGCGCCCCGGCGAGCGGCCGCCGTGGCCACATCCGAGCCCGAGTCCCCCGTGGGGAACGGGAACGCATCGCCGGAACCGCCCGACGCGGCGAACGGATCCTTGCCCGGCACCGTGGGCGAGCCGTACGGATCCGCCACCGGAGGCGGCGTGGGGAACGGGAACGCATCCCCCCCGGAAGCCGCCGGAGCCGGCGGCGCGGGGAACGGGAAGGCATCGCTGTCGGCGGCGGCCGGCGCGGCGCGGGCCGGGAAGGGGAAGTCGTCCGGGCCGGGAACGGGCGGCTCCTGCACGGCCGCCACGGGGAGCGGCGCCGCGGCCTGGGCGGGCGCCGGAGCCGGGGCCTCCTCCTGGCCCTTCTTGCCCTTCTTCTTCTTGCTGTCCTTCTTCTCCTTGGCGGCGGCGTCGGCCGGTGCGGCGGCGCGGCCCGAGCCCATCACCAGCAGCCACACCAGCGAGAAGCCCAGCAGGCACATGAGCGCGAAGAGGGCCACCTGCTGGTAGTCCGCCAGCGCCGTCATGAAGGGCAGCACGCTGCAGACGGCCACGACCTCGAGGCCACCCTCGAGCGCCCGGCGCGAGCCCACCGCGAGCGGAGCATCGCCCCCCTTGACGTCATCGGCGCGGGTGAACATGGGCAGCTTCACCTGCGGCACCTGGGAGAGCCACCCACGCACGCTGCCACTGCGCACCACGTGGCCGTGCTGGCCCTTGCGCAGCACCTTGATGCCCTCGGCGGCCAGCTCCTTCTGCGCGCCCGCGGTGCCCAGCACCGTGTCGCCCCGCACCAGCGCGAGCGCGGCGACACCGGAGGACAGCGCCGCGCCCTCCAGCGCCTTGGCGTCCACCAGCGGCGCGCCCACCACCAGCGTCGCGGCCACCTGGGACTGGCCGCCCTCGGCGTTCCACAGCACCGGCACGGAGTAGAAGACATGGGGCGCGTCGAACGCGTCCACCACCACGCCCTCGCTGCCCGCCTTCAGCAGCGCCTGCACGTCCAGCGTGTCGTCCGAGACGGGCTCCCCGTCGGCGCGCACGTACAGCGAGCCCTCGGTGGTGGAGAGCGCCAGCACGAGCGAGCCCGCCAGCGGCGCGGGCACCAGCTCCCTGGCGGCGGCGCGCAGGTTGGTGAAGCGCTCACCCGTGGGCGGCTCCACGACGCGGATGCCCTTGCCCTTGGGCAGCGGCACCACCTGCGGCTGCACGGCGGTGGCCACGTCCGGACTGGCCGCGAGCTTCAGCGCCAGGCCCTGCACGGCGAGCCGGCGCGCGTCGAATGCGCGGGAGAGCTCGGCGATGGCCGCCGTGGCGGGGGCCGCGGCCTCCTGGGTGGCGCGCTCGCTCAGCGCTCCCGAGACCAGCGGGAGATGCGCCACCCCGAGTCCGAGGACCAGAAGTGCGAAGACGAAGAACTTGAAGCGGACCATCGCCGACCTTTAGCCCGGGGGGTGTGAAGTGTCCGCTTATAGCTTCCACCGCTCGGGGCCAGCAAGAAACCGGGAAGGGTCCGCCTGGGAGCCCGGACACCAGGCGAGGGATCCGGGCTCCGTCCGCGCGCTAGAAGCGCACGTCCTGGGGGAGCCCCTGACTGCTCTGCTCCCGGCGCTTCTCCAACGTCCGGGTGATCATCTTCTCCAGTGTGTCACGCGCCGCGTCGATGGCGTGGAACATGGTCTCCGCCGTCTCCGTCACGTGCATGCCCGCGAAGCCCGGCATCCGCACCGTCACCCGGCACTCCTGGTCCACGCCTCCCTTGGGACCATTGATGTCCACCATGGCGATCTCGATCTCGGTCGCCTCGTCGTCAATGAACTTGACGAGGGGATCCACCAGATGCCGGTTGGCGTAGTCCCTCAGCTCGTCCGTCAGTGACAGGTGGACTCCTCGCATCAGTACCTTCATCGCGTCACCTCCCTTGGACCCTCAAGATGGGCAGCCCGCCCACATTCGGTGAGCGGCGGACGTGCTCGCTCCCTTGGCCGCCCTCGCGGCGAGGGACGGAGCGCTGAAGAGGCGTGGACGTTTCAGGAGGGCTCCCGGGTTGCCCAGTCGCATGGGAGAGCGAATCAAGGTGTTGCTGGTCGAGGATGACGGCGACAGCCGGGAGCTTCTCGCGGAGCTGCTGGAGATGGACTTCGACGTCGTCACGGCGGCGGACGGGCTCGCCGGGCTGCGGGCCTTCGAGAACGATCACCCCGACGTGGTGGTCACGGACGAGTCGCTGCCCGGCATGTGTGGCACCGAGCTCGCCCAGGAGGTCAAACACCGCCAGCCCAAGGCGGGCGTCATCCTGGTGTCCGGTTACACCAATGTGGACGCCGGCTGCTGTGACGTGGTGATGCGCAAGCCCATTGATGTCGAGCGTTTGTCAGCCGCCGTGGGAAGCCTGGGGGAAGCAGCCAGGCATTGAGGCCGCGCGTGCTAACCTCGGGCCCGGTTGCCAGGGTGTGGTTCCTGGAGGGAGGCACGATGAAGTACTGCATGCAGTGCGGTTCCGAATACCAGGATGGCGTGAAGACGTGCGCCGACTGTCCCGGCAGTGAGCTGGTGGACGCCGAGGCGATGCGCCAGCGCCACATCCCGCTGTCCAGCGAGAGCGACACCCGCAAGTTCGTCCGGGCCACCACCGCGGATGATCCCCTCACCGCCGAGGACTACGTGCGCGTGCTGGAGGCCGAGCGCATCCCCGTCTTCGTCCGGCCGCGCCGCGGAGGCGCCGTGGACGTGCTCACCACCGGCGCCCTGGAGCCCTGGTGGGAGATCATGGTCGGCGAGGAGCACCTGCAGCGCTCCCTCACCCTGCTGGCGCAGGAGAAGGCCCGCCTGGACTCCACCTCCGACGAGGCCGCCCGCGCCGCCGAGGAGGAGGAGCTCGAGACGGAGGCCACCGCGCCCCCGCCCGGCACCCTCTGAGGGACGGCCGCGAGCAGCACGGCCCCGGAGCCTGGCGGGGAGCACCGTCTCCGTTCCAGGGCTCCGGGTCCTCTCCTGCCCGCCAGGCGGGCAGCTTCCCGACACCCGGGCCCGGGGACCCGGCGGAAGCATCCCCCCTCCCTCATGAGTTTTCGTCACATGACAAGCCGCTCCTATCAGTCTGATTGACCGGATTGACCGGTCCATCGAACTGAAAAAGGAGAAGCACCATGTTGCAGGAGAAGGCTGTCAGCCGATTGGGGGAGATCGGTGCGGCGCAGGTCCTCGCGAGCGCGCTGAACGTCAGGAGTGGCCCGGGCACCAGCTACCGGATTCTCACCGTCGTCTATCGCGGCGAGTGGGTCGATATCCTCTCGGGAGACTACGGCTCCTGGACGCGCATCAGAACCGCCGGCGGGGTCATCGGCTACGTCGCCTCGCAGTACCTCGGTAACCATGTCGGCCCGTGACCGGCTCGTCCGGCTCCCGAGGGGGGCAAGGCCGTGAAGGGCAGGACGCGCACAGGTTCCGCCGCCCTGCCCCGACACACCGCGGCCCGTCCACGCATCACGGAGAGCGCACCAGCTCGCCCCCGCCCGCGTCGGGGCGGCGCGGCTCGTAGAGGCTCACGCCGGAGACCTTCCACTTGTCGTACTTCGCGTTGCGGGCGACGTTGCCGTCCACACCGCGCCGGGCGTGGCGCAGCCAGGTACGCTTGCCCTTCTGCACCACGAAGCCCAGGTGCGTCACCCGCGTGGCCTTGAGCGGCAGATCCTCGCGCAAATACCCCCTGACTCCTGGCCGTCCAGCAGTGGCTCACTCGTAGTCGACTACAAGCGGCAGGTGCGACACCTGCCCACAACAATCGAAGTCACTACGAACGGAGACATAACCCTCACCAATCCACACCTCCACCCACATCACTCATGGTCGACTACGAGTAAAGCGGCGGTTGCAGCCCACCCATCGGGCCAGCAGACTCGCCATGCCATGCGACTGCGGGCCGCGTTCGAACACGAGCGTAACAGTGCTGGCCGTCGCAACGCCTGACCAGCTAGGTTCAGTCGCCGATGATGACCTCCGCCATCGGCCAGCTACGGAACGTTGTCCTGGTTGCTCTTCTGGTGGTGTCCGCTACGAATGCGGCCGCCCACGGGCATCTCGCCCTTGATTCGGAACGAACAAGGCCAAGAACCCTCTACCTGTCGAAGGACCCCAGGCATGAAGTGCCCCAGGTCTTCGTTGCCGGCGGCAGGGTGTCCACGCTTCGGTTCACGACCGACTGCGAGCCAGGTCAGACGAAGCTACTCGGGTGGGAAGGCCGCTTCGAGCCGCTGCTCGTGGGCGGAAGGTCCGTAGTCATCGTTCCATTTCAGGATCTGGACCCGGACGACCGCTTCATGCTGCTGGTGACTCTCAAGGACGGCACGTCACTGCCTTTCACCGTCACGGCCCGTGCGGGTTACGTAGATGGGCAGGTCAACGTCTTCCCGGACCCGGAAGCACCCGAGGCGGTACTCACGGCATTGAAGGAGCAGCACGAGGAGAACGAGGCGCTTCGTGCCGAGAACCACCGCCAGCGTGAGGAAGGAATCTCGGTGGATCACGCCATCGCGGCGCTCCTGGCCAACGACAAGGTCGACCTGACCCCGTTCACGGAAGGCGAGAAGTGGGTACTGCGGAGGGAGGAAATCGAGGTCGAGATCCTCATCTTCGTTCCCAAGAAGACCCGGAGGAAGGTGGCCGAGACGAAAGCCGGTGTCGTCTTCAAGGTGACGAACAAGGATCCCTCGAGACCCTGGGCTTTGCAGGAGGCACGGCTCTCGACCCTCACCACCCAGCAATCGAAGCCCTTCGCGCTGCGCGAGACCTCACCCGTCATCGCCCCAGGTGAGACCGGCCGCATCGCCATCGTCACCGACCTGGCCACATTCGATCCCGCCAGAGATGGCGACAAACTCGCTCTGGAGCTCTTCAGGGATGGAGGGCTGCGACAGGCCTACGTCGAGCTGATTCCCGCCAATCTGCTGCGTTGACGTCAGCGCGCTGATGAACCCGCTCTGGTAGGACTCCTCCCATGTTTCTCATGAAAAAACCGTTCCTTTCCGCCCTCGGAATCTGCTGCCTCGCCCTCGGCTGCACAACATCCGGCGTCTCCCTGCGCCCGGACGGCGGCCCGGGACCGCAGAAGTGTCCGGAGAAGGCCCTGGAGGCGATGAGGATCCTGCGGCTCCGCCCAGGCGATAGCTCCACGGTGGTAATCGACGCGAACCAAAGCAGCCAGAGCCCGATCATCGTCAACGACGGTCCTGTCGAGAGCCACCTACGGGACGAAATGGGATTCCTGGATGCCGGGACCCGGATGTACGGACAGATCTGGACTGGTGGTCCGAACGTGGTCATCCGCTACTACGAGGCGCGACCACCAGACGCAGAGCCGATCCCGATCTGTGCTGTGGCCCGCCTGGGTCATGGCCAATTGAAGAAAAAGCAAGGACCTGCCCCAGGAACCGCCGAACTCGAATTCTCTATCGCGGGCATCTACATCGTAGACGGCTTCCGCTAACCCTCCTGCTGTGCCTTGCTCTCGGGGCATTGGTGGGGCGCCTCCACCCACGACAACCATGAGAGATGTATTTGATTCCAGCGCTTGCCCTTCATCCAAGACGAAGCAGAGTCGATTGGATGAGACCAACCACTTATCCTCGGCAATAAGTAACGAAGGCTGTGCCCCTGGGCCATGGTCGAAACTGAGGTACCGCGAAAGCTCTTGATGATTGTAGTAGCTGGGATTTATCAGCTTGGCGCCACTGAGCGATGAGAACGTTGCTGTGGAAGCATCATCTGGCGAAGTGAGTCAGGAAATCACGCTATTGAGATACAGGGTGATGACTTTCATGGCCATTTCAGAAGCCAAGGACGTCGTTGATGCCACCGGATACGAATCTTCAAACTTGGACGCACGAACACGTGCAAACTGACATGCACGCACATAGGCTCGCTCACTTGTCCATGGACACAATGAGCGCCATTGCGGCAACCCACTCGTAGTCGGCTACGAGCGGTGGGTGAGATCTACACCCACATCATTCATGGTCGACTACGAGTGAGGGTGGGGCAGGGCCGTCACGGAGAGCTCACGAGCTCGCCCCCGCCCGCGTCGGGGCGGCGCGGCTCGTAGAGGCTCACGCCGGAGACCTTCCACTTGTCGTACTTCGCGTTGCGGGCGAGGAAGGTCTCCA
Source organism: Archangium sp. (assembly GCF_036277355.1). Classification (GTDB taxonomy): domain Bacteria; phylum Myxococcota; class Myxococcia; order Myxococcales; family Myxococcaceae; genus Archangium. Next base: position 126,712 of record NZ_DASUNC010000105.1, read on the forward strand.
GGTCCTCGTCCACCACCCGGCCGTTGCCGTCCACACCGCGCCGGGCGTGGCGCAGCCAGGTGCGCTTGCCCTTCTGCACCACGAAGCCCAGGTGCGTCATCCGAGTGGCCTTGAGCGGCAGATCCTCGCGCAGCACCACGAGGATGGTGCCCGAGGGCACCTGGCGCGCGTGCGCCATCACCCGCTCCAGGGGAATCATGTCCAGGCTGTAGGTGCCGCGCGGCTGGCGCGTCTTGGGCAGCCCCAGCGCCAGCGAGGAGCGGGACGTCCACGTCACCGCGGTGAGCGTCTTCTGCACCTTGACGGTGTCCTCACCGCCGTAGCGCCGCGTCACGTCCACCAGGAAGCCCTTGCGCTGGTTGTTGGGCAGCCACTGGGCCTCCATCAGGTGGTTGCGATCCTCGTAGGTGGGCGTGCTCGCGTAGCGCAGGCGCTCGAGCACTCCGGCCACCTCGGGCTCGGCGGTGGCCAGGCTCATGGCCAGCGCCTGCTCCACGAAGGTGAGGCAGTCCACCGCGTCCAGCCGGAAGGTCGGATCCGGATCCACCCCGCTCCCCTCGCCCAGCGGAGAGTGGACGTAGGGCGTGCCCAGGAAGCGCTCGCTCACCCGCAGCAGCCGCTCCTTCAGCGGAAGGGCCGCGTCCCCGGTGAGGAACGAGGCGCGCTCCTGGGGGCTGAGCGAGGCCCACACCACCCGGGGCTCCTTCACGGGCTCCTTGAGCGTATTGCGCGCCAGGGGTTTCCCGGTCACGGCCGGAGCCGGCGCGGTGGCGGCGGCGGGCGTCTGGGCCAGCAGCGCCGAGACGAGGGCGAAGGCCTTCACTTCACGACCCCCGCCTTGCGCAGCAGCGCCTTGCGCTCGTCATCCGCCAGGTGGAGCGTCTCCAGCTCCTTCTCGTAGGCGAGCTTCTCCTCGCCCTTCGCGTTCCACGAGGCCAGCACCAGCCAGGACATCATCGTCTTGTCCCCTCCCTGGTAGAGCACGCGGGCCGCGCCGGCCGCGAGCGTGCGGTCCTTGTCCTCCAGCAGCGGCCGGAGCGCGGCCGAGGACTGCTTCACGGACACGCCCTCGTAGAGGGCCAGGCCCTGGCGGCGCACGTGCTTGTCCTCGGAGGCCAGCAGCTTGCGCGCGAAGGCGAAGCCCTCGGGGTCCCCCAACAGGCACAGGCCCCGGGCGGCGGCGAAGCGGGTGCTCTCCGAGCTGTCGTCGAGGAAGGTCTCGAGGCCCGGCGCCTGCTTCTTGTCACCCGCGGCCCCCACCGCCTCCAGCATCATCACGCGCGTCTGCGGATCCGCCTCCGCGCGCGCCGCGGCCAGCAGCGCCTTGCCCACCTGGGGGTTGCCGGTGGCCCCGAGCGCGCGCGCCACCTCCCGGCGCACCCCGAGCGACTTGTCCTCCAGCAGCGGCAGCATCACGTCCACGCGCCGGCTGCGCACCTTGCCCAGGCCCTGGACGGCGTACATGCGCACCGGGCCGTCCTCGTGCCCGGCCAGGTCCACCAGGGTGGGCTCGGCCGCGCGCGTCTCCAACCCGGCCAGCACGGCCGTCACGTCCCGCAGCCGCCGGGGCTCCAGCACCTGGTCGATGTTCTCGATGATCAACCCCGCCGCGAAGGCCTCCTCCCGCAGGATGCGCAGCCGGGAGATGGCGGTGGGCACGGGCAGCCTCCCGTCGAGCACGTCCTTGACGAGCGCGCGCGTCTCCCCCCGGCGCTCCTGGCGCTTCTGCACGGAGGGCGGGGTGGCCAGGACGGCCGACGAGGTGAAGGCGAGGACGAGCAGCAGGCAGGCTGGCAGGGTGCGCACGGCCGGCCACGATGACAAGGCCGGAGCGAGGCTGTCAAAACCCCGGCCGGGCCCGCTCCCTCCCTCGGGGATGTACGACTGACCGATTCTTGACCCTCCCCGAGTCGATTGATACGACCCATCTCCTAGTGTCTTCCAGCCCTTATCCCGAGGCCCCTTCCATGAAGCGACTCCTGGTCCTGGTGGCTGCGGCGGGAGCCGTCGCCGGGTGCGGTCCCCTGAGGTCCACTTCGAACCTGTTGGACGCCGAGGTGCAGATCCAGGCGGCCCGCACGGCTGGCGCCGAGAAGCTCGCCCCGTACGAGTGGACGGCCGCCAACCTCTACATCCGCAAGGCGCGCGAGGAGGTCGGCTATTCGGACTTCCAGGCCGGGGTGGACTTCGCCGAGAAGGCCGCCCGCTTCGCCACCGAGGCCCGCGCCAAGGCCATGGCCAACGCCAACGCGGAAGAAGCCGCTTCCCAAAGCCCCAACCCCTGACGCGAGAGCACCCACCCGATGCGACGTCTCATCGCCTCTTCGTTGCTGCTGCTCTGCGCCGCCTGCGTGAGCGGTAACAAGGTCCGCGCCCAGTCCGAGGTCCTCCAGGCGGATATCGAACGCGCGCGCCGCAGTGGCGCCATGCGCTGTGCCCCGGTGGAGCTCGCCACCGCCGAGGCCCACCTCGACTTCGCCCGCGGCGAGCTGAGCCAGGGCACCAGCTACCGCGCCTCCGAGCACATCCGCGTCTCCGAGGAAGCCATCAAGAAGGCGCTGGAGCTCTCCAAGGGCTGCGCCCCCGCCAAGGTCACGGTCAAGGACAAGCCGGACGCCACCACCCCCCCGCAGCAGCAGACGGGCCAGCCGCCCACCGTGGAGATCACCCCCAAGCCGTCGCAGCAGGTGGTGGTGCAGATCGAGGAGAAGGACTCCGACGGCGACGGCATCCTCGACAAGGACGACCCGTGCCCGGACCGCGCGGAGGACCGGGACGGCTTCGAGGACACGGACGGCTGCCCCGAGCCGGACAACGACCGCGACGGCGTGCTGGACGGCAACGACAAGTGCCCGCTCACGGCCGGTCCGCTCTCCAACCAGGGCTGCCCCGAGGAGGCCCCTGGCGACAGCGACAATGACGGCATCCCCGACAACCTGGACAAGTGCCGCGACCAGGCCGAGGACAAGGACGGCTTCGAGGACTCGGACGGCTGCCCCGACCCGGACAACGATCAGGACGGGCTCATCGACACCGCGGACAAGTGCCCGGATGCGGCCGGCCCCATCCAGAACGTGGGCTGCCCGCGCACCGACAAGGACGGGGACAACGTCGAGGACTCGCTGGACAAGTGCCCGGAGGAGCCCGAGGACAAGGACGGCTTCCAGGACGAGGACGGCTGCCCGGACCTGGACAACGACTCGGATGGCATCCCCGACGGCCTGGACCGCTGCCCGCTGAAGGCCGGCCCGCTGGAGAACGGCGGCTGCCCGGACGATGACAAGGACGGCGACGGCGTGGTGGACCGCATGGACGTCTGCCCGGATCAGCCCGGCCAGAAGGAGATGCGCGGCTGCCCCGACCCCGACAAGGACAGCGACGGCATCCCGGACCGGTTGGACCTGTGCCCGGATACGGCCGGCCCCGCGGAGACGCGCGGCTGCGCGGACGTGGACACGGACAAGGACGGCCTGGTGGACCGCCTGGACGTGTGCCCGAACGAGGCCGGTCCCAAGGAGATGCGCGGCTGCCCGGATCCGGACAAGGACGGCGACGGCATCCCGGACCGAGTGGACGTGTGCCCCGAGGAGCCCGGCATCAAGGAGGAGCGCGGCTGCGCCAAGAAGTACAAGATGGTCATCGTCAAGAAGGGCAAGATCGAGATCAAGAAGCAGATCAAGTTCGGTTCCGGCTCGGCGAAGATCATCGGCAAGGAGAGCTTCACCATCCTCGACGACGTGGCGCAGGTGATGCGCGACATGCCCACCATCAAGAAGCTGCGCATCGAGGGCCACACGGACTCGCTGGGCAAGGACCTGGCGAACCTGAAGATCTCGCAGGCGCGCGCGGACTCGGTGATGGCGCAGCTGCTCAAGCGGGGCATCGACCCGGGCCGGATGGAGGCCGTGGGCTTCGGTGAGGAGAAGCCCATCGACAACAACGCCACCGCCAAGGGCCGCGCCAACAACCGCCGCACCGAGTTCAACATCATCGAGCAGTAACCCCCTCCCCCACCGGGAGGGATTCAAGAGGGTGCCGCGAGCCTCCGGGCCGCGAGCACCCTCTTCCTTTTGCGGGACCGGGCTCACCGCCGATTTCAAGGATTCCCGAAAGAACGTGTTGAAATCCCAAATGCGTTCCAAATATATATGCGCCGAATCCGGGCCGGAGAGGTCCGGGTTTTCCATGGTGATTCTGGTCCGGAAGACGCCACAGCCCCGCCGGGGGGCTGATGACGGTACCGGAAGCGTGTCGTTTCCAATGTCTTAGACGACTCGAACGATGGGCCGGTGGCCCGCGGTGGGGGGATGTCGCGCACAGGCAGGTAGTGCAGTGTCCGACCACGTCTGGTGTTGACGTGGAGGGGCACGCGTGTGCCTCGCCGCGCAGTGTCTGCTCCTCCGGCCCTCTTTCATTGCATGCCTGAGCGACCCGTGCCGCACACCAGAACGCGGCAGCGGGACATGTGTGTCTTTTGAAGGGAAGAACGTGCGGCAATTCAAACATAGACAGTGGTTGGCCGTAGGACTCTGGGTGGCCCTGGCCGCCGGATGTGGCGTGGAGCTCCCGGGCAACGGAGAGGCGGGCCCCGGCGAGGTGGCCTCGGAGTCCCAGGAGCTCATTGTTGACGGGGCCGCGTGCAATGCGGGAGCCCTCGACGCCACGACGTGCTCGGGTCCGTACGAGTACCAGATGCAGTGCTACGCGTACCGGACGAACTCCTTGTACTGCGGACTGAAGGGCTATCAGCAGATGGACTGCTGGAATCAGTGCACCCTGAGCGCCCCCGTCAATGACGGGCCGTACAGCACGACGGTCAGCCCCCGGATCTATTACGTCCAGGTCTGCAGCACGCCCGTCTACGAGTGTGATTACGACCGGAAGCCGCCCTGCCAGTGGTCGGAGTCCATCTGCCAGGACGAGCCGCGGTACGACTACGCCACGCCCTGCCAGCAGTTGGCGGAGTCGGAGCGCACCAGGCTCTACCCCAACCAGCCCGGCGTCACCTACACCTACAGCGTCAGCGGCAGCACGTGCACGTACAGCTTCGGCGGGACGAGGACCTACCCGTCCGGCGTCAACAACCCCGCCTGCGGTGACGCCTACAAGTACTCCTGCGACAACCCGCAGCAGGCCATCTACTACGACTGCCGCCACTCCGCGCACGGCGCGGCGCCCCTCAGCGAGTGCGCCAACAGCACGCTGATCGGCACTGGCTGGAGCCACACCGACTCGGGGCTCACCGCCGCGCAGGCCACCACCCAGGTCCAGTCGCGCTGGACGACTGCCCTCGCCAACAAGGAGCCGGCGCCGGTCCACGTCGTGGCGCCCCGCTGCGTCACCTGTGAGGACGTGGCGAACGCATCCGACAAGCTCGCCTGCCTGAAGCGGGGGCTCCTGGAGCGCAACTGGCAGGACAGCTACGGCAACACCCACCTCGATGACACGCGGCTCAAGCTGCGCCAGCGGCTCATCCTGCTCCACGAGCTCCGGGGGCACGAGCTGACCGAGGCGCAGCGCACGGAGCTGCGCGGCCTGATGGAGTCGCAGCCAGTCTCCAACATGTGCGGCCGCAACCTGGAGAACAGCACGGAAGCCAACCCCGACTGCGACGCGCTGAAGGCCTGGTACTCGGAGCTCAACAGCTGCATCCGGCTGACGTCCTCGCATGTGCCGATGACGACCCGGCACGCCTTCTACGACTACTGCGCCGGGCTGGAGTCCACCGTCTTCAACCAGAGCTACGGCACCTGCCAGACCACGGACACCTGGCACCAGGACTACGTGGAGGGCCTCCGGACGCTGGCCGCCAGCATCGTGACCGAGCCGATCCCCGCCAACACCGGGTTCACGCAAGCGCAGATCCAGCTGCGCCTGGAGGCCATCCAGCGCTGGTACGACGCGGCCCGCGGCTACTACGGCTCCGGCCTGGCGGCCAACCCCGTCCTCTGGAGCAAGCTGGATGGGCTGATGGGGACCTTCTGGATGACGATGTACGACCAGGAGGCGCCTTTCGACTCCAATGGCCCCGCGGCCGGAGGCATCCGCACGCCCAGTGAGTTCATCCAGGAGAGCCTGGAGGTGGACCGCAAGGTGCTGAGCGCCGCCATCACCAGCATGTCCCGGACGAGCGGCACCCGCCTCGAGGAGCTGCCCCTGCTGCTGACGCTGGGCGGCGGCCTGCGCGCCCTGTCCAACCGCCTGGACGACATGGCCGTGCTGCACGACCTGGGCTGCCGCTTCCGTGACTGCAAGCCGCTCGACTCCCGCACCATGATCAGCGAGACGATGGGACTCATCGGCTCGCTGCACGACGTGTCCGCGCTGAACACCCGCGTCAGCCGCGTCACGGCCTCTGGAGTGCTGAGCGCCGGGTGGCGCAACGTCTTCTCCGGATTGAACACCCAGCATGCCCGCATCCAGGAGGCGCTGACGGCGTGGATGGGCGTGCCCACCCCCCCCGGCACGGTCGCCACGCTCTTCCTGAAGACGCCGGACGCCGTCTGGCCCTCGCTCGCCCTGGACTTCGTCCAGCTGGTGAAGGACGCGGCGCAGCGCTCCGCCAGCTACGACGCCACCGGCCGCTTCGCCACGGGCCCCGCCAACGTGCTGCACACCGGCATGCAGGACACGCAGTTCCAGACGGCACGCGGCCTGCTCACCCAGTACCGCACCGCCCTGAAGGCCTCCGTCGATGACTACAACCAGAACGAGGTGCTGTACGTGGAGCGGCTCCTCGCCCAGATGGGGAACGAGACGGAGCAGCGCAACCTCAAGGCACAGTTCGAGCAGCGCTCCCTGCAGATGGCCCAGCTCTATGAGGATCTCGCGGGCCTGAAGATCAGCTCCGCCCAGGACGAGGCCCGTTTCGGCGACTTCATGAAGACCTTCGTGGACGCCGCCCAGGCGCAGCGTGAGGGCCGGCCCGCGTACCAGCTGCTGCTGGAGGACCAGAACTACTCCCTCACCGCCGCCTCGAGCGCCCGCTACAAGGCCGTGGTGGACAACCAGCTGGTGGACGGCTTCGACATCTCCAAGCTGGCGGTGCCTGGAATCCAGCCCGTGAGGCTGAAGGCGGGCGATGTGCTGTACATCAACACCTCGGGAGCCTGGTCTCCGACCTGTGCGCTGAGCAAGGTGAATGCCTCCACCTATGGCGCCTTCCAGGGCTTCGACTTCGCGAGCGTGCCGACGACGCCCACGGGACCGGAGGGCTACCTCATCCAGCGGTCCACGAGCGGGACGACGGCCGTCAGCAACCAGGCCGTGGCCTCGGCCGAGGTGTACGGGAACGTGTCGGCCAGCGTCCGCTCGTGCGCGGGTGCGCGTGCGGACGTCACGGCCAAGAGCCCGGATCCGTTCGGCGCGGCGCCCGTCGTGGCCTCGGCCTCCGTCTACGGGATGATCGAAACGTGTCAGCAGGTCGAAGCGGGCGTGAGGTTGGGCGTGAGCGCGTCGATGAGCCAGGACACCTCCAGCCAGATGGGGATGTCGGCCAGCTTCGCCATGGGCATCCGCTCCAGGGAGGCGCCCTTCACCAACCTGCCCACCGGCAGCCTGCTGGCCGTCCTCATGGCGCCGGACGCCCCGAAGACCCCCGGCCAGATCCAGAATATCCACCTCGTGCAGTCCCCCAGCACCTCCATCGTCGCCAAGGACGAGGTGGACGTGTACCTGGTGGCCAACGAGCTGGCGACCTGCGCGAACCTCGATACGACCCGGGCGCTGTCGGTCAACCTCCGGCAGCTGCGCCCGGAGACGACGGACACGCTGGCCACGGTGGCAACGGCCGCCATGGCGGAGCTGAAGAAGCTCCGGCTGGCCGCCCAGCAGAAGCTGGCCCAGGGGCGTCTGATACCCGAGGACACCATCACCCTGCGGGATGACTTCTGGTCCAACATGAGCACCGTCCAGGGCGTCACCGTCCCGGAGCCCCTCCGGGAGCTGGTGGATCAGTGGGTGACGCGCGAGCTGGCGGAGCTGAGCCGGGCCATGGAGCGTCAGGCCATCCTGCGCCAGCTGGAGCAGCTGAAGCTGGAGCAGCGCGCCATCAACGAGGGCCTGCAGGACAGCCAGCGCAAGGCGGCCCTGCTCCAGTGGCTCCCGCGCCGCGCGCTGCAGAACATGGACGCGGAGGAGCTGCGGCTGAACGTGCGCAACGTGTCGGTGCTGCTCAATGACTACCTCTACCCCATCTTCGAGCTGCGCTACCCCGTCGTCCTGCAGTCGCTGCGCAACCAGACGGGTGTGAACGGGGCCATGGACCTCATCGACGACTTCATCCACGTGGACTTCACCACGTCCTACCCGGTGCTGGCGGACAAGCTGGCCCACGTCGCCGCGCTGGTGGAGTCGGAGACGAACCTGATGGGGCTGCAACAGAAGGGCAATCCCACCATCAGCTACCACTACCTCAGCATCCCCCGTCCCACGTGGCAGTGGGATCCGGCGCCCCAGCCGCCGCCGGCGCCCCAGCCGCCGGCGACGGTGTACCAGACCGTGACGCCCTCCGTGTCCGAGGCGGTGTGGGACCGGATCAACCGCACCTCCATCGCCACCATCCCGGTGACGCCCGTGGACTTCTTCCACGTGGATGGAGACAAGCGCCTGTGGTGCGAGAAGGACGTCCCCATCATTCGCAACATGATGGTGTTCTTCAACCTGCAGCGCTCCTCGGACGTGGAGACCGCCCGCTCGAAGATCATCGATCTGCCGCTCAGCGTGGACGGAGAGCTGGTCTTCCCGAGGGTGAGCGGACCGCAGCGCTACCGCATGGTGAACGCGGCCTGGCTCAACCAGTCCTTCGGACGGCCGCTGTACGGACGCTTCAACGAGGCTCCGGCCGTCTATACGAACTGGCGCAACACCACCACGGGCCAGCTGGCGTCGGTGGCGGACGGCCTGTCGCCGTTCACCCGCTACGACATCAACCTGCGCGCGCTCAAGAACAACAACCTGCTGCACCTGGTGACGGACATCGTGCTCATCTTCGAGGTGGAGACGCGCTCGGGGACGCCGCCGATGTTCCCGTGGATCGAGTCCTGCCAGCAGACGGCGAGCACGTCGTCCCTGATGTCCCCGGTCCAGGTGGCGCCGGAGCTCTGAGCCACCTCTCCTGAAACACCCCTCCCCCGGGCGCGTGTGCGTCCGCCCGGGGGAGGGCGCAGTCCCCACGCAATCCCTCAAATTTCCGGGTGCCAGCAGGCCGCTCGCCGTGCCGCGGCATCCCCCGTGCGGAGAGAAGAACGTGAAACAACCATCCGTCCTGGCCGGAGTACTGGCCTGGGTATGCCTGGCCCTGGCCACTCCGGCCCTGGCCTCCGGCCCCTTGGAAGACATGCTGGTGCAGCCGCCCCAGCTGTCGGCGCCTCAGCGCGGCAGCCTGGTGGGCCAGCTCGCCAGCACCGCCTTCGGCCCCGCGGACGTCAGCCGCGGCGCCTTCTCCCTGCCCTCGCCCTTCAGCGTCCCGGAAGACCGGGGCATGCTGCTGGCGCCCGTCATGCCCACCTACGCTCTGGACTCCGGCGCCTCCGAGTGGGGCGTGGGCTGGAGCAACTCGCTCTCCCTCGAGCGCTGGCGCGCCAAGGGCGACCCCGACTACCTCACCGATGACCTCTCCAGTCCCTGGGGCCGCCTGGCCCAAGGGACCGACGGCGCCTGGTACCCCCAGGGCCTGTCCACGCTGGCACGCGTCGTGGTGGACGGCTCCACCGCCACCGCCTACCTGCCCGATGGCTCCACCTGGACCTTCGGCGGCACTGCTCGCGTGAACACCCCGCGTGGCACCTATGCCTGGTACCTCACCGACGTGGTGACGGCCCTGGGCCGCCGCACCCGTCTGGAGTGGGCGCCCAACGCCTCCGGCCGCCTCTTCCTCCAGCGCGTCCGCTACGGCGGCACCGGCACCGACTTCCAGTACCGCGTCGAGCTGCAGTACCAGCCCCTCCCCATCCCCTTCGTCGACTACCGCTCCGGCGTGGGCCTGTCCCTCGACCAGCGCGTCGCCACCCTCACCGTCTTCTCCCGCGACCAGAGCACCGGCGCCGACGCCGAGCGCTGGCGCTACACCCTCACGCACGAGGGCGACGGCTTCGGCCCCGCCTTCTACCTGACGCAGGTGTCCCAGCGCTTCGCCTCCGGTGAGACGCCGCCCCCCACCCGCTACACCTACCACTCGGCCCGCCAGAAGCTGCTTCAGCCCGAGTGGTTCACCAACCCCCGCCTCGACGCCGTGCTGCAGTACTTCGGCGAGGACGCCTTCCAGCCGAACAAGGCCACCTTCCTCGACGTGGACGCCGACGGCCTGCTCGACTTCGAGCACGCCTATGACGGCACCCTGGTGCGCCAGAGCACCACCGGCTTCACCCTCGAGCCCCTGGCTCCCGCCTCCTCCGGCACCTTCTACGGCTGCCGCTCGTCGCCCTCGCACAACAACCTCCCCCGCCACCTGGCGCAGATGTTCCCCGACCAGCGCGCCTTCCAGGTGGTCTGGCTCGAGTTCAACTCCGTCTCCTCCTCCACCGACCTGGCCGTCTGCGAGCGCTCCGGCCAGTTGATTCACGGCTCGATTCTGCCCGGCCTCTGGGAGCTGGACGCCAACACGCGTCTGGTCGACTTGGACCGCGACCACCGCCCGGAGCTGCTGCGCGTGGAGGCTGGCGGCTTCGAGGTGCTGCCCAACACCACCACCGGCACCACCATCTCCTTCGGCCCGGCGCGCCAGGGCACCCTGGCCAGCGCCAGTGGTGGCTCCTACCAGCCCCTGGCCTCCTGGGTGCAGGACATGAATGGCGACAGCATGCCGGACATCGTGGTGCGCCACTCCAGCGGCCTGGCCGTGTGGTGGGGCCTGGGCCAGCTGAACTTCGAGCCCATCGCTCAGGAGTACTCGCTCATCAACCTCTCGGACAACTACGTGTCGCCCGAGGGGTACGCCTTCCACTTCATGGACGCCAACCGTGACGGCCTCACGGACGTGCTGCTGGTGGCCCAGGCCGACGTGCGCCTCTTCGTGAGCTCGGGCCTGTACTTCAAGGAGGTGGATGTCCCCTCCCTCTACTACCTGGGCTACGGCTCCACGCCCCCGGTGGTGGGTGACTTCCGCGGCAGCGGCAACACCGAGGTGGCCTACGCCTACTACGGCCTGGGCTATGGCGTGGCGCTCGAGGCTCCCGAGACGGGCCTCATGGCCACCGCCGATGACGGCCGCGGCACCCTGCTGCGCTTCACCTACGCGCGCGGTCCCGCGGGCCTCGACGTGCGCCAGCGCCCCGCCGTCCTCTCCTTCCTCACCGTGGAGTCCAGCGGCTACGACTCCGTCCAGTACGGCTACACGTACGCCCAGCCCACCCACCACTCCGTGGGCCGCTTCCTCGTGGGCTACGACACCGTGGTGCGCCAGGACGGCGTCCTCACCACCACCGAGGACTTCCTCAACGGTGACTTCTACGCCGGCCTGTCCTCGTCCTCCTCCGAGCAGGACGCACGCACGCCCGACCTGCGCACCCTGGCCTCGCGCCAGTATGACAATGCCCTCTTCCGCGGCATCCCCTGGAAGCGGGTGAAGGAGGAGTACCAGGGCTGGACCAACGGCGCGGGCACCACCACCCTGCAGGAGCGCACGGAGTACCTCGCCTACGAGGCGGACGTGTGCCCGTCCCACACGGTGCGCCACACCTCGTCCGGAACGCTCACCACCCAGCGCCGGCGTGCCGTGGTGAGCGGCCTGTCGCAGCACCTGCACTGCCTGGAGGACCGACTCATCCTCAGCGGGCGGCACTCCGACAGCTCGCTCAACTTCGACCACGAGGCGTGGCTGACGCGCAACACGGTGGGCCTGGTGGAGCGGGTGGAGAGCCTGGGCGAGGACGGCCTGCTGACGCTGCAGGAGATGCACTACCGGCCGGACTACTCGGTGGAGTCCGTCTCCCAGCCCGGCCGCGGCGGCACGCTCTTCGAGCTGGAGCCCGGCGGTACCCTGCTGCGCAAGGTGACGTCGCCGAATGGCTCGGTGCTGGAGGTGACGGCGCGGGATGCCCGCACGGACGCCATCCTCGCCCTGTCCAGCCAGCACGGCACGCAGGCCTATACCCAGTTCTTCCGCCATGACGGGCAGGAGCGCCTGCTGAAGCAGTGGGACAGCCTGGGCAATGCCACGGAGACCCATCCCTCGTTGCTGCTCGCCTACGAGTTCGCCACGGCGCTGGAGCCGGCGGCCGTGCACCTCTCCACGCTCGTGGACGCACTGTCCGGAGCGAAGCGCCGCTCGGTGGAGTGGAGCACGGCGGGCGGTGAGCAGGTGGCCAGCGCCCAGCTCATCCCCGAGGGCTGGGCGTTCGACGGTGTGACCACGCGCCACCCGGCCCTGCGCGAGACCCGGACGCACAACCGCCCCACGGAGCCGGCCAGCACCAACCTGGCGGGGCTCACCCATGCGGCGCTGCGCACGGGAATCCAGCGGGTGGGCAGCACGCGCCTCGCCGGCTTCGGCCACGCGGTGGAGTCGCTGTCCAAGCTGCATTCGGACGTGGAGCGCCAGGTGGCGACGAGCCTCGGCCTGGACGCGGGCCTGCTCCGGCGCGAGTCGCTGGAGAACGCCACGTACCGGACGCGCTTCTGGCTGAACGCCTCGGACGAGGTGCTGCGCCGCGAGCAGGCGGATGGCACCACCTACGACTTCGACCGGGACGCGCTCGGCCGCGTGCGCCGCGTGCACCTGCCGGATGGGAAGACCCACTCCGTCACGCATGACGCGCATGGCCGCGTGAAGCGCGTGGAGCGCGAGGGGCTCGCCACCCTCGTCTACGACTACGCGCCCACCACGGGCCTGCTCAGCAGCCTGCGGTACCTGTCCGCCAACGGCGTGGCCCAGCGCTCGGAGACGTGGACGTATGACGCCATTGGCCGCAAGGAGGTGGAGCTGCACACGGACCTGGTGCTCGGCACCACGCGGAGCTACCGCTTCTACTACGACGGCGCCACGCCGGACGCGCCCGCCCGGCGCACGTACCTCGGCGAGGTGTCCGCGGTGGAGGGAGAGGGCTACCTCAAGACCATGGACTACCGCGCGGACGGCAAGCTCGCCCGGTACGTGCTGCGGCTGGATGGCTGGCGCACGGTGGAGTCGGACCTCGAGTACACCGACGGTGGCGAGCTGAAGCAGGAGGCCATCTCCGTGCGTGCGGCGGATGGCACGCTGCTGTCCGTCTCCACCAAGGAGCAGCGCTGGGACACCTACGGCCGGCTGCGGGAGGTGTGGCTGAACGGAAACCCGCTGGCGACCTTCGGCTACAACGCCAACGGCCAGGCCGCCCAGGCCACCTTCATCTCGGGCGACAGCGTGCTGCTCGGGTACGATCCGCTGACGCGCAGGCGGCTGTCCCAGTCGCAGACGACGGCGGGGTGGAGCTCCTCCAACTCCTTCCGGTTCAATGCCCGGGGCTTCCTGGACGTGGAGTCGTTCGTCGTCGGCGGGAAGAACCTGCAGCGGAGCTACGGCTACTCGCCCCAGGGTTTCCTCACGAGCGCACATGACGCGGAGAACGCCTACGACTACGAGTTCGACGGCTTCGGTCTGCCCACGGCCATCGAGGAGGCGGGCGTCCGCCGCGAGCTGCTTCCCGGCAACGGCACGCTCACCGCGGGGGACGTGACGTACACCTTCGACGCGCTCGGCCGCACCCGCGCGAAGGGAGACCTGACCTTCCACTACGGGCCCAACGGCCACCTCGAGCGCGCCACGCGCGGCACCAACGAGTGGCGCTTCCTGTATGACGAGACGGGCCAGCGGCTGCTGAAGCTCTCCGGGAATACGCCGGTGGCGGCATACCTGCAGGAGGGCGCGTACCTGGACGCGAGCGGCCTGGCCGAGCCCTTCAAGTTCGCCGGGCAGCTGGTGGGCCTGGTGCAGGGGGGCGTCTTCCAGATGCTCGCCGCCGACGCGCGCGGCACCGTCATGGCGGACCTGGACGGGACGGCGCGGCTGGCCTCGCCGTTCGGCAACCGGACGGTGCGCCCGGACAGCTCGGCGGTGGTGGACTACGTGCAGAAGGGCTTCGACGCGGACCTGGGCCTCATCCGCATGGGCGTGCGCGACTACGACCCGGAGCTCAACCGCTTCCTCACTCCGGATCCCCTGTTCCTCGCGGAGCCGGAGCGCTGCGTGGACAGCCCGGTGGAGTGCAACCTGTATGGCTATGCGGGCGGCAACCCGGTGGCCTACGTGGACCCGACGGGCAAGGCGCTCGAGTCGGTGTGGGACGCGGCGAGCCTCGCCATGGGCGTGGCCAGCATCGCCTCATGGGACAAGAACACCTCCACGCTGGAGAAGGCGCTCGACGTCGTCGGTGTCGTCGCGGACGCCGCCGCCCTGGCGGTGCCTTTCGTCCCGGGTGGAGCGGGGGCCGCCCTCAAGGCCTACCGCGTCGGTGACAAGGTGGTGGACGCCGTCAAGACCACCGACAAGGCCGCGGATGCGCTGAAGGTCGCCAACCGGGTGGAGGACACCGGGAAGATGGCGAGCAAGGCGGACGACGTGGCGGATGGGGTCAAGTCCGCCCTCAAGAAGGGGTGCGAGGGCAAGAGCTGCGGCATCCCCGGACAGTGCTTCGTCGCCGGGACGCAGGTGCTGACGAAGCAAGGGCCCAAGCCCATTGAAGAGGTGCGGCCGGGAGACTTCGTCTGGTCTCGCAGCGATGAGACGGGCGCGACGGACTGGCGGCCGGTGGTGCGGACCTTCGTCACGCCCAATCAGCCCGTGCTGAAGCTGGAGTTGGTTGAAGAGGCGTCCGGACAGAAGAGCGAGCTCGGCGTCACGGGCGAGCACCCGTTCTGGGTGAAGGACCTGGGCTGGGTGGGAGCCGGAGCGCTCCAGCCGGGCCAGCGGGTGGCCAGTGCGCACGGCGGCTGGCTCAAGGTGGGAACCTCCACCTGGGAGCAGACGCGGACCACCGTCTTCAACTTCGAGGTGGCGGAGTACCACACGTACTTCGCGGGAGACCTGGGCGCGTGGGTGCACAACGATTGCGATCTACCGCTCCTGCCTGCGGGAGACCCACCGAAGCCTCGAGGCCGGGAGAACCCCATCGGAGAGCAGGGACCCTTCCGGGTGACGCCAGAGGGGCAGGCGGCTCCTCCCATCGACAAGTTCAACCCGGGTTCCCTGGAACGGGGCCACCCCGGCAACCACGGCAAGATGAACTACGGCGTCAAAGATCCCGCTACGGGCAAGTTCCGCGAGACGGTCGCTGTCCATCCCAAGGAGCCCGGCAAGGGCTCCAAGACACATGGTGGACAGGATCACTATCATCTCAACCGGGACAAGGAGCCCACCTACGCCCCTCCGAGGGAGTGAGCAAACCCATGAGCGAGCGCCTTGAACGAGCTGTGGACTGGGAACGGAGCCAGCAGGTGTTGGACGCCTTCGGAGGATTCCACGACTGCTTCATCCTCGACGTGCGCATCTCGTTCCAGGCGCAGAGCTTGACGCTCTGGATCGACGACCTCTATTCCGCTCTCGACGAGAGGCCTCGGCGCGAGCCAGTCCCCGGCATTCTGTGTTTCACGGGGATTGAAAAGCTGGTCTCGCATCTCGCTTTCGTTGGGGGAGAAGTCCGGCTCAATGGGCTCGAACTGCGCGAGAAGGGCGCGCTGTTGGAGTTCGAGCTCGATGTGACGATGACCGAGTGGATTGCTGGTCCTGATTTCGCCGGCGTCGGGATGAAGGTGTCGTGCCGGGAATTCTCCGTGGAGCAAATCGCGGCTGAGTAGCAAGCATCGCGGCCGTCCCAGCGTCCGGGGCGGCCGCGGAAAGGGCGAGCCCTCGAGCCCACCCACCTCGAGTCAGCGCGCGCCGTCCCCCGAGGTCTGCACGGGCGGTGCGAGGGGCTTCGGCGCATCGGCCAGCTTGCGCATCACCCGCTCGACGTGCTGCTGATAGGCGGGGTGCACCTTGTTGGCCTGGATGCCGAGCGTGAGCGCGCGCCGGTAGCTCTCGAGCGCCGCATCCAACTGGCCCGCGGCCTCCAGCGCCTCGCCCAGGCTGTCATGCACGTTGGCCGAGTCCCCGTGCCGCTCCACGTTGCGCCGGAAGACGGCGAGGGCCGCCTCCACCTTCCCACGCTGCAGCAGGGAGTAC
Source organism: Archangium sp. (assembly GCF_036277355.1). Lineage (GTDB taxonomy): Bacteria > Myxococcota > Myxococcia > Myxococcales > Myxococcaceae > Archangium. The sequence continues at coordinate 142,847 of NZ_DASUNC010000105.1, forward strand.
CCCACGACGTTGAGCAGATCCTCGGAGGGTTGGAGCTCGAAGCCGAGCCGCTTCGTCAGCCGGGCGTAGCGTGCATCCAGCTGCGCCAGGTCTTCCGTACGCGCCAGCACCTGGGGCCGCAGGTCCTCGAAGAGGGCCTCCAACCCATCGTAGAGCGTCCGGTGGGGCGTGCTGCCGTGGTGGTCGTTCCCGAGGTAGGCGTAGCGCCACGCCAGCCGCGCCGGCCTGGCCTGCTCCAGCGTCGCCGCGAGCTGCTGGATGGGCTTGAGCATCTCATCCCCCTCGTCGCCCATGGACATGTAGAGGAAGCGCTCCTGCTCGGGCAGGCGCTCGAGGGACTTCAGCGCGCCGGCCACCAGCTCGCCGTCGTTCCACCAGAGGCTCGGGCTGATGGCGATGTACGCATGGAAGCTCTGGGGGCGGTTCATCAGGGCATGCACGGCGAAGAGCCCGCCGAACGAGTGGCCCACGAGGATGCGGTACGGCTGCGTGCGGTAGTGCGCCTCGATGTACGGGGCCAGCTCTTCCTCCAGGAAGCGCAGGAAACGGTCCGCGCCACCAGCGGTGGGGAGCGACCGCGCGACGCTCCGGGACGAGGTGTCCCCGGGCATCACGGTGTCCCCGTGCACCGGAGGGGTGAGCTCCCGCGTGCGATTCGTGTTCGGCACGCCCACCACGATCATCGGAAGGATGTGCGAGTTCCCCGCGAGGAACTGCACGACGCCGGTGGCGTGATGGAAGTGCGCATCACCATCCAGGAGATAGAGGACGGGGTAGCGCTCCGAGGACTCCGCGTAGCCGGGGGGCAGGTAGAGGCTGAAGCCGCGCTCCTCCTCGAGGATGGCGGAGCGCAGGCGGTGCTTCGCCCCGAGATAGATGGGCTGTCCCTCGGGCGGCGGAGCGGAGACCCCGCGCGAGGACACGGACTGGCAGGAGGCGAGCAGGAGCACGGCCCCCAACAGGAAGAGGCGTCGGAACATGGGCCAACGCTAGCACCGCTCGCGCCCTCCCCTCCCCGGCCGAGCCCCCTCAGGCCCAGAGCTCCTGCTCGAGCGAAGCCACCAGGGAGGCGGCGATCTCCGGCGTGGGAATGCCGGCCTCGGTGACGAGCGCGGCGTCCAGCGGCAGGGCCACCTCCTCGCGCAGCGTCGCCACGGCCTCACGCTGGGCCTCGCGCAGGGCGGCGCGCTCGGCGGCGGGCAGTTGCTCGCGCGCCCAGCGGTCGATGGCCCAGGACAGCTCGGCATGGCGCGTCTCGTCCTCGGCGATGCGCGTCATGGCCTCCCGCACCTCCGCGTCCCGCGCGTGCAGCGCCTGGTGGTGCCCCACCAGCGCCCCGTACGTCTCGCGCACGCAGCCCTCCACCGCGTTGTCCAACGCCACCTCGAAGAGCGAGCGCGGGGGCAACTCCGCCACCTCGGGCCGCTGGGGTGTCGCGCCGAAGCGGCGGGCGAGCCGCGTGCTGACGTCCGTGTGCATCACCTCATCCAGCGCGCTCGCGAGCGCCGCGTCCCGCAGCGCGACCTCCGCGCCATGCAGGGCGAGCTCCTCGCGCAGCCGGAGGAAGGCCTTGATGGAGGCGGCCTCCAGGTGCGCGGCCGACGCGAAGTGACGGCCCAGCGCGTCCACGCAAGCAACGCCGTCCGAGGCGCGCAGCCCCACGGGCCTCCGGCCGATGACGCAGTTCGGGTCGCCCCGCTGGAGGATGTGGCTGCTCACCTCCCTCACCTCGCCCGAGGCGGACACCTCCAGGACGAACTGCGTCACCGCCGTATCGCGCCCGCAGGTGTGGCCACGGGTGCCGATGACGTTGAAGCCGCCCTTCCCGTTCATCCGGACTCCGCCCTGCGCCAGGTCGCCGCAGGCCAGGTTGTAGTTGGACGCGAAGGCGAGCAGCGCGGCCTCCTGCGCCGTGTCGATGGGGCCCAGGAAGCCCTTGAGCGCCTCCAGTGTCGTGTGGGCCGTCACCTCGTCGCCCCGCGTCGTCGCGACGTAGTACGCGTTGCACAGGTCCAGGCAGGAGGTGCGGAAGCCGCTGCGCGAGGAGAGGTTGCTCAGGGCCGACTCGCACGCCGCCGGGTCGGAAGCCGTCGCGCAGGCCGTCCCCGAGGAGTTGAGCCGCGCCTCGCCGAAGTAGTCCCCACCCGGGTTCCAGCCAATGGAGCGCAGTTGCACGAAGTCCGTGGGGGCCGCGGGAGACAGGCCGCTCATCGCGAGGGACCCGTTCTCACAGGCGGGCGCGGAGTAGCCCGTCAGGTCCGCGCCACAGCCGGCGAGCACCAGCGGAGAGGCGAGCGAGGCGCGCAGGGCACGCGAGAACAGGTGGCGCAGCAGGGGCGAGTCCATGGATGGCTCCGGTGGGAATGAGGTGCGGCTCCCTGGAGCAACGGGGATGCCACGCCGCCCCTTCCCTCTCTCCGGAGCGCCGCGGCGCCCTGCTGGGCTCAGAAAGGCGCCGTCCCGGGCTCAGAAACCTGAGGCCCGCGTCATCCGTCCTTCAGCAGCTCGTGGAGGACCTCGGTGGCGTAGGAGCCCTTGGGCAGCTCGAAGGTGAGCACCAGGTCCTCCCCGTCCACCTCCAGCGAGGGGTTGCCGAGCCGCACCCGGTAGGGCCTGCGCCCGCCCTGGGTCTCGTCGCCACCGCGCCGGAAGTCGTCCAACGTGACGCCCTCGTCCGCGAGCAGCTTCGCCTCGGCCTCGGCCACGGCGTGGGCGGCGGCGGTCATCTTCGGCCCGAAGAGGGGCCCGGCGGGGCTCACCTCGAAGGCGGCGGCGCGAGGCCCATCCACCTCGGGCGCCTCGCAGACGAAGAGGCCACCGGAGTCCTCCTTGCGCAGCACGTCCCCCAGCAACGCCGTGTCGAAGGTGCCCGCGCGCAGCCGGTCCACGAGGGCCCGGTTGAAGAGGCGCGACTGGAAGGCCGAGAGGTACAGCTTGCGCTGGAACTTGTCCGGGCGGCGCGGCAGCCGCTGGCCCAGCACCAGCAGGCGGCCGAAATCCGCGTTGTCGCCCTCGCGGCCGAAGCGCTGGTCTCCGAAGTAGTTGGGCACGCCCCGGGCACCCAGCCGGGTGAAGCTCTCGCGCGCCGCGCCCACGTCCTTCACGCCGCGCAGGCGCAGCCGGAAGCGGTTTCCCTTGAGGTGTCCGGTGCGCAGCTTGTTGCCATGGCGCCGGCTCCACAGGACGCTCACACCCTCCAGGGAGAACTCCGGCAGACGCGCCTCGGCCCGGGCGGGCACGGAGAGGAGCTGCCGGGTGATGGCCTGACGGTCCTTCATCCCCGCCACGCCCACGTCGCCCTCGTCCACGCCGAGCGCGGAGGCCAGGGCCTTCACCACCTCGCGGGTGTCCCGGCCGCGCTTCTCCAGCCAGAGGTAGAGGTGCTCCCCCTCCCCCGAGGGCTGGTAGGCGGGCAGCTCCTCCACCTCGAAGTCCTCGGGGACGAGCTTGAAGGCGCCACCGCACCCCGGCACGTCCTCCGTCAGCCGGGGCCTCTCGGTGCCCATGTCAGGAGCCGCCCAGCGTGGCGAGCATGTCCTTCACGCGCCGGGCGAGGTCCTCGTCCGCGCGCGACTCGAGCAGCTCTCCCGCCTGGAAGAGGAGGAAGAACATCACGTCGCTGAGCGCCTGCCGGAAGGAGACGAGCGGCTCCGAGCCCAGCGAGCCGCGGTACTGCTCGTAGGCGGTCACCAGCTTGAGGTCCGGCAGGCTGCCGTCGGGCGCGAAGGCCAGCCCCGCCAGCACCGGCGAGGAGGACAGCGCCTGTCCCGAGAGCGCGGCGTTGGCCGAGGCGATGAATTCGCGCGCCAGGCCCTGCTTGGACACCTCGGCGGCGATCTCCCGGAAGATGCGGTTGAAGACACGCACCACCTCGCGCACGTCCAGCACGGGGGCCGGCTGGGGCGGCTGGGTGATGGCGCGCAGGCCCGACTGCGAGTGCCGCACCGTGGGGATGCCGGTGGAGGACGGGCGCACCACGGGAATGCCCATGAAGGCCTTGGGGCGCACCGCGGGGATGCCGGACAGCGACTGCATGGAGCCGCCCAGCGGCTTGTCGGACAGCTGCACGAAGCCGCCCTCGAGCAGGCCGTAGACGACCTTGGTGACGTCGAACTCGGACAGGCGGGCGCCCTGCCCCAGGTCCAGCACCGTGCGGCGGCCATCCACCAGCGCGAGCACCTTGTCCTCGTCCGGCTCCAGCCGGGCGTTGGCCATGCCCTTGCGCAGCACGTACAGGCGGCTGTGGGGGATGCGTTTGCGGAAGTGCGCCAGCTCGTCGATCTTCCGGATGCTGTCCATCAGCAGGCTCTGCGTGGACAGCTGGATGTTGTGGCCGAGCTTGTCCTCCACCGGCTGGTCCACCAGGAAGAAGCTGCCCTCCCGGCACAGGACGATGGCGTGGAAGATCTCACTCACCTGGTGGGTGACGCACTTGAACAGGTCGTGCGCCTGGAGCAGGCCCCGCTCCACCAGGGCGCGGCCGATCTTGGAGGGCGGATGCTCGCGCAGCACCGTCTCCAGCTGGGTGCGCTCCAGGTAGCCTAGACGGACGAGCACCTCGCCGAGCCGGTCCGCGGCCACGTCCGAGGTGGCGCCGCGCACCTCGCCCTCGCGGAGGATGACGGAGCGCTCGCCGCCGGGGGCCTGCACGCGCACGACGCCGCTCCAGCGCGCCTGGCTCAGGAAGGCGATGAGGTCCGACAGGGGGAAGCCGGAGGCATCTCCGGAGAGCACCACGCGGGGGGTGGGCAGGGAGCCCCCCTCGGCCGGCGAGCGCGAGAAGACGAGCAGGTCCGGCGAGGTGGGCTGCAGCACGTACGAGCCCGTACGGCCCGCCAGCGCCGGCTGCTGTGGCGGTTGGGTCCCCTGGCGCTCGTCGGGGACGAGCTGGGTGCCATCGATGCGGAAGCGCTGGCTCATGTCACCGTCAGTCGGCGGCCCACGCGTTGTTGTTCGCGCGCCACTCGAGCTCGTCTTCGAGGCTGTGGGTGAGGGCTTCTTCGTTCACGCCCATCTGCGTGTCGTAGACGCGGCCGTTGAAGAAGAGGCTGGGCGTGCCGCGGATGCCGGCCCTGTTGCCCAGTTCCTTGTACTTCTCCAGCTCCTGGGCGTAGGTGCCGGCCTGCAGGGCCTTCTGGAGGTCCGCGCCCTTGAGGCCCAGCTTGTTGGCGATGGCCACGATGTTGGCCGTCGACAGGTTGCGCGCGTTCTCGAAGAGCGCGTCGTGCATCTCCCAGTACTTGCCCTGGTCGCGCGCCCAGAGCACCGCCTGGCCAGCGGGCACCGCGTTGGCGTGCATGGGCAGCGGGAAGGGCACGTTGCAGAAGCGCAGCCGGCTGGCGTTCTTCTTCGCGAAGGCCTCGAGCACCGGGCGGGCCGTGCCGCAGTAGGGGCACTCGAAGTCGGAGAACTCCACCAGCGACACCTGCGCCTTGGGGTCTCCCATGCACATGCGCGGGTCCACCTCGAGCTTCTGCCGGGTGGCGCGGAAGCCGGAGTAGTACTCGGAGAGGGCGACGATGGTCTCCGTGGCCGGCACTCCGGCGGCGGCCTGCCGGGCGGCGAGCCGGGCCATGCGCTTGGCGTGCTGGCAGGTGGTATGGCCCTTGAGGCACTGGCCCAGGGTGTGGGGGCAGCCGCAGTAGCAGAACTCGTCCGAGAAGACGGTGGACAGCTCGCGCTGGGCGGAGGGCGGCAGGGCGGAGAAGTCCATGCCGGGGATGCCGGAGAGGCTCGAGCCCCCCGAGGCGGGAGCGGCTGCCTGGGGGGGCGGAGCCGCGGGAGCCGGGGTGGACGGCTTGGGCGCGGTGGGCTGGGCGGGCTGGGCCGCCTCGGAGTTCTTGGTACAGGCCGAGAGGGCCGTCAGCGCCAGGGTGAGCGCCAGGAGGACGCGGTTGCGACGGTCGGGGAGCACGAGCCGGTCTTAGCGATGCGCGCGGGGCTTGTAAAGCGACCCCGGCTCTGACAGGGAGGACGCCGCCTATGCCCAGAATCCTCCTGCTGCACACCGGCGGCACGCTGGGGATGGCCGGAGGCCGGCCGTCCGCGCTGCGCCCCGCGGCCTTCTTCAAGACGCTCAAGTCCCGCTGCCCCGAGCTCTTCCGGCTCGCCGACATCGAGCTGGAGCTCTTCTCCAACCTGGACAGCTCGGAGATGCAGCCGGAGCTGTGGAGCCGCCTGGCCGCCCACCTGCACCAGCGGCTGCCGGACTTCGACGGCGCCGTGGTGACGCACGGCACCGACACCCTTGCCTACACCGCCAGCGCTCTCTCCTTCATGCTCCCCGGGCTGCCCAAGCCGGTGGTGATGACGGGCTCGCAGCGGCCCCTGGGGGAGATCCGCTCGGACGCCCGGCTCAACCTCATTGACGCGGTGCTCTCCGCCCTCCAGGGCCCCCCCGAGGTGAGCATCTGCTTCGACTCCCACCTCTACCGGGGCAACCGCACCCGCAAGGTGAAGGTGTCCGAGTACGACGCCTTCGAGAGCCCCAACTGCCCCCTGCTGGGCACGCTGGGAGTGGACGCCACCTTCGCTCCGGGTCTGCGTCAGAAGGGCCCCTTCCGCCTGCGCGAGAAGCTGGAGCCCCGCGTCTTCCTGCTCAAGGTGTTTCCGGGCCTGGACCCCGCCCTGCCCCTGGCCCTGCTGCCCCACCTGCGCGGTCTGGTGCTGGAGGCCTATGGCGCGGGTAACTACCCGAGCGATCCATCGCTGGGCCGTTCCCTGCTGCCGCTCTTCCGGGAGGCCCGGAAGCGGGACGTGCCGGTGGTGGTGGTGAGCCAGGCCTTCCGCAACGGGGTGGACCTGACGCTCTACGAGTCCGGGGCGGCGGCCCTCCAGGAGGGGGCGCTGAGCGGGGGGGACATGACGCCCTCGGCGGCGCTGGTGAAGCTGATGCAGGGGCTCTCCTACTACCGGGACAGGGAGTCGCTCGCCCGCTTCATCCAGACCCCAATTGTCGGGGAGATGACCGAGCGGCCGCCCGCCGTGGCGGAGTTGCCGGTCAAAAAGTCGAGGAGCGCCCGTTAGGAGCCGACCATCCCAGGGCGTCCGTCCCGGGGTCTGCTTGCTGCTAACAATCCTCGACCCATAAGATGGGGGTCACGATGTCCGACGAGAAGACCGCCGTCCATTCGATTTCGGACCTGCTGGGGGACGCCCCTCAGCAGCAGAGCGCGTATCTCATCGTCATCAGCGCGAAATCCGCGGCCGGAATCGGCCGGATGTTCAAGCTGGACAAGTCCGAGACGGTGCTCGGCCGCAGCGTGGAGGCGCAGTTCCAGGTCGAGGACGATGGCATCTCGCGCAAGCACGCGAAGGTGGTGTCGCTCGGCGAGGGCCGCTTCCAGCTGGTGGACCTGGGCAGCACCAACGGCACGTTCCTCAACGGCCTGAAGGTGAGCGCCGCGCCGCTCTATGACGGCGACAAGATTCAAATCGGCTCCAACACGGTGCTGAAGTTCTCCATCCAGGATCAGTTGGAGGAGGCCTACCAGCGCAGCATCTACGAGTCGGCCACGCGCGACGGTCTGACGCGGCTGTACAACAAGAAGTACTTCATGGAGACGCTGCGCAAGGAGTTCGCGTACTGCCTGCGCCACCGGGTGGCCCTGTCCCTGGTGATGTTCGACGTGGACTACTTCAAGAAGATCAACGACGTGTACGGGCACCCGGCGGGTGACTACGTGCTGACGCGGATCGCCCAGCGGGTGAGCGACACCATCCGCACCGAGGACGTCATCGCGCGCTATGGCGGCGAGGAGTTCGCCCTGATGTTGCGCGAGTCGGCCGAGGACCAGGCGCTCGCGTGTGCCGAGCGCTGCCGCGTGGCGGTGGACCGCACGGACTTCATCTTCAGCGGGACGCCCATCAAGGTGAGCATCAGCCTGGGCGTGGCCACACTGCACGACACGGACTTCGCGCAGGCGGAGGACTTGATCGCCGCGGCGGACAAGTATCTCTACCGGGCCAAGCGCGCGGGCCGGAACCGGGTGGACGGCAAGGCCATCAGCGGCCCGTAGCCATCCACCCCTCCCTCCCCTGTCCTCCCTCTCCCCCTGGGAGAGGGCCGGGGTGAGGGTCTTCGCTAGGTCCCCTCAATCTCCAGTCCCGGAGTCTCCGCGAGCATCTCCACGCGGTTGCCGCCCGCGGCCTGTGCGGACTCGAGCGAGCTCTGCGCCTGACGCACGAGGTCGGCGAAGGACACCTCGCGTCCGGGGGCGAGCGCGGACAGGCCCACGGACACGGTGGGGCGGATGACCTGGTCATCGAAGGCGAGGCTGGAGCGGGTGACGCGCTCGCAGACGCGGCGGGCCAGGGTGTGGGCCCCGGCGAGGTCCGTGTGCGGCAGCAGCAGCAGCACCCGGTCCGCCGAGTACTGCACCGGGTAGTCCGTGTCGCGCAGCGAGCGGCGGATGGCGAGCGCCAGTCCTCCATGGAGCTGCTCGCGCAACTCCCGGCCCGCGCGGACCGGGAGCGGATCGAACGCCACCAGCGCGAGCGCCAGGGGCAGGCCATGGCGGCGGGAGCGCTTCACCTCGACGAAGAGGAAGTCCTTGAAGTGGGCGAAGACGTAGAACTGGGTGAGCGGATCCAACAGCGGCTCGCCCGCGGCGCGCACCGGCTCGGCGGCGGGAGCGGAGCGAGCCTTGCGCGCCGGCGTCCCCTTCGAGAGCGTCCGCAGCTTCACCAGCTCGGGCAGGCGCACCCGGAGATCCTTCGCGGAGACGGGCAGCGGAAGGACGCCATCCGCGAAGCCGGCCTTGCCGGGCGTCTGCTGCGCGGCCAGCACCAGCGCCTGCGGCAACTGCGCCCGCACCACGCGAGCCACCCGCTCCGGCCGCTCCACCGAGGGCCCCAACACCACCAGCTGGGCCCGGCCCGGCGCCTCCTCCCACTCCGCCACGGCGGACACCTCGAGTCCCGCCTTCTCCAGACCGTCCTTCAGCTTGCGGCGTGCCGCCGCTCCCGGCTCGATGACGATGGCTCGTGTAATCTTCATGCGCACTTCTCCAGACCTCGAACCATACCCACCTACCCAAGACGCCTGCAAGGACTGCCTTCAAGGAGTCCGGAAGCCGAGCCGCTCCAGTCCGCGCCGGGCCACGTGCTGGACGTGGGAGTCCGGATCCTTCGCGAGGGCCTGGCTGAGCGCGGAGGCGGCGAAGGGGCCTCCGAGGAGGGCCAGCGTCTGGGCGGCGGCCACCCGCACCGAGGCGACGCTGTCCTCCTGGAGCGTCTGGGCGAGGGGCTTCACATGCTGGGGGCGGCCGATCCACTCCAGCGCGCGGGCGGCGGCCTCGCGCACCTGGGCGTGCGGGGAGCCGAGCAGGGTCACCGCGGTCTCCGCCCGAGCCGCCTGGCGCTGCTGGCCCACCACCTCGAGGGCGGCGGCCACCACCTCCGGCGCCGGGTCCTCGAGCGCGGCGGTGACGGCGGCATCCGCCTCGGGCGAGCGCGGCAGGGCGAGCGCCCGCACCGCCCCGGCCCGCACCGGGCCCTGCGGATCCTCCAGAAAGGGAGCCAGCAGTTGGAGGCGGCGCCTGGCACCGCCGTCGCAGTCGGCGAGCCGGGCCACCGCCTCGCCCCGCGTGTCGGCGGGAAGCCCGGTGTCGTGCGCCAGCTCCAGGAGGAACGGCTCACAGACCTTCTCGGTCGCCGCCACCTCCATCCAGGTCCGCCGGGTGTCCAGCGAACTCCCCTCCGCGCGGATCTTCCGGCCCGCGGTCTCCAGCAGCGGCAGGCCCTCGGCCTCGGCGAGCCCCCGCGCCGCCAGCCGGCGCACCTGGGCCTCGGAGTCCACCAGCGCGCGCTCCAGCTCGCGCTGTGCCAGGGGGCCGTAGCGCCGCAGCGACTGCACGGTGGCGCGCCGCTCGGCGATGTCGAGGGAGGCCAGCCCCTTCTGCAGCTTCTCCAGGTCCGCCGAGTAGACGGCGAACAGACGGTTGATGAGGGCCTGATCCGGCGGCTTCGCCTCCACCAGCAGCATCCGTCCCACCGAGGAGCCCTGCTTCTCGGCCACCGAGAGGAGCGCGGAGGCGGCGGCCGGGTCCCCCGCCTCGGGGCGCTGGGCCATGGACTCCAGCAGCACCCGGGCCGGTGGCCTGCCCAGGAAGGTGGCGAGGTGGGTGAGCGCCTCGCCCCGGAGCACGGCCTGCTCGGAGTACACCTCCACCTCCAGCGCCTCCCGGATGGCTTCCCGGCGGGCCCAGACGCGGGCGGCCGCCGCTCCCCCCCTGGCCCCCGCCTCCTTCAAGTAGGCGGCCGTGGACTTGCCGGCACTGGCGGCGGCTCGCGCGGCGGTGACACAGGCGAGCACCTCGTCCCTGGCCGGGGCCTCGGCCACCCAGTCCGCCAGGGTGCGTGGCTCGGTGTGTCCCCGGGCCTTCGCCTGGGCCCGCAGCACGGCCCAGCGCACCCGCCAGTCCGGATCCGTCAGGGCCGAGCGCAGCCCCTCCTGGGCGGGAAGCCCCCGGGTGCGTCCCAACTCCAGCACCCAGGCATCGGCCCGGCCGGTGGTGACGCACAGCTGGCAGACGCGGGCGCGGAGGGCCTGCTCCTGCACGTGCCGCTGGCAGGACGACCAGCAACCCAGGGCTCCCTGGCCGCCGTGCTGGCCAGCCGACAACAGCAGGACGAGGAACAGGACGGAACTCACGAGGGTCCACTTTACCCTACCCTGTGGATCCTTTTCTGCGGGTGTCCTTGCGTTTTCACGCCCGCTGCGTCATATCGGCGCCCCCTACAGTTCCAGGCACACGGAAGGAGGTGACAGTTATGCCCGGCATTCGAGTCAAGGATGGTGAGTCCATCGAGAGCGCCCTCAAGCGCTTCAAGAAGGCTACCGAGAAGGCTGGTATTCTCTCCGAGATCCGTAAGCGCGAGCACTACGAGAAGCCTTCCGTGAAGCGGAAGAAGAAGGCTCTCGCGGCCAAGAAGCGCGCGGTGAAGAAGGCGCGCAAGACGTACTAGCCGCCCTTTCGTGAGCCGGGGACGCGTCAGTCGAGCGCCCCGGCTTTCGTCCGTTCAGCACCCTTCCCACACATACCTGGAGCACTGCCATGGCCACCGTCAGGGAGCGCATCGACGCCGACCTCAAGGACGCGATGCGGTCGAAGAACGAGCTCAACACCAGCGTCCTTCGGATGCTCAAGAGCGCCATCAAGTACAAGGAAGTGGAGCCCGGCGCCACCGGCCCTCTCGACGAGGCCGCCATCCTTCAGGTGATCGGCACCCTCATCAAGCAGCGCCGCGACTCCGTCGAGCAGTTCAAGTCCGGAGGCCGCCCCGAGCTGGCCGAGAAGGAAGAGCAGGAGATCTCCGTCCTCCAGAACTACCTGCCCAAGCAGCTGTCCGCGGACGAGCTGCGCGCCGAGGTCCAGGCCGCCATCACCGAGGCCGGTGCCAAGAGCGCCAAGGACATGGGCGCGGTGATGAAGCTCCTCACCCCCAAGCTGCAGGGCCGCGCCGAGGGCCGCGCGATTTCCGAGGAAGTGAAGAACCAGCTGTCCAAGCTGTAGCAGTCCCGGCCTTCCGGCCTCGAACGGCACCGGGCGGGTTCTTCGAGAACTTGCCCGGCCGCTGATCGGCCATTAAGGGTATCCGGTCGCTTCCCGTCCACCCACCCGGACGGTTCCCGACGCGCCGAAATGCCCTTCCTTCTCCACATCGTCGACCCGAGCCGGACCTCCCTCGCCCATGTCAGGGGCCCGTCCCATACTCGTCCGCAGGGGCTGGTGTGCGGACCATGGCGGTCCGCTCGCGCCGGGCGGAGGGGGTGGGACACATGATCCCCGAGCACAAGATCCAGGAAGTCCTCGAGCGGGTGGACCTGGTGGGGCTCGTCTCGCGCTACGTGGAGCTCAAGAAGGCCGGGCGCGAGTTCAAGGGCCGCTGCCCCTTCCACCAGGAGAAGACGCCCTCCTTCTACGTCGTCCCCGAGAAGCGCTTCTATTTCTGCCACGGGTGCCGCGCGAGCGGTGACGCCGTGTCCTTCGTGCAGCGCTACCTGGGCAAGACGTTCCTGGACGCCGTGAGGGACCTGGCCCGCGAGGTGGGGGTGGACCTGGAGGCGGCGCAGGACCCCGGCGCCCGGGAGCGGCAGCAGCTCAAGGAGGCCACCGACCTGGCGGCCGAGCACTTCCGGGCGCTGCTGTGGGAGGAGGAGGGACGCCGGGCCCGGGCCTACCTCGCCAGCCGCGGCATCTCCGAGGAGACGGCGAAGGCCTTCGGGCTGGGCTGGGCCCCGGCGGCGTGGACGTCGCTGGCGGACCGGCTCACCAAGGCGGGGATGGTGGAATGGGGCCTCAACGCGGGCCTCGTCAACAGGCGGAACAAGGGGGACGGCTACTTCGACTTCTTCCGCAGCCGCCTCATCATCCCCATCCGCGCCCCCGAGGGCCGCCCCATCGCCTTCGGCGGCCGGCTGGTGGACGCGGAGGAGGGCCCCAAGTACCTCAACTCCCGCGAGTCCCGGCTCTACAACAAGAGCGAGACGCTCTTCGGCATGGACCAGGCGCGCGATGAGATCCGCCGCCGCAAGGCCGCCGTGCTGGTGGAGGGCTACTTCGACTGCATCGCCCTGCACCAGGAGGGGGTGAAGCACACGGTGGCGCTGTGCTCCACCGCGCTCACCCCGGGGCACCTCAAGGTGCTCGGCCGCGCCGAGGCCCGGGAGCTCTTCCTGCTGCTGGACGGAGACCAGGCGGGACTGGCCGCCGTGGAGCGCCTGGCCGGCCCCCTGCTCGCCGCGGGAGCGGCCGCCAAGGTGGCCCTGCTGCCCCAGGGCGATGACCCGGACACCTTCATCCGCCGCGAGGGCGCCGTGGGCCTGGAGCGGCTGCTCACCGAGGCCCGGCCCCTCACCAATCACGTCTTCCTCACCCTCCTGCCCCAGGGGAAGGAGGCCAGCTTCGAGGAGAAGATGGCCGCCCTGGAGCGCCTCAAGCCCGTGTCGGCGCAGCTGCCGGTGGGGCTGGTGCGCTCGGCCTTCTTCGGCGCCCTGAGCGCCTGGTGCGGCCTGCCCGCGGCCGAGCTGGAAGCCTCCCTGCGCAGCAAGGCACCGCCCCCCGCGGTGAAGCCCGCGCCCAAGCCCGGTCAGCCACCGGCCAGGGGAGCGGCGCCCCAGGCCCCGGCGCCCCGCCCGCCTCCGGTGAAGCCCCCGGACGCCCTGGAGGCGCTCTACGTGGCCGCCGTCCTGCGCGAGCCCCGGCTCGTGGTCCGCGACACCTTCCGCGTCCACGACGAGCTGTCCCACCCCGGCCTCCGGCTGGTGCTCGCCCACGCCACCTCGGGCCACGGCGCCGAGGACGCCCTCTTCGAGGCGCACGACACCCTCAAACGCGCCGTGGAGGCCGCCTCCCGCCAGCTCGCCGAGCAGCAGGGCTCCGCCCTGGAGCACTACTTCCTCCAGCTGTGCCGTGCCATCATGCTGCGCCGCATCAATCAGCAGCTGGACTACATCAAGCGCACCACCAGCCAGATGACCGGGGCCATCGACCTCTCGGAGGAGACGAAACAGCTCCTCTCCCAACGAATCGAGCTCCTTTCGCTCAAGAAACGCGTGGAAGAGGAAATCCGCCCGTCCCCCCCGGGAACAAAGGCCCCCATGCAACCGGTTTGAGTTCGCGTTTGTAAGAATCCTCTACTTTGCGATAGATCGGCCGGCTCGCTCCAGGCCAGGTCCCTGTTTTTCCAAGGAGAAGTACCCGAATGCCGACGCAGAAGCCCTCCTCGAAGGTGGCCGTCAAGCCCAAGAAGAAGGTGGCCCCGGAGATCCGCAAGAAGAAGAAGCCGGAGGACGCCTCGGCCAAGGGTACCGAGGGCGCTGAGGCCGCGCCCGCCCTCTCCGCGAAGAAGGCCGACAAGGCCGAGCGCAGCGAGAAGACCGCCGCCGCCGAGAAGGCCACCGAGACGCTCAAGAAGCGCAAGGCCGTCACCCAGGTGGACGACGGCGACGTCGACCCCGAGGAAGCCGCCGAAGAGGCCGCCGCCGCCGTCGAGGTGGATCCCGACGCCGTCGAGGACGAGGTGGATGAGGAGCCCATCGCCGATCGCAAGGAGGTCAAGGATCTCCTGGCCGCCGGTCGCGAGAAGGGCTTCCTCACCTACGACGAGGTCAACGACGCCCTGCCCGCGGACATCGTGTCGTCGGATCAGATCGACGACGTGATGAGCATGTTCGGCGACAACGACATCGAGATCGTCGACGCCCAGAAGGCCGCCCAGAGCACGGAGATCAAGCCCACGGTCGCGGTGGAGGAAGAGCGCGCCGAGGCCGACGAGGACGAGAAGGACGAGGACGACGAGCCGGGTGGCAAGTCCAACGACCCTGTCCGCCTCTACCTGCGCAAGATGGGCAGCGTGAGCCTCCTCACCCGCGAGGGCGAGGTGGAGATCGCCAAGCGGATTGAAGACGGCGAGAAGGAAGTGCTGCGGGCGCTGCTGGCCTGCCGCGTGGCCATGGTCGAGATCCTCGACATCGGCAACCGGCTGAAGAACGGCAAGCTGCGCGTGCGCGACGTCATCAAGGACGCGCCCGAGGAGGCCCAGGCCGAGGGTGAGGAGCCCGAGGTCGAGGCCGCCGAGGAGGGCGCCGAGGGTGAGGGCCAGCCGGCGCAGCTCGCGCAGAGCGAGCTGAACAAGATCGAGCAGATCAACAAGCAGATCGAGCGCATCCGCAAGTTCGCCAAGGACTGCGAGGCGCTCGATGCGGAGCTCTCCGGCAAGAAGAAGCTCACCGACGTCAAGAAGAAGGAGCTCAAGCAGGAGGTGAAGGATCTCCGGACCAAGATGATGGAGGTCCTGGAGGAGATGCGGCTGAACAAGAAGCAGGTGGACCGCATCGTCCTGAACCTCAAGGGGCTCATCGAGCGCGTGGAGAAGGCGGAGTCGGAGCTGCGCGAGCAGGAGCGCCGCTACGGCGTGCCGATGGACACGCTGCGCGAGCTGCTGCGCGAGGCCAAGGAAGACCCCGAGGCCATGAAGAAGGCGCAGCGCAAGCTGAACGCCACCACCGAGCAGATCGAGGCGCTCGAGCGCGACGTGCGCACGGCCACGCGCAACATCAAGCGGGTGGAGGAGGAGGCCAACCTCGAGGTGGAGGAGCTGCGGCGCAACTACGAGGCCATCCGCATGGGTGAGCGCCGCGCCGAGCGCGCCAAGACGGAGCTGGTCGAGGCCAACCTGCGTCTGGTGGTGTCCATCGCGAAGAAGTACACCAACCGCGGCCTGCAGTTCCTGGACCTGATCCAGGAGGGGAACATCGGCCTGATGAAGGCCGTCGACAAGTTCGAGTACAAGCGCGGCTACAAGTTCTCGACCTACGCGACGTGGTGGATCCGCCAGGCCATCACGCGGGCCATCGCCGACCAGGCCCGTACGATCCGCATCCCGGTCCACATGATCGAGACGATCAACAAGCTGATGCGCGTGCAGAAGCAACTCGTCCAGGAATACGGCCGCGAGCCCTCGCCGGAAGAAATCGCCGAGGAAATCCACCTTCCCGTTGAACGCGTCCGCGCCGTGCTCAAGATGGCCCAGCAGCCGATCTCCCTCCAATCGCCCGTGGGCGACAGCGACGACACCAATTTTGGCGATTTCATCGAGGACAAGTCCGCGGAAAATCCGTCGGACATGACCAGCTACAGCCTCCTGAAGGAAAAGCTCAACGATGTGCTGACCAGCCTCACCGAGCGCGAGCGCAAGGTACTCGAGCTGCG
>NZ_DASUNC010000106.1:0-37678 GCF_036277355.1 Archangium sp.
CCCACCAGCGTGCCCGAGCTCATCGCCCGCGACCGGCGGCTGGTCGAGATGCTCTCCACCGGCCGCTTCGACTTCATCATGAACCTGGGCGACGAGTTCCAGGACTGGCTCGCCCGCGTGAAATCCGCTCGCGGGTGAAGCGTCTCACTCCAGCGACGGCGCCGTGTCCCCCGGCATCATCGCCTGCCGCGCCAGTGACACCGGCAACCCCAGTTGCAGGAACCGGTCGTGGAAGTCTCTCAGCGAGAACGTCTGTCCCCGCGCCTCCAGGTAACGTTTGTAGTCCTCGCGCAGCTTCAGGATCTGCATCCGTCCCAGCGCGTAATAGAGATACGTCGGGTTGAACGTGCCCCGCTGCACCTCCCGCAGCGCCGGGAAGGGCTCGAAGTAGGCGATCTCCGCGTAGCGCTTCGCCGCTCCCTCCACCGACTCGCCGAATGCGTGCATCGACAGGCCCGCGTGCCACCGTGCATGTCTCTGCAGCGCCCGCCGCAACTGCCCCAGCCGCACCGCCGGGTCTCCCCCGCCGAAGCCCTCGTCCACCATCATCTGCTCCACGTAGTGCGCCCAGCCCTCCACCAGCGAGGCCGGCGTGAACACATTGCGCACCTCCGTCGGAATCCGGGCCTCGTACAGCAGCTGCACGAAGTGCCCCGGCATGCCCTCGTGCACCGTCACGCCCAACAGCCCCGCACGGTTGAAGTACGTCAGGTGCTGTGCCTTCTGCTCCGCCGTCCACTCCGGCTCCACGTTGGTGATGTTGTAGAAGGCCTCCGTCGCCCGCGTCTCGAAGGGCCCCGGCGTGTCCATCGACGCGAAGCCCATCCGCGCGTACGGCGGCGTCTCGCGCACCGTCGGCAGCCGCTCCGAGGGCAACGTCAGCAGCCCCTTCTCCACCACGAAGCGCTGGCACTCCTCCAATTGCTTGCGCGCCGTCGGAATCAGCTCCTCCGCCGCCGGATGGTCGTGCGCCAGCGCGTCCATCACCGCCACCGGTGACTTCGCCGCGTCCACCCGCGCCGCCTCCTTCGCCACCCACTCCTGGTACCTCCGGATGGCCCGCTCGTTGACGTCCCGCAGCTGCTCGGCCGTCAGCGCCACGTGCTCCTCCA
The DNA here is from genome assembly GCF_036277355.1 of Archangium sp. Lineage (GTDB taxonomy): Bacteria > Myxococcota > Myxococcia > Myxococcales > Myxococcaceae > Archangium. The sequence goes on from NZ_DASUNC010000106.1 coordinate 1,113, forward strand.
GCGCCAGCTTCTTCTCGAAGAGCGCCTTGCCCAGCCGGAAGTCCCCGCTCGCCTTCGGCAGCAGCTCCTGCTCCTGCCACCGCGCGAAGCCCTCCACCTCGGCCACCGCCCCCGCCAGTGCCTCGGAGAGCTCCTGGCGCAGCGCCGCGTCCACTCGCGCCAGCCCCTGGGCCTCCAGCGCCTTCGGCAAATCCCCGCGCAGGAAGCCCACCGTGCCGCGCGTGTCACGCAGGCCCTGCTCGGCCCACGGCTTCGGCACGTCGCGCAGGTTGGCCTTCGCCGCGGCCACCACCGCCGGAATCCGCTCCATCCTCGCCAGCAGGCTCCGCACCCGAGCCTCCACCGGCGCGAACTCCCGCTGCGACAGCGACGAGAGCGCACTGGCGATCACGCTGTTGTAGAGCATCGGGTTGCGCTGCCAGCCGCGCTCCGCCTCCAGCTCCAGCAGCTCCGCGCGGATGGCGTTCTCCAGGATGCGCACGTCGAACACCGCGTCCCCCGTGAGCGCCGCCCGGTCCAGCCGCTCCAGCCTCGCGAGCCACCCGTGCAGCTCCTTCGCACGGTGCTGGAAGGCCTCGGCCGACAGGTCCTGCACCTGAGAGTCGTACTGGTGCAGCCCCAGGTTCGTCGCGCGCACCGGGTGCGCGGCGTAGTACCAGTCGAGGTACTCGCGGGCGAAGCGGGCGTATTCGGCATCGGCGGGAGTGGAGGCCATGGCGGACACGGAAGCCGCCGGCCCCGAGCCCGTGCGCGGAGCACACGCGGGCACCAGGAGCAGGACGGCACTGCAAAGGGTGGCTCGAATCATCACGTCCGCAGTCTCCATCCCTCGTGCGTGACGGGGAAGACGCTCGGAGTGGACTCCGTGCCGCTTGCGTCCCCGGTGTCTCCTCCTCCAGCCTCGGCCCACCATGAAACTCCGCGTGCTGCTCGCCTCCGCCCTCCTCCTGCCCGCCTGTGCGGCGCGGAGGGCCTCGTCCCCGCCCACCGCCGAGCCCACGAGTGCGCCCCTCTCCGCGTCCGCCCCGGCCTCGGAGCCCACGCGTGCGCCCATCGCCGTTCCGAGCACCGAGCCCACGAGCGCGCCCGCCGCCGCCCCCGCTCCCGAGCCCGTGAGCCCGCCGGTTGCCTTTCTCCCTCCAGCCCCTCAGTTCACGGAGGCGCCCCCCACCGCGCTCCAGCGGGAGACAGGCCCCATCGGCACGCGCCACCCCCTCCTCTTCCAGCGGGCCGCCGAGGATGGGCGCTGGCTCATCGCCTGCCAGGCCCGCGAGGACACCAACGGCGATGGCAAGCGGGAGGTCATCTACGGCCGGCACGGCGACACGTTCGGAGACAGGCTCGCCCCCTACCTGTTCCTCGAGCCCGGCGAGGGCGAGCGGCTCGACGACTTCCTCGCCGCGGATCCGACCGGCCGTTACCTCGTGGTGGTCCGCGGCGGCTCGATGCGGCTGCTCGACACGTACACGCGCGCCGACGCCGAGCTGGCCCCTCCCGGCACCATCCCCGACAGCACCGCCCCCAGCGCCTCCCTGCCCGTGTCCTTCTCCCGCGACGGCCAGCGCCTGCTCCTCGTGTCCCTGAGCGGGCCCGAGAAGCGAGCCACGGCCTTCCTCATCAACCTCCAGGACGGCAGCAGGCGCGAGGTGCCTCACGGCCCCGGATTGCTGGGCCGTGCCGTGCTCGATCCCGAGGGCCAGTGGGTGTGGTTCGGCGTGGTCACCCAGGACACGGATGGGGATGGACAGCTCACCTGGCCCCGGGCGCAGACGTCGCTCGCCTCCAGGTACTGCCGGGGTCCCATCATGTCCTACGGCCAATATGGCCAGGAGGGCGACACGGCCTCGTGGCTGCTGCGCCGGGTGGACGGCGGCCCGCTCGTGCCGAGGGAAGGCGTCCTCCGGCCGCTCGGAGACGCCCTGCTGCGCCAGGGTGAGCAGGGAGAGGTGTTCGTCGAGCAGTCCTCGGGCCAGCGCACCGAGTGGGTGCCCGCGAGCTGCCGCGCCCATGTCCTCCACGTGGATGCGGCGCGGGAGCAGGTGCTCGTGACCTGCTCCGCCCAGGGCAACGCGCTCGAGCTGCACGGCGCCCGCGTCCACCAGCCGCTCGGCATCGCCACCCCGTACGAAACACGGCCCCCTCCCTCCCACGGTCCCCTCCGGCTGTTCCCCGTCGTCCCCACTCCGGAGGGCGGCGCGCCGTCTCCTTCCATCCAGAGCGTGGTGGACCTGGAGACGCGCACCGTGCACCCCATGCGCGGCGAGGTGCAGTACACCGAGGGGACTCGCGCGCTGGTGCAGCGGGACTCCCGACGCAAGAACCAGAACCGCCGCCTCTGGTTCGTGGACACCGCGACGGGAGAACAGCGCGAGCTCGGCGAGCAGAGAGGGTATGGCTTCGTGGCCTCGGGGAACTTCGTCTACTCCGAGGGCTTGCTGGTGGACATGAGCACCGGGCGGCTCGTCCGGAAGGTCCCCGAGGACGCGCAGGCCCTCGATACCCGGGGCCGCATGGTGCTCGACCGCTTCGGCCTGAGCCGGACGGTGCCTTCGGGGCCCCTCCAGTGGACTCCCGCCGTGGGCTCCCGGTGAGCGGCCGGGCGAGCATGCCCCACGGGACGGGATGCATATCCGCGAGCGGCTCCCGTCCAAGCCCGTGAATGCCAACTTCAACATCCAATGCCGAGCCCCCGCGTACGAGGAACGTGCGGGATGGGTCCTCCTGGGCTAAGGGTTCGGCTGCCTGACAGCCCGAGCCCCGAGCAACCCCGAGGCCCCTGGCGGGTGGAGGTACCGAGAGATGTCCGAACAGCAGCCGAAGAAGAAGCGCTGGCCCTACGTCCTGGGCGGCATCGTCCTGTTCCTGGTGGGGGTCGTGGCCGTGGTCCTGTGGCGGCTCGACGCCTTCCTGCTCCAGCGCGCCCGCACCGAGGCCGCGGCGCTCTCCCAGACGCTGGGCCGGCCCGTGGAGATTGGTGACATCTCCACCCAGCTCGTCCCCCACGTGGGCGTCGAGGTGGAGAACGTCGTGGTGGGCGCCGCCGAGGGCGAGCAGGTGCCGCTGGCGGAGATGAAGGAGCTCGACGTGGCGGTGGCGCTCTGGCCCGCCCTCACCTCGCGCGGCCAGGACATCCAGGTGAAGAACGCCGAGGTGTCCGGGCTCACCGTCAACGTCGTCCGGCTGCCGGATGGCACCACCAACGTCTCGCGCTTGCAGGAGAAGCTCGCCCAGCAGAAGCCCCCGGAGGAGACGCCTCCCGCCGAGGAGCAGCCCACGGACCTGTCCAGGGTGCGTGTGGACCGGGCGGCGCTCACCGACGCCACCATCCGCTTCATCGACCGGAGCGCGGCGCAGGCGCGTGAGCTGGCCATCTCGGACCTCGACGTGGAGGTGAAGGACCTGCGCGCGGGCAAGCCGCTGGACGTGGTGTTGAACGCCGCGGTGCTGTCGCAGAAGCAGAACTTCCACCTCACGCTGCACACCACGCCGCTGCCGGCCTCGCTCATCCCCGTGCCCGAGCGCGTGGAGCTGAAGTCCGAGCCCATCGACCTGGCGCCCCTGGGGCCCTTCCTCGGCGCGGAGGCGGGGCTGCAGGCGGGCACACTCCAGGCGGACTGGACGGCGCAGCTCGGCGCGGCGGTGCCCGGCGGCACCGGGCCCACGAACCTCAAGGGAGGCCTGCGCGCCCAGGGCCTGCGCTTCGCCGGGGCCGAGGGCGGCAAGGCGCTCGACGTGGTGGTGGACACCGACGTGACGGGCGACATGGACAAGGGAGACCTGTCCCTGCAGACGCTGCGGATGGAGCTCGGCCCGGCGCGCATCACCGGCAAGGGACAGGTGAAGGGGCTGCTCACCGAGAAGCCCACGGTGCAGGACTTCGAGCTGGTGGGGCAGAACCTCGACCCCGCGGTGCTGGCCGAGTACTACCCGCCCTTGCGCAAGCAGCTCGCCGGCCAGGTGGCGGGCCCCATCGGCCTCGTGGTGCGCGGCGGCGGCACGCAGGAGTCGCAGGCGCTGACGGCGGAGGTGGACCTGACGCCGGTGCGGCTGCGCATCCCCGAGCAGCTCTCCAAGGAGGCGGGCGCGCCCATGCGGCTGACGGCGCGGCTCACCGGGGCGGCGGCCAGCGGTGGCGCGCTGCGCTTCGACGCGAAGTCGGACCTGTCGGGCGTGGACATGCGGCCGGGGCTGCTGCTGGACAAGCGGCCCGGGCAGACCTTCACGGTGGACGCCGCGGGCACGTACCAGCCCGAGAGCGGCAAGCAGCCCATGAAGGTGGTCCTGAGCCGGCTGGGCATCGCCCTGCTCGAGTACACGATGGCCGGCACGGCGTCGTACTCGCAGGCGGGCACGGGGGCGAAGCAGACGATGACGTTCGCCCTGGCGCTCGAGAGCCCGCGGCTCGACGCGGACGAGCTGCTGATGACGGACGAGGAGATCGCCGCCACGGTGGGCGGTCAACTGCCCGAGGAGGGGCCGAAGGATCCCAAGCGCTTCAACGGCATGCGCGGAGACATGTCCTTCAAGATTGGCGCGCTGCGGATGAACGGGATGGACCTGTCCAACATGGTGGCCGACCTGAAGATGGTGGACGACCTCATCACGGTGGAGCGCTTCACCACGGGCCTCTACGGCGGCACGGTGTCGGCGAGCGGGAGCACGGTGCGGCTGGGTCCCGACGCGGCGCAGCGGCCCTTCGAGCTGAAGGCCGACGTGAAGGACATGAACGTGGCGGAGGCGCTGTCCAAGCGGGTGCCGCGCAAGGTGCTGGACGGGAAGTTCAACGGGCAGATGAACCTGTCGGGCGTGGGCTACGAGGTGAAGAGCCTGCAGGAGCGGCTCGCCGGGGCCATCCAGGGCAACCTGCTGGGCGGGGCGTTCTCGGGCCTGGACATCCCGGCGGCGGTATCCGGGCCGCTGGTGAAGGCGCTGCCCATCCCGGGCAAGGTGCTGGACAGCAACGGCATCACCGAGCTGTCGGAGAGCCTGCCGTTCGGGGTGACCATCGAGAACGGCGTGGCGCAGCTCTCCAAGCCGATTACGTGGACGCGGCCCGAGGCGGCGATGACCTTCGAGGGAGGCATCCGGCTGGACGGGACGTTGGATCTGACGGGGATGGTGCACCTGCAGCCGCCGCTCATCGAGAAGATGACGCTGGGCAAGGCGAAGCCGACCGAGCCGGTGCCGGTGGCGCTGAAGCTGACGGGCAAGGCGTGGAGCCCGGAGGTGACGGGGCTGGACGTGAAGCCGGCGGCGCTGGCCATCGGGAAGATGGCGGCGGCGAGCGCGGCCACGGAGCTGCTGGGGGACAAGGGCAAGGAGGTGGGGAAGATCATCACTGGCGGCACGGATGCGGCGAAGGAGGCCGCGAAGGCCGAGGCGGAGAAGCGTCAGAAGGAGCTGGAGGAAAAGGCGAAGCAGGAGGCGGAGGCCGCGCGCAAGAAGGCCGAGGAGGAAGCCAAGAAGCGCCTCCGCGGCCTCTTCGGACGCTGAAGGCTCCCCCCGTGTCCCCGCGCTCATCGCGGACCACTCTCCCCTCTCCCACCGGGAGAGGGTCGGGGTGAGGGTATCCGGGCCCGTGTTCTGGCCCAGGATGAGATCGGGGAAATATATAAAGGTGAGTAACAACCGCCCCATCACGGGTGACCACGTCTTTCAGACACTGTCAAAGCAGAGGCAACAAATGGATTGGAAGGCGCTGGCCCCACACAAGCCACTTGAGGGACACGATCCGCTGCATGTTTCACGGCCCATGGGTGATGGACGGCGTCTCGCATCAATGATCCACGCGGGGCTCGGGCCTTTCGCCGTCGCGGGACCAGTGGGCTGTGGCAAGAGCACGGAGATAGCCACCGCCGCTGCGGAGTTGAGTCATGGTCCTGAGTTCTTCGCGTTGGATCTGCCGCTGGATCAGTTCCTGAACATGAGGCATCTCACAGGTGCTGACCTTCTCTGGGCACTTGGCGGCTCCATGCTTCATGGAGTCCAGAAACAGTTCCAATTGCAATTGGAGCTACCCGAGGAAGCGCGCTCCCTACTGACGGGAGAGGCCCCCAACCAACAAGGACGATCAGAATCAGGCCCTTACCGCGATGCCTTTCTGGCAGTGGTCCGCGAGGTCAAGAAGAAGGGCCCCGCCACGTCTCAGGTCGCCTTGTTGTTGGATGGACTTGAAAAGTGCCCGGAAGAACAAGCCCGTATCGCGGTCCGGACCTTCCTCTCCTTGAAGGATGAGGTCGAGCTGGCGTTCGTCGTGCCCCCTTCCCTGGTCATCGGACCCGCGAATGCCGAGTTGCTGAGTGAACTTCGGGTCTTCCCCATCCGCCCTGTTCCAGTGCTCGAACGGCAAGGAGCCCGCTGGAAGGAGGGACGCCAGTTCCTCATGGACATCTTCCATCGGCGAGTAGGAGAGGGCACGAACGAAGAGGCACTGGCACCGCTCCTGGAAACAGCGGCCATTTTCAGCGGAGGACTCCCGCGGACCTTCCTCCAACTCATGAGGGATGCGGGTGGCTACGCCACAGTCGCCAACCGGGAACTGCCCACGCGCGAAGATCTCGACAACGCCATGCGGGACCAGACCGACAGCCTTCGCCGGTTGCTGCGGGATGGTGACATGCAGGTGATGCAGGCGGCGGACGGCTCGGACGGCCTCGAAATCCCCATCGAGCGGCGCGTCCGGCTGCTGTCGCACGGCATTCTTCTCGAGAACGAAGTGGACGACAAGGTCATCGTGAAAATGCACCCCCTCCTGGGACGACCGGATTGGGTGTCATTGTATGCGTGACGCATCCGGGGCCCTCTGGAAGCTGGCCCACACGAAGACACCCATCGGGTTGGTCATCTATTCGGATTACGAGCAACGCAGCGAGCTCATCACTGAATTGGAGTTGCTCGCTCCGAGTGGTATCCAGGTGTTACGAGCCACAACGCTCGATGAAGCGCACTCGCATCCCAACGCACTGGTCCTGCTCACGCCACCCGACGAAGGAGCAACCGTCATCGAACTCGACGGGCGACGCGAGCACTTCGTGGACCGGCAAGTGCCGCTTCTTCTCTTCCTGCTTCGTGGAGGAGAAGGACTGAGAGTGCTCGCCGATGCACCTGGCCTCGCGAGCTGGCTGAGCGGCAGTTCGGTCGAACCCGAGCGGTTACAGAGCATCGACGTCGCGGCTGAAACCAAGGCCTTCATTGAGCGCACAGGAAAGAAGCCGGAGGCATGGCTCGCGGCCTATGAGGCGGGTGAGCTTCCGGAGACGTTCGAGAACATCCTGCTGACCCACCGGGCCCGGCTGTTGGGAGGAACACCTTGAGGGAAAAGGGTGCCTGGGAAACCCGCGATTCGGCCATCCGGAAGGGTTTCGAGGAGCTCGGCGCGAAGCGCATCAATCACGGCAATGAGCTGCGTGTCCGGATCAAACTGCTCGCGGACCGGGGATTCTGCGTGGGGCAAGCAGTTGGCTGGTTGACCCAGCAGAATCGCGATGGACGTGCTTCGACGTTCGTCTTCTCCCCCAATGCCGATGGCCAGGCGGGAGGCCATCCGGCGCTCCGGCTCAACAAGCTGAAGAGTCTGGATGACGGAGCACTCCTGACAGTGGTCGTGGTCGTTGAGCAGCGCACCACCCGGGTAAGCAGCTTCAGCATTGGCATCCAAGGCAAAGGGCGAATGACCCAGGTGCCCTGGTATGCACGCGTCGACTTCACCGAAGCGCCAGCAGGACAGGGCCCATGCGGACACCCACTGCTGCATTGCCATGTCGGACAGGACCCAAACGTGACGGGCGAGCCGGAAATCCGCGTACCGCATGCCTGGATGAAGCCAGCCGAGGTGCTCGACTGGCTTCTGGCTACGGTAGATCCCAGCCTCGAACCTTAGAGGGGAGTTCTCCCCTCTATTGCGCCACGGAGGGCATCCGGGAGGCGTGTGCTCCCGGAGCCACCAGCCCGCGCTGGCGCAGTTGGAACTCGCGGCGGACCTCGGTCTCCGGCGCGGTGCGCAGGAAGACGTCCAGCGCCGCGTCGAACAGCAGGCCCACGTTGAGCACGTGCTTGCAGTAGCCCGAGTGTCCCGTCTCCCAGTACTGGAGCCGCTCGTTGTACACGCCGCGCGCCCACTCGCCAGGAGCCACGTGGAACAGCTCCTCCAGGGGCTCGCCCCGGGACAGGCCGCGCCACTCGAGCCGCCCCGGCAGCCCCATCTTCCCGTAGTCGAGCAGCACCCGGACTCCGCCCTCGTCCGTGCGCTCCACGCGGAAGGCCTCCACCTCCACGAAGGGCCTGCCCCGGCGCACCTCCGTCCAGTCCCTCGGCAGGAAGCGCCGCTGCTCGGAGAAGTAGACGTGGTGCAGCTGGAAGCTGGCGTGGCCCCCGGCCGCGCTCAACGCCTCCGGCAGCACGCTCGCCAGCGGCGTGGCGTCCCTCACCCGCGCGCCCGCGCCTCCCCGCGAGTCCTTCGTCCACTCGGTGGTGAGCAGCTGGATGAACAGGCCGGAGACTCGCGTTTCCGCACGGGGAGAGCGTCTGTTGTGGTGCCGGGCCATGGTGTGACTCCCAGACGGGGCGCGTGTCCGAAACCGGCGAGAGGCCCCCTGCCCTCGTGATTTCCCGGGGTGCCACCCACCCGGCCCTCCCTTTCGGGTGAGGACGTATATCTGCAACCTCCGCAATCCCGGCAATCCCCCCCATGGCCATTCCCAGACGCCACGGGCGCTCAGCGTCGCAGGCGCAACAGTGCTCCCGCCCGGAGTCGCACGATTCCCACGGACCAAGAAGAAGAGAGGCATCAGGTCGCGCTGGCGCGGGCGTCGGCGCCTCCGAGCACGGTCCGCAGGTGCTCGCACAGCTTCGCGGTGCCGCGCACGGCCTCGGGGAAGGCGTCACCGAATGTCTGGAAGTTGTGGACCATCTCCGGCCACTCCTCCAGGTGCGCCTTCACCCCGGCGGCGCGGGCCTTCTCGGTGATGCGCACGCCATCGTCGTGCTGCAGCTCCACGCCGCCCACGTGGATGAACAACGGCGGCAGCTCGTGCAGGTCCGCGTACCAGGGCGAGATGAGCGGGTTGCGCACGTCCGCGCCACCCACGTACCACTTCGCCCAGTGCAGCAGCATGCGCTTGTCGCCCCAGTCGAAGCGCTCGTGGGCCACCACGCTCTCGCCGCTGCACTCGAGGTCCACCCAGGGCGCGATGAGCACGGCCCCCGCCGGCGGCAACACGCCTCCGTCGCGCAGCACCACCAGCACCGCGAGGGCCAGCCCGCCGCCCGCCGAGTCCCCGCAGAAGGCCACCCGCGCCGGCTTCACCCCCGTGGACAGCAGCCAGCGGTACGCCATCAGCGTGTCCTCCACCGGCGCGGGAAAGGGGTGCTCGGGCGCCAGCCGGTAGTTGAGCCCCAGCACCCGCGCGCCCGTGCCCAGGGCGATTCGCGCGATGAGGTCCCCATGCGTGCGCGTGGAGCCGAAGACGTACGAGCCCCCGTGCAGGTACAGCACCACCTCGTCCCCGGTGGCGCCCGGAGGGATGAACCACTCCGCGGGCACTCCGCCCGCGTCCACCGGCTCGCGCCGCACCTGCTTCAGCGCCGGCGAGGGCATGGACAGCAGCTCCATCTCCGCGCGCTGCGTGGGTGCGTCGAGGTGGATGATGCGCTCGTGGGTGGCCTTCATGAAGGCCACCGTGGCCTCGTACTTGAAGCTCCACCCGGGCCGCAGCGGGCCCCGCTTCAGGCGCCTCGCCCCCGTGGCGAGGCTCGTGCCCATCAGCGTGGAGAGAATGGTGAGGCGTCCCATGTGTCGTCCCCTGTGAGCCCCGCAGTGTGCCCCAGGGGGACACGGCGGGGGAACGGTGGGGAGCCCGGGAGGCGTGGCACCCTCACCCCGTCCCTCTCCCGAGGGGAGAGGGGAGGTTGGGCGGAGTGGAACCCGCCAGGGTCAGTGACGCGTGATTCCTGGCGCGGGCGCCAGCATGCGCGGGCCCAGCCGGTCCCGGTTGTGCGGCGTCAACAGGTCCACCTGCGGCCCCATCGGCACGATGCGCGACGGGTTGATGGCGTCCTGGCTCCAGTAATAGTGCACCTTGATGTGCTCGATGTTCGTCGTCTCCGCGAACCCGGGTGTCTGGTACAGGTCCAGCAGGTAGTTCCACAGGTTGGGGAAGTCCTGGATGCGCGCCAGGTTGCACTTGAAGTGCGCGTAGTAGACGAAGTCGAAGCGCACCAGCGTGGTGTACAGGCAGAGGTCCGCTTCCGTGAGCATGTCCCCGCACAGGTAACGCTGCCGGTCCAGCACCCGCTCCCAGTGCTGCAACGCGGTGAAGAGCTCGCGCACCGCCAGCTCGTACGCGCCCTGGCTGTTGGCGAAGCCCGCCTTGTACACGCCGTTGTTCACCGGCTCGTAGAGCGCGTCGATCGTCTCGTCCACCTGCTCGCGCAGCTCCTCGGGACACAGCGTCACCGGGTGCTCGGCGAAGGCATCGAACTCGGTGTCCAGCATGCGCATCAGCTCGCGCGACTCGTTGTTGACGATGGTGTGCTCGCGCGCGTCCCACAGCACCGGCACCGTCACCCGCCCCGAGTAGTGGGGATCCGCCTTCAGGTAGAGCTCGCTCAGGTAGCGCGAGCCATTGAGCGTGTCCGGCCCCGAGCGCGGGTAGCCCCCGAAGCCCCAGCCGTTGCGGCCCATGCGCGGATCCACCACCGTCATGCCCACCGCCGCCTCCAGCCCCTTGAGCTTGCGGATGAGCAGCGCGCGGCTCGCCCACGGGCAGGCGTAGGACACATAGAGATGGTAGCGGCCCGCCTCCGCCGGGAAGCGCCCTTCCCCGCTCGCGGAGACCTGGTCATGGAAGCGCGTTCGCGGACGCACGAAGCGTCCGGCCTCGTCCGGGGCGTACCAGTCCGTACGCCACTCTCCGTCCACCAACATTCCCACGGTTCACCTCCGTTGCCTGGAAACGGTTGGCACGCCGCGTCAGGCGGGCAACCATCCCGGCGTGCGGCGAGACTGGAGTGAGCCCGCGTGCATGACGGGCAGGCGGAGGGACGGGGGCCCGTCCTGACCCCGGAGCGCTCAGCCTCGGGGCAGCTCCACCGTGAAGGTGGCGCCCTGCCCCGGCACGCTCTCCACGTGGATCGTGCCTCCCATGGCGGTGACGATCTCCCGCGTCACCCACAGCCCCATGCCCAGGCCCCCGTAGTGCCGGTCGCTCACCGCGCGCTCGAAGCGCTCGAAAATGCGCTGCTGCACGGCCGGCTCGATGCCGATGCCCTCGTCGCGCACCCGCAGGAGCACCCGCTCGCCCGAGGTGCTCAGCGCCACCTCCACCGGCTGGCCCGCTCCGTACTTGAGGGCATTGGAGAGCAGGTTGCTCAACACCTGCTCCAGGCGCAGCCGGTCCCACCGCCCCACCAGCGGCCCGGCCACCTGTACCCGCAGGCCACAGTCCACGCGCTCGGCCTCGGAACAGAAGCGCCCGGCCACCTCGCGCACCAGCTCCGTCAGATCCAGTTCCTCCGGCCGCAGCACCAGCCGGCCCGAGGTGATGCGCGACACATCCAACAGCTCGTCCACCAGCACGCCCAGGCGGCCCACCCCGCGCTCCAGGCCCGCCAGCCGCGACGCCGTCCGCTCGCTCCAGGCTTCCTCCCGGCGCGCGCCGGCCACCAGCGCCTGGACGTTGAGCTTCAACGCGGTGACGGGTGTGCGCAGCTCGTGCGCGGCCACCTGGAGGAAACCATCTCGCAACCCGATGGCCCGCTGCGCCTCGCGGTAGAGCAGCGCGTTGTCCACCGAGACGGCCGCCCGGCCCGCCAGCTCCTCGGCCAGCCGCAGCTCCTCCCGGCCATACCGCTGCCCCGTCTCGGCGCGCACCAGCGTGAGCGTCCCCAGCACACGCCCGCGCGAGCGCAGCGCCACCGTGAGATAGGAGCGCACGCCCAGCTCCCGCATCAGCCGCAGGTGCTCCGCGTCCCGCGCGTAACGGGCGAGCGCCTCGTCGGAGACCTCTGGAATGAGCTCCGGCTCGCCGGTGCGCAGCACCCGGGGGGCGCCGGTGGGGGCGTTCGGGTCGATGGGGTAGCGCCGGTGCAGCTCCTCGCTCAGCCGCACCTTCCCGGGGTCCCTGTGGACGTGGATGAGCCGGCGTATCCGCCCCCGCTCATCCACCACGTCCACCCCGCACCAGTCCGCGAGCACGGGCACGGTCAGCGAGGCCACGCGCCGCAGGGTGTCCTCGTAGTCGAGCGAGGTGGCCAGCAGCGCGCTGGCCTCGGCGAGGAAGCGCAGGTTGTCCACCGAGCGCCGGTGCTCGGTCACGTCCATCGCCGTGCCGATGAAGCGCACGGCCCGGCCCCGCTCGTCGAAGAAGCTCTGGCCGCGCGAGGCGATCCACCGCTCCATGCCGTCCTGGAACCTGCGGATGTGGAACTCCTCGCGGTACTCGCCGTCACCGCCGGGGGCGAGCGCCCGCGCCACCGACGCATCCACCCGCTCCCGCTCCTCCGGGACGATGCTGGCCCGGAAGGTGGGGTAGTCCACCTCGGCCGCCGCCGGCAGTCCGAAGAGGGCCTTGCAGCGCTCATCCCAGCGCAGCTCGCCCGTGACGGGATTGAAGTCCCACGTGCCCAGCGCGGCCGACTCCAGCGCGAGCCGCCGTTGGGCCTCGTTCTCGCGCAGCGCCTCCGCCTGCCGGCTCAACGTCCGGGAGAGGGCCTCGGCGCGCTCGCCCGCCCGGGCCCGCTCGTACTCCTCCCGCTCGCGCGCTTCCCGCTCCTGGCGCACCCGCTCGGCATACCCCGCGAAGAACTCCCCCAACCGGGGCTCCTCCTGGAGCAGCCACCCCAGGTGCTCGCGGGCGCGCTCGTCCGCCTCGTAGGACAGCTCCGGATGGGCCTCCACCCACAGGTGGCACGACTTCACGTAGGCGAGGAACACGACGAGGTGGCCGTAGAGCACGGGGCCGAGCAACCGGCGCACCCGCTCCCGGCACCGCTCGGCCCGGGCCTGGTGGACGAAGAGGAAGACCGAGCAGCGGAACAGGTCCTCCTCCAGCGCCGAGCCGGGGGCAGGCCACGCCTCGAGGACGTCATGGCCGGCGTCCAGCCGTGCGAGCGTCTCGTCGATGGCCCCATGCGCGGGAGGAAGGGCCTCCAGGAGGGCCAGCACCTCGGAGGCCCGCATGCCCAGGGGCCGCAGCGCGCAGGAGTGGCACACGATGCAGTAGGGCACCACGCAGTAGCGCGACAGCCAGGCGAAGAGCTTCTCGCGGAAGAGGGCGGGGAGGGGATTCTCCACGTAGGCGAGGAGCGTCTGCTGCCACAGGTTCTCCAGCACCCGGGGCTCGTCCGCCGCGGGCGTGAAGAACGGGGGGAAGAACCCGAAGCGCGCTTCGATCTCCTCGCGGATTTCCCGTGCCGTGCGCATTCACTGGACCGAGGTTGGACGACTCCTGAGGTTCTCAAGGTGCGCCCGGGAGCCGCCCCGGCGCCACCTGGGGAATGCCTGTCCGTAGCACATCCAGGAGGGCTCCCTCCCTGCAACACGGCTCGGGCCCGGGGCTGAAACACCGTGAAACAGCCATGGGCCCGTCCGTTCGCCCCGAGACCTCACGAGTGCCCGGCAACGGACGGGTGGCACGCCATCTGCAGAATCCCCGTGGAAAGGACCTGGCTCCCATGAGACGGAGACAGGTGTTGCACGAGACATGAACCGCCCTCCGGGGCGCGGGAGGCCGAGATGAGCGAAGGGGTGACCGAGCAGGTCTGCAGGGATCCGGTGAGGGTGCCGGTAGCCCGGGTTCCGGGAACCGAGCGGCACCGGGTCCTCATCATCGGAGGGGGCACGGCGGGCATCAGCGTGGCGGCGCGGCTGGCGCACGCGGGCCAGAAGGACGTGGCCCTCCTCGAGCCGAGCGCGCACCACTACTACCAGCCGCTCTGGACGCTGGTGGGAGCCGGGGAGGCGCGCGTGGAGGACACCGTGCGCGACGAGGCCCGGCTCATCCCCCGGGGCGTGAAGTGGATTCAGGACTGGGCCGAGGAGGTGGACCCGGTCGCGAAGACGGTGAGCACGCGGGGCGGCAAGCACATCGGCTACGACTTCCTGGTGGTGGCGCCGGGCATCCAGCTCGACTGGGACAAGGTGAAGGGCCTGCGGCAGGCGCTGGCGGAGCGGCCCAACGTCTCCAGCAACTACGACGTGCGCTACGCGCCCAAGACGTGGGAGATACTGCGCGCCTTCCGGGGAGGCACGGCCCTCTTCACCCACCCGGCCACGCCGGTGAAGTGCGCGGGCGCGCCGCAGAAGATCATGTACCTGGCGGCGGACCACTTCCGGAAGCGGGGCGTGGATGACAAGGCGCACGTCATCTTCGCCTCGGCGGGCAAGGCCATCTTCGGGGTGAAGGAGTTCGCCGCGGTGCTGGAGCAGGTGGTGAAGCGCTACGGCATCGACGCGCGCTACCAGCACAACCTCACCGAGGTGCGCGGAGACAGGAACGAGGCCGTCTTCACGCGGACGCTGCCGGAGGGGGGCACCGAGGAGGTGGTCATCCCGTACGAGCTCCTCCACGCGTGCCCGCCGCAGAGCGCGCCGGACTTCATCAAGCGCAGCCCGCTGGCCTGGCAGGAGGGCGGGACGAAGGGGTGGGTGAAGGCGAACAAGCACACGTTGCAGCACCCGGAGCACCCGGAGGTGTTCGCGCTGGGAGATGCATCGGACCTGCCGACCTCGCGCACCGGGGCGGCCATCCGCAAGCAGGCGCCCGTGCTGGTGGAGAACCTGCTCGCCGTCATGGCGGGCCGGGCGCCCACGGCGAGCTACGACGGCTACGCGTCCTGCCCGCTCACCACCGGCTACGGCAAGCTGCTGCTCGCCGAGTTCGACTACGACGGCAAGCCCACCCCGAGCATCCCGCTCATCGACACCATGAAGGAGCGGCATGACATGTGGCTGCTCAAGAAGTACGGCCTGCCGCAGCTCTACTGGAAATTGATGCTGCGCGGGAGGGCCTGACGGGCGCGGTCGTGAGCAACTGGTCCGACCATCGGACCAGTTGGTGAAGCGCGCGGCCGGGAGGGGTATGAACCGGGGTGAAACACGGTGTTTCACCCGTTCGAGCCCATGCCCCACTCGCGTCACCCGCCCTCCGCCAGCTCCCCACCGCTGCTGCCCGCCCTGGAGGCCCTGGCGGGGGCCGTGCTGCTCGTCGACCTCCAGCAGCGGGTGACGGCGGCCACGCCCGAGGCGGAGGCGCGCCTGGGCCCCGCCCTCGTCCGCCCCGGCACGCCGCTGGCGGAGGTGCTCTCCGTGTCCGAGGGGGCGCGGGGACTCGAGGCGCTGCTCACCCACGGGCACCCGGTGGAGGCCCGGTCGCGGACGCCGGGAGACGTGCGGGTGATGCGGGTGCGGGCCGTGCCCATGGAGCAGGGAGCGAAGCGGCTCGGGTGGGTGGTGCTGCTCGGCGCGGAGACGGAGACCGAGGGGACGCGGGGAGATGCCGAGGAGACGTTCCACGGCATGTGGACGCGGAACCCGGGGATGAAGCGCCTGTTCCGCATCGTGGAGAAGGTGGCGCGCACCGAGTCGAGCGTGCTGGTGCGGGGCGAGTCGGGGACGGGGAAGGAGCTGGTGGCCAACGCGCTGCATGCCATCTCGGCGCGGCGCAAGGGGCCCTTCCGCGCCATCAACTGCGCCGCGCTGCCGCCGAGCCTCCTGGAGAGCGAGCTGTTCGGCCACGTGCGCGGCGCCTTCACGGGCGCGGTGCGGGACAGCCCGGGCCACTTCCGCCTGGCGGACGGGGGCACGCTCTTCCTGGACGAGGTGGGAGAGATTCCACTGGAGCTCCAGGGGAAGCTGCTGCGGGTGCTGGAGACGCGCTCGGTGATTCCGGTGGGAGGACGCTCGTCGGTGCCGGTGAACGTGCGCATCGTGGCCGCCACGCACCGGCCGCTGCGGCGCGAGGTGGAGGCGGGCCGCTTCCGGGCGGACCTGATGTACCGGCTGCGGGTGGTGCCGCTCTTCCTGCCGTCCCTGCGCGAGCGGCGCGAGGACATCCTCCCGCTGGCGAGGCGCTTCCTCGACGAGCTGGAGCAGAACGGTCCGCGGCACGTGGAGCGCTTCTCGCCGGGGGCGAGGCACCTGCTGGAGTCCCATGGCTGGCCGGGCAACGTGCGCGAGCTGCGCAACGTGATGGAGTACGCCTACGTCATCGGGGAGGGCCCGGTGTTGCACGAGGCGGACCTGCCCCCCGAGTTCTCCGAGCCACGGCCACCACCGGCCTCCACCGTGCCGGCCGAGCCCGGGCCGGGAGAGGACACCCACGACCCGGAGGCACTGCGGACCGCGCTGGCGAGAGCGGGAGGAAACCGCACGGAGGCCGCCCGGATGCTGGGCATCAGCCGGGTGACCCTCTGGCGCCGGCTCCGGGACGCGGGCATCGCCTGAAGCGTTTCACCTGTTTCACGAAACGTTTCACCTTCTCTCCCTCTCCCTCCGGGAGAGGGTCGGGGTGAGGGTATCCGTGCCCGTGTGGTGCCCGTGCCCAGAGGGAAGCAGTGCGTCACGGCGCTGGCACGGCCCTCGCAATGACAGCGGGCATGCTCTTCCGCCAGCTCTTCGACCAGGAAACGTGGACGTACACCTACCTCATCGCCGACGAGACGACGCGCGAGGCGGCGCTCGTGGACCCGGTGCTCGAACAGGTGGAGAGAGACCTCCAGCTGGTGAAGGAGCTGGACCTGAAGCTCGTGCTGGTGCTGGAGACGCACATCCATGCGGACCACGTCACGGGAGCGGGGCGGCTGAGGGAGCTGACGGGGGCGCGGGTGGCGGCGAGCGCGGCGGGAGCACCGTGCGTGGACCGGCCGGTGAAGGATGGCGAGGAGCTGGCGCTGGGAGGGCTGCGCATCCAGGTACTCGCCACGCCGGGGCACACGGATGACAGCGTGAGCTTCCGGGTGGGCCCCAAGCTCTTCACGGGCGACGCGCTGCTCATCCGGGCCTGTGGCCGCACGGACTTCCAGAACGGAAACGCCGGGCAGCTCTACGACGCGATTACACAGAAGCTCTTCACGCTGCCGGACGAGACCGAGGTGTACCCGGGCCACGACTACGCGGGCCAGACGATGAGCACCATTGGCGAGGAGAAGCGCCACAACCCGCGGCTGGCGGGCAGGAGCCGCGAGTGGTTCATCGAGTTCATGAACAACCGCAAGCTGGCGCCGCCCAAGAAGCTGGACGTGGCGGTGCCGGCGAACCGTGCGTGCGGCAAGCCGGCGCCCGCGGCGCAGGCGATGAGCTGAGCCCCCGGAGCACGGAGAGCACACGATGAGCGCACTGTACGAGAAGGGCACTCCGCACGCGGAGGGCTACCGGGACGTGGACGTGAGCGCGGTGGCCGGGGAGAAGAACGAGGTGCGGCTGGTGGACGTGCGCGAGCCCGCGGAGTTCGACGGGCTGCTCGGGCACATCCTGGGGGCGAGGCTCGTGCCCCTGAGCACGGTGGAGCAGGCGGCCGGAAGCTGGCCACGGGACGTGGAGCTGGTGATGGTGTGCCGCTCCGGGGCGCGCTCGGGCCGGGCCGCGGCGCAGCTGGTGCGCCAGGGCTTCCAGCGGGTGATGAACCTGCGCGGGGGAATGCTCGCGTGGAACGAGGCGGGGCTGCCGGTGGTGCGCGCCGAGCACCCGCCCGCGCTCCAGGTGGCGGACGTGCTCGACACGCTGCTCGCGCGGATGCGGGAGCTGGGCGGCGGAGTCCCCGCGTCCATCCCTCGCGGATTGCTCCAGGCGAATGGCGGTCCTCCCACGCACTCGCAGCTCCTCGGCATGCTCGAGCTGCTGCGAGCCGCCGGACAGGCGGCGGCGAAGGACCCGAGCGCCTGGGAGGGGATGCTGCGTGAGTGCAGGGACCTGCTCGCCGTGTCGCGACCGGAGAGCAGCGCCGCATGATGATGCTCGGGATCGCCGCCTCGCTGCTCATCGGGGTGTCACTGGGGCTGCTGGGCGGCGGCGGCTCCATCCTCACCGTGCCCCTGCTGGTGTACGTGCTCGGCGTCGAGCCGAAGACGGCCATCGCCATGTCCCTGCTGGTGGTGGGCATCACCAGCGCCTCGGCCGTGGTGGTGCATGCGAGGGCCGGACGGGTGCGCTGGCGCACGGCCTTCGTCTTCGGAGCCGGAGGCATGTCCGGCGCGTTCCTCGGAGGGAGGTTGGCGCAGTGGGTGCCTCCGGGGCTGCTGCTGCTGCTCTTCTCCACCATCATGGTGGCCGCCGCCGTGGCCATGCTGCGGCGCAAGGAGGCTCCCGCGCAGCCCGGTGACGCCGAGCAGGCGCCGGTGCTGCTGCCCGTGCCGCGCGTGCTCGCGCAGGGTGCCGCCGTGGGCCTGCTATCGGGACTCGTGGGCGCCGGAGGGGGCTTCCTCATCGTCCCCGCGCTCGTGCTGGTGGGACTGCCCACGCAGGCCGCCGTGGGCACGTCGCTGGCCGTCATCTCGCTCCAGTGCTTCGCCGGACTGCTCGGGCACCTGGGCCATGTGCAGCTTCCATGGGGGCTCACCGCCGCCGTGGTGGGTACGGCCGTGGGAGGCAGCTTCCTGGGAGGGCGCCTCGCGGGCCGCGTCTCCCCACGGGCGCTGCGCAAGGGCTTCGCCGTGTTCGTGCTCGGCATCGCCTGCGTCATGCTCGCCGCGCAGGTGCCGCCCTCGGTGCGGCGGGAAGTGGCTCCGCTGCTGGCTACACCGTGGCCCTGGCTCGGGCTCGTGGGAGTCGTGGGCGCGGTGACGCTGCCCTACGCGCTGTTGTTCCGAGGCAACCGCGGGAACACGGTGGACCCGTGAACAGGATGGATGGGCGCGTCTACTGGGCGCGCTCGTCCAGCACGTCGGAGAGGGTGGTCGCGTTCAGGGCCCGGTCGAACCAACGGTCGAGGGTGGCAATGTCCGTGCAGGTGAGGATGCGCTGTCGGACCGTCTCGTCGACGCGTACGCCGCGTGCGGTGAGGAGCCGCAGGATGGCCTCGCTCAGCCCCTCTGCCCGGCCCTTCTGGACGCCCTTCTCGATCATCTCCTCGGCCCAGCTGCCCATCAGATCCTCCGCTCGCTGCCCATCCAGCACCGAATTTAACACCCGTTTCGCCGCTGTGTGGACGGCCGCATCCCCCACCCACACCAGATAACGGATGACCACCACCAGATGCTCCGCGCCCTCGGCGCCCGCGTACACCTGCGCGAAGAGCGTCATCCACTCCGGCAATCTCCGCGCCAATTCCCCGGTGCGTCCGTAGCGCAACACCAGCCAGGCCAGGCGCGCCAACGGCGGTCCCGCGCGCGCTCGCAGCACCACCTCCCGCTCGGCCGTCAAGTCATCGAGCAGGTACTCGAAACGCGGCACCAGGGCTCGCCATCGCTCCCGCGCTTCTTCCCCTCCCGGCAATTCGAAGAGGTCCTCCACCCGGCGCGGTGCGGTCCAGACGCCATCCGCCCCGTGGTACATCACGAGCGGGATGATGACCGGCAGCCGCGTGCTCTCCGGGTGCTCCTGTCTCCAACGCTCCACCTGCCGCACCACGTAGCGCAGCATCCGCAGCGCCATCCACGAATCCACCGACGACTGGTGCTCCAGCAACACGTACAGCAGCAGCGGCTGTCCCGTGCGCAGGCGCGCCGTGAAGAGCAGGTCGCTCTCGGTCTCGCGCAGCTCCGGGTCCACC
Organism: Archangium sp.; assembly: GCF_036277355.1. GTDB lineage: Bacteria > Myxococcota > Myxococcia > Myxococcales > Myxococcaceae > Archangium. Next base: position 20,816 of record NZ_DASUNC010000106.1, read on the forward strand.
ACGCTAACGGGCTCTCGCCGGAGAGACGTCCAGTCCACCTCCGAGACGACGTGCGCGGGCAGTACGGCGCGCAATTCAGCGGCGGCCCGCTCGGGGTGACCGAAGGTGTAGCGAGCGAAGAGGTCATGCGGTCCAGACATGCGCGCCGTGCCAGAGCATTCGGCGGGCCAACGAATCCTCCGGTGCGCTTGCCCGAAAAAGAAGACCACGGGTCCAAGGGAGCAAAAGACGCGGTCACCCGCCCTGGAGCACCCCCATGTTGAAGAAGACGATGACGCTGTTCGCCTCGATGACCCTGTTGGCCGGCTGCGGAGATGTGATGATCGACACGATGGGCGAGTCGAACGCGGGAGGTAGCACCGTCGCTCCGCTTCCCCAGGAGCCCCTCGGCCACACGCAGGACGAGCTCAACAACGGCACCTACACGACGAGCCTCTTCCCCGAGGTCGTCCGCATCCTCACGTACTACCCGTCCACCGGGAGCTACTACACCTGTACCGCCACGGCGATCTCCGAGGACACCCTCCTCACCGCATCGCACTGCGTGAAGGTGGGCAACGAAGTCGCCAAATGGGTGAAGGTCGACAACGCCGACGGTGACAACAACAACACCGAGGGCTCGTACTCCAGCTACATCGTGATGTCGAAGGACCTGTACTCGAACGTCTACTACGGCACCTCCCAGGGCGAGAGCACGTACAAGCGCGACCTGGCGCTCGTGAAGTTCGGCAAGCGGACGTTCAGCAAGTACCTGCCGTTCGCCTACAAGACCGACCAGGTCACGGTGGGCACCCACGTGACGATGATCGGCTTCGGCGGCGAGACGACGAAGGCGTATGGCACCCGCCCCATCAGCGGCACGACGAACACCCACAACGGCTCGGACTACGGGTACTTCAACATCGTCTCCGACACCTCGACGCAGCCCTACACCGAGGGCGGTGACTCGGGCGGTCCGCTGCTCTACCAGGAGAACGGCCAGTACTACGTCGTGGGCGTGCTGATGGGCGGAAGCATCTCGGGCTCGACGAAGTACCACGTCTATCCCGCGCTGACGCAGGCCGTGTACAACCACATGTCCAGGTTCCTGGCGCTCAAGGACAAGTACTGCATCGAGGCCTTCCGGCACGCGTACGACAGCGCCTGGGGCGGCAGCTGGGCGTTCTGCGTCAACGGCTCCATCAACGTCAACCTCGACGCCTCCGGCTTCTCGGATGCCTTCAACCTCTACACCCACGGCAACGACTCGACCTGGAACGATGAGATCACCGCCTTCACCATCCCCAACGTGATGGCGGGCACCTTCTACGAGCACAGCAACTTCGGCGGCGGCTCGCGCACCTTCGCCAACGTGTTCCCGTTCCTCGACAACTCGGTCGTCAACAACCTGAAGGACTTCAGCTTCAACGACCTGATCTCCTCCTGGAGCCTCCTGGCCACCGACTCTCCGTGGATCGTGAAGTTCCAGCTGCGCAACGAGGGCAACGGCAAGTGCATCGACGTCGTCAACGGCAACCCGGCCAACGGCACCAACGCTCAAATCTGGGATTGCACGAGCGGCAACGACAACGAGAACTTCACCCTCATCCCGACCCCGACGCCCAACGTCTTCCTGGCGAAGAACTCGCAGTCCGGCACGTGCCTCGACGTCTCGGGCGGTGGCACCACCAACGGCACCAACATCCAGATGTGGCAGTGTGACGTGAACAACCCCAACCAGCTCTTCCGCTTCGAGCAGTTCCCCGGTCAGAACAAGTTCCACATGATCAACACCCGCACCGGCAAGTGCGTCGACGTCGCGGGCGGCGGGTCCAGCAACGGCACCAACATCCAGCAGTGGGAGTGCCTGGCTCCGAGCAACGGCTCCGTCAACAACCAGGTGTTCACCATCAAGATGTACTGAGCGCAACCCCTCCCCGGCGCCGGCCTCCTCTCTGGGGAGCCGGCGTCTGGCTTCATGAGGGGCTACACGCGGAAGCTCGTGGCCACCTGCTTCAGCCGCGCGAGCGTGGCGTTCATCCGCATCACCGACTCCTCGGCGTTCATCGTGGACTCCACCACGTCGCCCATCATCTGCGACAGCGTCGTCATCACGTTGGTCATCTGCGCGATGCCCGCGTTCTGCTGCGTCACCGAGGCCACGATCTGCTTCGCCGCCTGGCTGCTCTCGTGCACCACCGTGGTGATCTCCTTCAGCCGGTCCGCGGACGTCATCACCTGGACGATCCCCGCCTCCATCTGCTGGCTGTCCTGCTCGGCGATGGACACCGCCGCGCGGATGGCCTGGTTGATCTCCAGCAATATCTTCCCGATGCGCTGCGTGCTCTGCACCGACTGGCCGCTCAGCGCCCGCATCTCCCGCGCCACCACCGCGAAGCCCCGCCCCTCCTCCCCCGCCCGCGCCGCCTCGATGGATGCATTCAGCGCCAGCACGTTCGACTGGTCCGCCAGGTCCCTCACGCTGCCGATGATTTCACCGGCCCGCGCCGCCTGCTCCGACAGGTGCGCCACGCTGCGCATCAGCGCATCCACCCGCTCGCGCAGCTGCTGCAACCCCTGGGCGCTGCTCTCGATGGACTGCCGCCCCGAGGCGCTGAACGCGTCCGCCTGCGCCGCCACCCGCAGCACCATCTCCGCCCGGCTCGCCGCCAGGTTCGACGTCTGGGCGATCTCACTCATCGTCGAGCCCGCTTCCGACAGGCTGCGCGACTGGTGGCTGAGGAACGACAGCTGCCGCTGGCTCGACTCGGTGAGCCGCTCCGCCGCCTGCGTCAGCTCGTCCAGCACGTCCTCCAGCGTCACCGGCACCGTGCGCAGCCGTGTCACCAGCGCTTCAATCCCCCGCGCCAGCTCGCCCAGCTCGTCCCGCGAGTCCACGTCGATGCGCTGCGTGAGGTCTCCCTCGGTGGCGATGCGCGTGGTCACCTGCGTCAACCGGTGGAGCGGCCCCACCACGCCCCGCACCAGCCAGAACGACAGCCCCCACAGCGCCACCAGGCACAGCACCGACAGGCTGATGACCCACAGCCGCCGCCCGCGCTGCAGCACGGCCATCTCGTCGTAGGAGCGCTCCAGCCCGGCATGGGCCCACTCGCTCGTGCCGCGCAGCAGCTGCCGCAGCGCCGCCGAGCGCTGCATCGCCTGCGCGAAGGCCGCCTCCGCCTCCGGCTCCGCCCGCGCCGCCTGCTCCAGGGTGCGCTGCCCCTGGGACCAGAACGCGTCGAAGGCCTCGTCCAGCGTCTGCACCCGCGAGGCCTCCATCACCGGGTTGGCCGCCCCGCGCGCCAGCTCCTCTTCGAACGCCTTCACCTGCGCCCACAGTCCCGCCAGCCGGGCCACGTCCCGTCCCAGGTACGCCTCGCGCAGACCGGTCTCGAGGGACACCGCCAGCGCCTCCAGGTTGCGCGCCGTGGCGAGCGCGGGCGTGTACCCGTCCGCGATGCGCCGGCCCAGCCGCGCCGTGACCTGGCCCACCACCACCGACACCCCGAGGATGCCCAACAGGAAGACGGTGGCCACCACCGGCAGGAGGAAGACCTTCCGCTTGAACGTCATCGTCCCCCCTCGGCCCGGGACGTGAAACGCCTGGACATGGTTCTCCTTCCTCCGCGGGCCCTCTCGGCTCCGCGCTTCCCCACGGGCGGCGCAGGTCCTCCGCGCACGGGCCGCAGGATATCGGATGCGCCCTCCTGGCGCGCGTCGCCCCCTCCCGGGGGATGTCAGCCAACACCCGGGGTGGAGATGACCCCGCGTGTCTCCCTCCCAGCCTCCCCGCCTGGGGGGGAGCCGGCCGGGAGGGGACTCCCCTACGTGGGCAGGTCCATGCGGCGCACGCCCTCGATGGAGAGGACGAAGTCCGCGCCGAAGGCCTGGGCCGGGGTGAAGGCACCCCGCCGCGCTCCGGCCAGCACCTCCTCCACCGCGCGCACCGTGGCCCGGGCGGTGAAGGCATAGGCCTCGGGTGTCTCCAGCACCGCCTCCGCCCGCCGCCCGTCCGGCGCGCGCGCCTCGGCCCACACCTGGGAGCGGCCCCGCTGGCGCAGCGTCTCGTCCGGCCCCTGGACGCGCGCCTCCACCAGCCGGGCCAGCTGCTCGCGCACGGGCTCCACCGCCACCAGCCGCCGGAGCACGGGGAAGGTGAAGCGCAGCGCGTGGGCCACGGCCGCCGGTTGGGCCAGGTAGGTGGTGATGTGGGGGATGGCGGTGGAGTGCCAGGCCGTCACCAGGTCTCCCCAGGGAATGGGGACGACGGTGCGCTCCTTGTCGGAGAAGCGCGCCCGGCGCACGCCCTGCCCCATGGGCCACGGTTGCAGCTGGCCGCCCCGGCGCACGAAGCAGCCGGAGGGCAGGCCCTCCAGCATGGACTTCGCGGTGCCGGCGCTGGGCGAGGCGACGGCGGCGATGGCCAGCTCCAGCTCGTGAGCGCCGGGCACCTTGTCCGCCACGTAGCGGGCGAGGCAGTCCGTGGGCACCACGTCGAAGCCCACCCCGGACATCAGGACGACGTTGCGGCGCTTCGCCTCGGCGTCGTGGCGGAAGGTGTTCTCGAAGACGGGAATCTCGCCGGTGATGTCCAGGTAGTGGGCCCCGGCGGCGAGGCAGGCCTGCACCATGGGCTCGCTGGTGTGCACGAAGGGGCCGGCGGCATGCACCACCAGGGGCAGGCCCTCCAGGGCGGACACCAGGCCGCGCAGGTCGTCCAGGCCCACCGCCACCGCGTCCAGGCCCAGCCGCGAGGCCAGGGGGGTGAGCTTCTCGCGCGAGCGGCCGGCCAGCACGGGCTTGTGGCCGCGGCGCACGGCCTCCTCGGCGATGAGGGCACCGGTATAGCCGGTGGCGCCGTACAGCAGCCACCGGGGAGTCGGGTTCGTCGGAGGGTTCACGCGCGCACCATATGCCGGGCAGTGGGTAGTCGCGTACGGTTCCCCGCGCATCGCGCCGCCGAGTCGGCTAGGAGGGGGGGGTATATGAGTGAGACGAAACCTCCCTCGCGCAAGAAGAAGGACACGCTGGAGGTGCGCGTGCGGCGCATCCACCGCAGGGACCTGAACCGGGCCTGGGAGTTCCTCAAGCTCGTCTTCCGGGACGTCAACCGCGAGACAGTCGAGTACCAGCGGCCCCGCTCCAAGCGGCGCTTCCTCGAGGTGTACTCCTCGGAGTGGATAGAGCAGCTCGTCTACGAGGTGAACGGGGACATCGTCGGCTACTCCGAGTGCGCCTTCGAGGCCACGGGGGACGACAACTGGGTGAACCCGCGCTGGTTCGAGAAGCGGGGCATGCGGCCGCTCTTCGTGGAGGAGCTGGCGGTGCACCCGGACTACCAGGGCCGGGGCGTGGGCAGCTTCATCATGGAGCAGCTGCAGCACCTGGCGCGCACGCGGGGCTGCACGCACCTGGTGCTGGAGGTGGCGGAGAACAACGAGTCGGCGCTCTCGTGGTACCGGGCGCGCAACTTCTACAAGCTGGACGCGGCCATCTTCCTGGCCCAGAAGGTGCCGGGAGAGCCGGATCTGCTGCCCCCGCGCCGCATCAAGCCCCGGCCCGCGCATCCCGAGGGCACGCCCACCACGGGCCTCATGCCCGAGGAGGTCAGCGGCCCCGCGCTCCTGGGCAAGAGGCCCCGGGCCCGGCGCCCGGCCGCGGGAGGCGCCCGGAAGAAGGTGGCCATCACGCCCGTGCCGGCCGCTCCGGAGGAGGACGCGGAGTAGCCGTCCCCTCCTCCGGGCCTGGAAGAGGGCAAGGGCGCCCGCTCAGCGCGTCCAGGAGGAGAGGTACGGGGAGGTCCGCGCGCGGCAGGCGGTGCCACACTCGGGGAACTGCGTCAGGAAACGGGCCTGCCGGCGGCAGTTGGCCGTGAGGGCGCCCCCCGGGTCCTCCTGGCACAAGGTCTCGAAGCTCGCATAGCTCTCCTGGAAGAGCACCGCCCGCTTCCCCGGCTCCAGGGCCTGGAGGGCCCGCCGCTCGGCCCCCAGCACCCAGGACAGGCCCCCCCCGAACAGCAGCACGGCCAGGGCCCCCACCAGCACCCGGCTCAGGACACCCCAGTGCTCCCGGGTGAGCCCCGGCTCGCCCCGGCTCATCGCGCGCGTCGCCATGCCCTACACATGAGCACGGTCCGCCTCCGTGCCAGCCTTCCTTGCACCCTGCAACCGGGGCGCCCGGACCCGCGTGCAGGATGCAACCTCCCCCGGGCCGGCTCTCCCCTTCTTCCACCTGGGGAGGAACCCACCTCCGGTATGGCGCGCGGCCTGCACTTAGGATGAGGGCATGGAGACCGGACCTGTCGCGCCCGTGGTGGAGCCGCGCCCGATGCGGGTGCTGGTGGTGGACGACGAGCGGAACATCCGCACCACGCTGCGCATGTGCCTGGAGGGGCTCGGCTGCGAGGTGCGGGAGGCGGCCACGGCCGAGGCCGCGCTCGCCGCGCTCGCCCAGTCCCCGGCCGACCTGGCCTTCGTGGACCTGCGCCTGGGCACCGCGAGCGGGTTGGAGCTGCTGCCCCGCCTGCTCGCCGAGTCCCCCACCCTGGACGTCGTCCTCATCACCGCCTACGCCACCTTCGACACCGCGGTGGAGGCGATGAAGCGCGGGGCGCGCGACTACCTCCCCAAGCCCTTCACCCCCGCGCAGATACGGCACCTCGTGGACAAGACGCGCGCCCACCAGGAGCTGAGCTCCCAGCTGGGCAACCTGGAGGGCCAGCTCGCCCAGTCGGTGCCCGAGGCCACGCTGGAGACGGCCTCGCCAGCCATGCACGCGGCGCTGGCGCTCGTCACCCGGGCGGCGGCCTCGGACGCGGCGGTGCTGTTGCGCGGGGAGAGCGGAACGGGCAAGGGGGTGCTCGCGCGGGCCCTGCACTCGCTGAGCGCGCGGCGCCGCCGGCCCTTCGTCACCATCAACTGCCCCGCCCTCTCCGAGCAGCTGCTCTCCAGCGAGCTCTTCGGCCACGTGCGCGGCGCCTTCACGGGCGCGGTGAGGGACCAGCCGGGCCGGGTGGAGCAGGCCGAGGGCGGCACGCTCTTCCTGGACGAGGTGACGGAGATGAGTCCCGCGCTGCAGGCGCAGCTGTTGCGCTTCCTCCAGGACAAGCAGTTCGAGCGCCTGGGCGAGGGGCGCACGCGCCGGGCGGACGTGCGGGTGGTGGCGGCCACCAACCGGGAGCTGGAGAAGGCCGTGGCCGGGGGCCACTTCCGGGAGGATCTGCTCTACCGGCTCAACGTCGTCGAGGTGAAGCTGCCGGCGCTGAGGGAACGGCCCGAGGACATCCTCCCGCTGGCCCGGCGCTTCCTGGCCTTCTTCGCGCGCACGGCGAAGCGGCCGGTGCCGGAGCTGTCCCCGGCGACGGAGAAGATGCTGCGGGCCCATGGGTGGCCGGGCAACGTGCGCGAGCTGCGCAATGCGCTGGAGCGGGCGCTCATCGTCTGGCCGGCGGAAGTGCTGGAGCCGCAGGCCTTCCCGGAGCGCATCGCCGCGGCCACGGGCTCGGTGGTGGCGCTGGGCGGGCCCCACACGCTGGAGGAGGTGGAGCGTGAGCACATCCTCCGGGTGATGGCGAGCGTCCCCACCCTGGACGAGGCCGCGCACATCCTCGGCATCGACGCGTCCACCCTCTGGCGCAAGCGCAAGAAGTACGAGGCGGCCCCGGGCGGCATGGGGTGAGCGGGCGGCGCCCGGCCGGTGTCTTCCAGCCGAGGGAGCTACCTACGAGGTGGTTGCGTTTGGGACGATTATCCGTAGATTCATGGATATGTCTCGCGCTCGCAAAGTCCCCTCTCCCGCGATGTTGGACCCGAGAAATCCGGTCTCCGCTTCCGAGCAGGCCCTGGCCGAGGTCGTCGAATTGGCCCGGCTCATGGAGGGCAAGAGCACACAGAGGCCCAGGCTCGTCGGCCCCCGAGGCGAGACCCTCGAGCTGCCTGAACCCGTCTTCCACCTGCTCCGGCAGGTCGTCACGGTGCTAGCTCGGGGAGACGCCGTGACCGTGGTCCCGGTCCACAAGGAGCTCACCTCCCAACAGGCTGCGGATCTGCTCAACGTCTCCCGCCAGTACCTGGTCCGCCTCCTGGATGAGGGAGCCATCCCCTACACGAAGACCGGAAAGCACCGGCGCATCCGCATCGATGACCTGCTGGCGTACAAGGAGAAGCGCGACGCCCAACGAGAAGCGGACCTGGATGAGTTGGCGCAGATGAGCCAGGATTTTGGCGGCTACTCCGAGTGCAGTTGAAGGAAGTGACTTGGGAGGTTAGCGTGTCCAAACCGATTGTTCACGTCAACCTTCAAGAGCGTCCTCGATGCCTGCGTGCTCTTCCCCTTCTCTCTGCGGGACACCTTGTTGAGAGCTGCGCATGCAGGGCACTACCAGCCCTACTGGAGCGCACAAATCCTCGAGGAGATGCGCCGTAACCTGGTGTCGACGGCGACCACCACAGAGGAGCGCGCCCGCTCCCTCGTCGCTCAGATGCAAAAGGCCTTTCCCAATGCACGGGTGACCGGTCACGAGTCATTGGTGCCGGACCTACGCAACCATGAAGGAGACCGCCACGTCGTTGCCGTGGCCCTTCACGCGCATGCGCAGGTCATCGTGACGAGCAACCTGAAACACTTCCGAGCCAAGGACCTGCCTCCCGGTATCGAGGCACAACATCCAGACGAATTTCTCGCCAACCTGTTCGATCTGGATCCAACCGGGATGATGGCGCTCTTGAAGAAACAGGCTGCGGCACTGAGGCGCCCTCCCATGGAACTGCCCCAGCTCCTCGACGGGCTCGCGAAGACGGTGCCCGAGTTCACCCGGCTCATCCGTGGCGAGCTCGGCGATTGAATCAGCGCTCGAACGCTGGAGCGGACGCATCCCCCTCCGGTGCCCTCGTCCGCGGCAGGGTGAACCAGAAGGTGCTCCCCACTCCCGGCTCGCTGGAGAGCCCCATCTCCCCCCCGTGCGCCTGGACGATCTCCTGTGCGATGGACAGGCCCAGCCCCGCGCCCCCGGTGCCCGCTCCAGGAACCCGGTAGAACTTCTCGAAGATGCGCTGCTGGTGCTCCGGTGCGATGCCCTCGCCCGTGTCCGCCACCTCGAAGCGCACCCGCTCCTCCTCCTGCCTCGCCCGCACCACCACCTCGCCTCCCCGCGAGGTGTGCCTCACGGCGTTGGCCACCAGGTTGGACAGCACCAGCTGCAAGCGGTCCGGATCCGCCTCCACCCGCTCCAGCCCCGGCGCCTGCTCCCTGGACAGCCGCACCCCCCGCTCCTCCGCCGCCACCCGGTGCGGCGCCAACGCCGCCTCCAGCACCGCCTCCGTGGACACCGGCCGCACCTCCAACTCCACCCGCCCCGATTGCAGCCGCGACAAATCCAACAGGTCATCCACGATGCCCTGCAGCCGCTCGCAGTCCTCACGCGCCGCGTACAGCAGGTCCGCCTGCTTCTCCGTGATGGGCCCCGCCACGCCCTCGGCGCACAGGTGGATGGCCATGCGCAACGAGGTCAGCGGCGTGCGGAACTCATGCGCCACCGTGGCCACCAGGTCGTTCTTCAGCTCGTCGAAGCGCCGCAGCCGCGTCACGTCCTGGAGCAGCACCGTGGCCCCCACCACGCCGCCGCCCTCTCCGTACACCGGACTGCCGCGCGGCAGCAGCCACCGGCCTCCCTCCCCGCCCTCCACCCGCACCGCCTCCTCGTAACCCCTCGGCAGGTACGGCCCCTTGCCGCCCAGCACGTGCGCGCGCACCCGCTCCAGCACCTCGCGCACCTCCGGCACCACCTGCCCCAGCGCTCCGCTGCCCCCTTCCACCAACAGCCGCAGCACCTCCTCCGCGGCGCGGTTGACGTTGAGCACCCCGCCCTCCACGCCGAACACCACCACCGGGTCCGGCAGGCTGTCGATGGAGGCCTGCGAGGACGCCTGCGCCTGGAGCAGCTCCCCCAGCGAGCTCCGCCGGTAGCGTTGCAGCGCCTCCGCCATGGCGTTGAAGTCCCGGGCGAGCTGAGCAATCTCATCCTGGCCCCGCACCACCGCGCGCGTGGCCAGGTCCCCCTGCCCCAACCGCCGCACCGCCTGGGAGAGCACGGACACCGGCCGCAGCGCCCGCTGGGTGAGGGAAACCGAGGCGAGCAGGCCGCCCACCAGCGCCACGCCCACGGCCATCACCATGAGCGTGTTCATCCGGCGGCTCTGCCGCTCCAGGGCGTCGCTCTTGCGCACCATGGCGTCCTGGTTGAGCGCGAGGAGGGCCTGGGTGGCCGCCTTGGCCTCGCGGAAGGCCGGCGCCAGCACCTCGAAGTAGGCCGCGCGCCGGGACTCGGCCCGCTCCCCGGAGGCGAAGGCCTCGTACCCGGTGCGGTAGCGCGTCCAGGCCCGCCGCAGCCGGGCGGTGGCCTCGGTCTCTCCGGGCTCGGTGATGTTGCCCTCCTGCACCGTCAGCTCCGCCTCGAGCGGCCGCAGGTGCTCCCGGGCCTGCTCCAGCCCCCGCTGCCGCTCGCCCGCGACGAGGAAGAGGGAAGCGCTGTCCAGACGCTCCAGGTGCTCGATGATGCGCTGCATGGCCAGCACGCTGCGGTAGTTGTCCGCGAGGATGTCCTGCCCCGCGTGCCCCACCCGGCCGAGCGTGTTGACGGCCACCACGCCCACCAGCAGCAGCGCGAGCGCCAGCGGCGCCTGGGCCAGCAGCAGCTTGGCACGCAGACTCATGACGGGCGCTCCTCCTGGGGCGGATGGAAGGACACCACGTGGATGTCGAAGCCCTCGCCCTCGCGCAACAGGCGCACGTCCGAGGCGCGCCCCAGCCACTGCTTCCACCACGGCTGGCGCGAGCGGCCCACGATGATGTGGCCCACCCCGTGCGAGCGGGCGAAGTCCAGCAGCGCCACCACCGGCTCCTTCCCCTTCACCCTCACCACCTCCGCGCCCAGCTCCTTCGCCAGCTCGATGTTGGCCAGCAGGTGGCGCTGCGCCTCCGAGTCGATGAGGTGCGGGGCCTCGCCGGGCGTCTCCACGTAGACGACGAACCAGTCCGTGTTGAGCCGGCCCGCCATCCGCGAGCCCCGGCGCAACAGCGTGGCCGCGTGCGGCGGGTTGCTGCTGAGCGCCACCATCACCCGGCCCCAGCCCCCTCCCTTCTGCGGCGGCTCCTCGCCCGGGCGCGCGCGCGTGCCCGTGGAGCGGTCCAGGCTCTCGGCCACCTCGCGCAGCGCCAGCTCGCGCAGCGAGGAGAGGTTCTCCTGCTTGAAGAAGCCCTCCAGCGCGTGCGGCACCTTGTCCGGCGCGTAGATTCTTCCCGTCTTCAGCCGCTCGTGCAGATCCTCCACCGCCAGGTCCAGGTTCACCACCTGGTCCGCGTTCTTGAGGAAGCTGTCCGGGAGCGTCTCGCGCACGCGGATGCCGGTGGCGCGCTCGATGATGTCGTTGAGGCTCTCCAGGTGCTGCACGTTGAAGGCGCCGATGACGTTGATGCCGGCGGCGAGCAGCTCCTCCACGTCCTGGTAGCGCTTGCGGTGGCGGCACAGGGGGACGTTGGTGTGGGCCAGCTCGTCCACCACCGCCACCTGGGGCTTGCGCGCCAGCACCGCGTCCAGGTCCATCTCCTCCACGGCCACGTCCCGGTAGGTGAACACCTGGCGCGGCACCACCTCCAACCCCTCGACGAGCGCGGCCGTCTCGGCGCGGCCGTGCGGCTCGATGAAGCCGAGCACCACGTCCACCCCGCGCTGCCGCAGGGCGTGGGACTCCTCGAGCATGCGGTACGTCTTGCCCACGCCGGCGGCGAAGCCGATGTACAGCTTCAGCCGCCCGCGCCGGCCGCGCTCGACCAGCTCGAGGAAGTCTTCCGCGCGACTCTTCCGCTTCACGGGACCTCTGCCGCCGTGCCCACGCTCTCGCCGAACTGCCGATCCAACGCCAGGTTGAGCTGTAACACGTTCACCCGCGGCTCACCGAGCACGCCCAGCGTGCGCCCCTCGGTGTGCGCGTCCACCACGGCCAGGATGCGCTCGGGCGCCACGTGGCGGGCACGGGCCACGCGGGGCACCTGCCAGCGCGCGGCCTCGGGGGACAGGTGCGGGTCCAGGCCCGAGCCCGAGGTGGTGACGAGCTCTGCGGGCACGGGGCCCGGGGCGTCCGGGTTCTCCTGGCGCAGGCGCTCGGCCTCGGCCACCGCCCGCTCCCTCAGCTTCCGGGAAGTGGGCCCGAGGTTGCTGCCGCTGGAGGCCACGGCGTCGTAGCCGTTGCCGGCCGCGGACGGCCGGGGCTGGAAGTAGCCGGGCCGGGAGAAGCCCTGGCCGATGAGGGCGCTGCCCACCACCTGGCCCTTCTCGTGGGTGACGAGCGAGCCGTTGGCTTCCTCGGGGAAGAGCACCTGGGACACGCCGGTGACGGCCAATGGGTAGAGCACGCCGGTGAGCACCAGGGTGACGAGCGCGGCGCGCAGAGCGAGGAGGAGCGTGGAGAACATGGAGCGGGTCCTTTCTCAAGCCAGCCCGGCGGCGGTGAGGAGCACGTCGATGGCCTTGATGCCGATGAAGGGGACGATGACGCCGCCCACGCCGTACAGCAGCAGGCTGCGCCGCAGGAGCGCCGCCGCGCCCAGGGGCCGGTAGCGCACGCCGCGCAGGGCCAGCGGAATGAGGGCGATGATGATGAGGGCGTTGAAGATGACGGCGGAGAGGATGGCGCTGTAGGGCGACGTGAGGCCCATGATGTTGAGCGGGCCCATCTCCGGGAACACGCCCATGAAGAGCGCGGGGAGGATGGCGAAGTACTTGGCCACGTCGTTGGCGATGGAGAAGGTGGTGAGGGTGCCGCGCGTCATGAGCAGCTGCTTGCCCACCTCCACCACCTCCAGCAGCTTGGTGGGGTTGGAGTCCAGGTCCACCATGTTGCCGGCCTCCTTGGCGGCCTGGGTGCCGGTGTTCATCGCCACGCCCACGTCCGCCTGGGCCAGCGCGGGCGCATCGTTGGTGCCGTCTCCCGTCATGGCCACCAGCTTGCCCCTGGCCTGCTCGGCGCGGATGAGCTCCATTTTGGCCTCGGGCGTGGCCTCGGCGAGGAAGTCGTCCACCCCGGCCTCGCGGGCGATGGCCGCCGCGGTGCGCGGGTTGTCGCCCGTAATCATCACCGTGCGGATGCCCATGGCGCGGAAGCGGTCGAAACGCTCCTGGATGCCGCCCTTCACCACGTCCTTGAGGTGGATGATGCCGAGCACGCGCGCGCCGTCGCACACGGCCAGCGGGGTGCCACCCGCGTCACCGATGCGGGCCGCCGTCTCGCGCAGCGCGGGCGGGACGGCACCGCCCTGGGCCTCCACGTGCTGGATGACGGCATCCACCGCGCCCTTGCGGATGCTGCGTGGGTGCGGGTCCACCAGGTCGCACCCGCTCATGCGCGTCTGCGCGGTGAAGGGCACGAAGGTGGCCTGGTGCGCCTGCAGCTCGCGCGGACGCATCTTGTAGGTGTCCTTCACCAGCACGACGATGGAGCGGCCCTCGGGTGTCTCGTCCGCGAGGCTCGCCAGCTGCGAGGCCTCGGCCAGGTCCTCCATGCGCACGCCCGGCAGGGGCAGCAGCTCCGTGGCCATGCGGTTGCCCAGGGTGATGGTGCCCGTCTTGTCCAGCAGCAGCGTGTCCACGTCGCCCGCCGCCTCCACCGCGCGCCCGCTCATGGCCAGCACGTTCTTGCGCAGCAGCCGGTCCATGCCAGCGATGCCAATGGCGGACAGCAGGCCGCCGATGGTGGTCGGAATGAGGCATACCAGCAGCGCCACCACCGCCGTGCCCGACAGCTTCACGCCCGAGTAGAGCGCCAGCGGCACCAGCGTCACGCACGCCAGCAGGAAGACGAGGGTGAGGCCCACCAGGAGGATGTGCAGGGCAATCTCGTTGGGCGTCTTCTGCCGCGCGGCGCCCTCCACGAGGCCGATCATCCGGTCCAGGAAGGACTCGCCCGGGTCCGCGGTGATGCGCACGACGATGCGGTCGGAGAGCACCCTGGTACCGCCGGTGACGGACGAGCGGTCCCCGCCGGACTCGCGGATGACGGGGGCGGACTCGCCGGTGATGGCGGACTCGTCCACGCTGGCGATGCCCTCCACCACCTCGCCATCGCCGGGGATGAGGTCCCCCGCCTCGCAGACGACGAGGTCGTCCTTGCGCAGGTTGGGAGCGGGGACGCGCTCCTCCCGCCCGTCCACCAGGCGGCGGGCGAGGGTGTCCTTGCGCATCTTGCGCAGCGAGCTCGCCTGGGCCTTGCCGCGGCCCTCGGCCACCGCCTCGGCGAAGTTGGCGAAGAGCACGGTGAACCACAGCCACAGCATCACCGACACGGTGAACCCCACCGGCGTATCCGCGGGCCCCGGCGTGACGAGGTCCTTCACCACCAGCACGGTGGTGAGCAGGCTGCCGGCCCACACCACGAACATCACCGGGTTGCGGGCCACGTCCCGGGGGTGGAGTTTGCGCAGGCTGTCCAGCGCGGCCTGCTTCAAGAGCGACGGCTCGAAGAGCGACACGGGTGTCGAGGTCGAGGAGCGCATGGGCTCAGAACACCTTTCCGGCCTAGCCGAGGTAGTGCTCGACGAGAGGGCCGAGGGAGAGGGCGGGGAAGAAGGTGAGCGCGCCGACGATGACGACCACGCTCACCAGCAGGCCGGTGAAGAGCGCGCCGTGGGTGGGGAAGGTGCCAGGGCCGGGGGCCACCGTCTTCTTGCCCACCATGGAGCCGGCGAGGGCCAGCACGGGGATGATCATCAGGAAGCGCCCGGCGAGCATGGCCAGACCCAGGGAGACGTTCCAGAAGGGCGTGTTGGCATCGAGGCCGGCGAAGGCGCTCCCGTTGTTGCCCGTGCCGCTGGAGTACGCGTAGAGGATTTCGGTCAGGCCATGCGGCCCCGCGTCGTGGAGCGAGGACACGCCCTGGGGAAGCACCGCCGCGGCCGCGCCCAGCCCGAGGATGACGAGCGGGAAGATGAGCACGTACAGCATGGCGAGCTTCATCTCCTTCGCCTCTATCTTCTTGCCGAGGTACTCGGGGGTGCGGCCCACCATGAGGCCGGCGATGAAGACGGCGAGCACCACCATGACGAGGATGCCGTAGAGGCCGGCGCCCACGCCGCCGAAGATGACCTCGCCCAGTTGGATGTTGACGAGCGGCACCAGGCCACCGAGCGCGGTGAAGCTGTCGTGCATGGAGTTGACGGCGCCGCAGCTCGCGTCCGTGGTGACGGTGGCGAAGAGGGCCGAGGCGGGGATGCCGAAACGCACCTCCTTGCCCTCGAGGTTGCCGTGCTGCACCACCCGGGCGGCGGCCACGGCGGGGTTGGCCTGGGACTCGGCGGCGTAGGCGGCGGCCACGCCCACGAAGAAGAGGAGGCTCATGGCCGCGAAGAGGGCCCAGCCCTGCTTCGTGTCCCTCGCCATCTTCCCGTACGTGTACGTGAGGGCGGCGGGGAGGGCGAAGATGGAGAGCAGCTGCACCAGGTTGGTGAGCGGCGTGGGGTTCTCGAAGGGGTGGGCGCTGTTGGCGTTGAAGAAGCCGCCGCCGTTGGTGCCCAGCATCTTGATGGCCTCCTGCGAGGCCACCGGGCCCATGGCGAGCGTCTGCTTCACTCCCTCCAGCGTGGTCAGCTCGCGGTAGGGCGCGAAGTTCTGCAGCACGCCCTGGGACACGAGGAAGAGCGCGTACACGAAGCACAGGGGCAGCAGCACGTAGAGGGTGCCGCGGATGAGGTCCACCCAGAAGTTCCCCAGCGTCTTCTGTCCCTCGGGCCCGGGCCGCCGGGTGAAGCCACGCGCGAGCGCCAGCGCCACCCCCATGCCCGCCGCCGCGGACACGAAGTTCTGCCAGGCCAGCCCCGCCATCTGGGTGAGGTAGCTCAGGGTGGACTCGCCCGCGTAGGACTGCCAGTTGGTGTTGGTGGTGAAGCTGGCGGCCGTGTTGAAGGCCAGCTCCGGACCCACCGCGGGCAGGTTCTGGGGGTTGAGCGGCAGCACGTGCTGCAATCGCTGCAGCAGGTAGACGAGGAGGACGCTGAAGAGGCTGAAGGCCAGCAGCGACAGGGCATACCGCACCCACGTCTGCTCGGGGTTCCGCCTGGGGTCCACGCCGCACAGCTTGAGCAGCAGCCGCTCCACGGGCCCGAGCACCTTGGGCAGGGGCTGCGTGGGCCCCTCGAAGACGTGGAAGAGGTAGAGGCCCAGCGGCTTCGTCACCGCCAGCACCAGCACGAAGAAGAGGACGATCTGCAACCCACCGATGAGGGTCATGGCGAGCCTAGAAGCGCTCCGGCCGGAGCAGCGCGTAGACGAGGTAGACGGTGAGCAGCACCGCGAGCACGGCGCCGGAGACGTATTCGAAGGTCATGGGGTGTCTCCGTTTCAGAGGCGCTCGCAGCCGCGGGTGTAGGCCCACGCGAGCGCGAAGAAACCAACGGTGACCAGCACGAGGACGAGATCCATGGGGCTTGCTCCTGGTTGGAAGCGCTCATGACGCGCCCTCTCACGAAGCACCCGCCGTACCACCCTCCCCACCTCGAAACCCCAGGGCTTCCGAGGGGTTACGAACAACGTCCCCGCCCCGTGGTTGCAACTTGCACGAACGGCCCGGTTCGGACCGTGCGCCCTGAAAGGAACACCCGTTCCCACCCCGGGGAGAAAGGTACGCCCTCGTCACGGGGAGGAGAGCGAGCGCTCCAGGGGCCGCCCCCGAGGCGGCGATCCTCGGCGGGAAGGGAGCTAGTGGACTGTCCGACAAGTTTTTCAACATAGTCGAGACCACAGGGTAGGTTGGGTGGAGGAAGAGACCGGATAAGTTGGGTGGATGAGGAGACGACCGCCGCATCTCCTCCACCTTTCGCCTGGGGAAGTGGCCTACC
>NZ_DASUNC010000107.1:0-17721 GCF_036277355.1 Archangium sp.
CCGCCACCGGGGTGGAAACCTGCAGGTCCTTCTGCCCAACGGGCAACGCTGGCACCTGCGTCGTGGAATGTCCATCCACGACATCCCCGTCGAAGACGAGGTGGGTGACAGGCTCCAGAAGGCCGTTACCGAGGCGGCCCAGCTGTGGGGGTCACACCGGCTCTCCCCGAATGAACGTCAAGCCATCAACGATGCGCTCAAGAAGGGCGAATACTGGCTGGCGCACCTGTTGGAGCGCGAGGCCCGGGGCCGCTTCGTGCAAACCCAGGTGGAGAGACGATTCAAGCACCTCTACGAGTTCAACCTGAGCAACGGCATCGACGTGATTGACCATGCCACAGGCCGCCGGTATGAGATTCTCTCTGGAACGGCGTCGAACCTGGCGCGGCACGGCCGGCGCATGGCGGGCGAGTTCTTCCGGATGCTCACCTTCTGAAAGGACGGCGGATGCTTGCCAAAAAAGTCTTCTACGAGGACAAGCGCCTCGAGAATGAACGGCTGGAGCTGACGGACAAAGGCACCCTCTACTTCCTGGGCGGTAACCTGACGCTGAAGAACTGCACGCTCGTGCTGAAGGTGGCCGCCAGGAACCTGTACATCGACGGAGTGCGGTTCATCGACTGCACCTTCGAGGTGAAGCAGGAGTTGAAGAACTACCAGCAGTGGATAACGGCCTCCCTCAAGGGCTGTCGGTTCAAGGGGCGGCTGTCGGGGTGTGACTTCGGGCACTGGCCCGAGTACGGCAAGGAGCCGGAGTACCAACTGGGCTCCATCGAGGACTGCGACTTCTCCGAGGCGCGCCTGGACGGCTGCCGCTTCCACGGTGGTGACCCCCGGACCCTTCGGTTTCCCAAGTGGCCTTGTTTCACCTTCCTGGACCCCGTCGGCAAGAGCCGTGAGCTCTCCACCGTGCAGTGGCCTGGAAGCATCGGCCCCGTTGTGATCGAAGACCTCGCCAACTACCCGCCTTCCACAACCGCCCTGACGTGGTTTGCTCCGGACTTCGCGAAGAGGAGCGGGTGTACACCGGAGGAACTCAAGGCAGTCATCGAGCAGTTCGACTGCATCGTCTACTGACACGACCACGAGGCTCTCCGGGACGGCCTCGAACCTCGCGCGGCACGGCCGGCGCATGGCGGGCGAGTTCTTCCGGATGCTCACCTTCTGAAAGGACGGCGGATGCTTGCCAAAAAGGTCTTCTACGAGGACAAGCACCTGGAGAACGAACGGCTGGAACTGACGGACAAAGGCACCCTCTACTTCCTGGGCCGCAACCTGACGCTGAAGAACTGCACCCTCGTGCTGAAGGTGGCTGCTCGGAACCTGTTCATCCGCGAAGTCCAGTTCATCAACTGCATCTTCGAGGTGAAGCAGGAGCTGAAGAACCATCAGCAGTGGATACGAGCCTCACTCAAGGGCTGCCGGTTCAAGGGGCGGCTGTCGGGGTGTGACTTCGGGCACTGGCCCGAGTACGGCAAGGAGCCGGAGTACCAGTTGGGCTCCATCGAGGACTGCGACTTCTCCGAGGCCCGCCTGGACGGCTGCCGCTTCATGGGCTCCGACCCTGCCTCCATTCGCTTTCCCAAGTGGCCCTGCTTCACCATTCTGGAGCCCCTGCGCAGAGCGCCCGAGCTGCTCGGCGTCAAGTGGCCCGGGACATTCCGTCCCATCCTGGTTGAAGGCCGCTACACGGATCCGCCCTCCATGAGGGCCGTGACAATGTTTGCGCCTGTTGAGGCGAAGCGTTCCAACACCACCGAGGAAGAACTCAAGGCCGTCATCGAGCAGTTCGACTTCATCGTCTCCTGAGGCAGCGCGAGGAACACCCGGCGCGGCCTGTCGGCCCCCCCCCGGCGTCCACCAGACGTCAAGTCCCCCCGCTGCCCCCCCACGCGGGCGGCCATGGCGGGCGAGCCGTGCCTACACTGCGCACCATTGGGAGACGCATGGTGACGCCACCGCCCCGCGAGGTCCTCCTCTTCCTGCTGGAAGGGCACCGCTACGCCCTGCCCATGGAGGACGTGCGTGAGCTGGTGCGCGCCGTGCGCCTCACCCCGCTGCCCCGCGCCCCCGCCGTGGTGGAAGGGCTGCTCGACCTGCGCGGCGAGCTGCTCCCCGTGCTGGACATGCGCCGCCGCTTCCGCCTGCCCGCCCGCCCGCTCTCCTCCGCGGACCACCTCGTGGTGGCCCGGGCCGGCCCGCGCTCCGTCGCCCTGCGGGTGGACCGGGCCGAGGGCCTGCTCTCCGTGGAGACGGGCCAGCTCGATGCGTCGCCCAGGGAGCTGCCGGGCGTGGGCTACGTGGCCGGGGCCCTCAAGCTGCCGGACGGGCTCGTGCTCCTGCACGACCTGCGCACCTTTCTCTCCCAGGCGGAGGCGCTCGAGCTGGACGAGGCGCTCGCGAAGGAGGGAGTCCCCCGGTGAGCGGTGACAGGCCCCAGGACTGGCGGCACCCCGGCTACCTCGCCGTCATCGACCTCGTCGCCGCTCGCGCCGGCCTGCTGCCCCCCAGCTGCCCCGCCGCCGCCATGGAGGGCATCGACCGGGCCATGGCCCGCGCGGGCCAGTCCGACTTCCCCTCCTACCTCGCCCGGCTCGAGGTGGACTCCGCCCTGCTGGATGACTTGCTGGTGGAGCTCACCATCGGCGAGACGTACTTCTTCCGCAACCCGGAGCACTTCCAGTTCGTGCGCCACCAGGTGCTGCCCGACGTGCGCCGCCGCCGGGGCCCCACCCACGTGGTGCGCGCGTGGAGCGCCGGCTGCGCCTCGGGCGAGGAGCCCTACTCGCTGGCGGTGCTCCTCATGGAGGAGGGCTACGGGGAGCGGATGGAGGTGCGGGCCACGGACGTGTCGCGCGCGGCGCTCGCCCGGGCCCAGGTGGCCCGCTACGGCGAGTGGTCCCTGCGCGGCCCCGAGGCCAGCCACATGCGGCCCTTCCTCCACCTGGAGGGCAAGCGCTACACGCTCGACACGCGGGTGCGCGAGCGCGTCCACTTCGGCTACCTCAACCTCGCCGACGACACCTGGCCGTCCTCCGCCCACGGCATCTGGGGCATGGACGTCATCTTCTGCCGCAACGTCCTCATCTACTTCAACCGCGCCACCATCGAGGCCGTGGCCCGGCGGCTCCACGCCTCGCTCGCCGACGGCGGCTTCCTCATCGCCGGCCCCTCGGACCCCTCGCTCGCCGCCTACGCGCCCTTCGAGACGCTCCTCACCGACTGGGGCATCGTCTACCACCGGCCCGCCTCGGGCGAGGCATCGCGGACCGCCTACCAGACCCGCCCCTCCGCCCCTCCACCCGCGCCGCCTCCCGCGCCCCCCAGGGCCTTCACGCCGCCGCCCGGGCCCGCCGCCCCCGCGCCCCCACCTCCCACGCCGGAGCCCACCGCCCCCGCGGAGCTGGCGGGAGCACAGCGGGCCCTCGCGGCCGGGGACTGGCGCGAGGCGGTCCGTCTGGCCGGGGCCCACCCGGAGGACGCGGCGGCCGAGGCGGTGGCGGTCCGCGCCCTGGCCAACCTGGAGCCGCTGGCCGCCGTGCGCCGGTGTGCCGAGGCCGCCCTGCGCCACCCGCTCGCCGTGGAGCTGCGCTACCTGGAGGCCCTGTTGCTGCTGGGGCTCGGCCGGCTCCCGGAGTCCGAGCGCGCCGCGCGGCAGGCCCTCTACCTGGAGCCCTCGCTGGCCGTGGCCCACCTCATGCTGGGCCACATCCTCCAGCGCCAGGGCGACGGCGCGGGGGCCCGGCGCGCCTTCCGCACCGCCGAGTCCCTGTGCGCTTCGCTCCCGCCCGAGACGCGGGTACCCCTGGGTGATGGCGAGCGCGCGGGCCATCTGGCGGAGGTGGCCCGCGCCGAGCACACCCGGTTGGAGCAGGCCCGCGAGGAGGTCCGTGAATGACGGGAGGCGATGACGCGAAGAGGGGCGGGCTGGACTGGGCCGCGGCCTACGGGCGGTTGAAGCGGCTCGCCGCCGCCACCGAGGCCGCCTCCACGGCCGACCCCGCGCGCGAGGCGGTGCTGCTCGACGAGCGCGCCCGGGCGCTGGCCCGGCCCCTGGAGCGCAACCTCCAGACGGGCCCCCTGCTGGAGCTGGTGCACTTCCGCTCCGGCGAGCAGGAGTACGCGCTGGAGACGCGCTTCGTCCTGGAGGTGCTGCGCGCCCCGGAGCAGCTCGTCCCCCTGCCCGGCGCGCCGGAGCCGCTGCGCGGCCTCACCCTGCTGCATGGCGAGGTGCTCGCGGTGGTGGAGCTCTCCCCCCTCTTCGGCCGGGCCGCTCCCACCACCCACGGGCCCGTGCTCGTGGTGGGCCCGGGCCGCCCGGAGCTGGGCCTGCGCGCCGACTCCGTGGAGGAGGTGCTCCTGCTCGCCCGGGACTCGCTCCTGGCCCCCCCCGCCTCCCTGGGCGCGCGGGAGCGGACACTCGTGTCCGGCATCAGCCGTGACGGCATCATCGTTCTGGAGGCAGAGGCGCTGCTGGGGGATGGTCGCCTCTTCTTCGACTTCTCCGAGGAGAGGACCGCATGAGCATCGGGAAGAAGATCGCCCTCGGCTTCGGACTGTCCCTGCTGGTGCTGCTCACCATCGCGCTGGTGGCCTTCCAGGGCGCCCAGCAGCTGGTGCAGACCACCGAGGGGCTGATGGAGAGCCGGGACCAGGCCCGCAACATCCGCGAGGTCCGCATGATGCTGCTGGATGCCGAGACGGGCCAGCGCGGCTTCCTCCTCACCGGCGAGGAGCGCTACCTGGAGCCCTATCTCCGGGCCACCCAGCAGTTGGATGCGCAGCTCGACAACCTGCGCAAGAGCCTCGCCGACGACCCCGAGCAGCTGGCCCGGCTGGAGCGGCTCGAGCCCCTCATCCGCGACAAGCTCGCCGAGCTGGCGGAGACCGTCCGCGTGCGCCAGCAACAAGGCTTCGCTCCGTCCCTGGAGATCGTCCGGACGGACCGGGGCAAGCTGGCCATGGAGCAGATCCGCAAGGCGCTCGGCGAGATGGTGGGCGCCGAGGATGACATCTGGAACCGGCTCGAGCACGAGGCCCGGAGCAGCGCCCAGCGCAGCATGGTGGTGCTGGGACTGGGCACGCTGCTGGGGCTGCTCGTCGTCGCCCTGGGCAGCTACGTCATCACCCGCACCATCACCGGCCCGCTGGACAAGCTGGTGATGGGCGCCGAGCAGATCGGCCGCGGCAACTTCGCCCACCGCATCGGTGTGCACAACCAGGACGAGACGGGAGAGCTCGCGCGGGCCTTCAACGCCATGTCCGAGCGCCGCCAGCAGGCCGAGGCGCAGCTGGCCAGGCAGGCCGAGGAGCGCGAGCACACGCTGCGCACGGTGGCCGAGTTCGTCAATCAACTCGCGGGCACCACGGCGGAAATCCTCGCCAGCACCACGGAGCAGGTGGCCGGAGCCCAGGAGCAGGGCAGCGCGGTGGCGGAGACGGTGAGCACCGTGGAGGAGATCGTCCAGATGTCCGAGGAGGCCGCGGGCCGGGCGCGCGCGGTGAGCGAGTCGGCGCGCCACGCGGAGGAGGTGGGCAAGAACGGGCGGCGCGCGGTGGACGAGGCCATCACCTCCATGAGCACCGTGCGCGAGCAGGTGGAGTCCATCGCCTCGCGGATTCTGGCCCTGGCCGAGCAGGCGCAGGCCATCGGCGACATCATCACCACCGTCAACGACATCTCCGAGCAGACGCACATGCTGGCGCTCAACGCCTCCATCGAGGCCAGCCGCGCGGGGGAGCACGGCCGGGGCTTCGCCGTGGTGGCCGCCGAGGTGAAGGCCCTGGCGGACCAGTCCAAGAAGGCCACCGCGCAGGTGCGGCAGATTCTGGGGCAGATTCAAAAGGCCACCCAGGGCGCGGTGATGACGACGGAGGAGGGCACCAAGAGCGTGGCCTCGGCCACCCGGGTGGTGACGCAGGCGGGGGTCCACATCCAGACGCTCAGCGAGCTGCTCGCGCAGGCCTCGCTCACCGCGGCGCAGATTTCGGCCTCGGCCAGCCAGCAGGCCACCGGCACGGGGCAGATCCGCCAGGCGATGCGGGACGTGAGCCAGGCCACGCAGCAGACGCTCACCAGCATCCGCCAGACGGAGCGCGCGGTGCAGGACCTCAACGCCATGGGCCAGAAGCTCAAGGGCCTGCTGAGCGAGTACGGGCGCGCCGCATGACGATGGACCGGGACAGGCTCGCCCAGGCGCTGATGGCCACCTTCCTCGAGGAGCTCGAGGGACACGTGGCGGCGCTCAACCGGGACCTGCTCGCGCTGGAGAAGGCGGCGTCGCCCGCGCGCTTCGGCGAGCGGATGACGTCGCTGTTGCGCACGGTGCACAGCGTGAAGGGCGCCTCGCGGGCGGTGAGCGAGGCCCTCATCGAGACGGCCTGCCACCGGCTGGAAGAGGTGTTGCTGGTGGTGCAGCAGGAGGGGCGCACCACGCCGGAGCGGATGGAGGTGTGCTTCACCGCCGCGGACGCGCTGGACGACGCGGGGCGGCGGCTGGCGCTGAAGCAGGAGCTGAGGGGCTCGCCCCTGGAGGCCCTGCTGCCCCGGCTGGAAGCGGCGGCCCTCGCGCCCGGCGCCCTGCCCGCCCCCGGAGTCCCGGCGCCTCCCGTGGAAGCGCCCGCCCCCGGCCCCGAGGGCCTGCCGGTGCGCGTGTCCGCCCAGAAGCTGGACGCGCTGCTGGCCCGCAGTGGCGAGCTGCGCGTGGCGGGCCTGCGGATGGAGGGCCGGGTGGAGCTGGTGGAGGCGGTGCACGAGGAGTTGCACCAGCTGCGCCTGCGGCTGAGGGGCACGGACGAGGGGGTGGCGCGGCGGCTGGAGACGCGGCTGGCGCAGCTCGGCCGGGCGCTCGCGGCGGACCGGCGCACGCTGCTGCAGGCCACGGGCGGCCTGGACGAGGAGGTGCGGCGCGCGCGCACCCTGCCCTTCGCCGAGGCGTGCGCGGGGCTGGAGCGCAACGCGAGGGACCTGGCGCTCGCCTCGGGCAAGCAGGCGCGGCTGGAGGTGCGGGGCGGCGTGCTGGAGCTGGACCGCTCGCTCTTGCAGGGCCTGCGCGAGCCGCTGTTGCACCTGGTGCGCAACGCGGTGGCGCACGGGCTGGAGACACCGGCGGCGCGGCGTGAGGCGGGCAAGCCCGAGGAGGGCCGGGTGGAGCTGTCCGCGCGGCTGCGCGGAGGCCGGGTGCAGGTGGTGGTGGAGGATGACGGGCGGGGGCTGGACATGGCCTCCATCCGCGAGCGGGCGCGGGCGCGCGGGCTGCCGGTGCTGGGGGACGCCGGGGACGCGCGGCTCATCTTCATGCCGGGCCTGTCCACGGCGGAGGCGGTGACGTCCGTGTCCGGGCGCGGCGTGGGGCTGGACGTGGTGCGCGCGCAGGTGGAGGCGATGCGGGGCAGCGTGGACGTGGCCTTCACGCCGGGCCGGGGCACGCGCTTCACCCTGGACGTGCCCCTGACGCTGAGCACGCTGCGGGTGCTGCTGGTGACGGCGGGCGGGCACACCTTCGCGGTGGCGGGCGAGAGCGTGGAGCGCCTGCTGCGGCTGGAGCCCGGGGACGTGCGCGTGGTGGAGGGCCGGCAGCTGTGGGCCGCGCCCCGGGCGCTGGTGCCGCTGGCCACGTTGACGGCGGTGCTCGGCCTGGAGACGAGCGCTCCCCGGCCGCGCCCGGGTGCCCTGGTGCTGAGCGCGGGCGAGGTGCGCGCCGTGCTGGTGGTGGACGAGGTGGTGGCCGAGCAGGAGGTGCTCGTCCGGGGCCTGGGTCCGCGCATCCGCCGGGCGAGGCACGTCTCGGGCGTGGCGGTGCTGCCGGACGGGCGCATGGCCCCGCTGCTCAACGCCGCCTCCCTCGTCCGCGCCGCCGAGGGCCGCACCGCCCCCGCCGGCCTCTTCCCCGCCCCCGTGGAGAAGAAGGCCCGCAGGCGCGTGCTGCTCGCCGACGACTCGATGACGACCCGCGCGCTGGAGCAGAGCATCCTCGAGGCGGCCGGCTTCGAGGTGCTGGCGTGCGTGGACGGGCAGGAGGCCTGGGAGCGGCTACAGACGGAGGGGGCGGACGCCGTCGTCTCGGACGTGGAGATGCCACGCATGGACGGCTTCGCCCTCACCGAGGCGGTGCGGGGCTCCCCGCGCTTCGGCCGGCTGCCCATCGTCCTCGTCACCGCGCGCGCCCGGCCCGAGGACAAGGCGCGCGGCCTCCAGGTGGGTGCCAGCGCCTACCTGGTGAAGAGCGCTTTTGATCAAACCCACCTGCTGGAGACCCTGAGGCAGCTCCTATGAAGCCCGACAAGCTCCGCGTCCTCGTCGCCGAAGACTCCCCCACCGCCCGGCGCCTGCTGGTGGAAATCCTACGGGCCGATCCCGCCTTCGAGGTGGTGGGCGAGGCGAAGGATGGCGTGGAGGCGGTGGAGCTCACCCGCCGCCTGCGCCCGCACCTGGTCACCATGGACATCCAGATGCCGAACATGGATGGGCTGGAGGCCACGCGCCGCATCATGACGGAGGTGCCCACGCCGGTGGTGGTGGTGTCCACGCTGGTGGAGCGCGACATTCAAACGTCCATGGCCGCGCTGCGCTCCGGAGCGCTGGCGGTGCTGCAGAAGCTGGTGGGCCCGCAGGCGCCGGACTTCGAGACGGAGGCCCGCCGGCTGCGCGACACGGTGAAGGCCATGGCCGCGGTGAAGGTCATCCGCCACTGGCCCGTGCGCGAGGAGGGGCCCGTCCCGCGCGCCCCCGTGGTGCCGGCGCGCCGGAGCAGGGCCGGGCTGCTGGCCATCGCCGCGTCCACGGGAGGCCCCGCGGCCCTGCACCGCATCCTCTCGGAGCTGCCCGCCGGCTTCCCCCTCCCCATCCTCGTGGTGCAGCACATCGCCCTGGGCTTCGCCAAGGGCCTGGCCACCTGGCTGGACAGTGTGTGCAAGGTGGAGGTGAAGGTGGCCGAGGACGGCGAGGCCCTGCGCCCGGGAGTCGTCTACATCGCCCCGGATGACCGGCACCTCGGGGTGCGGGCGGACAGGCGGGTGGAGGTGTCCAACGCCGCCCCGGTGGGAGGCTTCCGGCCCTCGGGCACGTGGCTGTTCCGCTCGGCGACCCAGGTCTTCGGGGCCGCCCTGACGGCCACCGTCCTCACGGGGATGGGGCAGGACGGCCTGGAGGGTTTGCGGGAGGTACACGCTGCGGGCGGTTGGGTGATGGCCCAGGACGAGGCCACCAGTGTCGTCTATGGAATGCCGGGGGTGGCGGTGGCGGCGGGCCTCGCCCACGAGGTGCTGCCGCTGAGTGACTTCTCCCGGCGCTTCCGGGAGCTCGCCGGCGGGGAGAACGGGGGAGCGTAACGTCACCTTCCGGACGCCGCTCGGCCGCTCCCACTCCACACGGCGGGGAGGAAGGGCCAGTGGTATGAAATGAAGAGGAGCCCCCCGCCACCGGTTGTGGCGCTGCGATGAGTCTTTCCCCCGCCGGATTCGAGATGGCCTTCAAGGCCCTGCCGGAGCCCGCCTACCTGCTGGACGAGGCGGGACGGGTGCTCGCGTGCAGCACGGTGGGGGCGAGCGTCCTGGGCATGCCGCCGGAGCTGTTGCTCGGCCAGCCCTGGGCGGGGCTGGCGCCTGGCGCCGAGGACGGGGCCCTGCTGGAGTCCGGACGGGGGGTGGCCCTGGCCACGGGAGCACCGCACTCGGTGGACGGCACGTGGTTGAGCCCGCGAGGCCCCCGGCCCCACACCTTCTGCTTCACACCGATGCGCGAGGGGGAGGGCCCGGTGCGGGTGCTGGTGACGGTGCGTCCACTCACCGAG
Source organism: Archangium sp. (assembly GCF_036277355.1). Classification (GTDB taxonomy): domain Bacteria; phylum Myxococcota; class Myxococcia; order Myxococcales; family Myxococcaceae; genus Archangium. The sequence goes on from NZ_DASUNC010000107.1 coordinate 9,792, forward strand.
GCCGAGGCCGTGCATTCGCGCGCGCTGGCGTTGGAGCAGGCGGCACGGGCGGAGGTGGAGGCGGCCGAGCGCCGGCAGTCCTTCCTGTACCAGGCGATGACGACGCTGTTCGCGCACCCGCCGGATCCCCAGGGCATGTACACGCTGCTGGCGCACCTGGCGGTGCCGGACCTGGCGGACTGGTGCCTGGTGGACGCGGTGGAGCAGGGCGCGTGGGTGTCGCGCGTGGCGGTGGCGCACCTGGACCCGACGCAATTCGAGCAGGCGCGCGCGTTGACGAGGCGCTTCGAGCGGCGCGAGGCCCCGGTGGGCGTGCTGCGGGTGCTGCACACGGGTGAGCCGGAGCTGGTGCCGGCGGTGACGGACTCGCTGCTGCGCGCGGCGGCCTCGGAGCCGGAGCACCCGGCGCTGCTGAGCCGGCTGCAGGCGCGCTCGTACATGATCATCCCGCTGAAGGCGCGGGGGCACACGCTGGGGGCGGTGACATTCGTGTCATCGGCCTCGGGGCGGCGCTACGGCCCGAGCGACCTGGCGTTGGCGGAGGACCTGTGCGTGCGGGCGAGCCTGGCCATCGACAACGCGCGGCTCTTCGGCGAGTCGAGGCGGGCGACGCGGGCGCGCGAGGACCTGCTGGCGGTGGTGAGCCACGATTTGAAGAACCCGCTGGGGGTGGTGCAGCTGGCGTCGGCGCTGCTGCTGCGGGGAGCGCAGGGCAAGGCGGGGAGCGAGCCGGTGCTGAAGCAGGCGGGCCGCATCCAGGCGGCGGCGGACCGGATGGGGCGGCTGATCTCGGACCTGCTGGACTGGGGAAGAATCGAGGCGGGCGGACTGCCACTGGAGCCATCGGAGCAGCCGGTGTCGTCGCTGGTGACGGAGGCGCTGGAGAGCGTGAGGCCGCTGGCGGAGGCGAGGGGGCTGAGGGTGGTGGCGGAGCTGCCGGACGAGGACATGCAGGTGAAGTGCGACCGGACGCGGGTGTTGCAGGTGATGGGCAACCTGCTGGGAAACGCGTTGAAGTTCACGCCGGACGGAGGGGTGCTGACGGCGGGGGCGAGGGTGCACCGGGGCGAGGTGCAGTTGTGGGTGAGGGACACGGGCACGGGCATCCGGGCCGAGGCGTTGCCGCACGTCTTCGAGCGTTACTGGCAGGCGAAGGACGCGGAGAGCCGGGGGACGGGGCTGGGGCTGTACATCGCGAAGGGAATCGTCGAGGCGCACGGCGGCCGCATCTGGGCGGAGAGCCAGTGGGGAAAGGGAAGCACCTTCACCTTCACGCTGCCCACGGCGAGCACGAGCCCCCAGAAGACGACGCCCCACACGTCCCTCTAGTCCACCCCACTCCCCCACTCTCCCCTCTCCCCCCGGGAGAGGGACGGGGTGAGGGTACCTGGGTCGCGGGTTCCCCCCTGTGCTCAAACCCCCACGGGTTCGTGGTGCGTCACCGTACGCACGAGCACGAACGAGCCCGTGGGCCCGAGCGCAATGACATACGTCTCACGCTCCACCTCGACGAGGGAGCCCTGGGCGGCCTCGGGTTGGTGCTCGAGCCAGCCGAGGGCCTCGTCCATGGAGGGGAAGGTCCGCACGGGGCCCGAGGAGACGCCGGCCTCGCGGGACTCGAGCCAGCCGTAGAAGTCCTCGAGCTCGTCGCGGGAGTGGAGGAAGAGCAGGGCGCGGGCGGCGAGCGCGATGACGGCATACTCCTCCGACTCGGAGGGATGCGGACGGGCCGCGGAGGCGAGCGCCCGCAGCGTCCGCTCCAGACCAGGCCGCGAAGAGGACTCGTTCATGATGGACCCCCTGCCACACGGGAGGTGGCGATCGGTATCAATGTGTCGGGGGGCGGCATGGAGGCAACCCCTCGGCGCGCGTTTGTCGAAAGAAGGACCGGGCCCGGCGGGGTCTGGGCGGGGCGCTCCCCTGGCGAGTCCCACGCCGTGCTGCAAACCCGACACTCGCTCCGGTGCGAGCAGATGTCCTTGTCCCGGGAAGCGGCGCCGCGCAGGCTTGAAGGAGCCCCCGTGCCGTACCGCGCTCACGAGTCCCCTCCCGTTCACTCGGAGGAAGAGCCATGGCCTCGGGAACAGAAACCCTCACCGCGCCCCAACGCGCGCCCACCGCGCCGCCCCCGCGTCCCCCGGGCCGGAAGATGGTGCGCTGGTTCGATCCGTTCGTGCTGCTCAAGGCGGGCATGCGCTCCGCCATCTCCACCACCATCGGGGAGCAGGCGGATCGCCGGCTGCTCGATGCACTGGCGGCCCCGAAGGTGGAGCCGAGTGACTTCTCGGTGGACGAGGCGGGGAGGCCGCGCGAGGAGCTGTGGTTGGACTACGTGGCGGACCTGGGGGACGGCTGGGACTCCACGTACGCGGTGGCACAGACGGTGTCGAGGCCCACGCTGACGCTGAAGGACGAGACGGGCACGGCCCACGAGACGCGCCGGGGCGAGGTGCTCGTGTTCGGCGGGGACGAGGTGTACCCGGAGGCGAGCGTGAAGGAGTACGAGGAGCGGACCGTGCACCCGTGGGAGGCGGCGATGAGGGGGCAGGGGCCGGCGCCACACCTGTTCGCGATTCCGGGCAACCACGACTGGTATGACGGGTTGGTGTCCTTCATGCGGCTGTTCTGTCAGGGCCGGCGGCCGGCGGGGTGGAGGACGCACCAGCGGCGCAGCTACTTCGCGGTGAAACTACCGCACGGCTGGTGGCTGCTCGGCACGGACATGCAGCTCGAGTCGGACATCGACGAGCCGCAGGTGCGGTACTTCCAGGAGCTGGCGAAGCAGTTGAAGGAGAAGGATCGCATCATCCTGTGCCTGGCGGAGCCGGCGTGGCTGCTGGGCCAGGTGCGCCCGCCGGGGGAGCGCACGTACCTGGACAACAACCTGGACTTCCTCGAGCAGCAGGTGCTGGGCAAGAAGGTGAGCGTCTTCCTGACGGGAGACATCCACCACTACCGGCGGCACGCCAACGCGGAGGGACGGCAGAAGATCATCGCGGGGGGAGGAGGGGCCTTCCTGCACCCGACGCACGTGCCGCGCGAGGAGGGCTCGCTGCCGGACGGCTTCACCGCGCGCAAGACGTTCCCCTCGCCCGAGGAGTCCCGGCGGCTGTGCTGGCGCAACCTGGGATTCCTCGGGCACAACCCGGGCTTCGGCGTGTTCACCGGGCTGCTGTACCTGCTGCTGACGTGGATGCAGGTGGCGGACCTGCGCGAGGGCGGCACGGTGACATGGAGGCTGTCACGGGTGCTGGGAGCGGGGCTCGTCAACCCGGGAGTGCTGCTGCTGGCGGTGGTGCTGATGCTGGGGCTGGTGTGGCTGGCGGATGCGCGCTTCGGCCGGGCGCGCTGGGTGGCGGGGCTGCTGCACGGAGCCGCGCACCTGGCGGCGTCGCTCTTCGTCTTCTGGGGGGCCTTCGCGCTCTCGGGCGCCGTGCTGCCGCTGGGGAGCGCGCCACAGGAGCTGCTCGGGGCGATGCTCGTCTTCACCGGAGGCTTCGTGCTCGGACCGACGCTCATGGGCGTCTACCTGCTCATCTCGCTCAACGGCTTCGGGGCGCATCCCAACGAGGCGTTCTCCTCGCTGGCCATTCCGGATTGGAAGAACTTCCTGAGGCTGCACATCGACCGGGAGGGGCGCCTGTGGCTCTACCCGATTGGATTGAGGCGGGTGCCTCGCGCCTGGAAGCGGGGGCAGACGGCGCGGGAGCCGGAGTGGGTGGCCGATGACAAGGACGCCACGCCCCCGGAGCTCATCGAGCCTCCCATCGTCGTCGGCGTGGCGCCGTAGTCAACCCTCGTTCCGGGGGAGCAGACCCGCCCGGGCGGCCTTCTCCTTCGTGTCCTCGACGACATTGAAGATGCTGGGGGACTCCGGGAAGACCCGCACCGCCAGCTCGCTGAGTTTCAGGGCCTTCTCCAGCGAGTCCTTCGTCCGCTCCATGGCCCAGAAGTCGATGAGCCCGGCCCATGAACCCTCCAGGGCACGCAGGGCGCTCGCCACACTCTCCTCGAAGAGCGCCTCCGCCACCCCGGGCGAGTCGCGGAAGACATCGATGAAGTGGGCGAGCTCCAGCAGCGCCGGTGCACTCCGGTCAGAGGCCTGGACGGCCTGCTCCAGCAGCCCCTGGATTTCCTCGAGCGCCTGCTCCATTTCGACCTCGGGCTCATCGGTCAACTGCAACAGCCGCGCGAGCTCCAACAGGTTGGGCGTGAAGGCGGGGCAATCCCGGGCCAGTTCCCGGAGTCGCTGGAGCTGCTCCGGGCTCGCCTCATTGGCCGAGCCGGCCTCCCGGGCCGCCCGCATCCGGGCCATCATCTCGTCGAGACTGGGGTGTGCCATGCGAACCTCAGATCTTCCTCATGAGGCGCGTCTCCTGCTTGATGAGCTTGGCGGCCTCCTGCAATTGAGCCTTCGTCGCGAGGCTGAAGTCTCTGTCCTCCATCATCTTCTCGATCTGATACAGGGTGTAGTCCTTGAGTTGTGAGGGAAAGTCCTTCACCCGCTGCAGACGCGCGGGAATCTCTCCCAGCTTCGTGTTCAGCTGGGCGATACGCGTCAGCAACTGGGTGGCGTGCTGCCTGGAAATCAGACCCGCGGCAGTGGACTCGGCGATGAGCGCCTCGGCCTCGACGAGCTGTCCCTGCGCGATCAGCGCATGGATGCGGGCGGCGGCGGTGTTGCACTCCGCATGAACGACGTCGTCTGGCGCCCCCCGCTCCACCCCAGACACATGACCGCAGGCGCCCACCCCAAGGGCGAGCCCGGCCAGGAACACCCACCCGATCCTCATGAGAACCCTCCAGAAGCGGAACGGGCATCAGAGTAGACCCCTCCCCTCCGCTCCCGGAGAGGGCCGGGCCGCACCCTGAGAGAAACCGCACACACCGGGTTCCGGCGGCCCCGGCGCCCCGGCTATCGTGCGGCGGGTGATGCGTTGCCTTCCCCTCCGTCTCCCACAAGGACCCACCCGGGCAGGAAAGGCCTGGCGGCGACTTTCAGGGACGCCTGAGCGACGCCGCCGGCTGGGCTGGGGACTGGGGCCGGGAGCCACTCCCCGATGGCGGGAGCGCGAAATTCCCAGTAAGAACCAGGACACAGGAGCGACACCATGGGCGTGATCCAGTTCATCGATGAGTTCCGCGCGCTCCACACGCGGGCGCGGCAGGGGAAGCTGGGGGAGTCCGAGCGCCAGGACTACCTGGCCAAGCGCGAGCAGTTCGCGCGGGCCCTCCTCAACGCCCAGGGATTGATGCTCGACGGGGCCGAGGCCCGGCGCCACTACCGCGTGGCGCACCAGCTGCCCGTGGAGCTGCAGATGGCCTACGGCAACGTGTGGACGAACACGCTGGACATCTCGGCCGGTGGCTTCTCGGTGACGCTGCCGCACGCGGTGGACGTGAAGGAGCGGCCCAGCGCGCTGCTGTACCTGCCGGATGGCTCGACACTGGCGGGCCGGGTGCGCGTGGTGTCCCAGTTCCAGCGCGCCGACAAGCACCGCGCCTCCTTCGCCTTCATGGACCTGACCGAGCGCGAGAGCGAGCTGCTCGAGGGCTTCCTCATCGACTTCGCGCTGGAGCGGGTGGGCATCACCCCTCCGTAGCAAGGACGCCCCCCGAGGCCGCGGAGAGCCGTGATGAGCGCCAATCTGTGGGTGGAGCAGTTCCGTGCGCTCCATGCGCGGGCGCGCAAGGGGCAGATGTCCGAGGAGGAGAAGCGGCGCTACGGCATGGCGAGGGAGCAGTTCGCGAGGGCACTGACGGCGGCCCAGGGCATGCGCCTGCCACCCGGACAGTCCGCGCGCCGCACCTTCCGCATCGCCCAGGGGCTGCAGGTGGACCTGGCCTTCGCCGCGGGCCCCATCCGGGCCATGACGCTGGATGTGTCGGTGGGAGGCTTCTCGGTGATGCTGCACAAGCCGCCCGTCGAGTCGGAGGAGCCGGACTTCACGCTGCGGCTGCCGGGCAACCAGGAGCCGGTGAAGGGCAAGGCGAAGGTGGTGTCGGCTCAGCGCAAGATTGGCACCCACCGCGTCTCGTTCTCCATGCACGGCGTGTCCGAGAAGGACACGGAGCGGCTGGAGACGTCGCTGTTCGACCTGGCGCTGGAGCGCATCAAGTAGGGCCGGCGCCCGCGAGCGGCGAGGCCCTGGCGCCATAGACGTTGGGAGCCACGCAGCGGGCGGACTCGGCGGTACCGGTGAGGCTCTCGGCGTGCCCGAGGAAGAGGTAGCCGGTGGGAGGCAGCCGCCGCAGCAGGGCGCTCAGCGCCTGGGCCCGGGCCTCGGCGCCGAAGTAGATGAGGACGTTGCGGCAGAAGACGAGCTCGAAGGGCCCCTGGGGCCAGCCGCGCTCGCCGCTCAGGTTGACGCGAGCGAAGCGCAGCACCTCGCGCAGCTCCGGCCCCGCCTGCATCCACCCTTCCTGGCTGCGCACGCCCTCGAGCATGAAGGCGCGCAGCAGGGGCCGGGGGATGCTCGCCGCCTTCTCCAGCGGCCAGAGCCCCTGCCGGGCCCGCTCCAGCGCCCAGGTGGACAGGTCCGTCGCCAGCACCTCCACCTCCCACCCCGAGCCCGGCGGGAAGTGCGAGAGCAGCTCCATGGCCAGCGAGTAGGGCTCCTCGCCCGTCGAGCACCCCGCGCTCCACACCCGCACGCGCCGCGCCATCAACCCCTGCGCCGCCCGCCGCGTCCACTCGGGGAAGACGCGCTGGCGGAGGAAGGCGAAGTGCTCGGGCTCGCGGAAGAAGTGCGTCTCGTTGGTGCAGAGGCAGTCGAGCATCCGCACCCGCTCGGCCTCGTTGCCGCGAGCGGTGACGAAGCGGTAGTAGGCGCCGAAGGACGAGAGCCCCAGCGCGCGCACCCGCCGGGACAGCCGCCCCACCAGCAGCGCCTGCTTCGAGGGGCCCAGGTGGATGCCCGCCTCGCGCTCCACCAGCGTCTGGAAGAGGGAGAACTCCCGCTCCGACAACGGGAGCGGGCCCACCGGGGGCACCGCCGTCTCCGCTGACGCCACCGCCCTCATGCGCCCCCACTGGCGGGAGCGGCGGCCAGGCCCAGCAACTCATCGGTGCTCAGCACCCGGTCCAGGTCCAGCAGGAGGATGAAGCGCTGCTCCTGCCGGCCCATGCCGCGCAGGTACTCCACGGGCGTGCGCGTGCCGAAGGCGGGCGGCGGTTCGATCTCGTCCGGCCCCAGGTCGAGCACCTCGCTGACCGTGTCGGCCAGCAGCCCCAGCGTGGTGCGCTCGCCGTCCAGCAGCGCCTCGACGATGACGAAGCACGTCCACCGGGTGACGGGGCGCGGGCCGAGCCCCATCTTCATCGCGAGGTCCACCACGGGCACCACCCGGCCCCGCAGGTTGATGACGCCCAGCACCGCCGGGGGCATGCCCGGGACGCGGGTGATGGGCACGTGCTCGATGATTTCGCGGATGCGCAGCAGCTCGATGGCGTACGTCTCGCCCGCCAGCGAGAAGCCCAGGTACTGCGCCGGACGGGCGGCGTCGGTGGCGGTGTTCGTGCTCGTATTCGTGTTCGTGCTCATGGAGGGGCTCTCCGTCCTAGACGCGCTTGAAGCCATGGGCCGTGCCGGTGGGGGCCATCGGTGCGGGCAGTGCCTGCGCCACCGCCTTCAGGCCCTGGGCGGGTGAGGCCACCGGCGGCAGGCGCACCGGCTGCACCGCTCCGTGCATCCCCCTCACCTCCTCGGCCACCCGGAAGAATGTCATCATCTGCTGCAGCGACTCGGCCTGTGCCGCCAGCTCCTCCGCCGTCGACGACAGCTCCTCGGCCGCCGATGCGTTGCGCTGCGTCACCTGGTCCACCTGCACCATCGCTCGGTTCATCTGCACCACCCCGTGCGCCTGCTCCCTCGACACCGCCGCCACCTGCTGCACCAGCTCCGCCGTCTTTCGTATGGACGGCACCAGC
>NZ_DASUNC010000108.1:0-46127 GCF_036277355.1 Archangium sp.
TTGCCGAAATCAGAGCCAGGCAAGAATGAAAAGACAAAGCTGGGCCGCATCTATGCGACCTACACGAGGCTCAACAGGAATACCCACCGCTACTACTCGGGGCGAACCAGCATGGTCGTCGATCTCACCAGACCCCTCGAAGAACAGGTGTTTCTGGCCGTTATTCTTCGATCACGGAATCATCACATCGACGAGAGCGACGAGCCGAAGGGGGCTGTGTTCACCCCGCCGACGGTTGATCAATTCGATGTCGGGGCTGCCATTGACTATGGCCGAAGATATGACGACGCCGCGTATTGGCGGATCTGCGGAAGAGAGCAGCAGTTGATTGACTCCCATGGAGGCGCCTGGTCCGACACCGGGAAGCCCTATCGGACCGAGAATGTCTTGCGCGGTGTGGCGAAAGACAATCCCCGGGGCAGGCGGTTTCACGCCGCGGCCACGGACGTCTGGGGTCAACTTCATCCTTACACGGGATACTAGAAATGGCGAAAGTGCGCTTGTATAGACCGGGATCGTTTCTGCGAATTCCACTCGCCGACGGTTCTTTCGGCTACGGGAGGGCGATTGCGCGAACGCATGATGCCTTCTACGAGTACAGGACTGAAAGCCCTGACGCGGACCTTGATCGGATCGCCTCCAAGCCCATCCTCTTCAAGGTGGCTGTCCGCCATTTGGAGCCGGGGTCGTGGGAGATCATTGGATGGAGAGAGATTGAGGCGTCGCTGGCTCAACCGATCGTCCAATTCAGGCAGGACGTGGGAAACTTCCGTCGCTGCAAGATCTTCGACACCGAGGGCAATTCGAGAGATGCCGAGCCCCAGGAGTGTGTCGGGCTCGAGCGAATGGCCGTCTGGGAGCAGTCCGATGTCGAGGAACGCCTGCTGGACACCTTCATGGGGCGGCCCAATTTCACGGTGGAGCACCTGAAAGTACGCCTGCAGTAGGCGGACTCCGAACCCTGGCGCCCCCGGCCACACCGGCCGGGATTGGACGCGCGGGGCTATTCTCGAGGGCCGGAGAAGTGAGGAGCACCAGCGTCGCTTCGCTCCGATGATCGGCTTGGCTCACGCGACGCCGAGGTCGGGTTGGTCGGCGCCTGCTGGTTGCCGCACGAGCTGAAGGCCCCGTGAACGGACCTGAAGGCACGGGCCGGAAGGGTCCAGCGGCAAGGACTCGAGCCAGGCGGAGGAAGCTCGCGTGCGCACGACACGGAGGAACGGGGACAGGAGGAGGTGGCAGCCCGTCCGGGAGCCCCCCCTCCGTCCTGGGGCAGGACCTACCTCCGGCAGTCGACGTACGTGGAGTTGGGCGTCCCCTGGCACTTCGACGGATTCGAGTAGGTACCGACCTGGGTCCAGCCCACGGGGCAGGCAGTCCCGCACGGCTGCACGTTGTCCCGGGGCGTGACGTCCTGACACGAGGTGGCGCGGCCCCCAGTGCCCAGACAGCCCTCGATATAGGTATGCCATACTGGATACCTGTTGGGGGCCGGGCAGCCTCCCGTCGTATTCGTGGAGGAGCTGGAGAGCCATCCACAACTCCAGACATCCGCCTGGGCCGTGACGATGCGCTCTTCCGGAGCCCTCTCCGGCGGCTCCACGCGGATGCGCTCTGGACTCCCCTCGTCGGTTCCGCACCCCAGGCTCAGGAGGAGCGAGGTCGCCAGCAGGGAGGCACCGAGAGACTTGGGTAGGGTCATCATGTTTTGTCCTTGGCGGTTCTTTTCATGCTCGACCGCGAGAACCAGAGGACCATCCAACCGTTACACCCTCATCACACCGCCTGGGCCGTGAAAGGCCCGTGGACGCCGGGCGAACTGATTCTCGTCTAAATTCACTTTTCCTGTTTTGTGACGTTTCCCGTGATGTTCTTGTGATGCGACCAGTGGATAACGGTTTCAACACCGGGCGATGGGGCCCGGCACACACTGGAGTTGACATGAACTTCCCGAAGCGCTCCTCATTGCTGACGTTGCCCCTGCTGTGCGGCCTCGCCGCTTGCGGAGGCGCCGAGACCGGCTCCGACCCTGGTGTGAGCGACATGGCCCACCCCGGGGTGATGGAGCCCGAGCCCCTCGCGAGGCTGCCCGAGCTGGGCGAGTCCGCAGAGGCTGACGGGAGCGTCTCCGCCATGGCCACCCCCGTGTGGCAGATCAAGCAGAACTGGGGGGGCTGCCTGCGTGCAACCGGCACCTACGCGTACTACACGACGTGCAACAGTGCCGATACCGCGCAGCTCTGGACCCGGTCCCAGCACCCGCAGAGCGTGGGCACCCAGGTCCCCGTGTACATCTACAAGAGCGCCGTCAACATCAATGGAGCGGGGGCGTTCCAGTACTGCCTCGAGACGCCGGAGATGAACAACATCGATGGCTACCTCCGCCTGAAGCCTTGCAGCCACACCTTCAACAACGGCTACCAGTTCTGGTACGAGTACTACTTCACCGTGTGGAACCCCGACATCAACATCTACGAGGGTTTCAGACTCTTCCGGAACAACTACAGCCACGACTTCATCTTCCAGAGGTCGAGCACCGACAGCTATGCCTGGGTCGCCTCGCCCGGGAGTGACAAGTTCAAGAGTCACTCCGTCACCTTCGTCGGCAGCATCTAGCGCCGTCGTAGCGGCAATCCCAACAATGCGAACAGGCAGGACCGGGCGCCCCTGTCCCGCCTGGTGACCACGGTGCGGCCCGTACTCCGGTTCCGGTACGGGCCGCGCCGTGAAACATGTCCCGGCAAGGGGTGGACTCGTGCCCGCGAGGGCCCCGGGAGGAGCCACCGCGGGCAGGGGCACTACGCCTGGGCTATTCCTTGACGAGCCGGGAGGACCAGCGCCCGTCCGTGTGCGCCGGTTGGGCGACATGGTGGCCGTGGCCCGAGGCCGGGAACCCGCCGTGGGTGGAGAGCGTCACCGGGGCGGGCCCCACCTCACGGGCAGGGACTCGAGGCCCCTGATGACGATGTTCTGGGCCCACCGCGGCGCCTCCTCTTCCAGCGCCAGGTGGGGGAAGCGCCGCAGCACGGTGGACAACGCCACCTGGGCCTCCAGCCGGGCCAGCACCGTGCCCACGCAGAAGTGCGCTCCATGGCCGAACGCCAGGTGCTGTCTGGGATTGCGCCGCACGTCCAACCGCTCGGGTGACTCGAACACCTCCTCATCCCGATTGGCCGCGCCAATCACCAGGAAGACCAGGTCTCCCTTGCGCACCCGCTGTCCCCCCACCTCCAGGTCCTCCAGTGCGATGCGGGACATGCGATGGACCGGGCTCTCGTAGCGCGACAACTCCTCCACCGCCATCGGCACCCGCTCGGGCTCCTGCCGCAGCAGCGCCCACTGCTCGGGGTGGCGCAGCAGCGCGTACAGCCCGTTGGAGAGCAGGGCGGTGGTGGTCTCGTGGCCGCCGAACAGCACCATCATGCAGGTGGACAGCAACTCCTGCTCACTGAGCAGCCGGCCCTGCTCCTCCGCCCGCGCCAGAGCGCTCAGGAGATCCTCCCCTGGCTGCTCGCGCCGCTGGACGAGGAGGCGCCGGAAGTAGTCCTCCATCTCCTGGATCGCCCGCAGCGCCTCCTCCAGCAGCTCGGGAGCGCGCGCCACGGCACCGAAGAAGCGGGACATGTTGTCCGACCAGGACTTGAGCTGCCCGAAATCCTCCCGGGGCAGGCCCATCATCTCGCCGATCACGATGACCGGGAGCGGCGCGGCCAGATGCCTCACCACCTCCATGCACCCGGTGCCCTCCACCTCATCCAGGAGCCTGTTCACCAGCTCCTGGATGCGCGGGCGCAGCGCCTCCACCAGCCGGGGGCTGAAGGCCTTGTTGATGAGCGAGCGCACCCGCGTGTGGCCGGGCGCATCCATGTGCAGGGCCCACGCGGCGACGTTGCGCGTCAATGGGAGCAGGCGCTCCTGCTGCTCCGGTGGCAGGTAGCGTGCGAACATGCCGGAGCGGTTGGAAGACAGGCGCGCGTCGCGGAACCCCGTCAGCACGTCGGCATGGCGCGTGAGGAGCCATCCCTTCCACACCTCGGAGAAGTAGACCGGCGCCTCCCGCCGCAGGCGCTCGTAACAGGGGTAGGGGTTCTGCTGCGTCTCGGGCCGCGAGAGGCCGTAGGGGTCGAAGAGCGAAGGCATGGGTCTGCTCGGGGTCTGGCAGGGCCGCTACGCCTGGGCTATTCCTTGACGAGCCGGGAGAACCAGCGCCCGTCCGTGTGCGCCGGCTGGGCGTCGAGGATGTCCCGGGTGGTCCACTTGAGCTGGCCGTCCGCCGGGTCGGCGTACTGCACGCGGTTGCCCTCCATCTGGGTGAGCACGACGTAGTGGCCGTAGCCCGAGGCCGAGAACTCGCCGTTGGTGGAGATCATCACCGGGTTGCCGGACTGGAGCGACTTCTCGATGGCGTCCCAGCTTCCCCCCGACCAGTCCTCGTTGGTGGCGCGGAAGCCCGTGCCCTGGAGGTGGCCGTTGAGCACGTCGGGCAGGTAGCCGGTGCCACCGCCGTTCTCGCGCCGCAGATCCTGGTCGTCGATGGGCCGCGCTCCGGTGCCCGCCTTCTGGTTGGCCGCGTTGGCGATCATCGCCACCGAGGCGAGGCCGCAGCTGGTGGCGTCCTGCTGGACGATGGGCCGCAGGAGGCCCGACACGCCGCTGGAGGCCGGAGTCCCCTTCGAGGGCTGCGTGACGGGAGTGCTGGGGGCGGGGGCGCGCGGCGCCGTCTCCAGCTTGCGCAGCGTCTCCGGCCCCGCGATGCCGTCGATGCTCAGCCCCTGCTGCTTCTGGAAGTCACGGACGGCCTGCTGCGTGCGCTCGCCGTAGACGCCGTCGGTGTCGAGGCGGGGCTGGGCCCCCGTCTGGTTGAGCTTCTCCTGGAGCTGCCGCACCGCGGCGCCCTCGGCCCCCCGCGTGAGCACGCCCGCGGCCTTGTCCAGCGCCCGCAGGGTGAGCGGGCCCGTCACGCCGTCCGGCGGGAGGTTGTGGCGGGCCTGGAAGTCGCGGACGGCCTGCTCCGTGTCCGGGCCGTACCTGCCATCCGTCTCCAGCCGCGCCCCGGCCTGGTTGAGCTTCTCCTGGAGGCCGCGCACCGCGGGGCCCTCGCTCCCCCTGGCCAGCAGCCCGGTGGAGACGGGGACGCCGCCGAGCACCGGGTTGGAGGGCACCACCGGCTTCGGATCGAACCCGCTTTGACCCGAGCTGCCCGGCGTGCCCGCGGGGGGGGAGGCGGTCCCCGCCCCCGCCGTGGGAGACACCCCACCGTGCAGCTTGAGGCAGTCGTGGATTTCCCCGACGCGGCGCGCCTGGTCGGAGCGGGTCTCCGCCCAGCTCCCGTTGAAGCTGCCACAGCTCCCGTCATCCTTCGCATGCGAGCGGATGCGGCAATCGGTCATCACCTGCAGGGGATCCTTCCCCTGGCCCAGCTCGCGCAGGGCCTGCGGCAGCTCGTTCCACAGGCTGTGTTTGCCCTGGAAGCAGGCGTCTCCCGTCTGGTTGACGGAGTCCATGAGGGTGGCCACGACGAAGCGGTAGTTGGGGTTGGCCGGCGACATGCCGAGCTGCTGCAGCTTGTTCTCGATGTCACCCATCCGGTTGCTGACGAGCTCCAGCGCGCGGCGCTCGCACTCGGCGACCGAGGTGCTCTCCGGCAGCCCGTGGCGCGCGGGGGCGTAGGAGAGCCGGCCCTTGTTCCACAGCCCATCCCCCGGGTCCACGTGGCCCTGTGCCGGGTAGCCGGTCGGACACCCTTCCGAGCGCCCCAGGAAGCGTTGGGAGCCATCCTTGTGGGTGTTGCCCTCGGCGCAGGCCAGGGACAACACGAGCCCCTTGTCCAGGCGAGGGTTGTCGAAGGCCGCGGCGTCCACCTGGAGGGCGGGGCCCGTGGACCTGGGGGCCAGGGAGGGACGGGTGGCGCCGAGCTGGGAAATGCTCGTCATGATGGAGGCTCTCCTCGCAACGAATGAGTGGGCAATGATTGCAAATGACGTGTGGAGTGCGTCATGACGGAGGTGCATCACACCACCGTCACACGCACCGTCACCGGGAGTGTCCCAGGGCCTTTTTCTTCAGGGACTCGCCGGGCGTGCCCGTGGCGCCGGGGCGGGCCGCGGGAGCCTCAGGGTGAAACACGTCCCCCGTCCCGGCTCGCTCTCCACCGAGAGGGTGCCCGCGTAGAGCGTCACCAGCTTGCGCACGACGCTCAGGCCCAGCCCCGTGCCCTCATCCGGCTTGGTGGTGAAGAAGGGCTCGAAGATGCGCTCGCGCACCTCGGACGGCATGCCCGCGCCCGTGTCCTCCACGCGCAGCACCCCCCACTCCGGCTCCTCCTCCAGCGTGATGCGAATCTCCCGCGCGCCGGGGCCGCTCTTCTCCACCAGCGCGTCGCGCGCGTTGAGGACGAGGTTCTTCAACAACGAGTACAGGTGGATGGGCTTGGCGGCCACCGTGCAGTCCGTGCTCCCCTCCAGGCGCAGCGTGATGGAGTGGGCCGCGAAGTCCTCGCGCGACTCCTCCAGCAGGGGCGTGAGCACCTCCAGCACCCGGGTCGGCTCCGGGCTGGGCCGCTCCCGCCCCAGGCGCGCATACTCCAGGATGAGCTGGGTGACGGAGAGGGCCCGGCCGAGCGCCTCGTCCGTGTCCTGCATCACCTGCTCCATCCGGGCCTCGTTCCCGTTGAGCTCCTTGAGAAGCGTGGCCACGCGGGGCCGTACCTCGGGCGGCAGGTGCTCGCGCACCCCCACGTACAGCTCCTTGAGCAGGGCGCCATTGCGCACGCACAGGCTGGGGCCGGGCTCGCCGCCCCCGCTGCGCACCGTCCCCAGCAGCATCTTCGCGCCCGTCAGCGCGTTGCGCATCTCGTGCGCGAAGCCCCCCGCCATCTGCTGCTCGGTGGCGTCCCGCTCCATCTGCACCAGCCGCGCCTGGGCCTGCTCCAGCTCGCGCGTGCGCTGGGTGACGAGCGCCTCCAGCCGCGCACGCTGGCTCCGGGCCGTGCGCTCCCGGGTGTGGATGGCCAGGGAGAACAGCCCCCCCAACCCCAGCAGGCACCCGGCGTAGAACCACCCGGTGCGCCACCAGGGGCGCAGCACCACGAAGGAGAAGCTCGCGATGGGGCCCCACGCCCCGGGCGCGTGGCGGGCGCGGGCCTGGAACTCGTAGGTGCCGGGCGCCAGCGCGGTGTAGCGCGCCTGGAGCCCCTCGAGCACCCGCCACTCCGGCTCGAGCCCCACCAGCCGCACCTGGTGCTGCACCTGCCCCTCGTTGAGGAAGGTGTGCGCCCGCACCTCCACTTCCAGCGTGTTGCGCGGGTAGGGGACCTCGTGCGGCCCGGGCTCCAGCGCCCACCCGCCCGCACGCACGGAGGCCACCACGGCCTCCGGCGGCCGGGGGGGCCCGGTGTAACGCGGCGCCAGGAACTGCCCCAACCCGGTGCTCGTGCCCACCCACACCTCGCCGTGCGGGTCCAGCCAGAAGGCACGCGCGCTGCAGTCGTCCCCGGGCAGGCCATCGGCCACGCTGAAGTGGACTCCCCCCTCCGGACCGAGCACGTCCACCCCCTTGCCCGTTCCCACCCACAGCCGCCCCGCGGCGTCCTCACCGAGCTGGTAGATGCGATCACTCGCCAGCCCCCGCGTGGTGTCCAGGTGGGTGAAGCCGCCCGGGGTGCCGCCGTCGTAGCGGAAGCAGCTCATCCCCGCGACGCGGAAGTAGCTGACGCACATCTCCCCGCTGCGCCGCTCCAGCAGATAGCTCGCCGAGTCGCGGCGCAGCCCATCCGCCACCGTGAAGCGCCGCGGGCCGTTGCCCTCCACCACGACGAGCCCCGCATGGCCCGCGAGCCACACCCGCCCGCGCCTGTCCACCTCCACGTCCAGGACGACCTCGTTGGGCGGCCCGCCAGGCAGAACGACGGGAACGAAGCGCCACCCGGTGCCGCGCCGCTCGCCCCGGAGCACGCCCGCGGTCGTCGCCACCCACAGCCGCCCCTCCCCATCCCGCACCACCTCGAGGGTGACCGCCGCGCTCAGTCCATGCTCCGGGCCGAAGCGCTCGAGCCCGCCCGTGCGCGGCTCATAGCGGAAGAGCTCGGCCCAGCCACCGCTCAGCCACAGGGCGCCGCCGCCAGGCTCCTGGTAGATGCCGCGCACGGCCCGCGGCGGCAGCTCCGCCACCGGCACCCAGCCCTCGGCCGTGGCCCTCGCCAGCCCCTGGCTCGTGCCGGCCCACAACCGGCCACCCTCCTCCCGGTGGATGGCCCAGACCTCGGCGGAGGGCAGCCCCTGCGCGACGGAGTGCGTGCGCCACAGGCCCCCACCCGCCAGGCGGAAGAGCCCGAGCCCTCCCACCCAGAGCGAGCCCTCGCGATCCTCGAAGGCCACCGCCACCCGCTGCGTCGGCGGGCCCGTGACGCCGTGCGGCCGCCCGTCCTCGCCCACCTCCACCAACCCCTTGTCCGAGCCCAGCCACAGCCTGCCGTGGCGATCTCTCACGGCCCTCCACAGCGAGCGGTTCGCCTCCAGCCCGGGGACCGGCTCGAACGCACGGGCGCCCGCCGGCAACCGCCACATGCTGTAGTTGCCCCAGATCCACACCCGGCCCGCGCCGTCGCGCGCCACCTGGCGGAGTCCCTCGCGAGGAACCCCTTGCGCCTCGCCCCAGGTGCGCCAGCGGCCGTCCGGCTCCCGGTGGTGGAGCGCGCCCGCCGTCACCGCATACAGTCCCCCGCCCGGCTCGCTCCAGAGCGCCAGGGGCACCCCGCCGGGCCACCCGGGCACCCGGGCGAAGCGCCCTTCCTCCTCCCAGAAGAGCCCCTGCTGGGTGGCCACCCAGGCGCGCCCGGTCTCATCCACCCGCACATCCTCCCAGGCGCCGGGCAGGCCCTGGGCGGCGCCATACGGGCTCCACTGGCCCGCGTGCCACCGGGCCCCTCCCTCCAGGGTCGCGCACCACATGTCGCCGTGGGCGCCGGCCACCAGCCGGGAGATGTACGCCGAGGGCAGCCCCTGGTGCTCCGCGCGCCGCAAGCGGTGGCCGTCGTACAGGTAGATGCCGTCATCGGTGCCGACCCAGAGGACGCCGCGCGAGTCCTGGGCGATGTCGCGCACGTTCCACTGGCCGAAGCCCACCTCCGCCCCGTACCGCACGAAGGGCAGCGCGCCGGGCGGCGTCTGGGCCCGGACGGGGAACACGGCCCCCACCGCGATCAGGAGAGCCGGGAGCAGCAGCCTCGCCCGCCAGTGGCTCATCGGCTCGCGGGGCGGCCCTTCTTCCGCGCGGGCGGCTCCTGCTCTGGCGCGGACGCCGGACTCCGCCGCAGCTTGAGCTGCTGCTCCAGCCGGGAGACCAGCTTCTTGTTGTCCAACGTCATCTTGTAGAGCCGCACGGCGATGTCCACGGACTCCAGCAACCGGCCGGTGGAGCCATCCTTGGTGATGTAGCCGAAGGGCCGGTGCTCATTGATGATGTCGTAGGGGTCCTTCAGGTCCTGGTAGGCCGAGTAGAAATGGGGACGTCCGGATGGCTCTTGCGAATCTCATTGCAGGCCCAGAAGCCGTCGTAGCCCTTCATCTTCACGTCGAGGATGACGGCGCACACCTCCTCGGTGACGGCGGCCACCCCGTCCCGGGCGGAGGCGCAGAGGACGACGCGGTAGCGGGGGGACAGCACGGCCTGGAGGGACTTGCGGATGGTGGCATCGTCGTCGACCACCACGAGGAGGGGGAGCTGCTCGGCATCGGGGCCGGAGGGAACATCCTCCGCGAGGAGCTCATCGAGCTCGTTGAAGGACATCGGCTCTTTCCTGGGCGAAGCGGGGTGGGACCGGCGCGGGAGGCCGAGGAGAGGTGGAGCGCGATGATGACCGGGGCCCGGGCCGGAATTCAAGCCAGGGAGCACCCGCTCAGGGCGGGGTGCCCAGCACGTCGGCGACGAGGGCGGACAGCTCGGGAGTGGGCCGCGCGGGGGGAAGCTGGCCGCCGGGCGCCTCGCCGGGGGTGAGCAGGCGCGCCACCTGCTCCCGGGTGGAGCGCTCCGCGGCCGGGTGCGTGGAGATGAGCCGCAGGGCCCGCTGCGTCCGGGGAGCGAGGGCCGCCGGGGCCAGGAGCTCGGCCAGGCCCACCAGCGCTTCGAGCACCTGCGGAGTGGCGCCCACCTCCATGCCCATCTCGAGCGCGGCGTGGAAGTGGCCGCGGGCCCGCTCGGGCTCGCCCGCCGCCGAGGCGATACGGCCCAGACAGATGAGCGACTCGGTGATGCCCTGGCGGGCGTTGAGCTTGCGGTAGAGCGCCAGGCCCTCCTCACACAGGCGCCGGGCCTCCGCGCCCTCCTCGCGCTGGCACGCCACGCGCCCGAGCCCGAGGAGGGCACGGGCCTGGAGCTCCGGGTGCTCCAGCTCACGGCCGAGACGAAGCTGCCGCTCGCAGCAGCGCCACGCGCCGTCGAGGTCACCCCGCAGGCAGAGCACGCGGGCCAGGCTGCCGAGCAGCTCCGCAGTGCGCTGGGGCTCCTCCAATGCTTCCAGCAGCCGCAGCCCGTCGTGGTAGGCGCGGTGGGCTCCCTCCAGGTCTCCCTCCTGCGCGAGCAGGTGCCCCAGGCGGCCGAGGCCCGTGGCCACCTGGCGCTCGTCCCCCAGGGCCCGCGAGGCGTCCAGGCTCTTCTCCAGGAGCCGCCGGGCCGCCCCGGCGTCTCCTTGGCTCATGGCCACGGCGGCCAACTCGCCGAGCGAGTGCGCCACCCCGCGCCGGTCCTCCAGTGTCTTGCTGAGGGCCAGGCAGCCGCGGAAGCACCAGAGGGCCGCGCAGTGGTCCCCTTGCAGCAGGGCGAGCCTCCCGGCGGCCTCCAGGGTGAAGCGCAGCTCCCCTGGGACGTCGAGCGGGCTCAACACCCCCTGGCTCTCCGCGAGCAGCCCCGCCGCCTCGCGCTGCGTCTCCCCCTCGAGGCACAGGCGTCCCAGCCGTGCCAGCAACCGGCCCAGCAGCAAGCGGGGCTCCCTCGCGTCCGGAGCGCTGGCGCTGGACACCTGGCGGACCCGGGAGAGGGCCCGCCGGAGCGCCTCCGAGACCTCCGCGCGGTGGCCCCGCAGCTCATGGACGAGGCAGAAACCGTCGAGCGCCTGCTGGAGCACCGCGAGCCGCCCATGCTCCACGGCATGGGCCCAGGCGGCGCGGACGTTGTCCCACTCCGGCTCCAGCGCCGCGAGCGCGGTCCGCGCCTCCGGCCCCTCGAGCGCTGGCCGGTACGCCTCCAGGCGCGCGGCGTACCAGGCGGCATGGAGCTCCCGGGTCCGCACGTCCTCCTCGGGCAGCGCGTGGAGTTGCTCGGCGGCGTACTGGCGGATGAGCTCGTGCAGCACGTGCCGCCCCGCCGCGGTGCGCCGCACGAGGAACTTGCGCATCAGCGAAGCGAGCAGCTCCAGCGAGGCGCCCGCCACCTCCTGGGCGGCCCCCCGGGTGAAGCTCCCCCGGAAGACACTCAGCCGGCGCAGGGCGCCCTGCTCCGCGGCGGACAGCAGCCTCCAGGAGTACGCGAAGGTGGCGCGCATGCCGCGCTGCCGCTCCGGGGCGTCGCGGGGCCCGGCGAGGAAGTCGAGATCCTCCTCGATGCGCGAGGCGATCTCCTCGAGCGGCATGAGCCGCACCCAGGCGGCCGCCAGCTCGATGCCCAGGGGCATGCCGCCCAGCCGCTGGCAGAGCCGCGTGACACACGCCGCGCCGTCGGGTGTCAGGGAGAAGGACGCATCCGTCTGGGTGGCGGCCCGGACGAAGAGCTCCACGGCCTCGGAGCCGCCGGCGGGCAGTCCCTCCAGGGCCAGCTCCCACTCGCCGCGCAGATCCAACCGCTCGCGCGAGGTGACGAGCAGCCGGAGCCCGGGCGCGTGTGCCAGGAGGCGGGCCACCAGGGGGGTGGCGCCGAGCAGGTGCTCGAAGTTGTCCAGGACGAGCAGCAGGGGCCGGGAGCGCAGGTGCTCGAGGAGCCGGGCCTCCAGCGCCTCGGGCGTGTCGGAGGGAGCGGCGGGGAGCGCGAGCGCGTCCGCGATGGCGGAGGCGAGCAGTCCGGGCTCATCCACCCCGGCCAGGGAGACCAGATGGGCGCCACCGCCATGGAGCGTGGAGTAGGCCCGGGCGGCCTCGAGGGCCAGACTCGTCTTGCCCACGCCGCCGGGCCCCACCAGGGTCAGCAGTCGGCAGCCGTCCGCCGCGAGCCGCTGGGAGATGAGCGCCAGCTCGCTGACACGCCCGATGAGGGCCGTGGTGGGCGCGGGGAGCTCCGCGGGCAGGCGCGGGGAGGGGAGGCCCTCGGCGGAGCGCGGGGCCTGGGGGGGCAGGGGGCATGCCCTGATGGACTCCTGAAGCCGCCGCGTCTCCTCCTCGGGCATCACCGCGAGCTGCTCGGAGAGGATGCGCACGCAGCTCGCATACTGCTCGAGGGCCTTCGTGCGCTGGCCGCTCTGGGCATACAGGCGCATCAGGTGGCGGTGGGCCGGCTCATGGGTGGGCTCGAGGGCCACCAGCCGCTGCGCGCAGGCGAGGGCCTGGGTGGGCTGTCCCTGCTCGAGGTGGAGATGAACGAGCTGCTCCAGCAGCGCCGTCATCCGGTTGCGCAGCCGCTCGGCCTGGAGGATGCGCCACTCGTCGAATACCTCGGTGTCACGCAGGGAGAAGCCCTCGAGGAAATCTCCCCGGTAGAGCGAGGCCGCCTCGGTGAGGAGGGGCAGCACGGTGGCGTGCGCCTCCCGCTGGGAGGACCTGGAGCGCGCCTCCTCGACGAGCTGCTCGAAGCGGGAGACATCCACCCAGAGGTGGGCGCCGGGGCGCAGCCGCACCTCCTTGCGATCCGCCTCCAACCAGTCCTTGCCCAGAAGCTGGCTTCCCTCCCAGAGGGTGCTGCGCAGCACGGCCAGGCCCTTCTGCTCCTCGAGGTCCGGCCAGAGCAGCGTGGCCAGCTCGGCGCGGCCGTACGGCCGGTTCGAGAGCGCCATATAGGCCAGGAGCGCGAGGAGCTTTCGCCGCGCCACCTCCCGCGGCGCACCCTCGCTCGAGAGGGCGGGACGACCGAAGAGGTGGAGGCAGAGGCGGCTCATACGCTGGGGGGCTGATGCCCGAGCATATTGGAAGTTGCGTCACCGCTCACTCGCCGGGGCGGGGTGGCCTCCCGCCGGAGCCAGCGCCGCCTCGAACACCTTCACCACCGCGGGCGCGGCATGGGCGGCGGTGGCCAGGAGGGGTCCTCCGGGTGAGGAGGGCCATCTGCGTGGCTGCTCGCCCGCCAGTCCCAGGGGCCCCTCAGGCCTTCTTGGCCGGCGGCAGGATGGTGTCCACCAGCGTCATCAGCTGGGCGCAGCTCACCGGCTTGCGCACGAAGGCGTTGATGCCCGCCTTCTGGCCCTTGTTGCGCACCTCGGCGGCGTTGGCGTCTCCCGTCATCATCAGGATGGGAATCTTGGAGACCTTGGCGTCCTTGCTGGCCCGCACCGTCGCCGCGAAGTCCGCGCCGTTCATCCCGTCCATGTGGAAGTCGGTGAGGATGAGGTCCACCGGCTGCGTCTCCAGCACCTTCAAGCCCGCCTCGGCCGACTCGGCCTCGATGTACTCGAAGGAGCGCGCCATCAGGTAGATCTTCAGCAGCGTCCGGATGGAGCGGCTGTCATCCACCAGCAGCACGCGCTGGGGCTGCACCGCGGGATCCGGGCGGGCGAAGGCGCGCGTCTCGCTGGAGGCCGCGGCCGCGAAGGCCTTGGCCGTCTCGGCGTTGAGCACGCCGAATGGACGCGACGGCTCGCTGAGGGGCGCCGGTGTCAGCGCCGGCCCGGTGGGGGCAGCAACTGGCCGCGGCGGCTCGTTGGCGGCCGACGTCGGACGTGGCGACGAGGTCGCCGCTGCTTCGGGCACAACAGTTGCCGGCTTCATTGGAGAGTCTCCCTGCACTGTCCCCCCTCCACATCCCTGTCCGGGAATTCCTACTGTATGTTGTCCGACGGACAACGCGAAGTCAAAGTGGCCCGTCGTCCAGCCCTGGAGTTTTTCGCGCCGGTGGGATGAGGCTTTTTCACGGCACTTCCACCACGAACGACTGGCTCTCCACCGCGGGCAGCCCGTCCTCCTCCGCCAGGGAGGGGGAGAGCTCGTTGGGCACGCGCCACGTCTGGCCGGTGAACTGGACGAGCGTGAGGGCGTAGCGGCCGGGCGGCACCGACTTCAGCATCACCCGGTTGGACGGGTCCCTCACGTCGAACGCATGGGGTTGGATGTACACTCCCAGTGAAGGGACGGCCACGGCTTCCATACGCGGAGTCCCATCCGGCTTGCGCAGCGCGGCATACACCGGGTCCGCCACCAGCCCCGCGGCGAGCACCACCTGGTCCGGCAGCCCGTCGAGGGTGCCATCGGTCCGGAGGTAGTCGGCGCCCGTGGCATCCAGGAGGCCATCCCGGTCCAGGTCGTTCTCGTCGGCGAGCGTCTGCGAGCCGCTGAGCCCCTCCGCGTCGGCCAGCTTGCGCACCAGCACGCGCGGCCACAGGTCCGGCTGGCCGTCACTGTTGGCGTCATCGGGCACGCCGTCGCCGTTGTCGTCCACGTAGCGCACGACCAGGGCGGGAGCACCCGCGGACACCACCCCCTCGCGCACCTGCAGGGGCCAGAGGTCCAGCCGCTTGAGGCCCGCCGCGGGGTCGAACCGGGCGCCGCCCTCCACGCGGAAGGCGGGCCGCTCGAGGGGAATGGCGCTCGAGTCGCTGAAGCTCACGATGACGCCGGTGGCGGCCTGCAGCGCCCCGTCCGCGCCCGCGGCCACCTCCACCACGCGTGGCACGCGGGTGAGCGGGTCCACCGCGGCGCCGCCCACGTCTCCGGCGTTGGGCTCGCCGGTGATGCCGTACCAGGGAATGAAGTCCGGCCCGTGGCAGGGCGAGGCGCCCGTGACGCAGGTGTCCGCGTCGATGAAGCCGCGCAGCAGGTAGCGCCCCGGGGCCACGAGGCTGAAGGAGAAGGGCGCGGTGAAGGGGCCGGAGGAGGCCGGGTCCGCCGGGCCGAAGAGCTTCTGCGCGGGAATGACGGTGAAGCTCAGCGGGCGGCCCGCGCCTTGGGGCGGAGGCGGACGGGCGGCGTCGTAGAGCAGGACGATGGCGTTGCCGCGCGCGCGGCTCTGCACCACCACCTGGCCCTCGATGCGGGACAGCCGCTGGTTCTGGCGCTGGTCCGCGGTGGGCACCACGGGCGGGGGCTCGCAGCCGGTGGCGAGCACGGACGCGAGGGCCAGGCCCGCCAGCGTCTTGGAAGCGGAGAGGCTCATGGGGTCACCGTCAGGAGGGCGAGCACGCGGCGCTCGATGCGGTTGCCGAAGGGGTGCTGGGCGTGCGCGGGGCCCAGGTTGGAGCCCACCAGCGCCACCGACACCTTGTCCTTCACCGGCGTGTAGCCCACGCGGGCGTTGATGATGGTGTAGGCGGGCAGGGTGTTGGCCAGCGGCTCGATGACGGTGGGATCCTTGGACGAGGGCTCCCGCTCCACCCAGACGGTGGAGGACGTCCAGGCCGCGTCCACGCCGAACTCCAGCGCCTGGCGCGTGCGGTAGGTGACGCCGCCGAAGAGCTTCACCTGGGGCGTCTGGCTGCAGGGGCCGCACAGGCCCTTCTCTCCATCCGCCGTCACCTGCTGGAAGGCGGCGCTGGCCTTGATGCCGAGGCCATCCACCGGGGCCAGGGTGACGCCGGCCTCGGCGCCGCGCGCGGTGTAGACGGCCGCCTCGTTCTCGAAGAGGGAGCGGCCCAGCAGGTACGTGCCCGTCTCCGAGTCCCAGGACTCGCCCGCGGGCAGGGGCCGCACGGCGGACAGGTGGATGAGGTTGGTCACCGTGTCCTGGAAGAGCGCCACGTCCCAGTCCATGCCCAGCTCCGGCGCCTCGCCGCGGTAGCCCAGCTCGAGCGCCACCATCCGCTCGGCCTGGAGCGCCCGGTTGCCCAGGGACAGCGCGCTGGCGCCGTTGACGCCCGGGATGGGGACGCGCACGCCCATGTAGCTCTCCAGGAACGTGGGCTCGCGGAAGGCCGAGGCCGCGCTGGCGCGGAAGGCATGGCCCTCGAAGGGCATGAAGAGGGCGGAGATGCGCGGCGAGTGCGCCAGGCCCGGCTGCCCCTTGTCGAGCAGCGGGTGCCGGTCCACGCGGTAGGAGGCCACCACGCGCAGGGGCTGGGCCAGCCGCCACTCGTCCTGCACGTAGGCCGCGGCGTGGAACTCCTCGCGCAGCGGGCCCAGGTAGCTCCACGCCACGCGCTTGAGGCGGCCCTCCACGCCCACGTTCACCTGGTGCTCGCCCAGCAGCTGGAAGCCCTTGCTGTAGAGCACCTCGCCGTTGAAGAGGTTGGACTCCACGCGCGTGGCCAGTGAGCGCTGCCCCACGGCCTCGTACTGCGGCCCCGCGTCCATCCCGAGGTGGTTCCAGAAGGCCTTGACCTTGAGCGGCCCCAGCCCCACGTCCAGCTTGGCGAAGGCGCTCACCCCGTCCAGGTAGAAGTTGCGCAGCAGGCCCAGCGGGTAGATTTCCGTGTAGAGGCGGTTGACGCCGCCGGACACGCCCAGCTCGGCGCCCGAGCCGAACTTGTAGCTGGTGGCCAGGTTGCCGCGCGCGCTGCGCAGGCCGAGGTTCGGCTGCGGGTCCACCACCGCCACGTCCGGCCGGTCCTCCGCGAAGTCCCGGCTCCACTTGTCCGCCTGCGAGTACGCCGCCGAGGCGCGGTAGCGCAGCCCGCCCGAGCCGCCATGGCTCACGAAGCTGCCGCCCGCGACGTTGGCGTTGCCGGCGTGGGCCTGGAAGCGCGCCTTGGGGCCGGTGCCCGGCGCACGGGTGATGATGTTGACCACGCCCAGCATCGCGTTGGCGCCGTAGAGCGCGCTGCCCGGGCCGCGGATGACTTCAATCCGCTCGATGTCCTCCAACTCCACGGGGATGGAGGACCAGAGCGTCATGCCCAGGAAGTCCTGGTACTCGGTGCGGCCGTCCACCAGCACCAGCACCTTGTTGGCCACGCGCTGGTTGAAGCCGCGCACGGAGAAGTTGGCGCTGCCCGGCCCCAGCATCATCACGTCGGCGCCCGGCACGCGGCGCAGCAGCTCCGGCAGGGTGGTGGCGCCCGACAGGCGGATGTCCTCGGCGGTGATGACGGTGGTGGCGTTGGGGGCCTCCAGCGAGGACTGGGCCCGGCGGCTGGCCGTCACCACGCGCTCCTCGTAGGGCACCGCTCCCTCCTCCTCGTCGGAGCTGGCCTCGGTGCTGGCGGCCTCGGCCTCGGCCGGCGCGGGCTGCGCGGAGGGGCTGGGGGCCGGCGTCGCGGGCAGGGACTCGGCGCGGGCGATGGCCTTCTCCAAGCGCTCCACCAGCACCGCGAGCGAGCGGGCCGCCTCGGCCCCTCCGGGCGCCGCGGGCATGGGCGGCAGCGCGGGCTTCTTCCCGGGCACCACCGGCTCGGTGGACTTCGACGCCTCGTCCTGCTTCGCCGCCTCGGCGGCCCGCAGCGACTCCTCCAGCTTCACCAGCGTGGCCTGCGCCGTGGCCACGTCCGGCGGGTTGGCGGCGATGTAACGCCGCAGGTAGTCGGCCGCCTCGGTCAACAGGCCCGCGTCCTGGTAGGCCCGGGCGATGTTGTAGAGGACGTTGGGGTGCGGCTTGATGGAATACGCCACCAGCAGCTCGGCGATGCCCTGGTCGTACTGACCCTGGGCGATGAGGCTCATGCCACTGCGGAAGTGACGGCGGGCCTCCAGGCGCGCGTCCGCGGAGGCACTCCCCGCGTACAGCACCAGCGCGAGGGCGCCCGCTCGCTTCAAGGCGGTCGGGTTCATCACCATCTCAGTAGGGGTCGTCCTTGTACCCGGCCGAGTTCCTGTCCGACGCGGAGCGGGAACCGGACTTCTTCTTCAGCTTCTGCGTGTGGCGCACCACCGGCCCCTCGCCCGCGGCGATGGCGGTGACGCGCTGGTAGCCGTCCAGCGCGAAGGTGAGCCGGGCGCTCGCGCGGCCATCGGCGCCGGGGGGCACCGGCAGCTCCAGGGGCGTCTCTCCCAGCACGCGCCCCCCGTACATCACCTTGGCGCCACCGGGCTCGCTGTCGATCACGAAGCGGATGGCCACGGGCCCGGACGGGACGAGCGGAGCGGCCAGCTCCGCGGGCTCGGCGGCGGGCTGCTGGGCCGGGGCCTCGGGCGCGGCCGCCGCGGTGGCGGGCGGCTCGGCCGCGGGCTGCTCGGCCGCGGGCTTCTCGGGTGCGGGAGTCTTCACCGCCGGGGCCACCGCCTGGAGGGGCTCGGGCTCCGGAGGAGGCTGGGGCGCGGGGGCGCGCAGGGCCACCACCGCGGCCACCGTGACGCCGAGCAGCAGCGAGGCCGCGAAGAGGGCCAGGGGCAGCGTGCGCCGGGGCGCGGCCGGCTTCGCGGGCGCCTCCTCCACGGCGATGTCGAGCGCCACGGTGCTCGCGCCGGTGGAGCCGGGAGAGGGCAGGGGGCCGGTCTGCGCGCCCGACACGGGACCGCTGCCGGGGCCGGGCAGGGGCGTGAAGCCGCTGGTGATGGCGTTGCGCGGACTGGAGAAGGCCCCGCTGAAGCCCGCGGACGCGGCGACGCGGCGGATGGCCTCCAGCACCTCGTCCATGGACTGGAAGCGCTCCTCGGGGCGCTTGTAGAGGCACCGCATCACCAGCGCCTCCGCCTCCTGCGGCACGGTGTGGCCGGGCCACACGGCGGCGAAGACGGGCGGGGCCTCGTTGAGGTGCTTGAAGATGACGTCGATGCTCTGCGCCGCCTGGAAGGGCGGACGCCCCATCAGCATCTGGAACATCACCACGCCCAGCGAGTACACGTCGCTGCGCGGGTCGGACACGTTGCGCGCCTGCTCGGGCGCCATGTACTGCGGCGAGCCGAGGATGACGCCCGCCTGGGTGATTTCCGTCTCGTTGGAGCCGCCCCGGTCCGGCAGGAAGGACTTCACCAGGCCGAAGTCCAGCACCTTCACCACGTCATGGTCGTCCTCCTGGTTGAGGACCATGATGTTGGCGGGCTTGAGGTCGCGGTGGATGAGGCCCACCCGGTGCGCCTCGCGCAGCGAGCGCGCCACCTGCTGGGCGATGTTCATCACCCGCATCCACGGCAGCGGCCCCTGCTGGGTGAGGAGCTGCGCCAGCGTCTGCCCCTCCAGGTACTCCATGGCGATGTACAGCACCCCATCGTCCGTGCGGCCGTAGTCGATGACGGTGACGGTGTTGGGGTGGCGCAGCCTGGCGGTGACGGCGGCCTCCATGAAGAAGCGCTTCTGGAAGCCGGGGTCCTTGCCCTCGCTGTACTGGGGGTTGAGCACCTTGAGCGCCACCAGTCGCTCCAGCGGCGACTGCACGGCCTTGTACACGCGGCCCATGCCCCCCGAGCCGAGCGCCTCGACGATGCGGAACTTGTCGTTGAGGACCCTGCCGATGAGGGGATCTCCGACGTCGGCCGGTGCGCTCTGGGGTTGCGCGCCGCTTTGAACCATGAGCTCCCCCGCCGCCCGCCGGGGTGGGCGGGACGAAATGTGACCTGTCTCGTATGCTACCACCAGACACGCTGACACCGAAAACCCGGGAGCTGCTGGAATCCCGAGTCACCCGGGGCCGAGAATACGGCTCCGGCGCCAGGACGTCACGTCCTGGACGGTTCACCTGGGGAGTCCTTCCCTGACGCGCCGGACTTACGCGCCGCGTCAACGCGGGCGGCGAGTCCAGGGGGAGTTCTCCGTGGGGACGAGGGAGCCGGCGGCCCCGCCGTCGTGAGGCCTACTTGCGCTTGCGCGCGAGCGCCTTCTGCCTCGCGGCCTCCCGGGCCTTCTCGCGCTTCTCCCGGGCCTTCTCCCACTTCACCTGGGCCTTCTCCAGCTTCACCACCGCGCGCTGGGTGAGGCCCGCCTTCTTCTTGCACCCCAGGATGACGGCCTTGAGCACCATCGGGCGGCCCTTCACCGGCAGCGGGCTGCGCGCGAGCTCGGGCATCTCGGACAGCAGCGTCTCCGCCTCGCTCGCACACACCCGGTAGCGCTCCCTCACCTCCGTGTAGAGCGAGAGCCTCGCCGCGAGGTCCTTCTCCTTGCGCGCCTTCTTCTCCAGCGCCGGCGCCTCCTGGCTGCCGCCGAGCGGCCCGGACACGAAGTCGATCACCCTCCGCCCCTGCTTCAGCCGCGCCTCCGCCTGCTCCAGCTTCCGCTCGGTGCTCCGCGCCGAGGCCGCGTAGTCCTCGCTCTTCGCCTCCAGCTCCTTGCCCGCCTTCAGCCGCTCCCGGGTGCGCTGGAGGGCCTCGCTCGCCGCCGTCACCTGCGCGCTCCCCGCGTCCTTCGCCTCGAGCGCATCCAGCGCCTCGTTGGCCGCGAACAGCGCCTCCACCACCGCGTCCCGCTGCTTCTCCACCGCCGTTTCGAGCTCCTTGCGCTCGCGCTCGGCGACGGCCTGCTTCTCCCGCCGGACCTTCTCCTCGCGCACCCGGGGCACGCGCGCCTGCAGCTCCGCCAGCTCCGAGCGCAGCATCTCCCCCTCGGGCGACAGGTCCACGTCCGGGTGGGCCAGCACCTCCTTCGCCTTGGCCAGCAGGGGCTCGGCGCGGTCCGCGTTCAGCTCGCGCAGGTGGCTCGTCGCCTCGCTGAGCAGCAGCGTGGCCTCGTCGGTCCGCTTCTCGCCGTAGGCCTGGCGCTGCTGTTTGGTGCGGGGGCCACAGGCGCTCGTGGCCACCGCCAGGAGGACGAGGAGCAGCCAGGTGCGGGAGGGGGTGCGTACGGGAGTCATGTCGATCGCCATCCCCGGCTCGGGGTAGGGCAGAGCATGGTCCGGAAGGGCGGGTGGAAGGAAGTCCGGGGGGCCACACGGGCGCTGATCCAGGGCCGTTGAAGCCTTACAGTGCGTCCCATGACCGACCGGCTGAAGGCCCTGCTCTCCTCCGCACCGCACTACCCCCAGCGCATCGTCTGCATGACCGAGGAGACGACCGAGACGCTGTACCGCATGGGCGCGGGGGACCTCGTGGTGGGTGTCTCCGGTTTCACCGTGCGTCCGCCCGAGGCGCGCAAGAAGCCGCGTGTCAGCTCCTTCCTGGACGCCAACTTCGAGCGCATCCTCGAGCTGAAGCCGGATCTGGTGCTGGGCTTCTCGGACCTGCAGGCGGACATCGGCCGCGAGCTGTGCAAGCGCGGGGTGCCCGTGTACCTCTTCAACCAGCGCTCGCTCGCCGAAATCCTCCAGACGGTGCGCGTGGTGGGCGCGCTGGTGGGGCGGGCCGAGGCCGCGGAGAAGCTGGCGGACGAGCTGGAGGGCAACCTCGTGCGGCACGCGGAGGCGGCGGAGCGGCTGCCGCGCCGGCCCCGCATCTTCTTCGAGGAGTGGCACGAGCCGCTCATCTCCGGCATCCGCTGGTGCTCGGAGCTGGTGGAGCTGGTGGGGGGCGAGGACGTGTGCCGCGAGTCGCGCGAGTCCCAGGGCGCCAAGGGCCGCATCTTCGACCCGGCCGAGGTGGCCCGGAGGGACCCCGAGGGCGTCATCGCCAGCTGGTGTGGCCGCAAGGCGAAGCGCGAGAAGATCGTCTCGCGGCCGGGCTGGGAGCGGGTGCGCGCGGTGGTGGATGATCAGCTCTACGAGGTGAAGAGCTCGTTCATCCTGCAGCCGGGTCCGGCGGCGCTGTCGGATGGGGTGGAGCAGCTGGCGGGCATCGTGTCGGCCATCGCCCGGGGCGAGAAGCTGCCCTCGCCGCGCGGGGGAGACCTGCGGGCGGCGCCGCTACCCGCCCACCGCCCGTAATGGGGTGATGGACTCGTAGACCACGCGCAGGAAGTCGTCGATGTCCAACGGCTTGTGCATCAGCCGCACGCCCGCGGGAGGACGGACCCGGGGGTGGGCGGTGATCATCAGCGCGCTCGTGCCGCGCAGCCGGTGCTCCCGCTCCGCCTGCTCCAGCATCCAATCGCCATTCTGCCCGGGCAGCATGTAGTCGGTGATGACCAGGTGGAACGAGTCCGACCTCAAGCGGGCCAGCCCCTCCTCCGCGGTGCCGCTGCCGGAGACCGAATAGCCCTCGCTCTCGAGCAGATCGGTCAGCCCTT
Organism: Archangium sp.; assembly: GCF_036277355.1. Taxonomy (GTDB): domain Bacteria; phylum Myxococcota; class Myxococcia; order Myxococcales; family Myxococcaceae; genus Archangium. The sequence continues at coordinate 22,090 of NZ_DASUNC010000108.1, forward strand.
CGCGGATGTCCTCGTTGTCCTCTACCAGGAGAATCTTCACGTTGCGTCCGGACCTTACGGGGTGCATCTCTTGAAAGGCTGAAGTCTCCCGCTTCCGGCCCGGCCCGGGAATCCCCTCCAACCCGGCGGGGGCCGGAGCTGTTCACTAGCGTATTCCCGGGCCCTGGCGGCGTGTCAGGATGTGACCGTGTCGCTCGCCTGGCTGCCCCTCTTGATCGCCCCCCTGCTGGCGGCGGACCCGCCCCCGCCCGCCGAGGGTTACGAGGACGCGCTCGTGCAGTGGGGCCTGTCCCTCGAAGAGGGCCGCACCCTGGAGCCGGAGCCCGAGGGCAAGCGCCTGGAGGCCGTGCTCGTGGCCTCCGAGGACGTCGTCGCCCCGAGCGACCCGTACCCGCTGTTCCTCAATGTGTTCCACGCGCGGACCCGCGAGTCGGTCATCCGGCGCGAGGTGCTGCTGGAGCCCGGGGCGCCGTACTCGGCGGCGCGGGCGTACGAGACGGCGCGCAACCTGCGCAAGCTGGGCATCTTCGCGGTGGTGCGCGTGGTGCCGGTGCGCGGCTCCACGCCGGACACGGTGTCGCTGCTCATCATCACCAAGGACCTGTGGTCGCTGCGGCTCAACCAGGACTTCCAGGTGGTGGGCACGTTGATTCAGTCGCTGCGGCTGCAGGGCACCGAGCAGAACTTCCTGGGGCTGAACAAGAAGGTGGCGCTGGACTTCCTGCTGCGCCGGGACTCGGTGAGCTTCGGGCAGACGTACGTGGATCCGCGCCTGGGCGGCAGCCGCTGGTACCTCAGTGAGACGGCCTCGCTCATCTTCGGGCGCGAGAACGGGCAGCTCGAGGGCTCGCGCGGCAGCGTGCTGGTGACGCGGCCCTTCTACTCGCTGGACACGCCGTGGAGCTTCCAGGCGCAGGCGGTGTGGCGCGTGCAGCCCGTCCGTGTCTTCCGTGGAGCCGAGGTGTGGGCGCTGCCGTACCCCGAGGGCGGCACGGTGCCCTACATCTACGATGCGCGCGAGCTGAGCGGGAGCCTGCTGTACCTGCGCTCCTGGGGCTCGCGCTACAAGGTGGACGCGGGCGGAGGCGTGGGCGTGTACCACCGGCGCTATGGGGCTCCCGCGGACTCCGGGCTGGACGAGGCCCGGCGCGCCTGGCTGCGGGACACCTATCTGCCTCGCGCCGAGGACGCCACGTACGTACTCGGCTACGCGCGCTTCTGGGAGACGCGCTACGAGGTGATGCGCGACGTGGACTCCTACGCCCTCTCCGAGGACTTCCAGGTGGGGCCCTCCCTCACCGCCTCGGCGCGCTACGCCCCCGCGCTGCTGGCCGGGGCGGGGAACTTCGCCGAGGTGGGCCTCACCGGCCGCTACCGGTTGCGCCTGGGGGATGCGCTCTCCTCGCTGGCCACCGCCGCCTCCGTGCGCCGGATTCTCGGGGGGCAGGGGGCGGGGACGTGGATCAACCGCCGCTGGGCCGTGGAGTTCCAGCAGGTCTCCCCGAAGGTGCTCGGCGGGCGCTTCGTGGTGCGGGGCCTGCTGGACGTGAACACCGATGACCTGAACGAGCGTGTGTTGCTGCTCGGCGGCGGCAACGGACTGCGGGGGGCGCAGCCGGAGGCCTACTCGGGAAAGCGCATGGCGCTGCTCAACGTGGAGTACCGCACCCGGCCGCTCATCCTCTACACGGTGCACCTGGGCGGCGTGCTCTTCTACGACGGTGGCTCGGCGTTCGATGAGAGCCCCCGCTTCGTGCACTCGGTGGGCGTGGGGCTGCGGCTGCTCTTCCCCCAGTTCAACACGTACCCGTTCCGTCTGGACTTCGGGTACGTCATCAACGACGAGCGCCCCGAGTTCGGCGGCCGTTTCTCCTTCAGCGGCGGACAGGTGACGGAGTTCCGGCCCGGCTTCCTGGACTCGCCGCTCTAATCCTTGTCCGTGGAAATATCCCCTCGTGGAAATATCCCCTCTCCCGGAGGGCGAGGGGAAATTTGGGCACGTTGTCAGCGCTTGTTCCCGGGGGCACTGTCACCCGCGTGAGACCCCGAGGCGCTCCGCCGGAACACGGCGTGTGCCTCCGGCGTGAACGTGGCTCGACCGAGTCGCGGCTGTGCTCGACCAGCAAGCGCGCGAGCTCGCCGCGGAGGATCTCCAGCTCCGCGACAAGACCGTTACCGCCGAACTGCTCCACGCCGATCCGGGCCCGCACGTGGTTCCGCGCGTCCACGAAAGCGACCGCCTCCTCGTGCGTCGTCCGTTCGCGGATCGCCTCCTCGAGGCCCATGCGTTGGACCACCGTCCGGCCGGCGCCGCGCACGTCGATGGTCTGCCCGCCGTCCCGGAACTCCCGGGCGCGTTCCACCACTGTCGCCGCCATGCCATGGCGGTTCAGCCACCAGGCCATGGCGGGCCCCGCGATGCTGGCCCCGGTAATCAGCACGTGCCGCTTCATCGGCTCTTCTCTTGCCCGTCCGGGCGTTGAATCCGCTCGTTGAGCGGTACGATCAGGAGCGCGCGAGAGACGAAGGAGCCGATCCAGAGCTCGTCACCGACGACGATGGCGCTCGTGCCCGCGCTGAAGGTCTCGTTCGCGCCTCGCTCGAAGAGTGTGGCCGCCTGGAAGGTGGCCGGATCGATGCGGGCCACCTCCGTCCCGATGCCGCACCCGAGCAGGAATCCACACAGGCCCACGACGGCGATGGAGTTCGGGTGCCCTGTCGCGAGAAGGGAGCCGTCGGGCGCGAACCGGAGGTTGTCGGGGTGGAAGCCCGAAGGTGTCCAATTGCATCCTCCAGGCGAGCTGCCCCAACTCGTCGTACATCTCCGTGGGGACGTCCAGGTGGTCCGTCACCACGGCGTAGCTCCTACCAGCGAGCTAGCAGTCCCTCACGAATGAGTCGATCCGGCACTCCATTGCGAATCTCTCCAACATACGTGTCATCCAATTGAACCTCCAATTCGACCCCACGCTCGCTGGAGAACAAGGACAACGCATCAAGCAGTCTCATGAGTTCGTCGACCAAGGTCATCGGACTCTCTCCAGGTTCGCTCACTTTGAGCAAGACCCCGACGGTTCTCACTGGTTCATCTTCAGGTCGAGTGCATGAGCTATCGTCCACCTCATCGACGAACATCGGCGGTTTATGACTCCAGCCTCCTGAGCTTGCGAGATTTGTAACAAGCTCTCGTAACGCACGTACATCATCATCTGAAAAATCCGCACTCAGGTATGCCAACAATCCGTGGCTCATCCTTGCCTCAACCAGACATTCCGGGACCACCCGGGTTGTTCTTGAATCCACCAGGCATATGCGCGTCCAGGTGCCGACTTGCTGGAAGCGGAACGGTGATAGGACTCCCACCAATGTGATGCATTGGAATCTTCTCCCCCTTGAGTACATTGTCTCCTGGAAAGTGCCGGATCCAAGCATCATCCACCTCAGGCGTCTGCCCCTTGGCAATCTTCTGGCGGTTGGCGTCACTGAGAATATCGCCGTAACCAATCTGATCCCACAAGTCGCGCAACTGGCGCCAAGCGGCTGGATTGTTCCGCTTGACCCCATGCCTCGTACATTTGGTCAACCCCAAGGGATCACTGGCGGAGAGAGGGTCCTCGGGGTAGCCGTAGAGATTGGGACCCGCGGCCAGTCCCAACGGATCCTGGCTGATGTAGCGCCCGGCATACGCGTCGTAGTAGCGGAAGCGGTTGTAGAGGAGGCCCGTCTCCTCGTCCTCGTACTGTCCCGGCCAGCGCCAGGGGCACGGCTCGAGGGCCACGTCCGTCCTGCCCACCCCGAAGGTGTCCAGTTGCATCCTCCAGGCAAGCTGCCCCGACTCGTCGTACATCTCCGTGGGCGCGCCCAGGTGATCCGTCACCACCGCGTAGCGCCCGGTGGTGTCCTCCCGGGCCAGCGGAGCGAAGCTCTCCGGCTCGAAGAGCCAGGTGGTGACGTCTTCGGAAGAAGCCACCTCGTGCAGCGGAACGTGTCCATCCCACACGAAGCGGACTTCGCGCGTGGATGCCGGCTGCCCCGCCAACTCCGCGCTCAGCACCACCTTGCGCGTGCGCCGGGCCAGCGCGTCGTAGGCGAAGTGTACCCGGGTGCCGTCCGGCCGCTGTACCTCGGAGAGCAAGCCCGCCCCATTCCACCCATAGCGCCAGGTGCCCTGGGGCGTGTGCTTCTCCGTCAGGTTGCCGTCCGCGTCGTGGGTGTAGTGCGTCTCGAAGGATTGCAGCAGCCGCCCGCCCGGCCCGTAGCGCCGGTCCGCCCGGGCGGGGTGGCGGTAGAGGTTGCCCACCTCGTCCAGGGCCCGGTGCTGGAAGCCGCCGTCCGGCCGCTTCGTCCCCACCAGCCGTCCCCGCGCGTCGTGCCGGTACTCGCTGGCGCCATGTACCGCGTCCCACATGGCCGCCAACTGGCCACCGGCCCGCCAGCGCCAGGTGCGTTGGGCCACCGTCCCGCCGCCCACCCACGTGCGCCTCTCCGTGGGGCGGCCCGCCTCGTCATGCCTCCAGCCCACCTCCACCCCGCCCGGCATCCACCGTTTCACCTCCAGCCCGCCCGCGTCCCTCTCCATCCGCACCGTCCACGCCGCCCTCCCAGGCGAGGTGGACGTGACTCCATGCACCCACCCCAGCGCGTCCCTCAGCAGCTTCTGGTGCGCCCCCAGGCTGCTCTCCACCTCCACCCGGTGGCCCGCCGCCGAGTAGCGGGACACCACCTCCACCTCCCCCTGCTTCTCCGCCACCACCCGTCCCAGCGCATCCCTCTCCAGCAGCACCCGGCCCGACTCGTTCTCCGCCTCCACCAGCGCCCCGTCCGCCCGGTAGCCGAAGGCCCGGAAGGTGCCGTCGCCGTACTCCACCCGCGTCAGCCTCCCCGCCTCATCATGGGTGAGGTGCCGCGTCTTGCCACTCGGCTGCGTGGCCCTCGTCAGCCGCCCGGCCGCGTCGTACTCGTAGTGCCATACCGCCCCGTCGAAGCCCTCCTGGCGCACCACCCGTCCCAACTCGTCCCGGGTATAGCGGTACACCTCGCCCGCCTCGTTCTCCACCTCCACCAGTTGGCCGTCGGCGTCATGGCGCCAGCCCAGGCGGGTGCCCGCCTCCTCCCGCCAGGCGGGCCAGTGCAAGCCCGTGTAGCCCAGCCGCACCTGACGCAGCGGCCCCTTCACCTCCAGCAGGTTGCCCTCCGCGTCGTAGTGGCCCTCGAGCATCTCCAGGCCGGGCCCCTCCACCCGCACCGGCCTGTCCAGCAAGTCGTAGTGCACCCGCTCCACGCCCCCGCGTGCGTCTCGAAGGCAAACCCTCCGGCCCCTCCGGTCGTACTCCAGACGCACCTGCCCTCCGGTGGGCAGGCGGACGCGAATGGGGTTGCACTGCTCGTCGTACTCGTACTCCGTCCGCTCACCGCCCCCGCCCACCTCCACCACCCGGAGGCCGCGCACATACGCATGGCGCCGCGTCTCCCCCAGCGGATGGGTCTCCTCCAGCAACTGGCCGCACACGTCGTAGCGCCAGCGCCACGTGCCCCCGTTGGCGTCCGTGGCCTCCTCCGGCAGGTTGTGCCGGTTGTAGCGCACAGCCACCGTGGTCCCGTCCGGTCCCACCACCTTCGTCCGGTTGCCGCGCGCGTCGTACTCGTACGTGGTAGTGTGGCCCAGCGCGTCCGTCTCCCCTACCAGCCGCAGCGCCTCGTCGTACTCCTTGCGCTTTTCCCCTCCCCGCGCGTCCACCTCCCTCTCCACCACCCCCGCTGCGTTGGAGTGGTAGGTGGTGGTGTGGCCCAGTGAGTCCGTCACCTCGGTGACTCGTGCCCTCCTGTCGTAGCGCAGCCGGTGGTTGTAGATGCCGCCGTCCCCCCACGTGTGCACGCACCACGCCTCCGCCCCCTTCCCGTCATACTCGAAGTGGAAGGAGAGGCCCGTCCTGTCCGTCTCCTTCACCAGCAGACAGCCCTCGTAGGCGTAGCGCATGGCCTGGCCCAGCGCGTCCCGCGTCTCCACCAGGTGTCCCGCCTCCGAGTACACGTAGCGGTTGTGCGTCACCTGCCCCGGCTCGCGCGGGTGAGGCAGCGCCACCCGTAGGAGGCGTCCCGCCGCGTCGCACTCGAAGAGCACCCGCCGGCCCGCGCTGTCCCTCACCCACTTCAGGTGCCCCAGCCCGTCGTACTCGTACTCGATGGCGTGGCCTGGCCGGTTGCGCGTGCGCACCACCCGGCACACTCCCGGCTGTCTCTCGCCCGCGACGCGCCGCAGCTCGTGTGTGAGGCCCTCCGCCGACTCCACCTCCCAGCGCGCCTCCCCTTCCCGCCGCAGCGTCAGCCGGTTCATCCGCTGCTCCACCTGGGCCCCCACCGGCATCCGCTGTCCGGGGAAGCCCGTGGTGTCGAACTCGAGCTCCCGCCCGTCCTCCGCCCGGTACACCACCCGCCCGTCCTCCTCCCATACCGCCAACCCCAGCGAGTGGCTCCACCCCCAACCCAGCCCCGTGTCCCTCTCGCCCCAACTCGAGGCGTAGCGGCGGGTAAAACGCAGCGCGATGGGCCCCGGTAGTTCCCAATCCGCCGCCTCCGTCACCACCTTCCCCGTGGCCACGTCCACCGGGTGCCCCGTCAACGTGCAGATGGCACCGCGGGCGAAGTCCCGCATGCGCGACTCCTTGCCCACCTTCAGCGCGTCCAGGGCCCGGGCCGCCTTCCGGTTGAGGCGCTCGGACAGGGCCTTCATCCTCCGGCTGCCCTTCTGCAGCTTGCGCAGCTTCTTCAAGCCCTTGAGCAGGCCTCCCACCGCCACCTTCGTCATCAGCCCCGACAGGGAAATCGTCGGAGGCCCGCCCACGAACACCGGCGGCCCCGTCGGAATGGACAGGGCAATGGAGGTGGGAAGCAGCAGCGTCTTGGCCCCCGGCCCCTTCTTGCGTGGCGGCGAGGGCATGCCGATGTCCTGGCAGCTGAGCACCGGCAGCGTCATGTAGGTGAAGGGCTCGTCGTCCACCACCACGGTGGAGCTGCCCATGAAGGTCTCGTTCTCGTTGCCCGGCGGTTTGGCGAACACCCCTCCAATGGGGAAGTGGGGAGGCAGTGTCACGCCGCCCGTGCCCGCTTGCGCCCGCGGCAAGCCGTTGACCACCACCGTGGCGCCGATGATGGGCAGGTAGTCGAACGGGTCGAAGACGATGCCGATATGCGGGTGGGGAATGGGCACCACCACTCCGGGTGGGGTGATGATGAAGTGGATGTCGATTCCCAACACCGGATCCAGGTGCTTGACCGCGAGCATCATGCCGCCTGACCTCCCGCGGCCTGGACATCCGGCCGCCCATCATTGTCCAGGAGCCATGCTACTTGCGGCCTGCGCCTCCAATCCATTCCAAGTGGTGGAGGTGCTCGAGGGGCTGCGGAGTGCGCGGCGCGATGACAATGAATACCGTGACAACGAGAACGGAGCCGGCGTGATTGGAGGCAGCGCGGCGTGCGAGGTGGACGCTGGCTGTGTGGTGGCGAAGGACTTCGCCGTGCGCGCCGCGAGGGTTGGGCCTGCGCGAGTCCCAAGTGGAACCGTGGGACGATGTTTCAGGGCCCGATGGAGGTGGGGGGGCGCGGCGTGGCTTCGATGCCGACGTAGCACTTGCCCTGGTACTCGGCGATGCCTCTGGGACACGGCGGGTGTTTGGCCAGTTCGAGCCAGCACGCGCCGCGCAGCTCCACTTCGCCACGCGTGGCATCGCACGGAGGCCTCTTCTGGCCCACAGCAGGCTTTTCGGGCATGGGGAGCCCCGCGATGCCCGCCAGCACCTCATCGTTCGCGGGGATGAACTCCAGGCTTTCCTCCACGGAGTGCTTCTCCTGGGCGTGCACCTCCTGCGGATGCACGGTGGCCCGTGGCCAGAGGAGCACCGCGAGCGCGAGCAGCGCGGCCAGCGCCAGCGCCGCCCCGGGCGAACCGAGCCGGCCCGCCGGACGCGGACGAGACTCCTTCGGGCCTCCCGTCAGGTGGGCGCGCATCTCCGGCCGGGCGTCGATGCGCATGAAGGTCGCCGCCCACCGCTCGAGCATCCACGTCAGCTGCCGGGGCTGTCCGTTCGCGGGCGCGTGCTCCACCTCCAGCGCGAGGTAGGGCGGGGTGACGTTGGCGGTGGCGCGCACCTGCCAGTGCTCTTCCGCCCGCAGATCTCCCTTGGGGGCGGGCATGAGCACCAGGGCCGGGTTGCCCGTCTCGGTGTTGCGCGCCTCGTACAGGCGCCCCAGTCCTCCGCCGATCGCGCGATGGCGAAGGGTGATGCGATACGGCCCCAGGGGTCCTCCGCTCCAGGGCGTGTCTTCTTCTTTCATGCAGTCCTCCCGAGGAGCGTTCCTAGCACGATGGTGCCGAGGATGACCAGACAGGTCTCCATCTCGCTCCACGGAAATATCACGTCCGCAGTAGGGTCCGAGCCGCGGGTTGTCGTGCTCGCTGGAGGGTGACCGCGTCCTCAGAGGGCGGTGAGCTGCGTCCGGATGAACTCCGTGACGTGGGCGAGCACCTCGCTCGGCGCCTGGGACCCGCTCCACGTCCGCGCCACGAGCTGGCCGCGCGGTCCCCGGTACGTCCACTCGCGTGACTTCGCCATGTGCCGTGTCCTCCGCCAGCCCCCGGGAAGCTCCCGGGAGGGCGGCCCTGATGCTCGGGTTCTACCTACTCGGCGCGCATCCAGTACTGGGTGCGCCCGATGAGGGCGATGCCGATGAAGCCGCGGACCTTCAGCTTCTTGCCCCCGTCCTCGACGGCGATCTTGGCCTTGTAGGTCTTGCCATTGGCCGGGTCGAGGATGGTGCCACCCGTCCACTCATTGCCGTCCTTCTTGAGGTCGCGCAGGATGACCATGCCGATGATGGGCTGGTTCTTCAGCGCCCCCTCGCACTTGTCGCAGAGCGGATTCTGCTCCTCGTTGGGCGCGCGGAAGAGCTTCTCGATCTTCCCGTACAGCTTGCCGCCCTCTTCGTAGATGGTGACGATGGACTTGGGCTTCTTCGTCTCGTCATCGATGGTGGTCCAGCGCCCCACGGCGCTCGCCTCCTGGGCGAGGGCGTTCGTGGCGAACAGCAGGGTCAGCGTGGCCAGTCCCAACCAACGGGTCGCAGTCATTTGGAGATCCTCGGGCGCTGGGAGTCACATGCCGCGAGGGTCCGTGCGCCGCGGTGACGTCCCCTCTGCGTTCCATCCGCACTCAGCGTCCGAGCCTACCCCCAGAGTGGAAGCACCCAAAGCCCTCCTTCTCTCCAAGAAGAAGGGAGCGCCGCCCGGGCTGCTCTCGGTGCGTGACCCATGAGGCGTGTCTGCCTATAAGGCGCTTCGCGTCAGGACCCACACGGAGCAAGCCATGTCATCCACGATGCCCACCCGTATGCGCCTCTCTCCTTCCCTGTCCCTGCTGTCCCTGCTGGCCGTTCTGCCCGCGTGTGGCCCGACCACCCGCGAGGACGCGCATGTCCAGGCCACCCGCGCCGCCTGCGACTACTACGCGGGCTGTGAGGAGATCGGCTCTGGCTCGGGCCAGGAGTTCCAGGACCGGGCCGAGTGTGAGGTGAAGAGCCGGGACTTCTTCCAGGGCGTGTGGACGGCGAACAACTGCCCCGCCATCAACGAGAAGGGGCTCGACACGTGCCTGGAGCGCATCCGCACCACCTCGTGCTCGAGCGGGGTGGACTACTTCAACACCGTGTTCATCGTCTGCGGCTCGGGCGCGGTGTGCCAGGACGCCGAGGACTGAGCGCCCGGTCCCCGGCCGCTCATCGCCCCAGGGTGAGCGCGGCCCGCAGGAGCGCGAGGGCTCCGCGGGTGTAGCGGCCATTGCTCAGGGAGAGCAGGGCCTCCATGAGGGGCCGCCGTACGAGGCCCTGGGTGGCGAGCCACAGGGAGCGGAGCGAGGCCTCCTGAAGCATGCTGCGGAGGACGGGGGAGATGTCCTCCCGGGCCTTCCCCAGAAACCTGCTCGCCTCGGCGAACATGCGCGCGTGGATGAAGCGCGCCACGGGCGAAGCGTGCATGTCCATGAGCGGGGTGTTGAGCGTGAAGGCGCCGGGCGCCTCGTGGGTGTTCTCCGGCAGGGGGGCGCCGTACAGGGCGGCGAAGGCCTCATGGCTGAAGCCTCCCGGCGCTCGCACGTCCCGGTACACCGCGGGAACGTCCTGGGGCAGGGGAGGGGCCTCGGAGGAGAGCTCCACCCGGGCGCGCGCGCGCACGTCCCGCGAGGAGCTGCCCACGCGCACCTCGTAGGTACCGGGCTCCACCGCCCAGTCCCCGCGAGCGGCGTCCCAGACGGCGAAGGCGCGCCGGTCGAGCGTCAGCCGCACCCGTTGCGACTCTCCCGGGGCGAGCCGCACCTTGGTGAAGGCCTTCAGCTCCTGGGGGGGGCGGAACACGCCGGGGGCCACGGCGTGCACGTACACCTGCACCACCTCGGCGCCGGGGCGTGGGCCGGTGTTCGTCACGGTGACGGAGACCTCGAGCGTGTCGCCGTCGCGCAGCCGTTCGGCGTCCAGGGAGAGGTCCGCGTACGCGAACGTGGTGTACGAGAGCCCGTGGCCGAAGGGGAACAGCACGTCCGTGCCGGCCGCGTCGTGGTAGCGGTAGCCCACGTACAGGCTCTCGCGGTACTCGAGCACCCGCGGGCCCTTGGGCATGGCGCTCACCGGGAGATCCTCGAGGTGCAGCGGGAAGGTCTCCGCCAGGCGTCCCCCGGGCTCCAGGTCTCCGATCAGCACGCGCGCCACGGCGCCGCCTCCCGCCTGCCCGCCGAGGTAGGCCTCGAGGATGGCCGGCACCCGAGCATGCCAGGGCATCTCCACGGGAGCCCCGTTGCTCAGGACGACGGCGACGCGCGGGTGGACCTCGGCCACCGCGCGGACGAGGGCATCATGCGCGGGAGGCAGGCGCAGGTACTCCCGGTCGAGCCCTTCCGTCTCATAGGCCTCGGCCAGGCCGACGAAGAGCAGCACGGCGTCCGCACCGCGCGCCGCCTCGCACGCCTCGGCGATGAGCGCCGGGTCGGGGCGATCCTCGTACCGGCCGTACCCCGGAGCGTAGGTGAGGCGCCCGCCGGCCTCCGCGACGCGCGTGCGCAGCGCCCCGAGCGCGTTCTCCAGCTTCGTGGGCGTGAGCTCCGAGCTGCCCGCGCCCTGGTAGCGAGGCTCCCGCGCGAAGGCGCCGATGACCGCCAGGTGCGAGGCGGGGCTGACGGGCAGGACGCCGCCCTCGTTCTTCAGGAGCACCGCTCCCTCCGCGGCCGCCCGGAGCGCGAGCGCGTGGTGGGCCTCCGGGTCGTACGTATGGCCGGGCTCGCGCGCCCTGGCCGTGCGCTGGATGAGCTGGAGGATGCGCGTGACGGCCGCGTCGAGCACCGCGAGCGGCACCCGCCCGCTCCGGACGTCACGCAGGAGGGCCGCATCCCCCCGCCCCAGGGACCCGGGCATCTCCAGGTCGCACCCGGCGACGAGCGACTCGACGCGCACGTCGATGGCGCCCCAGTCGGACACCACCACGCCGTCGAAGCCCCACTCCTCCCGGAGGACGCGGGTGAGCAGCCACGGGTGCTGGGTGCAGTACGTCCCCTCGAGCCGGTTGTAGGCGGCCATGACGGTCCACGGCCGGGCCTCGGTGACGGCGTGCTCGAAGCTCGCGAGGTAGATTTCCCGCAGCGCGCGCGCATCCACCCGCGCGTCGATGTACGTGCGGCGCTCCTCCTGGTTGTTGGCGGCGAAGTGCTTGAGGGAGGCGGCCACGCCCGTGCGCTGCACGCCGCGGATCCACGCGGCCGCCATGCGCGAGGAGAGGAGTGGATCCTCGGAGAAGTACTCGAAGTTGCGGCCGCACAGGGGCGTGCGCTTGATGTTCGCGCCGGGCCCGAGCAGGACGCTCACGCCCATGGCCCGGGCCTCCTCGCCGAGCGCCACGCCCACCTCCTCGAGCAGCGCCACGTCCCAGGTGGCCGCGAGGGCGGAGGCGGTGGGGAAGCACGTGGCCGGCTCGTTCGTGGCCAGGTTCACCGCCTGGCCGAGGTCCCCCTTCATCAGGCGCACGCCGTGGGGGCCGTCGGTGAGGACGATGCGGGGCACGCCGAGCCGGGGCACGCCGCCGAGCGTCCAGAGGTCCCGGCCCGCGCACAGCGCCACCTTCTCCTCGAGCGTCATGGCGGCCAGCGTCGCGGCCACGTCTGCCTGGGGCTCCGTCGTTTCCCTGCTCATGCCCGGAGTCTTACGCGGGACCGGAGGTGCCGCGGTAGTGGGACCAGGCGTCCCACGCATGCCGCCTCAGCGGTTGAGCTGGTAGCGGCGGGCGATCTCCGTCACCTCGCGGGTGACGGCCTGGAGCGTCTCGGTGGCCTGCAGCGTGGTGTCCAGCCGCTTCATCGTCTCGTCCATGCCCGCCGAGATGTGGCCGATGGCGTTGAAGATGTGGGAGATGCCCGTGTTCTGCTGGTTCACCGCGACGGCGATCTGCCGCACGGCCGCGGCGTTCTCCTGGATGATGAAGGACATCTCGCGCAGGTTGTTGCCCGAGGACTTCACCATCTCCAGGCCGCCCTCCACCTGCAGCGCGCCCTGCTCGCTCATGGAGACCACGTCCCGGATGGCGGTGCCGATGTCCAGCAGGCTCTTGCGGATGAGGGCGTTCTCCCGGATGGTCTGGTCCGCCAGCTTGCGAATCTCACTGGCCACCACGGCGAAGCCCGCGCCCTGGTCTCCCGCGCGCGCGGCCTCGATGGAGGCGTTGAGCGCCAGCAGGTGGGACTGGTCCGCCAGGTCCTTCACCGTGACGGCGATGTGGGCGATCTGCGTGGCGCTCTCCTGCAGGCGCAGCACCTTGCCGCGGATGCCGTCCACGAAGTCGCGGATGGTGTTGAGGCCCGTGAGGGTCCGCTCCAGGGACTCCTCGCCGTACTGGCCGAGCTGCCCGGCGTGGCCGGCCACGCTGAGCACCGTCTCGGCCTTGTGCGAGGCCAGCTCGGAGGTGGTGCGGATCTCCTCCGAGGTGAGCTGGGCCTGCTGGAGCATGGCGGCCTGCTCCGTCAGACGCTGGCGCTGCTGGTGGCTCGCGGAGCCCAGGGCCGTGCTCGCCGACAGCAGCATGGTGGCCGAGGCCTGCAGGCGGGTGGGAATCTCCTGCAGCCGCTCGAGCGCCGTGGTCATGCCCGCCGCGAGGTCACCCATCTCGTCGGTGGAGGCCCAGCGGGGCGCGAAGGGGGCGCCCTGGGCCAGGGCCTCGATGGCCTCCAGCACGGCCGATGTCGCGCGCACCTGGCGGCGCGCCAGCATCCAGGCGGACAGCGACAGGACGATGAGGACGAACGCCCCCATCGCCAGCAGCGGCGGGCCCATGGTGGTCAGCAGGCTGTCGCTGAAGCCATGCAGCTTCTCGGCGATCAGCGCGCCCTGGGCCTGGGGAATGGACGGGTCCTCGAGCACGGCCTTCATCTGCGCATCGCGCAGCTCGAGCGTCTGCAGGATGAACACCAGTCCGGTGAGCACCAGGGTGCTCGTCAGCGCGGAGGCGAACACGTAGGGCAGGAACCAGCGCTGCCGCGGCCAGAAGGCACCCTGGCCGGTGGCCTGCACCCTCAGGCGGTTGCGCTCCTCGATGATGAGCGGCATCAACATCTGCTCGAGCTTGATGCCCACGGGCAGCGCCAGCACCTGGCCGATGGTGGCGGCCACCAGGAACCCGAGCCCGATCATCAAGGGGTGCTTGCCGGTGCGGAGCACCAGCGGGACGACATAGACGAGCCCGCCCAGCAGGGCAGGGGCCTGGGTCACCATGAACGCGAGCTTCCAGGGCAGCATCTGCAGCCGGGCGAGCCGCTCCTGGGGAGGCTCGCCGGGCCGGGCGGGGAGGTTGCCGCGCAGCAGCAAGGAGATGCCCGTCCAGGGAATCAGCAGCGCCGCCACCACGAAGACCACGGGGAGCACGTGCACCAGGGCCCAGAGGTGGTCCTGGGCGGACAGCCCCAACGACAACGCGAGGAGGTAGCCCGCGATGGGCGCGGAGGGCGTGAGCCACGCCAACACGACCAGGTGGATGCGTCGGGCGAGCTGCGGAGGAATGACCGTCTGCGGGGGCGAGCCGTTCATGAGGCGTGGCCATTCTCCCAGAGGGAGGGGGGGCTTATGGAGAGGCGCGGGAAGAAATCCCGGCGCCTGCCTGGATGCTTCCCTATCGGCCGGGATGTTAATCCGGTCCCACCCGGTGCGCCTTCAAATAGAGGAAAACTGGGAAAAGGAAAACTAGGGCGGCTGGGTGTGGAGCAGCTCCTGGAAGAGGACCTCGGCCACGTCCCGGAAGAGCTCCCCCGAGGCCAGCAGCCCTCCGCAGTGGTGGGGCTCGCGGGCGAGCGTCAGCGCCACGCACTTCTCCAGCACCGCGTCCCAGAAGGACTCCGAGTCCGGTGGCAGGAGGTAGTCCCGGATGACACCTTGGGGCCAGGGGAGCACGGTGGTGGGGTCCGCGTCGCTCAGGCTGGTGAAGCAGTCCAGGTCCACGTCCAGCAGGACGCGCCCGGCGGCCTGGAGCACCTCTCGCACCGCGTCACCGGGGGCGGGGGCGTTGAAGGCCTCGGCGGCGCGGTCCACGGTGGGCACCACCACCAGCCGGTGCGGGCGTCCCCGCGTGTCCACGTAGACGTCTCCGGAGAACGTCCCCCGCGGCCGTCCCCGGGCGAGCACCAGCGCGTCGCCCACCAGCCCCGCCTCCATGGCCGCCAGCACGTGATCGTAGTTGCGCACGTCCAGGGCCCACCGCGCGTGCTCGTCCAGGGCGCGCAGCCCCGCCGAGCGGTCCGGCACCGCCGCGGGGGCCTGGGGCACCACCAGATCCAGGTGCCGGTCCAGCGTCACCAGCAGCGCCGGCGGCCCGTCCTCCAGCGCGCAGGCCCACGCGGGCAGTGCCAGCCGGTGCGGGTCGAACACGTATGCGTCCGAGGGCCCCCGGCCACCGCCGAGTGACAGCCGGATGACGCCCGCCAGACGCAGATGCTTGTGGGATTCGTCCATCACAGGGAATAACCGTCCGTTCACGGCATTTGGCGGGCCGCGCGCCGCCGGGAGTGTAGGCTGCGCGCGCTTCCTACCTCAAAGGAGGGAACGCCCGCTCCCCGGGCGCCAGCCCCGCATGCGCATCCTGCTCGCAGCCGCGCTCCTTTTGACGAGCGCCCCCGTCCTCGCCCAGCAGCCCCCCGCGAAAACCATGACCGCCTCCCAAGACGCCTTCCTGAAGGATTTCGCGGAGACGCGCCGCTTCATGAGCGGGCGTCCCGTCAATCCGCGCATCACTCCCGACGAGAAGACCGTCCTCTTCCTGCGGGGCCAGCCGCGCGCGCCCATCCAGACGCTCTTCGCCTTCGACGTGGCCACGGGCGAGGCGAAGGAGGTGCTCACCCCCGAGGCCATCCTCAAGGGCTCCGAGGAGACGCTCACCCCCGAGGAGAAGGCCCGCCGCGAGCGCATGCGCGTGAGTGCCCGGGGCTTCACCACGTACCAGCTGTCCGAGGACGGCTCGCGGATTCTCGTGCCGCTCTCCGGCAAGCTCTACCTGGTCGAGCGCCTCACCGGGAAGTCCACCGAGCTGAAGACGGGCCCGGGCGTGATCGATCCGCGGCTCTCCTCGGACGGCCAGCAGGTGGCGTACGTGCGGGACAACGACGTGTTCCGCCTCGAGGTGGCCAGCAACAAGGAGCACCGTGTCACCACGGGAGGCAGCCCGGCGAAGACGCACGGCCTGGCCGAGTTCGTCGCGCAGGAGGAGATGAGCCGCTTCTCCGGTTGGTGGTGGAGCCCGGACGCGAAGTTCATCGCCTACACCGAGTCGGACACGGCGGACGTGGAGAAGCTCTCCATCATCGACGTGATGCACCCGGAGAAGGGCGCGGAGGACTACGCGTACCCGCGGCCGGGCAAGAACAACGCGAAGGTGCGCCTGGGCATCACTCCCGTCACGGGCGGCAAGACGGTGTGGGTGCAGTGGGACGCGGAGAAGTACCCGTACCTGGCCACGGTGGTGTGGCCGAAGAAGGGCTCCCTGACGGTGCTGGTGCAGAACCGCACGCAGACGGAGGAGAAGCTGCTCGCGGTGGACACGGCCAGCGGCAAGACGAAGGAGCTGCTCACCGAGAAGGATGACGCCTGGCTCGAGCTGGAGCAGACCTTCCCGCTGTGGCTCGAGGATGGCAGCGGCTTCCTCTGGTACACCGAGCGCAATGGCGGCCCCGAGGTGGAGCTGCGCAACGCGGATGGAAGCCTCGCGCGCTCGCTGGTGAAGCCGGAGGCGGGCTTCCGCAACCTCGCGCGCTACATCGAGAAGGAGCGCACCCTGTACTTCGTGGGCGGCCCCAACCCCTCGGAGAGCTACCTGTGGCGCGTGAAGGAGGGCGGCGCTCCGGAGCAGGTGCGCCCCGGCACCACGGGGGAGGCGGTGGAGATGGGCAGCGTCGCGCGCTCCGGCAACCTGGCCGTCATCACCCACTCGAGCCCCACGTCCATGCCGCGCACCTACGTGGTGCGGGGTGATGGCTCCCGCGTGGGCGAGCTGCCCTCGGTGGCGGTGGAGCCCGGCTTCGTCCCCGTCGTCGAGTACCGCGAGGTGGGTCCGCTGAAGTTCCAGTCCTCGCTGGTGCGCCCGCGCAACGCGAAGCCCGGCCAGAAGCTGCCCACCATCGTCGAGGTGTACGCCGGCCCCACCGTCACCGTCGTGCACAAGTCCATGGCCGCGCACCTGCTGTCGCAGTGGATGGCGGACCAGGGCTTCCTCATCGCCCGCTTCGATGGCCGCGGCACCCCGCTGCGCGGCTCCAAGTGGCAGCGCGCCGTGCACCTGGACTTCTCCGGCGTGACGCTGGAGGACCAGGCCGCCGCCGTCCAGGCGCTCGCCGCCGTGGTGCCCGAGGTGGACCCGCAGCGCGTGGGCATCGAGGGGTGGAGCTTCGGTGGCTACATGGGCGCGCTCGCCGCCCTCGAGCGTCCGGACGTCTTCAAGGCCGCGGTGGCTGGCGCTCCGGTGGTGGACTGGCTCGACTACGACACCCACTACACCGAGCGCTACCTCGGCCTGCCCCAGCAGCACCCCGAGGCCTACGAGAAGAGCTCGCTGCTCACCTACGCGCGTGACACCCGCAAGCCCATCTCCCCGCTGCTGCTCATCCACGGCACCGCGGACGACAACGTGTACTTCTTCCACACGCTCAAGCTGTCCGACGCGCTCTTCCGCGCCGGCAAGCACCACGAGCTGCTGCCGCTGAGCGGCCTCACGCACATGGTGCCGGATCCGCTCGTCACCCAGCGCCAGTACGAGTGGGTGATGAACCACTTCAAGCGGCACCTGGCGAAGTAGCCGCGGGGACAGCCCGCAAAGAGAAAGGCCCGGCTCCTCCTGAGGGATGCCGGGCCTTTTTCCGAGGCCACTATCGGTACGCAGTGGCTCGGGGCGGACTCAGACGGCGCGAACGTTCTGCGCCTGCAGACCCTTGGGGCCCTTGGCCAGCTCGAACTCCACCTTCTGCCCCTCGGCGAGGGTGCGGAACCCATCCATGTTGATGGCGGTGTGGTGGCAGAACACGTCCTCGCCGCCGCCGTCCTGCACGATGAATCCGAAGCCCTTCGCGTCGTTGAACCACTTCACGGTACCAGTTGCCATTGTGCTTCCTTGTCAGGAGCCGGCCCGAGACCGACTCGTTCTCCCGTCCCCCGTCCGTCGGGTGACAGGTGAAAGGCTAGGCGGGCAGCCGAGCGCCTGTCCAGTCGGCTGCCCTGTTTTCCTGGTTGGTGCCGTTTAGCGGCTTTTCAAATTTCCAGCAGCAGCCGAGTGGGGTCCTCGATGCAGTCCTTGACGCGCACGAGGAACTGCACGGCCTCGCGGCCGTCGATGAGGCGATGGTCGTAGGAGAGGGCCAGGTACATGATGGGCCGGATGACGACCTGGCCGTTGCGGGCCACGGGGCGCTCCACGATGTTGTGCATCCCCAGGATGCCCGTCTGGGGCGGGTTGATGATGGGGGTGGAGAGCATCGAGCCGAAGATGCCGCCGTTGGTGATGGTGAAGGTGCCGCCCTGCAGCTCGGCGAGCGTGAGCTTGTCGTTGCGCGCGCGGGTGCCGTAGTCGCCGACCTTCTTCTCCAGCTCGGCCATGGACAGGGTGTCGGCGTCACGCACCACGGGGACGACGAGGCCGCGGCTGCCGCTCACCGCCACGCCGATGTCGTAGTAGTGCTTGAAGACGACGTCGTCGCCGTCGATCTCCGCGTTCACCTGGGGGAAGGCCTTGAGGGCCTCGACGGCGGCGCGGATGAAGAAGCTCATGAAGCCGAGCTTCACGCCGTGGCGGGCGAGGAACTTGTCCTGGTGCTGCTTGCGCAGCTCCATCACCGCGCCCATGTCCACCTCGTTGAAGGTGGTGAGGATGGCGGCGGTGGACTGGGCCTGGACGAGGCGCTCGGCGACGCGGCGGCGCAGCGGCGTCATCTTCACGCGCTCCTCGCGGTCGGCGCGCGGGCGCGGGCCGGAGGGAGCGGCCGGAGCCGGGGCACGCTGGGCGGGGGCCTCGGCCGGGCGGTTGAGCTGACCGAGCGCGTCCTCCTTGGTGATGCGGCCGCCGGTGCCACTGCCCTTGAGCTGGGCCACGTCGAGCTTGTTCTCCTCGACGATCTTCCGGGCGGTGGGCGTCATGCGGACGTCGGCACCGGCGGAAGCGGCGGCGGCGACGGGAGCGGGCGCGGCGGCGGGAGCGGCGGCCTGGGGCGCGGGAGCGGAGGCGCCAGCGCCAGCGGCGTCGATGGTGCCCAGCACGTCGCCCACGCGCACCTTGTCACCCTCGTTGAAGGCGATGGTGGCGAGGGAGCCGGCGGCGGGGGAGGGCACGTCGATGGTGACCTTGTCGGTCTCCAGGACGACGAGGGGCTCGTCGGCGGAGACGGACTCGCCCTTCTTCTTGTTCCACTTCCCGACGACGGCTTCAGTGATGGACTCGCCCAGGGGCGGGACTTTCAGTTCAACGGCCATTCTTGGTTCCTCGGAGGATGGCTTCCTCGACGATGAGCTGCTGCTCCAGGTTGTGCGTCTGGGGGAAGCCGGTGGCGGGGCTGGCGGCTTCCGCGCGCCCGATGTAGCCCACCTTCAGCGGGTTCTGGCCCCGGGCGGAGGCCAGGTCGTGCAGACGGGGCAACATGAAGTGCCAGCCACCCGAGTTCCGGGGCTCTTCCTGCACCCAGAGGAGTTCGGTGAGCTTCGGCATCTTCGCGACGAGGCCTGCCAGCTCGTCGAAGGGGAAGGGGTAGAGCTGCTCCACGCGGACGATGGCGATGGACTCGTCCTTGCGCTCGTCCCGCGTCTTGACCAGGTCGTAGTAGACCTTGCCGGAGCACAGCAGCAGCCGCGTCACGTTGGCCGGGTTCACGCGGTCCAGGATGACTTCCTGGAAGGTGCCGGTGGCCAGCTCGTCCAGCTTGCTCGTCGCCTCGGGGCGGCGCAGCAGGCTCTTGGGCGACATGATGACGAGCGGCTTGCGCAGCGGGCGCAGCACCTGGCGGCGCAGCAGGTGGAAGATCTGCGCGGGCGTGGTGGGGTAGGCCACCTGGAGGTTGTCCTCGGCGCTCAGGCTCAGGAAGCGCTCCAGACGGGCGCTGGAGTGCTCCGGGCCCTGGCCCTCGTAGCCGTGGGGCAGCAGCAGGGTGAGGCCGCTCAGCCGCCGCCACTTGCTCTCACCGGCCGCGATGAACTGGTCGATGATGATTTGAGCGCCGTTGGCGAAGTCACCGAACTGGGCCTCCCAGAGGGTGAGGCCGTCCGGCACGTCGAGGCTGTAGCCGTACTCGAAGCCGAGCACGCCCATCTCGGACAGGGGGCTGTTGAAGACCTCGAAGCGGGCCTTGCCGGTGGGGAACTGGCGCAGGGGGACGAAGTTGTCGCCCGTCTTCACGTCGTGCAGCACGGCGTGGCGGTGGCTGAAGGTGCCGCGCTCGCTGTCCTGGCCGCTGAGGCGGATGGCGTAGCCCTCGGAGAGCAGGGTGGCGTAGGCGAGCGACTCGCCCTCGCTCCACTGCAGCTCCTCGCTCTGCAGCATGGCCTGGCGCTTCTTGAGCACCGTGCGCTCCACGTCGCGGTGGACGTTGAAGCCCTCGGGCACCTCGGCCAGCTTCTTCAGGGCCGCGCGCAGCGTCTCCTTGTCCACCGCGGTGGTGGCCAGCGGGGCGCTCTTGTGCGCGCCGCCCTTGTACGGCTGCCACAGGCCTTCCAGCGCGTTGGGCTCCTTGAACTGGCTCTCCGCGCGGGCGCGCAGCAGCGCCGCGTCGAACTCCTGCATGCAGCGCTGCTTGATGGCCTCGGACTCGTCGGCGGGAATCCGGCCCTGCTGCGCCAGCTGCTGCGCGTAGAGCGTGCGCACGGAGGGGTGCTTGCGGATGATCTCGTACATCGCCGGCTGGGTGAACGAGGGGTCATCTCCCTCGTTGTGGCCGAAGCGGCGGTAGCAGACGAGGTCGATGACGACGTCGCTCTTGAAGGTCTGGCGGTACTCGGACGCCAGGCGGGCCACGTGGACGCACGCCTCGGGGTCGTCCCCGTTCACGTGGAAGACGGGCACGTCCAGCATCTGCGCCAGGGCCGTGGAGTAGATGGAGCTGCGCGAGTCGGACGGGTCGGTGGTGAAGCCCACCTGGTTGTTGATGACGACGTGCAGGGTGCCGCCCGTCTTGTAGCCCTCGAGGCCCGCCATGTTGAGCGTCTCGGCCACCACGCCCTGGCCGATGAAGGCCGCGTCGCCGTGGATGAGCAGCGGCATCACCTTGGTGCGCTCGGTGTCGCCGCTGCGGTCCTGCTTGGCGCGCACGCGGCCCTCCACCACCGGATCCACCGCCTCCAGGTGGCTGGGGTTGAAGGCCAGCGACAGGTGGATGCCCTTGCCGCCGCGCGTGGTGTGGTCCGAGCTGAAGCCCATGTGGTACTTCACGTCGCCGCGGCCCATGTGCTGCTTGGGGTCCTGCGGGCCCTCGAACTCGCTGAAGATCTGATCCGGCTTCTTGCCCAGGATGTTCGTCAGCACGTTGAGGCGGCCGCGGTGGGCCATGCCGATGACGACCTCCTTGAGGCCCAGGTCGCCGCCCACCTCGAGCACGGCGTCCAGCATGGGCACCAGGGCCTCACCACCATCCAGCGCGAAGCGCTTGGCGCCGATGAACTTGGTGTGCAGGAAGTTCTCGAAGCCCTCGGCGTAGGACAGCCGGGTGAGGATGTGGCGCTGCTCGTCCACGGAGAAGGCCGTGCGGTTCTCCGTGAACTCCATGCGCTTCATCAGCCAGCGCCGCCGCTCGCTGTCGAGCATCTGCATGTACTCGACGCCGATGGCACCGGTGTACGTGCGGTGCAGCCGGCCCAGCAGCTCCTTGAGCTTCACCCGGGCCTCGGGGAAGACGTGGGCGCTCTCCACCAGCTGCTCCAGCTCGGCGGTGGAGAAGTGCTTGTCGTCCACCATGCCCACGTCGGCCACGTGGTCCAGGGCCGGGCGGGGCCGGCCGAGCGGATCCAGCTGGGCGCGCAGGTGGCCGCGCAGGCGGAAGGCCGAGATGGCCTGGTCCACCCGGGCCTGCAGCTTCATGTCCTGCTCGAAGGCGACCGTGGGGGCCGTCTGCGGGGCCAGCGCCACCGCGGCGGCGGCCTTGTTGCCCTTCTCTCCCTTGCCGCCGTCCTTGCCCGGGACCACGGGCGCGGGCGGCTCGATGAGGGTCTTGTTGAAGATGGGCCGGCCGGCGCCGTCGTTGCGCTCGAACAACTCGCGCCAGCTCGGGTCCACGCTGGACGGATCCTCGAGGTAGCGCGCGTAGAGCCCCTCGATGAAGTCGATGTTTCCGCCGGAGAGGTACGAGTCCTGGAAATTCGCCATGGCGTGCGCTCTTTTACTGGAAGGCCGCCCCGTTGGGGGGTTTTCGGCACGATTTGTTGATCAGCCGGGTCCCGGCTCCCAATCCTTCCGGTCCGGGGGAGCAGCAGGATTCATGCGCCACGTGAGCGCACCTTTTTGATTTCCGTCCCATCCCATGCTTCGCCCGGAGCCACGGCCTGCGCTCCTGGCTGGGCCAGCAGCCCTCATGAGAGGCGGTAGAGCTGGCTAACGCGCCGCTGGTGAGAGGTGTGCCAAAGGACCTTCACTTCCAGTTGACTGGAAGTGATGTGTGTGCATGTGGGGTGCTTCCAGTTGACTGGAAGCGGAGCCCACCCGAGGCCCTGCCCGCACGTGTCCGGTGACGGCGGGTGTCATGCTAGGCTGCCCCACCTGGGAGGTAGCACGCATGAGGCAGGCAGAGGGAGGGGGGACGGATGGGGCGCGGCAGGCTCGTGCGCAACGGCTCCAGCGGCAGTTGTTGAGACGGCTCCTGAAGGAGGGGGCGCAGGAGGAGTTCCTGCCACGGGAGGGGGAGACGGTGGGCACCCTCGTCTTGAAGACGAAGGTGGGGGCGGGCAGCTACGGCACCGTGTACCGGGCCGTGCGTGATGGCACCGAGTATGCGGTGAAGTTGCTCTACCTGCCTCGCGCGGGCGAGTGGGCGCTGCGGGAATTGGAGGTGTTGCTGCGCCTGCACCACGTGGGTCTCATGGTGGTGGACAGCCATGGCCACCATGGTGAGCATCCTGGCTTCGGACCCCTCTTTCTCTACATCGTTACGGCCTATGTGCCCGGGCTGCCCCTGGACACGTATGTGGAACGCCACAACCCCACGGCGCGTGGGGTCGCGGATGTGGTGCTGAAGCTGGCGGAGCAGTTGGTGGTGGCGCATGACGTGGGCGTGGTGCACCGCGACATCAAGTGCGACAACGTGGTGGTGACGGGGGAGGGCAGGCCCGTGTTGGTGGACTACGGCGTGGGCACGTTTCCAGGAGCGCTGACGGTGACGCGGGGGCAGTTGCCGGGCGCCATCCGTTACCGTGCTCCGGAGGCCTGGCGCTTCCGGCGTGAGCGCCAGCCAGGCCAGGAGTACGTGGCGAGCGCCCGGGACGATTTGTGGGCGTTGGGCGTACTCTTCTACTGGCTGTTGACGGGAGTGTGGCCCTTCGACGGGGCGCGGGAGGAGGAGGTGGAGGACGCGGTGCTGAGCACCCGGCCCGTGCCGCCGCACGAGCGCAACCCGCGCGTCCCCCCGGGTCTGTCCGCCGTGTGCATGCGCATGTTGGAGGCGGCGCCCGAGGCGCGCTACGCGGATGCGGAGGCTGTCTGTGCGGCGCTGGAGGCGGTAGGTGCCGGAGCGGACGCGGCCTGGGAGGTGCCGTTGTGTGAAGCCTGGAGCCCGGAGAGCGCCACCACCCGGATGGACGAAGTGCTGGATGTGGAGCAGGCGCTGGCTCGGGATCGTCGGCTGCTGGTGTACGAGCGCGAGCACCCCCGGCGTGGCAAGCCCGGGGACGTGCCGGAACTGGTTCCCGTGTCGCCTCCCGCCGTGGCCGCTACGGCCGGGGAGCGCGCGCCCACCGTTCCAAAGGCGAAGGTATTTCTGCTCGGTGGCGGCGTCATGGCGCTGGCGCTGGCGACGAACCTCTTTCCGCCTCCACCTGTGCCACCGTCCCGGTCTTTCTTGGTTCAGAGGGGGCTGGAAGAGGGATTCAAGCACCTGCTGATGGTGCTGGAGCGCCAGGAAGTGGCGCCTCCATGGTGTCCGCTGGAAGGTGGAGATGGCGCGGCGCCCGCGTGGGCGGCCACCCCCGCGCCCGTCGCCCCCGCGATGCTCCCCCAGGACACGACGCGCGTGAAGACTTCGCGGAAGGACTCCCCCTCGCAGCAGCAGAAGCAGGGCCCGGTGCGCAGCGCCATGGCCCACACCCTGTGCACCGCCGCCGTGGGCGCGCTCGCCGCGGGGTGCCCCGGGGCCCAGGTGCGCGCCACGCCCCCGCCCGAGGCGTGCCCGCCCGGCGCCCTGGAAACCATGCGGCTGCTGGGCATCCGCACCGGGGCCGATGCTGGCACCCGGTTCGCTGGTGTGGTGTACGAGGACTTCGTCACCGTGCAGGAGGGGCCGGGGGCCCGGCTCGAG
>NZ_DASUNC010000109.1:0-42157 GCF_036277355.1 Archangium sp.
CCCGAGCGCTTCAAGTGGGCCCACCCGCGCACGCTCCGGCGCTGGTGGTTCAACTTCCCGGCCGACCTCTACCTCACCGACCGGGCCTTGTTCGTCGTCCTCCACCCTCGGTGGTTTCGCTCCTGGTGGGAGCAGAAGGTCAAGCACCTCAACGCCAAGAAGGTACGCATCCCCTGGATGAACGACCGCCTCGTCCTCTACTCGCTCGACGCCCCGCTCCCAGAGAGCCCGGAACCGTCAAGTGCTCCCTCGACGGCCCCATCGGACGTTCGGTGCTCGTCCGTAGGCGAACGAGTCCAGGGCCACGGAGTTGATGCGCATCGCCCGTCGTTTCTACCCGTCGGGCTTTCCTTCTTGGGAAGACGACCCCGATGAGCCTGTGCTGGCCTATCAACGGACGCCTGGGCATCAACGATGGGAAGCCGCGTGGGGCGAGGCCCTGCGGTGGACGCATTGGGCGTCCCTCATGGATGCTCTCCGAACGACGCGGTTCCTCCGGTCCTATGAGACCTCCACCCAGCCGAAGGTCTCTTTCGAGATCGAGCCGACCCGCTGGACCAAGCTCTACGAAGACAAGATGGCTCACCACATCGAGCGGGTGTTTGGCTATCAGCTATTCCCGCTCGACTTGGTCGACGTGCCATTACCTGACCTCCGTGTCGGCGACTTCTCCGAGATGCTCACTCTCCTTGGCGCTCTCGTTGCGGATCGGAACGGTTTGGTGAACCTTCCTTGAGGAGGTGCGGGGGCGTTAAGGTACTCCAGTGAGTTCATCGATTCCGGGCCCCTCCGGGGAGGTGACAAGGTCCAGCAGAGCTTGTTCTCACAGGGTGGCCCTTGGACGTTGCTTGCAAACGGCTGCGAGTTCTCGCACTCGTGTCACGAGCGGTTCTCCATGCTCCGCATAGGTCAGGAGTTCAAGTGGAAGCCCCTGGAGACGAGCACGCATGCGGTCGCGCTCGGCCTCGCGCACAAGCACATAGTGCGGACCCCCGGCTCCTCGGAATGTCTCCTCGAGCCAGCGGAGCTGATTGCCGAAGGTCGTATCCTCGAAGCTGAATCCAACGAAGAGCAGCGTGTGCGATGCGAGCAGGACACGCAGTGAGGTGAGAGCGGCCTCATAGTGAGCGCCCCCCGCATCATTCGCTGAATAGAGTCGGCTATATCCGTCGGGCGTGAGAATCAGGTTCGCCGCGTTTGCGATCGTGCCATGCAGATGCCAAATCGTCGGGTAGTCGAGGTCATCGCGCACTAGCCTCACCAACTCGGCGGGTGCCTCAATGTCCCATGCGCGCAGGTCATCCCGCTCGGGGCACGTCCAGTGCAGGACGCGGTCATAGTTTGTCGTGACCACGAGCTTGCTGCCGAACTCCCAGATGGCGCGCGGTAACGCGAGGCTCTCCTCCAGCGCGCGGTTGCGGGGCGGATCGAATATTTCGCCGAGCACTTTGTACCAGTTGGGGCCAAGGCCCTCTCGCGCGGCGCGGGCGGCATCGAGGTAGTTTGGTACCTTCTTCGACAGTGCGCCTCGCACCGCCATGGCGTCGCCTGTGAGCCCGTCCTCGTCCAACCACTTCGCCACCAGTTCGAGCAGAGTCCCCCAACTCGGGAAGAGGCGCGCACCCGGCCGTGTTGCGTCCATCACTGCCATCGACGCACCCGCACCGACGAAGGGGATGACGCGCTTGGCTGTGAGCGCCGCACGCAGGGCCGCAGGAATGAGTAGCGTCGTCGGTACGGCGGTGGGCAGAGGTGAGGCGCTCTGTGCGGTCACAGGCGCTGCTACGGTCGGGCTGGGCGTTGACGGAGGACTTGAGGGGGGCACCGCTACACGGATCGAGAGCTGCGTTACAGCGGCGGACGAGGACACTGCGACCGGCGAGGTCGTGGACATGCCGGGTACCGTCGGTTTCCGGTCGGTCTGAGGCTCTGTCGCGGGAATGGTCGTGGACGAGAGGGGTTCCCTGTCGATGACCGCTTTGACAGCCTCGAAGAAGAGCCGGGCTCGTGAGTCGAAGGGGACGCGAATCGCGGCCTTGTGGTTGGAGGTGACGCCTCGGACGCGAGCCTCGGCCCCTTTAGGTCCAGGCCAGATCCCCTCAGCCAGGAAAACTTCGACCCGACCGCAGCTTTCGCACGTTCGTGCAGCCACGACCGGAGCAAGGCACAGCGGAGCACGGCCTGGGATGAGGAGGTAGCACCAGTCGCGCGCCAGACGTGCCTTGATGCTTTCGTGGCCGATAGGAAAATGTTCGGTGGCTCCCTGGTGGCCGTAGAGAGCATAACGAACGCTGTCATCATCTGACTCGAGCGACTCAATCTCGGCCACGCTGACGAGCCGTGCGTGCTTGAGCGGCTCAAGGAGCTTGAGGAACTCATCGAGCAGCTTCCCAAACACCTCTTCCTGTTCGCGATACGCATCGTCGGACAGCGTGATGCCCTGGCCGATGAGCCGGTCCCTCTCGTGGACGGCTTCACGTACCCGCTCCGACAGAGAGGAGCGGTGGCCATCATTTCGCACCAAGCTCCGCAGCGCACTCCTCACGGTCTCATTCGATTGCTTGGGAAGAAGTGCAGCGAGCTGGATGGCCAGCTCCTCCCAGGTGTTCAGCGCGAGCGGTCGGCCAGTATGGTTGGCGATCAGGCCCGCAGCTTTGTCGCGTGCCTCGGCATGCTCGCCCTCGCGCAGCAAAGCGAGCTCCAGGGCCACTACGAAGCGCAGCGACGACTCCAACGCATCCACGATGGCCTTGAAGCGGGTGAACGCCGTGCGCTGGGCAAGGACGAGCGCACGCGGCGCTGCCAGGGGAAATGGCAGATCCGAACGCGCATCCTGCAGGACCGCGCGCCCCGCATCATCCAGGAGCTGGACCGCGAGACGATCAAGGCCGCGCTCTCCCGTGGCCACGACGGAGTCCGGGGGGAGGACTGCCGTACGCAGTGCGCGAGTCAGTCTTCCACTGACAGCATCCGGAACAGGCCGCGCTGCCCAAGCGGTCCTGACCGCATCGATGACGCTACGGGCTCGATTTTCATGCCCGCTTACTTCGAGAGCCGCGAGGATGTAGCGGTCTCGCCAACTCCCCAGTAGATCCGCAGGGCCAATGGCTTTTTCGATCTCCTGCTCCAACTCGAAAGTCCACGCCTCGAAGCCTGATGAGCCCAGGAGATCGATGATGGTGCGCTCGTCGGCTACCTCGAAGGCGAGCACGGGACCCGGAGGGGACCTGTCGAGGTTGCGTCGCACAAGTGCCATCCCGTCGATTGGGCGACGGGGTTCACGCACCAGCCGGACTGGTCCCGTGGTCGCATCCGCCGAGCCCGATTTCAGCGAGGCGGGAGGGCTTGAGTTCGGGGTGAGCGTGGCAACAACCCGGTTACGTCCACTCTTCTTGGCTATGTAGAGATTGGCGTCCGCAACCTTGATGAGTTGCAGGGGCTCTACCATGTCCGGGGTCATGCTCGCCATCCCCAGCGATACGGTGACTGGCACTTCCTGATTATCGAAGACGAACTGCTTCTTCTCGATCGTCTGGCGGATTTTCTCTGCAGAGATGCGGACCCTGTCCACTCCGTCCTCAGGCACCACTAGCGCGAACTCTTCGCCGCCATAGCGCGCGAAGCACTGCTCTGTGCGCACCATCCGCTTGATGGTCTGCGCCAGCTCGCGTAGCACGTAGTCTCCTGCCAGGGGCCCGTGCACATCGTTGATCTTCTTGAAGAAGTCGATGTCGAACATCATCAGCGTCAGGGGACGCGCGAAGCGGTGGCACCTCCCCATCTCCCTCTCCAGGTACTCGAGGAAGTATCGCTTGTTATTCACCCCGGTGAGCCCGTCCTGGATGGTCAGCGTGTAGATGGTCTCGTGATACTGAAGCTCCACGTTGTCGCCCGTGAGAAACTTGAAGACGGAGCCGCCCACCTTGATGAGGTCCCTGCTGTGCAGCGGCGTCTCCTGCGTCACCTCTTGGTCATTGAGGTAGGTGCCGTTGGTGGAGCCCAGATCCGCCAAGAGCATCCGCCCCTGCCTGCGGATGAGCTTGGCGTGCCTGCGCGACACATTGTTGAGGTTCACCACGACGTGGTTGCCCTCTTCACGTCCAATGGTGAGTTCGTTCTCCTGGAGCGTGTACTTTTTGCCTAGCTCCGGCCCGTGGATCTGAACGATGCAGCATTCCGCGTCGACTGGGGACGCTAAATCCTTGAGCGAGGAGACCCTGGAGACCCAGGTGTCAACGCGGGGGTCGTCAAAATATTCTTGGCGCGAGGAACTCTGTGCAGTGCTGCTTGCCTCCCCTTCGCTGGACTGCCGTTGCATAGGGGGTGCTACAAGTTTGGCTTCAGCGACGCGCTGGAACTCATTTGTCGCAGCTTTCGCTCTCGAATTGGGGGGAGCGGTTCGGTTGTGGAGCGTCGCATTCTTGAAATCAAGCTTCGTCGGCGGCCCCGCAATGGCCTCACCTAGGGCCTCCTCCATCACTTCTTGTGCAGGGGAGTGGGGCTGCTGATCTCCGGCAGTCATCTCCCTGGTTTCGTCCTCTGCTGCTTTGTTCTCTGGTTCCGCCATTCGCGGCCATTATGCCTGCTCCGTAAGGGGTGAAGAAGGGATCCCGTTTATCCGGTGTGCCACACCCGGTGTTTGGCGCTGGGGCGGGTAGAGTGCTAAACGGGGTTATCAGTTTTAGGCGTTGCGCGAGGCGCGTTGAGACGGCACCTCCACCACGGAATCCCCTGCGATGGCGAAGAGGCGCTCGCCCGCGCGGGGGCGGATGTCCATGCCCCCGGTGAAGGCACTGAAGGCGGGCAGCACGCCCACGTCCGTGCCCAGGTGGAAGCACGGCAGGCGCAGCCGGTCCGCCCCACTGCTCAGCCGCACCGTGGGGTGGAGGTGGCCCGCCCAGACGTAGTGCCCTCGCGCGGGCTCCGGGTGGTGCGCGAAGCGGAAGGGGCCCTCGTCCAGGTGTGGCTCCAGCAGCTCCATCCGCCACGCGGCGGGCAGGGCGTCCAGGTGCCGGTCGTGGTTGCCTCGCACCAGCACCATCTCCACGTCGTGGCCCGTGCGCCAGTCCGCCACGCGCCGCACCACCTCGGGCGTGAGGCCCCGGCGCGAGTGGACCAGGTCCCCCACCAGCAGCAGCCGGCGCGCCCCCGTGGCATGCAAGGCCGCGGAGAGCCGCGCGAGATCGTCCTCCAGCACCTCGGGGGGCAGGGGAATGCCGTGCTGGTGGAAGCTCTCCGGCTTGCCCCAGTGCAGGTCCGCCACCGCCAGCACGCCGCCCTCCGGCCAGTACAGGGCGCGCTCGGGGCGCAGCTCCACCTCGGTGCCGCCTAGGCGGACAGGGAGTCCTCTCGCAGCCATCGCTCCTTCATTCGCTCCACCCTCTCCGCCAGTGACTCGTTGGAAACGGTGGCGCCGATGCGCTCGACGACGAGCGGGAAGCCCAGCGGCGTCGGCCGTGGGACGTGGACGCACTCCAGCGGCGTGCCCTCCAGGCGCTCCAGTGTGCTCACCAGCCGCACCTGCTCGAAGTGTTGCTCCAATACCTCGCGCCGCGCCTGGGCGAGCAGCAGGTGGTCCGGCTCGTAGCGCGCGAAGACGTCATAGAGCAGGCCCGCGCTCGCCTGCACCTGGCGCGTGGACTTGCGCGCTCCGGGCAGCCCCGGCAGCACCAGCCCGGCCACGCGCGCCACGTCGCGGAATTGCCGCCGCGCCAGCTCGCCCAGGTTGACGCTCTCGAGGATGTCCTCCACCAGCCGCTCGCGGGTGAAGAGCGCGGGACGCAGCGCCTCCTCGAAGGGAAAGGGCGAGGACGTGAGCAACTCCAGGCCGTAGTCGTTCACCGCGAGGCTGAAGGTCGCCTTCTGCAATCGCGTGAGGCGCAGCGCGAGCAGCGCGGCGAGGCCCTCGTGCACCAGCCGGCCCTCGAAGGGGTAGAGGAAGAGGTGGTGGCCCTCGCGGGTCTGGCACAGCTCCGCCAGGCAGGCGTCGCGCGAGGGCAGCCGGGACAGGCGTGCCTGCGCCTCCAGCACGGGCCGGGCCGCTTCGAGCTCGGCGTTATCGAAATGCCCGTGGCGCACGGCGTGGAAGGTCCTGCGCACGGCGGTGGCGAGCGAGCCGGAGAGGGGCAGCCGTCCACCGCTCCAGCGGGGCGTGGCCGAGGCGCGCTCCTTCGCGGCCCTCACGTAGGCGGTGAGGTCCTTCATGAGGCGGAACTCGAGCCGCTTGCCGGCGAAGAGGAAGGTGTCGCCGGGGCGCAGGCGGCTCACGAAGGACTCCTCCACGGTGCCGAGCCGGGCGCCCTTCAGGTAGCGCAGCTCCACGGAGGCGTTGGAGGCGATGGTGCCCACGTTGAGGCGGTGGAGCCGGGCCACGCGCGTGTCCGCCACCACGTACCGGTCCTCCAGCCGCTGGACACGGCGGAACTGCGGGTAGGCGCGCAGGGTGGGGCCGCCCTCCGTCACCAGCACGAGGGTCCGGTCGAAGTCCTCCTCGGAGAGCTGCTGGTAGGCGAGCGTGTCCCGCACCTCGGCGAGCAGGGCGTCGCGGGTGAAGCCTCCACCGAGCGCGCAGGTGACGAGGTGCTGGGCGAGCACATCCAACGGCTGGCGGAGGGGCGCGCGGGGCTCCACCTCTCCGTGGGCGAGCGCCTCGCGAGCGGCGCTCATCTCCACCAGTTCGAGGGCGTGGGTGGGGACGAAGAGGAGCTGCGCGGTGGCACCGGGGCGGTGGGCGCTGCGGCCGGCGCGCTGGAGGGTCCGGGCGATGCCCTTGGGGCTGGCCACCTGCACCACGCGCTCCACGGGGCCGAAGTCCACCCCGAGGTCCAGCGAGGAGGTGGCGACGACGAGTCGCACGCTGCCGTCCTTGAGCCCACCCTCCACGCGCTCGCGGGCCTCACGGTCGATGGAGCCGTGGTGGAGGGCCAGGATGTCCTCCCACTCGGGGTGGAGGAAGCGGAGGCCCTCGTACCAGCGCTCGGCCTGGGAGCGGGTGTTGGTGAAGAGGAGGGTGGAGCGCTCGGGGTCGAGCCAGTCCGCCACCTTGCGCAACATGGAGAAGCCGAGGTGGCCGGCCCACGGGAAGGCATCGACGGAGTCGGGCAGGAGGGTCTCGACGCGGACGGGGCGGTCGAGCCCGGCGCGGATGAAGGCGGGCGTGACGTGGGGGCCCACGGCGGCGCGAGCGGCCTCGTCGAGATTGGCCAGGGTGGCGGACAGGGCCCAGGTGCGCAGGGCGGGAGAGAAGCGGCGCAGCCGGGCGAGGGCGAGCTCCACCTGGGTGCCACGCTTGGAGCCGAGCAGCTCGTGCCACTCGTCGACGATGACGCAGCGCAGGGAGGCGAAGAGCTCGTGCGCGCGCTCGTTGCACAGCAGGAGCGAGAGGGACTCGGGCGTGGTGATGAGGACTTCGGGGAGCCGCTCGCGTTGACGGCGTCGCACGGACGAGGAGGTATCTCCGGTGCGGCTCTCCACGGTGATGTCGGCGTCGAGCGCGGACAGGGGCGCGTTCAGCGCGAGCTCGATGTCCCGGGAGACGGCGCGCAGCGGGGTGACGTAGAGGATCTGCAGCCCCTTCTGCCGATGCCGGGCGACCTCGGCGAGCGGCCCGATATAGGCGGCATAGGTCTTCCCGGCGCCGGTGGGGACATGGATGAGCCCACTCTGTCCCCGTGCGTACGCCGCCCAGGCCTCGAGCTGAAAGGGAAACGGTGTCCACCCCTGCGCCCTGAACCAGGAGAGCAATTCCTCTCCCTCGCCCTCCGGGAGAGGGGACGGGGGTGAGGGTGCCACGAGGACCCGGGTTGAGCCACGAGGACCCGTGCTGCTCCGTGAGCGCCTACGCGGGGGCATGGAGCAGCTCCTTGAGACGCTCGAGCGAGTCCGCGTCACGCGGGGTCTTGTCCGAGCGCCAGCGGGCAATCCGGGGGAACCGCAAGGCAATCCCCGACTTGTGGCGGGGCGAAGCGGCGATGCCCTCGAAGTGGAGCTCGAAGACCTGGAGGGGCTCGACGGAGCGGACGGGGCCGAACTTCTCGCGGGTATGCGCGCGGATCCACCGGTCGAGCCGGGCGATCTCCTCGTCGGTCAGACCCGAGTACGCCTTGGCGATGGGCAACAGCTCCTCGCCATTCCACACGGCGAACGTGTAGTCCGTGTACAGCGAGGCCCGCCGCCCGTGGCCGGGATGCGCGTAGAGCAGGATGGCATCGACGGTGAAGGGATCGATCTTCCACTTCCACCAGTCCCCGCGCTTGCGGCCGTGCTGGTAGGGGGACTCGAGGCGCTTGATCATGAAGCCCTCGACGTTCCGCGAGCGGGACTCATGCCGGGCCTCGGCGAGGGACTCCCACGTGGGGGCGGTGATGACGGGGGACACGGGGAACATCGGCCGGTCGCGCAGCAGTGTCTCCAGACGTGCGCGGCGCTCACGCAGAGGCAGCTCGCGGAGGTCCTGTCCGTCCTGCTCGAGCAGGTCGTACGCCATGAAGGCGGCGGGAGCCTCGGCGAGCACCTTGGCGGTGAGCTTCTGGCGTCCGATGCGGCGCTGGAGGCGGCTGAAGGGGAGGGGCTGCCCCTCGGCGTAGGCGAGCACCTCGCCATCGAGCACGGTGCCATCGGGGAGGCTGGCGGCGGCCTCGGCGATCTCCGGGAAGCGCTCGGTGATGAGCTCCTCGCCGCGGCTCCACAGGTAGACGCCACCCTGGCGGCGGATGAGCTGGCCGCGGATGCCATCCCACTTCCACTCGACGAGCCAGGCATCGCGCTCACCCAGCTGCGCCGGAGGCTGCTCCAGGGGGCTGGCGAGGTAGAACGGATAGGGGCGCGAGCGGTCCCCATCGGAGACATCCGGGGCGATGAGCTGCTCGAAGAAGGCGCGCGAGGGGGCCCAGGTGCCCATGAGCCGGTGGGACACGGCGGCCGGAGGCAATCCGGCGTGCTGGGCGAGGGCGCGGACCACGAGCGTGTCGGAGACGCCGACGCGCAGCTCGCCGGTGAGCATCTTGTTGAAGAGGAACAGCTCGCGGCGGGGGAGCACGTGCCACCAGCCGGTGACGCGCTCGCGCTGCTCGGGGAGGGAGAGCCCGGCGAGGGGCAGCAGGCGCTCCTCCAACCAGCGGGACAGGGGCAGCTCCTCGGTGGCGGTGGGGCGCTCGGTCTGGTCGAGCAGGAGGGCGATGACCTCGGCGAGGTCGCCGACGACGGCGTACGTCTCGTCGAAGAGCCACTCGGGGGTGTCGGTCAGCTCGCGGACCCACTGGCGCAGGGCCTTCGAGGGGATGAGGCGCTTGAGGCGGCGGCCGGTGAGGAAGAACAGGCCCCACGCGGCGTCCTCGGGGGGCGTGTCACGGAAGTAGGTGACCAGGGCCTCCACCTTGGCGTTGGTGGAGGTGGTGGCGTCGAGCGCCTCGTAGAGATCCGCGAGCCGGTGCACGGGTCAGTCCTCCGTCTCGCCCTTCGAGCCGTCCATTGACCTTTCTTGATAACGAGCAGGGGGTGGTGTGGCCAGGAGGGGAGCAGGGAAACAGGGCCCTCTCTGCTCGGCTATGCTCCGGCCGATGACAGCCTCATCGAAGGGCGGCAAGCGCCAGACGTGACTGACCCGGGAGACAGGATTCGAAGTGGGCCTCCAGGCCTGTCGCAGGCGACGCGTGCCATGGCAGTACTGTGGGCGGTACTGCTTGCGGGGTGCGCGGCCTCGCGACCGGCAGTGAGACCGGAGGCACTCGCCCCAGTCCCCGCCGTGTGGCTGCTCGACGTAGAGGATGCCCCGGTCGCCTTGCTGGAAGTCTCCCGCCTCACCCCGGGAGACAGGGTGGAGGTGAAGTCGCAAGGGCCAGAGCTCCAAGTCTCCCTGCGTTTCGCCCACGGAGTACGGGTGACACCGCTGGTGGGAAGAATGCAGCTCGTGCGGCGGGAGGAGCATCGGCTCGCGAATCCACACACGGGAGGCATGGCCATCTGGGGTGGAGGGCATCCGAGGTCCGCCAGGAAGGGAGAGCGCTAGCATGGAAGTTCGTTGGAGGGACTACATCTGGAGAGGACCTCGTCCTGTCGTCGGGCAGGATGAGGTTGAAAAGCTCGAATCGGCCTGGGGGGTGCGCCTGCCAGCGGATTACAGGAGCATTGTCCACCTGTGTCACGGCATGGCTCCAGAGCCCAATGTCTTTGATATGGGGGAAGGCGCCAACGTCTTCAACAATCTGCTGACTCTCACCTCGGGCAAGCACGAAAGCGCGTATGCCATCTCCACGACGTATGAGCTCATCAAACCCTACGTCCCACCGGGTATCTATCCGTTCGGCACGACACCAGGAGGGGAGTACTTGTGCTTCGACTATCGAGATGCTCCACCTGGGCAACCGGGTGTCGTCCTGGTGACGACCGAGATGGAAATCTACCATGTCGCCCACAGCTTCAGCGAACTCCTGGAGGGACTGCACGAAGTGCGCGATTGACTGGACCGGGCTCGAGCCATCTCCTGTCGGAAGCAGTACCTGTAACTCGCTACCAGACGATGTGTGAGCGCCGGAGTCCTCAGTCCTCCGTCTC
Organism: Archangium sp.; assembly: GCF_036277355.1. Classification (GTDB taxonomy): domain Bacteria; phylum Myxococcota; class Myxococcia; order Myxococcales; family Myxococcaceae; genus Archangium. The sequence continues at coordinate 10,552 of NZ_DASUNC010000109.1, forward strand.
GCCCTCGAAGGGGGTGGAGAGCGGTGCGGCGTCGAGGCCCAGGTTCTCGCGCAGGTAGCGCGCGAGCGTGTCGCTGGAGCCGTGGGTGACGAGGATGCGCGAGGCTCCCGTCTCCTTCGCGGTGCGCAGCAGTCCCGGCCAGTCCGCGTGGTCCGAGAGCACGAAGCCCCGGTCATAGCCCCGGCGCCGCCGGTTGCCGCGCACCCGCATCCACCCCGAGGCGAAACCCGTCTCGTGCTCGCCGAAGCGGCGCATCCACGTGGAGCCCGCGGCACTCGGGGGCGCCAGCACCAGCGCTCCCGCGTACGACGTTCCCTTCTCCACCTCGGACACCGGGCGCGTGGGCAGCATCCGCACGCCGGCCTCGCGGTAGCACTCCACCAGCGCGTGCGTGGCGCCGTGCACCAGCACCTCTCGTTCCGTGAGCCGGGCCAGCTCGGCGAGCAGCCGCTGCGCCTTGCCCAGCGCGTAGCAGAAGAGCACCGAGGCCTTGCCCGCCTCGCGGTTGCCGTCCCACCAGCGCAGCACCTCCTGGGCGACGAGCCGCGTGTCGTCCCAGCGGTAGATGGGCAGGGCGAACGTGGCCTCGGTGATGAAGGTGTCACAGCGCACGGGCTCGAAGGGCAGGCACGTCGGGTCCGGGTCCCGCTTGTAATCCCCGGACACCACCCACACTTCGCCCCGGTGCTCGATGCGGATCTGCGCGCTGCCCAGCACGTGGCCCGCCGGGTGGAAGCTGACCGTTACCTCACCGAGGTTCAGCCGCTCGCCGTAGCCGAGTGTGGAGATGTTCGCCTCCGCTCCCAGGCGCTTGCGCAGCAGGCCCACGGAGGGGCTCGCGCCGAGGTAGCGCTGGCTCCCCCAACGGGCGTGGTCCCCGTGCGCGTGGGTGATGAGGGCGCGCGCCACGGGCCGCCAGGGGTCGATGTGAAAGTCCCCCCGCGGGCAGTAGAGCCCATCGGGGGTCACCGTCACGAGGGGTTGCCTGTCGAGTCCGGGGGAGACGTTCATCCAATCTCTGGGATAACGCTCCCGGGGCCGTGCGGCGACGGGACGTGCTGGAATACCGAGGCCTCCTCACCTGCCTGCTCTCCGGGCGGAAGAGAGTCCCGTATAAGCAGGTTGGATCCACGAACGGTGTGAGGTGACGGTGTCGCGAGCAGGTGTCGAGCAGAGCCATCCCGGCGAGCGGGCCTCATCCCGGAGGCTCAACAAGGGCTACGCCTACCGGGAGCAGTTGGGGCCTCGGGTGCGGGGACTGAGCACGCTCTCCTATTTGATCGCCGCGTACCAGCACTCCCCGGAGGCGGTGTGGCGGGAGCGGCTCGCCCGGGGCGAGGTCCTGTTGGAGGAGCACCCCGCGACGGGCGAGGAGCTCCTCCGGCCCGGCCAGTGGCTCGTCTGGAACCGGCCTCCCTGGGAGGAGCAGGAGGCGCCACGCGACTATTCGCTCGTGCACGAGGACGAGGCCATCCTCGGCGTCCTCAAGCCGAGCGGACTGCCGATGATGCCGGGCGGGAACTTCCTCCTCAACACCCTGCTGGGCGTCGTCCGGGAGCGTTTCCCGGAGGCGAGCCCCCTGCACCGGCTGGGACGAGGCACCTCGGGGATCGTTCTCTTCGCTCGTACCCACGACGCGGCGGCGAAGCTGTCACGCGCCTGGCGCGAGCACGAGGTGGACAAACGCTACCGGGCGCTCTCGAGCGGCGTGGCCACCGAGGATCGCTATGACATCACGGCACCCATTGGCCTGGTGGCGCATCCGCGGCTGGGCATGACCCATGGGGCGACTCCAGGTGGCAAGGCGTCCCGGAGTCTGGCGCGCGTGCTCGAGCGGCGCACGGCGAGCACCCTCTTCGAGGTCGACATCCTGACGGGCCGGCCCCAGCAGATCCGCATCCACCTGGCCGCCATCGGTCATCCGCTCGAAGGCGATCCCCTCTACGCCGCGGGGGGCGTGCCTCATGCCGGGCAGCCGGGCCTGCCCGGAGATCTCGGCTACCTGCTCCACGCGGAGCGCTTGTGTTTCGTGCATCCGCTCTCGGGGGAGCGCCTGGAACTGCGCGCCCCCGTGCCGCGCGAGCTGCGAGGGGAGGGCGAAGGCCCACTCCCCGCCTGAGCGCCCCCTCGGTTACTCGTCCTTGGGCTCATCCCGCTTGGGCATACCGCGTCCGCCGTGCTTGTCGAACTCGTCGGACAGGCCCCGCTCCAGGCTCGTGTCATTCCAGGGCACGCCCACCTCGGAGCGCTGGCCCCCGTTCTGTTCGGTCACGTCGTTCAAGTGCTCGGCCCGCCCCTCGGCGGGGACCCGGTCACCGTGCTCCTCGGGGTCCTTCTGCTTGTTGGGGTCCACGGGGATGCCCATGGGTCGCTCGAGCCATTCCTTCTTGTCCATGGCGTCGCTCCAATCGTGAGTGTCCGCGCCACGTGTTCCGGAAATGGACACGCGTCGTCCTCTCATCGTGTGCATCGCGAGACACCGGGTAGGGCTGCCCTCCTCGCGCTCCGTGGAATGGCTGGAGGGCGGGCGTGGAGGCGAGCGATGGTAGGGGCGACGATGGGCCGGAAACGGTCAGGGGGACGACATGACACTCGTGGATCGGCTGCGGAAGGAGACCCAGGCGCACCAGGCCTGTGTGGAGGCACTGCCCTGCTTCCAGGCCCTCGCGGCCCGAGCCCTGCCTCCCGAGAGTCACCGGGCCCTGCATCAGGCGCTCGTCCTCCTTCATGAGGCGCTGACGCGAGCGCTCGCCGCCACGTCCCATCCCGTCCTGGCGGCGCTCGGAGCCGAGGCTCCGTCCGTCCATCCGCTCCTCGAGGCGGGGCTCGTCTCCAGCACGCCCCCGGAAAGGCTCGAGAATCCCGTGCTCATTGGCGCCATCGCGCTCGGGGAGCGGATGCGTTCCGCGGCGCACCGCGAGCCCCTGTCCCTGCTCGGCTACCATTACGCGCTGCGCCTGGCCCTCCTTCCTCTTCCCGGCACGTCACCCTGGCTTGATTTCGCGCAGCGGCTCGAAGGCGTGGCCCTCGAGGCCGCGGAGCAGGAGGGGCTGGTCCGCGCGGCTGCCGAGGCCTTCTCCGAGGTGCGGAGCCTGCTCGACACGCTCCATCCTCCTCGCGAGCACCCGCCCACCTGGTGGCTCAATCGGGACGCTGGAGGACATCCCATCACCACGGACCTCGACGAGCTGCGTGCCGCCCTGCGTGCCGCCGAGGCCTCCTGGGAGGAGTTCCCCTATTACGCCTGGCGCTACGGCGAGCGCGGCCGTCAGTTCTCCTGGAGCGACAGCGCCTGGCTGGTGACGCTCGGCGGACAGGACGAGGCGCAGGTGTGGCGGCACATCTCCTGGCTGGGCGGGCTGCTGGCCAGCCGAGGCATGCCGCGCTTCATGCTCGAGCGGCACCTGGGGGTGCTCTCCCGTGAGCTCATCCACGCGAAGCCCGCACGCCGGCAGGACTACGACGTCCTGTTCCGGGTCGCGGAGCGCATGGCTGGGGAGCGGCGCCGCATCCTCGGCGACGACGAGCTGCGCATGTTCGGGGAGGACTTCGACGCGCGCGTGGGGCCGGAGTGGAGCCAGCGGCTGCACGGAGCGGGGGTGCTGCTGGCGGCCGCCGTGGCGGACGAGTACGGGGGGCTCGCCCAGGCGGTTCCGAGCCTTGTCTCGTGGATGAAGGAGCCCTCTCGCTTTCCCGCTCCGTGGATTCGCGCGGTCGAGCAGACCCTCGTGCGGGCCCGCTCGCTCTGCCGGGTGCGTTTCCCCTCCGGCGTGGCCGGGCGGGAGTGAGGCCGGCGGGCTCAGCGCGGCACCGGCTCGTCCTTCCAGAGCGCGAAGCCGCCCAGCAGCCCGGCGACGTTCTCGGTGACTTGCACGTTCTCGGGGAGCGGGGCGTCGAGCAACCGGGCGTTGCCGCCGCCCACGTAGATCTTCCGGGGGTTCCAGATGGGCTGGATCTGCTCCAGCACCCGCTGCACGTGCTTGACCCACTTCTTGTGGCCCACGCGCTTCAGCGCGGCGTTGCCCACGTACTCCTCATACGTCTTCCCGTGGCGGAACGGATGGTGGGCGAGCTCCAGGTTGGGCACGTACTTGCCATCGACATACAGCGCGCAGCCCATGCCGGTGCCCAGCGTGAGGACCATCTCCACGCCACGCCCCTCGATGACGCCGAATCCCTGCACTCCGGCGTCGTTGAGCACGCGCGTCGGGCGGCCCGTGACCTTGGACAGCTCCTCGGCGAGCTTGAACCCCGCCCAGCTCTTGTGGAGGTTGGGCGCCGTCTTCGTCACGCCCTCCTCCACCACCCCGGGGAAGCCCACGGAGACGCGGTCGAACTGGCCGAGGGGCGCGATCAGCTTCTTCAGCGCGCCCATCACCGCCTTGGGGGTGGCGGGCTTCGGCGTGACCACCCGCTGGCGCTCGGTGAGCGGCTTCCCATCCGGTCCGAGCACGAGTGCCTTGAGCCCGGTTCCTCCGATGTCGATGGCCAACGTCCTGGGACCGGGCGCGGCGGTCTCCCGGGCGGTCTTCTTGCGCGGCGACGGTTCGGGGGCCTCGTCGGGGGACATCGGTTCCTCCATCGGTGGAGCGCCAGTGTAGGGCTCGCCACCCGGACGGCAACGGTTCCGGACTCAGCGGGCGCTGAGCCGTATGCGATTGGACATGTGGCGAAGCCGCGTAGGATGGGCCCCTTTTCTGGAGACCCCATGAATCGGACTCTCGGCTGTGTGATGGTGTGTCTGGTGCTGTGCCTCCCGTGGTCGCTCCGGGCTCAGGAGTCCGCCGGTGGCAGCGCGGCGGAGGTCGAGGCCACCCATCAGGCCCTGCGCGCCATCAAGAACGACATGGAGCAGGCGCTCAACGCGCAGGACCTCGACAAGCTGCTCTCGCACGTCCACCCGAACGTCGTCTTCACCACGATGAACAACGACGTGCGCGTGGGCAAGGACGCCATCCGCGCCTACTACGACAAGATGATGAATGGCCCGGACCGCGTGGTGCGGAAGCTCACCGCGAAGTTCGAGGTGGACGAGCTCACGCGCCTGTACGGCAACGCGGGCGTCGCCCAGGGCTCCTCGGCCGACCACTACGTGCTCACCGATGGCACGGACATCACCGTCAACTCCCGGTGGACCTGCACCCTCGTCAAGGAGGGGGACCGGTGGCTCATCGCCGCCTTCCACTACTCGACCAACGTGTTCGACAACCCCGTGCTCGGCATGGTGAAGCGCACGGCGCTGGTCTATGGCGGCATCGCGGTGGTGGCCATGCTCATCGTCGGCATCGTCATCGGCCGCTTCACGGTGCGCCGGAAGGTGACGAGCTGAGCCCGGCCGTCTCTCGCAGGAACGGGAACTTCCGGGGCAACCGCCTCGCCCAGAAGCCCTCGATGGAGCGGTGGAACAGCCGCAGCAGGGCCACGCCGGAGCGGCCCTCGAGCCCGGCCAGCTCCACCGCCGACTGGTCGAGCAGGACACGTGCCCGGCCGTGCTCGGCCACCACCCAGGCCCGCCCCGCCGCCGAGCCCACCAGGTCCTCGTAGCGCAGCGGGTCCAGGCCCTCGGCCCGCACCGCCCGGGTCACCTCGGCCGGCACGTTGAGCAGGCCCTTGCGGAGGTCCTCGTGCAGGTCTCGCAGCGTGGAGCACCAGCCGAAGGCCTCGAGCAGGGACGGCGCATCGGACGCACGGACGCCGACTCCGGCCACGTGCAGCATCAGGCCTACCGACAGCAGGAAGGTGTCCCGGTGGTGGGCACGGAGGGCCTCGGCCTCGAGCTCCTGGTGGTGGAGCACGCGCTCGCGGTCCCGCCGCATGATGCGCACGAGCCGCACCGCATCGGCGCGCGCGCCCTCGTCCCCGAGTCCGGAGAGGAAGTCACGGCCCAGCGTGGAGGCCACGTCCGTGCCGCTCCAGTGGCCGGTCTCCATCTGGACGAGGAGGGCGTCCACCCATTCGAGCGGCTCGCCGGGGATGGGGCGATCTCCATCCAGCACGTCATCCACGAGCTGGAGGAAGCAGAAGCCCGTCCGGGCCACCCGGGTCTCGCGCCACCGGGGCAGTGCGTAGCGATAGAGGCCCAGGGCGATCAGCAGGTAGCGTGGGTGGCGGCGGGAGAAGTGGTACAGCTCCCGAGCGCAGAGCGCTTCCAGCCGGAGCGCCTCGAGGAACTCCGGGCGGGAGGCCCGGGCCGCCACGAAGCGCCACGTTCCCCAGGCGAGGAGCGCGCCCGCCACCACGTCGGCCAGGTGGTGCTCGTGGATGAGCAGGGTGGACGCCGCGATGGCCGCGGCCCAGAGGCCGAACAGGCTCCGCGCGAGCCAGCCCCCGCGCTCGCCATAGGCCAGGGCGGCCGTGCTCGCGAACGCCACGTGCAGCGAGGGCAGGTAGTTGCGCTCGAGGTTCATCGTATCGGCCAGGAAGAAGACGCTGGCCCAGCTCCCGCTCACCTCCCGGGGCGGCCAGGCCACCTCGACCGGGAGCACCAGGAAGCAGACGGCGCCCACCACCGTCTGCAGACAGAGCGCGAGCACGAAGGGCACCATCTCGCGCCACGTCCGGAAGACGAGCAGCGAGAGCATCAGCAGCACGTCCATGCTCACGTAGACGGCCGCCCAGGCGGGCACGAAGGGGATGTGCCGCTCGAAGGGCAGCTCCACGTGCACGCCCCCCGTGTAGAAGCCCGTCACCGCGCTCGCGCCACCGTAGACGAGCAGGAAGAAGAGCGAGAAGCCGAGCGCCATCGCGCCCGTGAGGGCCAGCTCGTCACGGCGGGGCCAGCCGAAGAAGGGAGGGCGGGTGCTCATCGCTCCGCTCATTGTTCCTCCACGGGCGCGGGGAGGGGCTGGGGGCCTCGCCACATGGACAGCCAGATGCGCAGGAAGGAGGGGCGGGGCACGTCCTCGTCCACGTAGCGGCCCAGGTAGAGCCACGGCACGCGCGGATGGCGGTGGTGGGCGCGGTGGTAGTGGTAGTTGAGGAACAGCCAGCGCACGGGCGCGGCCACGCGCAGATCCCACGCTCCGTCGCGCACGTGCAGCGGAGACCAGGCATGGTCCGCGTACTGGAGCGAGCTCCAATTGACGGCGAACGCCGCGTAGCACAGCGCCTGGCCGGACACGCTGAGGTCCAGCGCGAGCACCAGCCCGGCCTGCACGGCCAGCATGAGCAGGAGCTCGAGCCGGATGGTGGTGCCCGGCGCGTCCTCGAGCCGTCCGAGGTAGGCGTCGGCGCCGGTCTGCTCGCCGTAGCGGGTGCCCGGGCCCCGGAGCCGTTGCAGCAGGCCGGGGAAGAGGGCGAAGGCGAGGCAGCCCACCGGCACGAAGGCCCAGTAGAGCCCGGTGAGGATGGAGTACCACTGCGCGTGCTTGAGGAAGCGGTTGTCCCCGGGGCGCAGGTAGTCGAACTGCTCCAGCTCGGTGCGGTTGTTGCGGTGGTGGGTGAGGTGGAAGGTGCGCTGCAGCGTGTACGAGGTGGGAAAGAAGGCCGCCGCGAGCCGCCCCAGCCAGTCATTGGCGCGCCGGGAGGAGTGGAGCACGCCGTGCGTCGCCTCGTGGAGCAGCGAGAAGACGGTGTTGTTCACATAGGAGAACGCAACGGCGGCCAGCAGCCGCGCGGCGAGCGGCTCCGCGTGCGAGGCGAGCCAGAGGCACCCGGCGCAGGTGGCCAGGGCGGCGGCGAGCAGCACGGTGTTGAGCGTGGCCGGAATGGGGGCGTCGTCACCCGCGCTCGTCATCGGTGTCCTCCGGGAGCTGGGCGGCGAAGTCGAGCAGGTGGCGCAGCACGGGGTCGGCCACGGCGGCGCCGGGGTTGAAGCGCATCCCGTCGAGCACGGAGAGGTCGCGCCGCAGGAACGAGGTGAAGAGCCACCGCGACACGGCGAGGCGCAGCCGGTCGAGCCCCGGTACCCGGCCCGGAGGCGCGGCGAAGGACATCCACACCGATGTGCCCTCGGGGTGGGGGCGGAACCCGGCGAGCAGGGCGCTGCGGGTGCGGCCGAGGTCGCTCTCCACGGAGAGGAGCGTTCCGCCATGGAGGGTGATGGTGACGCGGATGTGGTCGCGCGACAGCGCCTTCATCAACCGGTCGCTGAGCCCCGTGCCGATGACGCGGGACGTGTAGCGCAGCCGGAGCGTGAACGGGTCCAGGCGCTCCACGGTGGGCGCGTCCCTCAGCTCGCGGTGGTGCACGGTGCGCAGGTGCTCGATGTCGAAGGAGTTCGCCGCGATGGGCAGCCACGAGCACCCGACGGTCACGGGCGGGCCGGTGCGCCAGCGCAGCTCGGGGCTGCCCACCTCGGGCGGGGGAAAGAGGCTCACCGGGCCGTTGAACACGAGGATGGCGCCGTAGCGCTCCACCACCGGGAAGGCCCGCTGTCCCGGCTTGCCCGTGGTGTCAGGACGTCCCGGCGCCGCGCGGCAGATGCCACTGCCGTCGAACCGCCAGTGGTGCAGCGGGCAGCGCAGGTGCTCGCCGACGACGGTGCCGTGCGCGAGGTGGGCCCCCATGTGGGCGCAGTGGGCGGAGAGGGCCTGGACGCGTCCGCTCTGGCCTCGAAAGAGCACGAGCTCCCGTCCGCCGAGGCTCCAGCCCCTCACCTGTCCGGGCCGGAGGGCTTCGGAGGGACACGCGAGGTACCAGGAGCGCAGCCGGGCCGGCTCGGAGCGACGGACCGGGTCCGCCCACGCCACGACATTCACCGCCATGGCGGCAACCTACCGGATGCTCCGCTACCAGGTGAAGCGCAGGGCGAAGTCCATGCCCGGCTCGGCCAGGTTCTCGACGGACACCGAGAGCGGTTGACGCGACAGCCGTTGGGCGCCGCTCACGAAGACACCGCGCGTCCACGCCGGTCCCATCAGCTCGCCCTGGAAGACGATGCGGGCGGCGCCCGGTCCGAGCTGTTCGTACCTGCGCTGGCCGTACGTCATCGCCGCGCGGATGGAGGCCAGGGACCATTTCAGGATCTCGTGCATGTCCCGGGGCACCATCATCCACATCCCCTTGCCCAACGGGGAGTCGAGGAATCTGCGGATGCTGAAGCCCGCGAGCTGCTCGAGGGCCTCCCCATAGGGGCATCCCGTCCGTGTTTCCGCGGTGAGCGCCGCCACGTCGCAGAGCCTCAGCATGTCCGCGACGCGGTAGTTGAAGGAGCCCGGGCCCACGAGGGCCGGGATGAGGCTTCGGACCTCCTCGGCCACGGCGGGGCCGTAGAGCTCCGAGAGGCCCAGCAGGATGTCCTCCTGGTTCTGCCCATGGGTGAACGCGTCCGGTGTGGCCCGCGTGACGCGGTGTAACAGCGCGTCTCTCGTGTCCATCGCCCCTCCATTCTACGCTGCTCGTCCTGGGCGGGCTCAGGTGACGACGCCGGGGACGGGGCCGGAGCGGGGCAGGGTGACGGTGATGCGGGTGCGCGCGTCCCCGGTGGTGAGCGAGAGGCTGGCGCGCCCCTCGTAGGCGAGGGCGAGCCGGCGCTCCACGGTGGGCAGGCCGCTGCTGCCCTCGCGCGGCCCCTTGGAGGCGCCGGGGTTCTCCAGCGTGAAGACGAGCGCGTCTCCCCGGGCCTGGACGCTCAGGGAGATGAGTCCCCGGTGGCCGGCGGCGGGCCCGTGCTTCACCGCGTTCTCCGCCAGCGGCAGCAGGACGAGCGGCGGCACGGGAAAGGCTTCCAGGCCAGGGTCCACCTCGACGGAGAGCTGGAAGAGGTCCGGGTCGCGCAGCAGGTGCAGGTTGAAGAGGGTGCGCACCAGCTCCAGCTCGCGCTCCAGGGGCCAGGTGGCGGCGCGCACCCCGGCCAGCACGCTGCGCAGCATGGCGGAGAGCCGCAGCACGGCGGCCTCGGCCACCGCACCGTCCGTCTGGCACCACTCGGCGATGGCGTTGAGCGTGTTGAAGAGGAAGTGCGGATCCAGGTGGCTGCGCAGCGCGAGCAACTGGGCCTGCTCGGCCTCCACCTCGAGCCGGGCGGCGCGGGCGCGCTCCAGGGCGAGGCTCTCCTCGAAGCCGATGTCCCGGCCCAGGCCCCAGCCCCCCACCAGGAAGAGGGCCGCGCAGACGGCGAGGCTGTAGCGGTCCGTGAGGAAGGTGGGCCCCATGTCCAGCACCTTGGGCACCACGGCGCCCACGGACAGCACGACGCCCACGCCCACGGTGGCGTAGAGCAGCAAGCGGATACCGCCGTGGCTGAAGTCGAGGCCCTCGGGGAAGAGGACGCGGTAGGACACCGGCGCCACGGCCACGCAGAGGGCACACAGCAGCACGCCCAGGGGCGCCGCCATGGGCTCATACGGGCTGAAGCGGACCTGGGCGGCCACCAGCGGCAGGCTGATGAGGACGATGGGGAGCAGCCGCCTGGGCACGAAGAGCGCCTTGAGGGTGGCGCGGACGATGGAGCCTTCGTTCATGGCGGACCGGGTGTGAGCATACCACCCGGCCCAGGCCCAGGCGGTGGGGCTCACGTGGGGGTTTCCCTCGCCCCGGCGGTGCCCAGCGCCAGGGCTCCGAGCAGGACGAGGGGGAAGAGGAGGACGGCCAGGGGGACGAGCAGGGCACGGCTGGTGGGGGCCATGGTGCGCTCCGGGCTGTGGGGGGTCATCCCCACAGTGTCTCGTTTCCCTCTGACATGGGCGGCCGGCCAGCCGAGCGGTCGAAAGCCGGGGGTGAACGGTCTCCCGGCCCGCCTCAGCGCGCGAGCGTCTCCGCCAGGGCGTCGGCGTTGCGGACGCAGTCGGTGAGGCCCACGCCCTTGTAGGCGTTGCCGGTGAGGGACAGCCCGGGCAGGCGGGCCAGGCCCTCGTCGATGGCGGCCATCCGCGCCAGGTGGCCCACGTTGTACTGGGGGATGCCCCGCTTCCAGTGGAAGACCTCGGTGAAGACGGGCTCGGCCGAGACGCCGGCCAGCTCCCGCAACTCCTCGCGCGCCAGCGTCACCAGCGCCGCGGCATCCATCTCCACCAGGTCCGGCCGCTTCGCCCCGCCCACCATGCAGGTGTAGAGGACGCGGCCGCCCTCGGCGCGCCAGGGGAAGGTGGCCGAGGCATGGATGACGCCCAGCACCCGCCGCCGCTCCACCGTGGGCACCAGGAAGCCGAAGCCGTCCTGCGGCGGCACGGTGCCCGGCGCGTAGCCCAGGTGCACCACGGCCACGGGCGCGTAGGCGATGCCCGCAACCCGCGCCGCGAGCTTCTCGTCCAGCGGCCGCAGCAGCTCCGCCGCCACGTACGCCGGCACCGTCAGCACCACCTTGTCCGCGGCCAGCTCCGCCTGCTGTCCGTGCTCCTCCACCGCGAGCCGCCAGCCGTTGCCCTCGCGTCGCAGCCCCACCAGCTTCGTCCCGGTGCGCGCCACCGGCCCGAGCGCCTGGGCCAGGGCGTCCACCAGCACCTGCAGGCCGCCGTCGAACGAGGCCACCTGGCCCGAGGGCTTCGGCGCGCCCTCACCGGGGGGCAGGGCCTTCCGCGCCTCCTTCTGGGCGCGCACCATGCCCAGCACGAGGCTGCGGTGCTTCTTCTCCAGCTCCACCACCTTGGGGAAGATGGCGCCCACGCTCAGCGCCTCCACGTCGCCCGCGTAGATGCCCGTCTGCATGGCGTCCACCAGCACCGCCGTGGCCGTGCGTCCCACGTGGCGCCGCCCGAAGTCCGCCAGCGACTCCTCGCCGTCCGGTGCGCGCCGGGTGAAGAGCTCGCCCATCATCCGCAGCTTCGCACCCCAGGGCACCACGTCCGACTTCAGCAGGGCCGGCGGGGACTGGGGCACCTCGCGGAGCCTGCCCCGGCTGTAGACGTAGCGCCGTTTCGCCGCGGGGTCCGCCGTGCGGATGCGCCCCTCGATGCCCAGGCTGGCCGCCAGCGTGCGCAGCGTGGGCTCGCGGTCCACGAAGCTGTTGGGACCCGCCTCGGTGATGAACCCGTCCCGGCTGCGCGACTGGATGTAGCCCCCGAGCCTCGGGCCCGCCTCCAGCAGGGTCACCCCGGCTCCCCGCGAGCGCAGCCCATGGGCCAGGGCCAACCCACTGATTCCGCCTCCAATGATGACGACGCTCATGCTCGGTTCCACTCCCGGTGCAACCCGGATTTCCACCGGCGGTCCATGCCGGGTCAAGTACCGCGGGGCAGCATGTCTTTTCGGGGGCGAGCGGGCATTTAATGGACGCCATGCGCTACGCCATTACCGGTGCCAGCCGAGGCCTGGGCCTCGAGTTCGTTCGTCAGCTTCTCAACCGTGGAGACACCCTCGAGGCGGGGGTCCGTACTCCCTCCGAGGCCCGGCAGCTCCAGGAGCTCGTCCGGGGTGCGGAGGGCCGGCTGCGGCTGCACGCGCTGGACATCTCCGAGCCGAAGAGCGTGGACGCCTTCGCCGCCGCGGTGGGGCAGGGCCAGCCGCTGGACGTGCTCATCAACAACGCGGGCGTCTACGGGAAGGATGGGGCGCTGACCGAGCTGGATTACGAGTCGATGGCGAGCACCTTCGCCGTCAACACGCTGGGGCCCCTGCGGCTCACCGCGGCCCTGCTGCCGGCCCTGCGGCGCGGCTCGGCGCGGCGCATCATCCACATCACCTCGCAGATGGGCTCCATCGGCGACAACGGGATGGGCGGCTCCTACGGCTACCGCATCTCCAAGGCCGCGCTGAACATGGCCATGCGCAACATGCACGTGGACCTGCATGGCGAGGGCTTCGTCACCATCTCCATGCACCCCGGCTGGGTGCAGACGGACATGGGTGGCCCCCAGGCGCCGCTGCGCCCCGAGGAGTCCGTGCGCGGGATGCTCAACGTCATCGACCGGCTCAAGGCGGAGGATGGCGGCCGGTTCTTCAGCTACCAGGGGCAGGAGCTCCCCTGGTAGCTCACGGGTAGAGGACTTCCGTCCTCCAGCCGTTGCCCTCGCGCAGGTAGACGAGCCGGTCGTGCAGCCGGCTCGGCCGCGCGTGCCAGAACTCGATGCGGTCGGGCACCACCCGCAGGCCCGACCAGTGCGGCGGCCGGGGCACCGTCTGGCCCTCGTACTCGCGGGTCAGCTCCTCCACCCGGGCCTCCAGCACCTCGCGCGAGGGCAGTGTCTGGCTCTGCAGGCTGGCCCACGCGCCCACCTGGCTCCCGCGGGGCCGGCTCTGGAAGTACGCATCCGCCTCCGCGTCCGACACCCGCTCCACGCGCCCCTCTATCCGGACCTGCCGCTCCAGCGGCTGCCAGAAGAAGCTCAGGGCCGCCCAGGGGTGGCCCAACAGCTCCCGCCCCTTGCGGCTCTCCAGGTTCGTGTAGAAGACGAAGCCCCGCGCGTCGAAGTCCTTGAGCAGCACCACGCGCGTGGACGGCCTGCCGTCGGGCCCCACCGACGCCACCGTCATGGCGTTGGGGTCCACGGGAATGACGCGCTTGGCCTCCTCGAAGAGGGCCGCGAAACGTTCGAACGGATCCAGGGGATGTTCCACGCCCCCCACCATACCAACCCGCTCCCGGAGTGCGAGCCGCGTGTTGGGGTTGACTCGCGCGTCACACACGGCATCGTCTCATTCCATGAAGATTCTCTACGTGGCCTCCGAAGTCGCCCCCTACTCCAAGACGGGCGGACTCGGGGACGTGGCGGGGGCGCTGCCCGCGGAGCTGGCGGCGCTCGGCCACGAGGTGAAGGTCGTCTCTCCTCGCTACGGGTCTATCCCGAGGGAGCGTCTCACCCCCACCGGCCACCACCTGGAGCTGCGCTTCCCCTTCGGCGTCGAGCGCGGGCCCATCCTCTCCCTGCGCCCCTCGCCCAACCTGGAGCTGCTCTTCCTGGAGAACGAGCACTTCTACAACCGGGGCGGCATCTACGGGGACATGTGGGGCGAGTTCGGCGACAACCACCGCCGCTACGCCTATCTGTCCATCGGCGCGCTCCAGGCCGCCCAGCGCCTGGGCTTCACCCCGGACATCGTCCACCTCAACGACTGGCAGACGGGGTTGACGGCGGTGGCCCTCCGGCGCGCCTACCAGGCCACGGCCCTGGGGCGGGCCCGGAGCGTCCTCACCATCCACAACCTCGCCTACCAGGGCCAGTTCGGTAAGGAGATCATGGGCGACCTGGGGCTGCCCTGGGAGCTCTTCACCTCCGAGCACGGGCTCGAGTTCTACGACACCGTCAACTTCCTCAAGGGCGCCCTCCAGTTCTCCGACGCCCTCACCACCGTCTCGCCCACCTACGCCCGGGAGATTCAGCAGCCGGAGGGGGGCGCCAACCTGGACGGGCTGCTGCGCAAGCGCCAGGGGGTGCTCAGCGGCATCCTCAATGGCATCGACGTGCACGAGTGGAACCCGGAGACGGACCCGTACCTCCCGGAGCGCTACGGGGCGGACGACCTCACGGGCAAGGCCGCGTGCCGGCGCGCGCTGCTGAGCCGCTTCGGGCTGGAGCCGGAGACGCGGGCGCCGGTGTTCGGCATCGTGTCGCGGCTGGCGTGGCAGAAGGGGGTGGATCTGCTGCTGGAGGTGATGCCCCAGGCGCTCCAGGCGGACATCCGCTTCGTGGCGGTGGGCAGCGGCGAGGGCCGGTACGAGGACGGGCTGCGCACCCTCCAGCACCACTTCCCCGGGCAGGTGGGGACGTTCATCGGCTTCGACCAGGGGCTGAGCCACCTGGTGGAGGCGGGGGCGGACTTCTTCATCATGCCCAGCCGCTACGAGCCGTGCGGGCTCAACCAGATGTACTCGCTGCGCTACGGGACGGTGCCCATCGTCCGGGCCACGGGCGGCCTGGTGGACACGGTGGATGGGAGCATGGACGGGGATGGCCTCCTCTTCGAGGCCTTCCACCCGGCGGCGCTCCTGGCGGCCCTGCGGCGGGCCCAGGCCCTCTACGCCGAGCCGGAGCGGCTGCTGGGCTTCCGGCGCCGGGGCATGGGCCGGGACTTCTCCTGGGCGGCGTCGGCGCGCAAGTACGAGCGGCTATTTACGTCCCTGCTGACGCAATAGTGGGTGTTCAACACAAAGAGGGGTAGGCTGGGGACGTGTCGCAGCAAGCACCTGACCTGGGTGGGTATGAGGTCGTCGGCCGACTGGCGGTTGGCGGGATGGCCGAGGTGTACCAGGCACGGGCGAAGCCCACCACGCAGCGCTCTCCGGGCGAGCCGGAGGACGTGGTGCTCAAGCGCCTGTTGCCCACGTACCGCAACGATGGCGCCTACGTGAAGGCCTTCGTCGACGAGGCGAAGCTCACCGTGCGGCTGCGCCATCCCAACATCGTCCGCACCTTCCGCCTCTTCAAGGCGGGGCCGGACTACCTGATGGTGCAGGAGCTGGTGTCGGGCCGGACGCTCGGCTTCATGCAGGAGCTGTTGATGAAGGCGCGGACGGCGATGCCGCCCGAGGCCGCCTGCTACATCTGCTGGAGCACGCTCAAGGCGCTGGACTACATCCACCGCGCGAAGCTGGGCGAGGGCGGGGCGGCGGGGGGCAGCATCGTCCACCGCGACGTGAACCCGGCCAACATCCTGCTGAGCGTGGCGGGGGACGTGAAGCTCACCGACTTCGGCGTGGCGGACGTGGAGGGCGTGACGCGCGGGGACACGGGCGCGCTGCGCGGCACGCTGCCGTACATGAGCCCGGAGCAGGTGCTGGGCCAGACGGTGGATGCGCGCAGCGACTTGTACTCGGTGGGCGTCATCTTCTGGGAGCTGCTGGCCAACCGGCGCCTGCACGTCGCGGACGGCGAGGCGGAGATGATGCACAAGGTGCGGGACGCGCGGGCGCCGCTGCTGTCCTCGGTCGCGCCGGAGCTGCCGGACTACGCGGTGCAGGTGGCGCGCAAGGCGCTCTTCGCGGACAAGGCGCGCCGCTTCCAATCGGCCACGGAGTTCATCCGCGCCCTGGAGGTGCTGGCCCGCCGCGCCGGGTGGCCGCTCTCGGTGGAGGCGCTCAAGCCCCTCCTGGGGGGCTGATGCGCCGGCTCGCGCTCCTCCTGTGGGTGCTGCCGTGGCTGGCCGGGTGCGCCGGGGTGACGCTGCGGCCGCACGCGCTGGACAAGGCGGTACGGGTGGAGGAGGTGGGGCTCGCCTTCACGCCGGAGGGCATCGGAGAGCTCACCCTGCGCCTGGACGTGGAGAACCCCACCTTCTGGGACGCGCAGGTGACGGGGGTGGACTTCGAGCTGCTGCTCAACGGGCAGCGCTACGCGGTGGGCACGCGCGGGTTGACGGGCCTGCCGCTGGCCGCGGACGCGCGGCGCACCCTCACGGTGTCCTTCCCGCTGCGGTCCGCGCCCGCGGAGGGCGAGCCTCCTCGCACGTGGCGGGTGGAGGTGGGCGGCGGGGTGGCGCTGACCTTCGGCGAGACGGTGCGCCTGCTGCCCTTCCGCGCCGAGCGCTCCCTGCGGCTCCAGCTCCGGCCTGGCATGCCCCGGCCGGAGTGAGGCCAGGGGCGCTGAGCCCTACCGCTCAGGGGCGCACTCGCGCGTTGAATGGCAAGGTAATGATGAAGGTCGTTCCATCATTCTCGGTGCTATCGAACTCCAGTGTCCCCTCGTGCCGTTTGGTGATGATGCCATGGCTGAGCGACAGCCCCAGCCCGAGCCCTTCCCCAGGCCGCTTCGTCGTGAAGAACGGCTCGAATATCCTCTCGCGAACCGCTGCCGGAATCCCCGTCCCGTTGTCCTGGATGCGAATCTCCACACGGTCCTCCTGGCGGAGGGTGGAAACGCAAACGGCCGGAGCATAGCCGCCGAGCCCTTTCTTGTGCTGCTCGCTGACGGCATGCAAGGCGTTGCTCAGAAGGTTGAGCAGTGCGCGCCCCAGCTCCTGAGGGATGATCTCGACCGGGGGGAGTCCCGGCTCGAGCGCCCTCTCGACCGAGACAGGGACGCCGAGCCGCTGGCCCTTTGCGTCCTGGAGGAGGAGTCCGATGTGCTCCTCGATGAACCGGTTGAGGTCGACCCGGCTCCTCACTCCTGGCCGCACGGTCGCGTGCTCCAGCATGCTGCGCACGATTCCATCCGCGCGTTTCCCATGCTCGGCGATCTTCTGGGCTGTCTGTCTGCAGTCGTTGGCGAGCATCGCCAGGTCCGCCTGCTTGTCCGCTGGCAGGCTCTTGAACTCCTGCAACAACTCATCCGTCATCTCCACCAGCGAGAGCGAGAAGTTGTTGACGAAGTTGAGCGGGTTCTTGATTTCATGCGCGACTCCCGCCGCGAGCTGCCCCATGGACGCGAGCTTCTCCGCCTGAACGAGCTGCTCTTGCTTGCGGAGAATCTCCTCATTGGCCTGCCGCAGCTCGATGTTCCGCAACCGGTGGATCTCCCCCTCGAGCGCCTGGCGCCTGGCGGCCTCGCTCTCTTTCTTGGCCTCGTTGATCCGATTCGCCAGCGCGAGCGCGAACAGAATCATTTCCAGTGCCGAGCCCACCATGACGAGGTGCCGGGTCACGATGTTGGTGGGCAGCCACCCCTGATTGGAGAGGGGAACGAGAACGACGGCCAGGCAGAGCGAGCTCCAGCCCGCGAGGAAGAAGCGCGCTGGCCCGAAGCCACGCCTCCAAACGGCAATGGACACCCCGAGCAGCAACGGCCCGGACACCAGCGCCAGGGTGTTCCCGATGAGGAGTGACACTCGAACCGGGATGAAGGCGGCAAGCACCGTGGAGATGCCGCAGACCGCGAGCCATGCGCGCAGGAGCCGATCCAGCCCGGGCACCGTTCTGGAGGTATGCAAGAACGAGCGCGCGAACAGCACGACGCACAGCCCCCCCAGATGCGCGAGGGACTGAGGGATCCGCACCAGCCAGGGACCCGCGTCGGGAAGGTATTCATGGCCGATCCCCGAGAATCTCAGCAGGATGAAATGGCCGAAGAAAACGATATAGAGGACGTAGTAGAGGTAGGCCCGGTCCCTCAGAAAGACATACAAGACCGTGTTGAACAGCACCATGCTGGCCAGGATGCCGGCGTAGATCCACCAGGGAACCAGGAGAGACGCGGCGACTCGCGTCAGCTTGTCGCCCGTCAGGATCTCCACGGGCAGGGTCATGAGGGACGAGGTTTGAACGCGGATGTAGACGGTGACCGGTTCAGTGTGGGCCTCGGGCAGGTGGAAGGCATGAAACCGGTGGGCAACCTCCCGCATGGCCCATGGAACCCGTGCCCCACCCCGCCGGACATCAAAGGACCCGTCTGGCCGCTGGAAATAGACGTCTACCTGCTCCAGGGACGCGTTCATCACGGCCAGGAGCCAGCTCCGTTCTGGCGCCAGATTCTTTTCGAGATAGGAGAAGCGCACCCAGTAGGCGCTGCGCGAGAAGCCATGGGTGGGCGGGTCCATGGACGAGCGGATGAAGCGATGGGCGAGCTCGGGCCGAGACACATCCTCGATGGTCAATGCCTGGGACTCATCCTCCAACACGAACAGGCGCTGCCCGACGTGCCAGATGTCTTGTGTGCCCTCCACCACGACATCCGGTTGAGCCGCGAAGGCAGCTGACGCGCTGATGAAGAACAGAAAGAGCGCGATGGCCTTGGCTGGAGTGAGGCTCAGGCCTTGGCCTCCTGGCTCGCGCCGTCCTTGCCCGTGGCGTCCTTGGGCGGCGCGGGCTCCTTGCTGGGCGTCTTGAGCTTCGTCATCCGCACCCGGTCGATGCGCGCCCCTTCCTTGGCGTGCACCGTGAAGGCCCAGCCGTTGTAGGTGAAGCGCTCGCCCACGTCCGGCAGGTGCCCCGCCATGGACGACAGGAAGCCGCCCAGCGTGTCGAAGTCCCCGTCCGGCAGCGAGAAGCCGAAGGCCTGGGTGAACTGCTCCACCTCCAGCGCGGCGTCCACCAGGAAGCTCCCGTCCTGCTGCTTCTCCACCTGCTTCTCCTCCACCTCGAACTCGTCGCCGATGTCGCCGACGATCTCCCGGAGGATGTCCTCCAACGTGACGATCCCCATGAAGCCGCCGTACTCGTCCACCACGATGGCCATGTGGATCTTCTTGCGCTGCATCTCGCGCAGCAGATCTCCAATCGGCTTGAGCCACGGCACGAAGTGCGCCGGACGGATGATGTCCTGCAGGACGATCAACTCGGGGTGCTGGAGCAGCGGAATCAGATCTCTCGCGTGCAGCACGCCGAGGATGTGGTCCACGTCATCCCGGTAGACGGGGATGCGCGAGTGGTTCTCCTCGGCCAGCAGGCGCAACACCTGCTCGGGCGGGGTGGAGATGTCCACGCACACCACCTCGGTGCGAGGCACCATCACGTCCCGGCAGCGCTTGTCGGACAGCTCGAAGATGGAGCGGATGAGCTGGGGAGCGCTCTGGTCCACCTCCTCCTTGGCGGCCTGGGCGGCGAGCAGCTTCTCCAGCTCCTCGAGGGGCGGAGGCGGGGGCTCGAAGCGCAGGATGCGGCCGAAGCCGCGGGCCACCAGGTTGATGGGCACCATGAGCAGCCGCATGGGCGGGAAGAAGAGGAAGACGAGCACCGAGACGAGCCAGGACAGGCGCAGCGCCCAGCGCTCGGGGCCGGCGTTGGCCAGGCCGCGCATCGTCACCTCGATGAGGGCGGCGAGCACACCCACCAGCAGGGCGCCCGCGAGCACCGTGGCCACGTCCAGCCACGCGGCATTGCCCCACCGGCTGAAGTTGAGCAACTGCGGGGGCACGAAGGAGCCGATGGCGGCGGCGAGGAAGCCGCACAGCACGCTGCCCATGCGCAGGGCCGTGGCGGTCGCCTCGCGCTCGGTCTTGTGGCGGAGCACCCGGCCACCGGCTTTCGGAGTGGACTTCGCCAGCTCCTGGGCACGCAGGTCGGAGGTGCCATAGAGGGCGGACTCGGCGGCGGCGACGAAGCCCCGGAGGAGGATGAGGGCCAGGCAGGCGGTCCAAAGGACCCAGGGAGGCATAGGACCTCCCTACATACCCCGTGGTAAGAGCAGACGCACACTTTCCGAGAGGACCGGGGTGCGCATGCGTCCACCAGTGAGCCGCAGGGCCCTTCCATTGCTCGCCTTCCTGGCCGCCCTCCTGCTGGCGCCGCTCCGGGCCTCGGCCTGGCCGGTGGACCTGGTGATGGCGCTGGAGCCGGGCAAGGAGCGCTTCCACAAGCTGAGCGTCGTGGACTTCGTGGAGGTGGAGGACCCGTCCATCGCCACCGCCGAGGTGCTCGAGGGCAGCAACGAGCTGCTGCTCACGGGGCTCAAGCCCGGGCGCACGTTGCTGCTGCTGTACGCCGAGGGGAAGTTCGCCGTGTGGCGGCTGGTGGTGGGCTCGCCCCCCGAGCCCCTGCCCGCCACCGAGCCCCTGGTGGCCGCGGCGCGCAAGGCCTGCCCGGGACTCCAGGTGGCCCAGGGGGCCGAGCGGGGCCTGACGGCCGGGGTGAAGGACTCACGCTGCCGTGAGGCGCTGCGCGCGCTGCTGAAGACGGACGCGTACCTGGCGCGAGAGCTGGAGCTGACCTTCGAGCTGCCCCTGCTCCAGGAGCAGCTCACCTCGCTGACGCCGGTGTTGAAGGGCCTGGGCCTCGGCGTGAGCTACCGGGGGGCGGGGTTGGTGCTGGAGGGCTCCACGACGCCGGAGGGGCACCGGAAGGCATTGTGGGAGCTGTTCCGCCAGTCGGTGGGCCGTGTGCCGCTGGAGGACCGCGTCACCGTGCAGCGGCCCGCACGCCCCGATGCCGGCACGCCCGCGGATTGAGGTCCGCGACGGTGTGCCCCTGGGCACCGCGCTGATACCGAGCCCAATTTCCCCTCTCCCGAGGGGAGAGGGGATAGCGGTCACATTTCCTGAAGAGACTCAGGGCGCCACGGCCTCCGGACTCCGGGGCGTCTCGAGCACCGCCCGGGCCGCGTCGATGGCCTCGTGGGTACCGGCCAGCGCGAGCACATCCCCCTCCCGCAGCACCTCCTGCGCGGTGGGCACGACCGCTCCGCCCTCGCCCCGCTGGATGGCCAGCACCGTGGCCCCCGTCATTCCCCGCAGATTCAACTGCGCGAGGCTCCGCCCCACCGCCGGACTGGAGGCCTCGAGCCGCACCGGTGTCGGCTCGCCGAGCCCGGGCAGGATGGCATGGAGTGTCTTCAGCTGCTCCTCCTGCTTCTCCTCGTTCCCCACATGCGTCTGGGCCGCGAGCGCCGAGACGATGACCTGCGAGCCCGCGCGCACGTGCCCCTGCAGATGGGTGGCGCTGCGCCAGAATCCCACGGCCATCACCACGAGCTGCACGAGCAGCACGGCCGCGCCCTGGAAGCCGGGGATGAAGGGCTGCGTCAGCGCGACGAGCGGTATGCCCACGCTGAGCAGGCTCGCCAGCTGGAGCGTCACCACCAGCGCGCGCCGGGGCGCGGCGGCCCGATCCAGCTTGCCCTCTCCGGGAGGCAGGGCCAGGTCCGCGAGCAGCACGCCCATTCCCCGCGCCATCCGGACGATGCCCACGAGGAACGGCACCGCCAGCGCCGAGGCCAGCCCGATGACGAGCAGGCGCGCCACCGACGCCCCCAGTCCACCTCGGCTCTCGACCGTCGTGGTGAGCCGCTCGAGGAACACCGACGTCCCGATGACGAGCGCGGCGAGCAGGGCCGCGTCGATCACCATCAGGCGCACCATGCGGCGGATCCTCGCGCCGGTGGTCTTCTGCGGCGGCGCGGCGCGCAGGCCCTCCACCCAGCTCCCATAGAGCGCGGCGAACGTCTGGAGCGGTTTGGGCAGCTTGCGGTCCACGAAGTTGGCCACCGGACCCGAGGCCCGGATGAGGAAGGGCGTGGTGAGCGTGGTGATCGCCGAGACGGCCACCGCCACCGGATAGAGGAACGCGCCCGTGGCGTTCAGCGACAGCCCCAGGCCCGCGATGATGAAGGAGAACTCGCCAATCTGCGCCAGGCTCAGGCCGGACTGCACCGCCGTGCGCGTCCCATTCCCCGTGAGGAACACGCCCAGCGACACGCCCACCAGCTTGCCCACGATGACCACCCCCGTCAGCACGGCCACCGCCACCCAGTGCTGCGCCACGAGCGCGGGGTCGATGAGCATGCCCACCGACACGAAGAAGATGGCGGCGAACACGTCTCGCACGGGCTGCACCAGGTGCTCGACGTCCTTCTCCTTGCCGGACTCCGCCACCAGCGAGCCCGCGAGGAACGCGCCCAGCGCCACCGAGTAGCCGAACTCCTGCGCCAGCAGCGCCACGGCGAAGCAGATGCCCACGCTCGTCACCAGCAGCGTCTCCGGCCGCTCGAGCTTGTGCACGGCCCGCACCACACGTGGAATCACCAGCAGCCCCACCACCACCAGCCCCACCAGGAACAGCCCCAGCCGGCCGATGGTCAGCGCCAGCTGCCCCGCCGACAGGCCCGCGCCGCTGGACACCGCCGTGAGCGTCGCCATCAGCAGGATGGCGATGAGATCCTCCACGATGAGCACCCCGACGACGATCTCCCGCAGCTTGCCCTTGATGCCCTGCTCGTCGAACGCCTTGGCGATGATGGTCGTGCTGGAGATGGCGATGATGGCGCCGACGAAGATGCTCTCGAGCGTCGTCCAGCCGAAGGCCCGGCCCACCACGAAGCCGAGCCAGATCATCAGGCTGCATTGGATGACGGCCGTGATGCCCGCCGTGGGGCCCACCTGGAACAGCTTGCGCAGGCTGAACTCCAGCCCGAGCGAGAACATGAGGAGGATGACGCCCAGCTCCGACAGCGTCTGGACGATGCCCGCGTCGGCCACGAGCGGAATGGGGACGTGGGGGCCGATGATGAGCCCCGCGATGATGTAGCCGAGCACCACGGGTTGGCGCAGCCGCTGGAAGATGATGGACGTCACCGCCGCGACGCAGAGGACCATCGCCAGGGCCTTGAGGAAGTCGTGAGCACCGTGCATCGCTGAATCACCTGCTGGAAATCGAGGGAGGGAAGGGAAGCGGAGGGCCTCGGAGGAGCGCACCGGCCCCGGAACGGCCGAGGGGCCGGTGCGCCCGCCCTTCCGTCAGCCGAACCGCTCGAAGGCGATGGCGGCGCCGATGATGAGCAGGCAGACGGCCACCGCGAGGATGAGCCGTCCCACCTGCCAGTGGGCGTGGCCTTCGTTGGTGGAGACTGGAGACGTCGTCGTTTCGTTCTGTTCGTTGCGCAAAGGGAATGCCTCACACGCACCAGGGGCCCTGGCGCGCGTTGGAAGAAGTGGAACTCCGGGACCGGAACGTCAGGCGGTCCGCGGAGGTCCTCGCGCGGGACAGTTGGCGACGATGGGGCGATCCGCGATGCGGCCGTGACGCGTGGGCAGCACGCACGACAACTGCCGTCTCGTGCGCTCCGCGAGCAGGGCTTCCGGCCGGATCGCCGGGCCGGGGCGCGCATCCGCTCGCGGGTGCAGCGGGGGCGGCTTGCTGGTGGGACGCGGCAGCTCCAGCTGGCCCTGCACCGGCGACACGTGGACGCCGAGCAGATTCTGATGCCGCCCGGGCAGATGGGCCGAGAGCGAGCGCCCGTGCTTCTTCGGCTCCCGGACCGTGGAGACCCGCCGGGCCTCCGTGTGCCCGGCGCCCCGGGCGTCCAGAGCACACACGCCGGCCACGACGGCCAACAGGAGGGCGCAGGCTGCGCCAACCAGGGCCATCCCTCGGGCGCTCGGGTGCTCGCGCCGGGATGCGGGGCCAACGGTTCTCATGAAAATTTGTGCTCAAAACCTCCTAACATCCGGAGCGCTTCCAGGGAAAGGCACTCTTCGAAAGCCGCCGCTGTCAGGCGCCCTCGTCGGGTTCGGCGGGTTCTCGCGCACCTCCGCCCCCCAGGCAGGCGGGCGGGCGTGGCCTCGTACCTGGGGGCGCACTTCCCCCGGCCGCCGGGTGCCTGGCTTCGGGCAGGGGCGGCGCACAGGGGCCGCCCGAGCCTGGAGCGGTGGGGGAGGGGCACACGGATGGGTCCGCACGCGTGGCCGTTGAATCTGGACTGGATCGGCCGCAGCGCGCTGCTGGCCCTGTGCGTGCTGGTGGAGCTCGGGCACTCCCCGCTGGACGCGCTCGCCCTGGCCAAGCGCCAGCGCCAGCGCGTCTCCCCCAGCCCCGAGCAGCTGGAGACCTTCATGGCCTGGTCCGAGGAGCGCCGCGTGAAGCGCTCGCTCTCCTGGATCGTGCCCACCTTCGACGCGCTGGCCGAGATCGCCTACAGCCACCTGCGCACCTCCTGATGGCTGGTGGACGCTCCATCTGTATGGCGGGTGGACGCTCCACTCCTCCCGGGTCGGACGCACCGTGAAGTCCTTGAATAGGGGGACCTCCACCCACAGATTCCACCCACTCCGTTCGAAAGGATAGCGACGCGTATGACCAGGGAAGTCTGGCCGGGCAAGCCGTACCCACGGGGCGCGACGTTCGACGGCACGGGGGTCAACTTCGCGGTCTTCTCGCAGGTGGCCACCCGCGTCGAGGTCTGTCTCTTCGATCCGCGGAACCCCTCGAAGGAGGTGGAGCGCTTCGAGCTGCCGTCGAGGACCGATGACGTCTGGCACGGCTACGTGCCGGGCCTGGAGCCGGGCACGCTCTACGGCCTGCGGGCCCACGGGCCCTACGAGCCGCAGAAGGGCCACCGCTGCAACCCGTACAAGCTGCTGGTGGACCCGTACGCCAAGGCGCTGCATGGCGAGGTGGACTGGTCCCAGCCCGTCTTCGGCTACACGCTCGGCAACGAGAAGCAGGATCTGATGCGCGACGAGCGCGACAGCGCCGCGGGCGTGCCCAAGAGCGTGGTGGTGGGCGACTCCTTCGACTGGGGCAACGAGCGCCGCCCGGACGTGCCCTGGCGCAAGACGGTCATCTACGAGGCCCACGTCAAGGGCCTCACCATGCGCCACCCCAAGGTGCCCGAGAACCAGCGCGGCACCTACGCCGCCCTCGGCCACCCGGCCATCATCGAGCACCTGCTCAAGCTGGGCGTCACCTCGGTGGAGCTGCTGCCGGTGCACGCCTTCGCGGATGACTCCTTCCTCGGCGAGAAGGGCCTGTCCAACTTCTGGGGCTACAACACCCTGTGCTACTTCGCCCCCGAGGCCTCCTACGCCAGCCGCCGCACGCCGGGCGGCGCCGTCAACGAGTTCAAGGGCATGGTGAAGGCCCTGCACGCCGCCGGCATCGAGGTGCTGCTCGACGTCGTCTACAACCACTCGTGCGAGGGCAACCACCTGGGGCCCACCCTGTCGCTCAAGGGCGTGGACAACGCCAGCTACTACTGGCTCATGCCCGAGGCGCGCTACTCCCTGGACTTCACCGGCTGCGGCAACAGCCTCAACGCCTCCAACCCCCAGGCCGCGCGCCTCATCGTGGACTCCCTGCGCTACTGGGTGGAGGAGATGCACGTGGACGGGTTCCGCTTCGACCTGGCCACCGTGCTCGGCCGCGTGGGCCAGGGCGAGTTCTCCCCCAGCGCCCCCATCTTCCAGATCCTCAACCAGGACCCCGTGCTCAGCCGGGTGAAGCTCATCGCCGAGCCCTGGGACGTGGGACTCGGCGGCTACCAGGTGGGCGGCTTCCAGGCGCCCTGGCGCGAGTGGAACGGCAAGTACCGTGACGCCCTGCGCCGCTACTGGAAGGGCGACGAGAACCTCGCCGGCGAGGTGGGCCACCGGCTCACCGGCTCCTCGGATCTCTACCAGGGCGCGCGCCGCCGGCCCCAGGCCAGCATCAACTTCGTCACCGCCCACGACGGCTTCACCCTGCACGACCTCGTCACCTACAGCCACAAGCACAACGAGGCCAACGGCGAGCACAACCGCGACGGCGCCGACGACAACCAGGCATGGAACTGCGGCGTGGAGGGCGAGACCGGGGACGCGGGCGTCGTCTCCCTGCGCGAGCGCCAGAAGCGCAACCTGCTCGCCTCGCTCTTCCTCTCGCAGGGCGTGCCGATGATCGTCGCCGGTGACGAGATGGGCCGCACCCAGAAGGGCAACAACAACGCCTACTGCCAGGACAACGAGCTGTCCTGGGTGGACTGGAACCTCGACGAGCGCCGCCTGGCCCTGCTCGAGTTCACCTCGCGCCTCATCCAGTTCCGCCACCGCCAGCCGGTGCTCCAGCGCCGCCGCTTCTTCCAGGGCAAGCACATCTGGGACTCGGAGTACAAGGACCTCGCGTGGTTCCGCCCGGATGGCACGGAGATGGGCCAGGAGGACTGGCAGAAGCCCTTCACCCGCTCGCTCGCGTTCCTCCTGGGGGGGGATGCCATCCCCTCGCCCGACGAGCGCGGCCAGCGCGTCATCGGCGACGCCCTCCTGGTGCTGCTCAACGCCCACCACGAGCCCGTCCGCTTCATCGTGCCGCCCCCGGCCCAGGGCTCCCGGTGGGTCATCGAGTTCTACACCGCGGATGACCAGCGAGGCCCCGAGGAGCCCGTGCCCTCCGGCCCCTTCGAGCTGACGGGCCGCTCGCTCGCCGTCTTCCGCGAGGTGCCGGCCCCCTAGGCCCGGTGCTCGGGCGGGCGGGCATCCTCCCGCCCCTCGGGGAATAGGGGCCCGGCTCCGGCCCCGCGCTTGTCTCCCGCCCCGGCCGTGCGGACCGTGTGTCCCGGGGACGGCACGCCCGTGGCGGGGCGGGAGCGTGGATCGTGGCCTTTGCGATTGTTTCGATTCTCTGGATCGACCTGAGCATCCGCCAGAAGCTTTCGGGCCCCATCGGATGGCCGGGTCTGGCCCTGATGGCGGTGGGGCCCGCCGGATTGGCCATGATGATCGTGCAACGCATCCGCGCGGAGCCGACGCCCGAGGAGCGGGCGGCGTTCTGGGCCATCTTCCATTCGCCACCGGGGACCATCGGCGCGGTGGTGGTGACGCGCAATGGCGTGCCCGAGGTGATTGCCACCGTGCGCAGCACCGAGGAGTACTTGAAGCTGGCGGGCTCGGGCCAACTGCCCGCCGATCACCGCGTCTACCTGCCCGATGACATCATCTGAGCACCGTGCGCCCCCGGGGAGGGTTGGGCTGGAGCACCGGCTCCGGGAACGTCACGCCCTCGCAGAACCCGCCTTCGCGGGGGTGGGGGCGAGTTGCACCTGTACGTGGCCTCGTGGGGCGGTGCGGGCTCGGGTGGTAGACGTCTACCACTCGGGTGTGCGTATGTGTCGAAAGGTACTCCTTTGGTGGTAGACGTCTACCACTGGGAAGGGGGAGGAAGGCTCGGGCCCTGGGCTCTCGCCGGGAGCGGGTGGGTGACGACGGCCCCCTTGGATGGAAAGCCTGGCCCGTACCGTCCGGCTATGCTCCGGCGACCGTGGCCGTGAGACGGGAGAAGCTCCGGGAGGAGTGCGCATGACGCCGCCGCCGAAGAAGCACCTGGGCCCGAAATCAGGGCGGCCCGGCAAGGGCCCACCGTTGCCCATTTCTGGCGAGGCCTTCCAGCTCGTCCCCCACGGGGCGGCGCTGGCCGTCGTCCAGGCCGGGCCCGGCCAGCGCGAGGACGCCTGTGGCGACGTGCTCACCCGCGCCCAGCTCGAGCAGGCACTGTGCACCCACTGCATCCCCACGGTGCCGGCCTCGGCGCTGTCGGGCTACCTCTCCAGCCTGCACGCGCTGCCCGCCTTTGACAGACATGCCCCGGGCCCCTTCTCCCGGGAGCCGGGCATCAGCACGCTCTCGCGCGGCGACTGGCGCGGCACCCTCGGCGAACTGTCGGCCCGGCACGCCGGCATGCTTCCCCAGCAGGACCTCAACGCCGTGCGCTACAACCACCCCATCTTCGACCTGCGCGACGCCCGGGGCCGGCTCAAGTCGGTGAAGACGAGCGTGCGCGCGGCGGACAGCCGGGGGGAGGCGTTCGAGACGTACCTGAGCGGATTGAGGGACATGGTGGGCCTGCGGCCTGGCACCTGGGAGCGGGCGCGGGCGGCCCTGTACCCGCGGGTGCCGGCGGCCGAGGGCCGGACGCTGATGTTGCGCCATGGCTACCTGCTGGTGAACGAGGACCATGTGGAGCCGTTCCGGGCCGTGCTGCGCGACCCGGCGACCTACCGCAAGCAGTCCTACCGGGAGGTGGCGGACAAGCTGCTGGAGATGGAGCCGGTGCGCATCGGCGGCACGGTGTACCGTGCATACCAGAACCTGGAGAACACGCGCCGGGGCACGGAGACTGCGCCCGAGGTGCGGCGGGAGGTGGAGGCCGCGCTCTGGGCCGTGAGGGAGAAGCTGGCCAGCCGCGTGCAGGGCAATGGCCTCACCAGTCCTCACCTGGTGCAACTGGAGCGCTTCCGGCGGCAGGTGGCCGCGGCCAACCCGCACATGACGGCCGCGGAAATCGAGCGCTGGGTCTTCCCCGAGTTGCTGCTGGTGGCGCGCCATGCGGGCGGGGTGCGCGGAAACGCCGTGGCCGCGGGTATTGCAGGCGGGCGTGGCGCGACGGGTGGGGCGTTGGTATCCGTGCTTTGTGAAGTCGTTCATCTATCTTACGAAACCAGCGTTCAGCCCCATGGACGGTACGCCCAAGCTTGGCCGCGGATTCAGCGGGCAGGCGTCGCAGGCGGCACGTCAGGTCTGGTGGGGGGGATTACCCAAAATCTTGTCACGGCCAACGCGGGCAGTGGCTTGTCACGCAATCTGATGGCTCAGGGTGCCAACGTCCGACTCGCGACGGGAGCGGGCCGCGTAGTCGGAGGCTTCGCGGGAGGCGCACTGGCCGCGCCCGTCTTCACGATGACCTCCCTCGCGTTCGATGACGAGGAGCACAGCCGCACGGACTACGTCGCGACGGGAACAAGAGCCTTCGTCGCTGGCGGTTTGAGTTCGGCCCTCGCCGCGGGTGTGGTGGGGGCCATCTGGGGCTCGGAGGTCCCACTGCTGGGAAATGCCGTGGGGTTCATCGTCGGCTTCAGCGGGTATTTTCTCGTGGACGCGCTGACCGGCGAGCAGGTCGAGCAGGGCGTCCGCCGCAGTCTGGATGGTCCGTGAGTGGGTGGACGTTGAATGGATGGTGACTGTGAGGAAGAGCGTTGTGAAGAAACCCATCCCACTGTGGTTGATTGGACTGGCCGTGTGGATCTTGGCATTTGCTGCCATTTCATTTTTCTGGCTCTACCACGGTAGCCGCAAAGGTCTTACCGGACGAATCGACTGGCCGGGTCTTGCCCTGGGGGCGGTCGGCCCGGCGGGATTGGTGGTGATGATCGTCCAGCGCATCCGCGCGGAGCCGACACCCGAGGAGCGGGCGGCGTTCTGGGCCATCTTCCATTCGCCACCGGGCACCATTGGAGCGGTGGTGGTGACGCGCAATGGAGCGCCCGAGGTGATTGCCACCGTGCGCAGCACCGAGGAGTACCTGAAGCTGGCGGGCTCGGGCCAACTGCCCGCCGATCACCGCGTCTACCTGCCCAACGACATCATCTGAGGGCCGTACGCCCCGATGGGTGTGTCTGAGCTGGATCGCTGGCTACGGGAACGTCACCCCGTCGAAGAACTCCGCCGTGCCACTCTCCTGGCTCCACAGCTTCAGCGTGAAGGTGCCGCGCGCGGCCTCCTCCGTCATCTCCACCTCCGCCATGACGTGGAGCTTCTTCCCAGGAGGAATGGGCTCCAGCGGCCACACGCCCAGCACCTTCCACTCCTCTCTGTTCTTCCCCACCAGCACCGCCCCCGTGGGCGTCCAGGGCGTGCTCCCGTGGTTTTCCAACCACTGCTCCACGAGCAGCCGCACCACCTTGTGTCCGTCCTCCAGCCGTGGGGTGTCCGCCCGGTAGCTGCGGGCCTCCGTGGACTCGAGCGTATGGCCCCGGCGCGAGGTGACGCTCTTCATGAGGTTCTTGCTGATGATGCCGCCCTCTCCCAGCAGCCCCTGGGTGTGCAGACCCAGCAACCCCCGCTGCCCGCCGCACTCCGCTTGCAGGCGCGCCTTGTCCTCCCGGCACTGTTGCGCTTCCGCCCGCGCCTGCCCCTCGCCCTCCCGGTAGGACTCGAGCGAGCGCGGCTGGCGCGTCACCTCCACCTGCCGCGCGGCCTCGGAGGGGTGCACCACCAGGGTGAAGCGGACGCTCACCGGGGCCGCGCCGTCCTGGAAGGACACCGTCAGCGGCACGCGCTCCCCCTCTCCCAGTGCCACCGTGGGCACGAGCGCCAGGCCCGTCTCGCCCTGCATCACCCGGAACCACTCCCGCCCGGCCAACTCCACCCGCGTCAGCTTCGCGTCGAAGAAGAAGCTGGTGGACAGCCCCGGGTGGACGCACACCGCGAGCGCCTCGCCAGGAGTGTCCGCGCTCAGCTCCAGGTGGCGCGTGCCTGCCTCACAGGCAGGCAGTGGGGTGGGGGCGGGGGACGCCACGGGCGCGGCGAGCAGCACGAGCCGCACCAGGGCGGCGGAGAGCACGGGCATGGGGTGGGCACCTCACGAAAACGAGACCGGAGGAGTGGGGCTCTACCACACCTCCTGCGCGGTCGTGTCCGTCCCGCCTCCCGGACGCCCCTCTACCTGAAGCGGTCCACCACCCGCAGCCGCGCGACGGGGTCCACCATCATCCTCCCCGGCCCGCTGCCCGGCTGGAGCTCCAGGCCGACGTTGCCATCCGTATCCATCAACTCCATGCACACCGGGTACACCACGCCCAGGGGCGTGCGCGCCTCGGTGAAGCGGCCGTACACCCGCCCCTCGTGGACGTAGAGCCTGCCGAACACGCGGGTATTGGTGGGCAGCGCCACCTTGTCGCCACGCCCATGCAAATCCCTGTTCGTGTCCCAGTCACCCGCCACGCGCAGGGACGCCTCCTCGGACACCTGCACGGACCTGCCGCGCACGCTGCTCCAATCCAGGGAGTTGTACTCCCCCATGCGCAGGCCGAGCGCCGTCATGGTCTCCACGGCCCCGGCGGGACACGCCCGCGGCGGCGCCGCCGGGCGCTCGGACGGCACCTGCTGCGAGGCACCCAGACAGGCCTGGAGGGCCGCGCTGGTGAGGCCCAGGCACGCGGTGCGCACGGCGGCCTTGCGGCGCGGGGGAGCGGTTTCCGGCGGAGCACCGGGTGTCTTCAGGGATTGCTGTTGCATGGGGGCAGTGTCCTCTCGGGGCGCCTCGGCACGAGGCGCGGCCACGGCCCGCACAGGTTCCGGCGCGGGCGCTCCGGGTGCCACTTCCTGGCGTGAGCCGAGCCACCAGGCCCCCAGCACCACGGCCAACCCCACCCCCAGCGCCGCCAGCACCCGGCCCCGGCGCCCCCACGGCTTCACCCGGGGCCGCGGCCCGGGGCGCGGCACCTGCGTCCAGTCCACGTCCGTCCGGGCCCTCAACTCCTCCAGCGCCTCGCACAACGCCACGGCGCCCGGGTAGCGCGCCTCGGGCGTCTTGGCCAGCAGCCGCAGGCACACCGCCTCCACCGCCCGCGGCACCCGCGCGTTGAGCACGTGCGGCGGCAGGGGCGCCCGGTGCAGCACCGCCTCCACGTCCTCGCCCCCATGCTCGGCCGGCAGGAAGGGAAAGCGCCCCGTCAGCACCCGGTAGAGCACCACCCCCAGCGCGTACAGGTCATCCCCCGGCCCCGCCCGGTAATGCGCGCCCGGCTCGCCCGCGTGCGCACGGCCATACGCCCACGCCTCCGGCGCCCGGTA
This sequence comes from Archangium sp., assembly GCF_036277355.1. GTDB lineage: Bacteria > Myxococcota > Myxococcia > Myxococcales > Myxococcaceae > Archangium. The sequence goes on from NZ_DASUNC010000109.1 coordinate 42,049, forward strand.
GGGCAGCGTGCCCGGAGGAAACATCCCCTTCGTCAGCGTGGGGCAGGCCGGGTGCCAGGCCACCCCGAAGTCCACCAGCACCGCCTCGCCCGTCTTCTGGCGCACCAGG
>NZ_DASUNC010000110.1:0-55485 GCF_036277355.1 Archangium sp.
CCTGGTGCGCCAGAAGACGGGCGAGGCGGTGCTGGTGGACTTCGGGGTGGCCTGGCACCCGGCCTGCCCCACGCTGACGAAGGGGATGTTTCCTCCGGGCACGCTGCCCTACCGGGCGCCGGAGGCGTGGGCGTATGGCCGGGCCCACGCGGGCGAGCCGGGCGCGCACTACCGGGCGGGGCCGGGAGATGACCTGTACGCGCTGGGGGTGGTGCTCTACCGGGTGCTGACGGGGCGCTTCCCCTTCCTGCCGGCCGAGCATGGGGGCGAGGACGTGGAGGCGGTGCTGCACCGGGCGCCCCTGCCGCCGCACGTGCTCAACCCGCGCGTGCCCCGGGCGGTGGAGGCGGTGTGCCTGCGGCTGCTGGCCAAGACGCCCGAGGCGCGCTACCCGGGCGCCGTGGCGTTGTGCGAGGCGCTGGAGGAGTTGAGGGCGCGCACGGATGTGGACTGGACGCAGGTGCCGCGCCCCGGGCCGCGGCCCCGGGTGAAGCCGTGGGGGCGCCGGGGCCGGGGGCTGGCGGCACTGGGGGTGGGGTTGGCCGTGGTGCTGGGGGCCTGGTGGCTCGGCTCCCGCCAGGAAGTGGCACCCGGAGCGCCCGCGCCGCACCCTGTGCGGGCCGTGGCCGCGCCTCGTTCCGAGGCGCCCCGAAAGGACAGTGCCCCCATGCAACAGCAACCCCTGAAGACACCCGGTGCTCCGCCGGAAACCGCTCCCCCGCGCCGCAAGGCCGCCGTGCGCACCGCGTGCCTGGGCCTCACCGGCGCCGCCCTCCAGGCCTGCCTGGGTGCCTCGCAGCAGGTGCCGTCCGAGCGCCCGCCGCCGCCGCCGCGGGCGTGTCCCGCGGGAGCCGTGGAGACCATGACGGCCACGCTCGGCCTGCGCCTCGGGGAATTCTTCAGCATGGACTGGAGCGCCGTGCGCGGCAGGTCCGTGGAGGTGTCCGAGGCCGCCTCCCTGCGCGTGGCGGGTGACTGGGAGACGAACAGGGACACGTGGGGCCGGGGCGACAAGGTGGCGCTGCCGGACCAGACCCGCGTCTCCGGGACGCTCTACGTCCACGAGGGGCGGGTGTACGGCCGCTTCACCGAGGCGCGCACGCCCCTGGGCGTGGTGTACCCGGTGTGCATGGAGTTGATGGATACGGATGGCAACGTCGGCCTGGAGTTCCAGCCCGGCAGCGGGCCGGGGAGGATGATGGTGGACCCCGTCGTGCGGCTGCGGGTGGTGGACCGTTTCAAGTAGGGGGCATCCGCGAAGTGGGACGGACACGACCGGGCAGGAGGTGTGGTAGAGCCCCACCCCTCCGGTTTCGTCCTCGTGAGGTGCCCGCCCCATGCCCGTGCTCTCCGCCGCCGCCCTGCTGCGGCTCGTGCTGCTCGCCGCGCCCCTGGAGTCCCCCACTCCCACCACCTCCTTTGACTGTGAGGCGGGCTCGCGCCACCTGGAGCTGAGCGCGGACACTCCCGGCGAGGCACTCGCGGTGTGCGTCCACCCGGGGCTCTCCACCAGCTTCTTCTTCGACGCGAAGCTGGCGCGGGTGGAGTTGGCCAGGCGGGAGTGGTTCCGGGTGATGCAGGGCGAGACGGGCCTGGCGCTCGTGCCCACGGTGGCACTGGGAGAGGGGGAGCGCGTGCCGCTGACGGTGTACTTCCAGGACGGCGCGGCCCCGGTGAGTGTCCGCTTCACCCTGGTGGTGCACCCCTCCGAGGCCGCGCGGCAGGTGGAGGTGACGCGCCAGCCGCGCTCGCTCGAGTCCTACCGGGAGGGCGAGGGGCAGGCGCGGGCGGAAGTGCAACAGTGCCGGGAGGACAAGGCGCGCCTGGAGGCGGAGTGCGGCGGGCAGCGGGGACTGCTGGGCCTGCGCGCCCAGGGGCTGCTGGGAGCGGGCGGCATCGTCAGCAAGAACCTCATGAAGAGCGTCACCTCGCGCCGGGGCAACACCCTCGAGTCCACGGAGGCCCGCAGCTACCGCGCCGACACCCCACGCCTGGAGAACGGGCACAAGGTGGTGCGGCTGGCCGTGGAGCAGCAACTACGCAACCACGGGAGCACGCCCTGGACTCCTGCCGGAGCGGTGCTGGTGGGGAAGAACGGAGAGGAGTGGAAGGTGCTGGGCGTGTGGCCGCTGGAGCCCATTGCGCCAGGCAAGAAGCTCCAGGTCCTGGTGGAGGTGGAGCTGACGGAGGAGGCGGCGCGCGGAACCTTCACGCTGAAGCTGTGGAGCCAGGAGAGCGGCACGGCGGAGTTCTTCGACGGGGTGACGTTCCCGTAGCCGGCGGCCCTCGCCACGGCGCACGGTGCTCAGATGATGTCGTTGGGCAGGTAGACGCGGTGGTCAGGGGGCAGTTGGCCCGAGCCCGCCAGCTTCAGGTACTCCTCGGTGCTGCGCACGGTGGCAATCACCTCGGGCACGCCATTGCGCGTCACCATCACCGCGCCAATGGTCCCCGGTTCCGCGTGGAAGATGGCCCAGAACGCCGCCCGCTCCTCGGGTGTCGGCTCCGCACGGATGCGCTGGACGATCATCACCACCAATCCGGCGGGTCCCATCGCAATCAACGCCAGGCCCGGCCAGTCTATCCTTCCCGAACGACCCCTGCTGACACTCCGGTAGAGAAGAGCACCCGACGTAGCCGCAAAGATGAACAGCCACGCCAGCAAGCCCAGCAGCCACAGGGGGAAGGGGTTCTTCACGGTGGTCTTCCTCACATGTCACCCTCCTCTCTGCGTCTACCCACTCACGGGCCGTCGAGGTTGCGTCGGACGCCCTGCTCCACCTGCTCGCCGGTCAGCGCGTCCACGAGATAATACCCGCCAAAGCCGATGATGAATCCCACGACGTTTCCCAGCAGGGGGACCTCCGAGCCCCAGATGGCTCCCACCACACCCGCCGCAACAGCGGAACTCAGACTGCCAGAAACAAAGGCCCGCGTGCCTGTCGCGACATAGTCTGTACGACCGTGCTCCTCGTCATCGAACGCGAGTGAGGCGATGGCGAAGACCGGTGCGGCCAGCGCTCCTCCAGCGAAACCACCCACTGCTCGACCCGTACCTGCCGACAGATGGACGTTGACGCCCCGTCTGACGAGTTGATGCGACACGGTACTGCCTGCGTTGGCCGTCACGAGATTCTGGGTGGCTCCACCTACCAAGCCTGACACTCCACCCGCCGCGGCGGCCTTCCCGAGTCTTGGTGCGACGGCGGGCTCTTGATCATTGAATATTTCATAGAGAAGCCAACCACCTTCACAAGCCACGGAAACCACGGCGCCCCCCGCCGCGCCACGCGCGCCCGTGATACCCGCGGCCACGGCGTTGCCGCGCACGCCTCCCCCATGGCGCGCCACCAGCAGCAACTCGGGGAAGACCCAGCGCTCGATTTCCGCGGCCGTCATGTGCGGGTTGGCCACGGCCACCTGCCGCCGGAAGCGCTCGAGTTGCACCAGATGGGGACTGGTGAGGCCATTGCCCTGCACGCGGCTGGCCAGCTTCTCCCTCACGGCCCAGAGCGCGGCCTCCACCTCCCGCCGCACCTCGGGCGAAGTCGTCGTGCCCCGGCGCGTGTTCTCCAGGTTCTGGTAGGCACGGTACACCGTGCCGCCGATGCGCACCGGCTCCAGCTCCAGCAGCTTGTCCGCCACCTCCCGGTAGGACTGCTTGCGGTAGGTGGCCGGGTCCCGCAGCACGGCCCGGAACGGCTCCACATGGTCCTCGTTCACCAGCAGGTAGCCATGGCGCAGCATCAGCGTCCGGCCCTCGGCCGCCGGAACCTGCGGGTACAAGGCCGCCCGCGCCCGCTCCCAGGTGCCAGGCCGCAGGCCCACCATGTCCCTCAGTCCGCTCAGGTACGTCTCGAACGCGTCCCCCCGGCTGTCCGCCGCGCGCACGCTCGTCTTCACCGACTTGAGCCGTCCCCGGGCGTCGCGCAGGTCGAAGATGGGGTGGTTGTAGCGCACGGCGTTGAGGTCCTGCTGGGGAAGCATGCCGGCGTGCCGGGCCGACAGTTCGCCGAGGGTGCCGCGCCAGTCGCCGCGCGAGAGCGTGCTGGTGCCCAGCTCCCGGGAGAAGGGGCCCGGGGCATGTCTGTCGAAGGCGGGCAGCGCGTGCAGGCTGGAGAGGTAGCCCGAGAGCGCCGAGGCCGGCACCGTGGGGATGCAGTGGTTGCACAGCGCCTGCTCGAGCTGGGCCCGGGTGAGCACGTCGCCACAGGCGTCCTCGCGCTGGCCGGGCCCGGCCTGGACGACGGCCAGCGCCGCCCCGTGGGGGACGAGCTGGAAGGCCTCGCCGGAAATGGGCAGGGGCGGAGCCTTGCCGGGCCGCCCCGGCTTCGGGCCCAGGTGCCTCTTCGGCGGCGTCATGTGCACTCCTCCCGGAGCTTCTCCCGTCTCACGGCCACGGCCGCCGGAGCATAGCCGGACGGCACGGGCCGGGCTTGCCGTCCCCGGGGGCCGTCGTCGCCCACCTGCTCCCGACGAGAGCCCAGGGCCCGAGCCTTCCTCACCCTTGCCAATGGTAGACGTCTACCATTGAAGGGGTATATTTCAACACACCAACACACCCGAGTGGTAGACGTCTACCACTCGAGCCCGCACCGCCTCAGGGTGCCAGCTGGTCAGGGGGCAGTTGGCCCGAGCGCGCCAGCTCCAGGTATGAGTGCACCCATGACCGATGCCATCCTCGTCATGGTGACCGCGCCCACGGCCGACAAGGCGGCGGAGCTCGCCCGCGTGCTGGTGGAGGAGGGACTGGCGGCCTGCGGCAACGTGGTGCCCGGCCTGCGCTCCATCTACCGCTGGGAGGGGAAGGTGCACGATGAGCCGGAGGCGCTGCTCCTCCTCAAGACGCGCGCCACGCACTTCGAGGCCCTGCGCGAGCGCGTGGTGCAGATGCACCCCTACCAGTGCCCGGAGGTGCTGCGGCTGGACGTGGCGGACGGCCACGCGCCGTACCTCCAGTGGATTCGCGACAACGTGCGCCCGTAGTCCCGCGCGGCCCCGGGGGGCTCTGGGCGGAACTTTCCGGCCCGGGCGGCCGGGCCCGGGGGGGGCGGTGATCGACGCCGGGTGCGCGAAATGCGACACTTCCCCACGCAAACGGCTCCGCCCCCCCGGCACGGCCCGTTGGGCCGGGGTGGTAGAAACAGGGCCGTTCTCCTCACGCGTACCCACGGAAAGGCCTGCTCATGACGCTCGCAAGTCGGGAGGCTCCCTACGGCTCATGGAAGTCCCCCATCACCGCCGGCATGATCGCCCCCCAGACGTTGTCGCTGGGCGAGGTGGCCGTGGATGGCGATGACGTGTACTGGCTGGAGGTGCGCCCCAGCGAGCGGGGACGGCACGCCATCGTCCGGCGCTCGGTGGACGGGGCGCTCACGGACGTGCTGCCCCCGGCGGGAGAGGGCCGGGTGGCCTACAGCTCGCAGAGCCTGGTGTACGGGCATGGCGGCGGCTCGTTCGCGGTGTCCGAGGGGCTGGTCATCTTCGTCAACCACGCGAGCACCGGGCTGCACGTGGATCAACGGCTGTACCGGGTGAATCCGGGCCGCACGCCGGTGCCGCTCACGGCGGACACGGGCGGCAAGCACCGCTTCGGGGACCTGGTGATGGACCGGACGCGCAACCGGGTGGTGTGCGTGCGCGAGGACTGGCGCAACCTCAAGGACGGGCATCCGAAGGCCGCGCTGGTGGCGGTGGACCTGGATGGGCAGAGGCAGACGGTGCTGGCGGAGGGGCGGGACTTCTACTCCTCGCCCACGCTGAGCCCCAATGGCCGGCGCATGGCGTGGCTGGCGTGGGACTACCCGTGCATGCCGTGGGACGGGTGCGAGCTGTGGGTGGCGGACGTGGACGAGCTGGGCGTGCCGCACCACCCGAGGCTGGTGGCGGGCGGCACCACGGAGTCCATCTTCCAGCCCGAGTGGAGCCCGCAGGGCGAGCTGTACTTCGTGAGCGACCGGAACAACTGGTGGAACCTGTACCGGTTGCAGGGGCGCAGCGTGGTGCCGGTGCTGGAGCGCAAGGCGGAGTTCGGCGCGGCGCAGTGGCAGCTGGGCATGTCCACGTATGCCTTCATCTCGCCGAGGCACGTGGTGTGTGCCTTCAACGAGCAGGGCCAGTGGAAGCTGGGGCGGCTGGACGTGGTGCTGGGGCAGTTCGCGGAGCTGGCCACGCCGTTCACGGACGTGTCGCAGGTGCGCGGAGGCTTCGCCACGGCGTACTTCGTGGGCGGAGGGCCGGAGCAGCCGGCGAGCGTGGTGCGGCTGGACATGGAGTCGGGCAGGCCGCAGGTGCTCAAGGCGTCCACGCGGATGCCCGAGGAGCTGGTGCCCTACCTGTCGCGCTGCGAGCCGCTGCACTTCCCCACCACGGAGCTGGGCGAGGCGCATGCCTGGTACTACCCGCCCACGAATCCGGACCACGTGGCGCCCGCGGGCGAGAAGCCGCCGCTGCTCATCATGAGCCACGGAGGCCCCACGGCCTCGGCGTCGACGAAGCTGGATTGGAGCATCCAGTACTTCACGAGCCGGGGCTTCGCGGTGGTGGACGTGAACTACCGGGGCAGCACGGGGTATGGGCGCGAGTACCGGCTGTCGCTGTATGGCAACTGGGGCGTGATGGACGTGGATGACTGTGCCAACGCGGCGCTGCGGCTGGTGCAGGAGGGCAAGGTGGACGCGCGGCGGCTGGTGGCGCGAGGCGGAGGCACGGGCGGGTACACGACGCTGTCGCTGCTGGCGTTCCGGGACATCCTGCGCTGCGGCACGAGCGCCAGCGCGGTGGCGAACCTGGAGACGCTGGTGGAGCACGCGGAGAAGTTCGAGGCGCACTACATGGACCAGGTGCTGGGGCCGCAGCCGGAGTCGCGGCAGCTGTTGCAGGACCGCTCGCCGTGCCTGCACCTGGACAACATCAAGCGCAGCCCGGTGCTCTTCATCCAGGCGAGGCTGGATGGGCAGACGACGCAGCGGGAGACGGAGGAGATGATGGGCAAGCTGCGCGCCAACGGGGTGGCGACGGCGATGCTGCCGGTGGACGGCGAGCCGTATGGCCCGCGCATCACCACGGACACGAAGAAGGCGCTGGAGGCCGAGCTGGCCTTCTACTCGCAGGTGATGGGCCTGAAGCTGGCGGAGCCGCTGGAGCCGGTGGCGCTCGAGCCGGCCCTCCCCGAGGGTCCGCGCCGCTAGGAAGCGGGAGTCACGAGCCGCCGGGCGGCAGTCCAGCCGCGGCGGCCATCAGGGCTCCGAGAGCAGCCTGTCCCACTGATACAGCAACTGCGTCACGCGGATGGGGGACGCCGCGGAGATACGCTCGAAGGATTCGGCGTCGAGAGTGGGGAGCCGCTCACGCCAGAAGGCGATGTCGGTCACGGTCTCCGGGTGCTGGAGCTGTTCCGCGAACGGGAAGACCCGCGGCAGGCACCTGAGAATGACCTCCTCGCAGTCCTCGCGGTTGGCGTTGGCCATGCGAGCAGCCGCGACTTCCAGGCGGGTGCGCACGGAGTCTCCCCCTTCGGGACACCAGCCCTCCAGGACCCAGTCCAGGGCACGGCCCAGGAGCCCACTCAGGTCCAGAACGACGCCGGGCTCCTTGTAGTGGTAGCGCGCCGTCTCCAGCGTCGCCCACGAGCGCAGCACCGCCTGGATGCGCAGGGAGGTGCGTTCGGCGCTCTCGGGGGGCTTCTCGGCGGTGGCGTAGTACAGCGCGCCCCAGGCGGTCTCGCGGAAGAACACCTCGTAGTGCTCCTCCGCCTGTCTCCAGTCGCCATGCTCCAGGGCCTCGCACAGACTCATCTCCACGTCCGAGAGCTGGTACAGACGCCACGCCGGAAGGTGCTGCTGGAAGTCCGAGCCGCCATGGAGGCTCACCACGTCACCGGGCGCGAGCTCGACCCTCTCTCGCGGCAGCGTGAAGGAGCCACTCTTCAGGTACTGCCGGGCACAGCGACGCCCCTCGGCCGCGGCCTTGCGCTGGGTCTCGCTCCGTGAACCGTGCAGGAAGGAAGGAAGTTGCATGCGGGCAAACCCACTACATGCCACCAGCGGCCGGCCGCACCGGAGTGGCGCTGGGGGGAGGCTTGCTGGGAAAGGGGAGCACCTTGCCACCTGGAGATGGGGGGGCCTGGGTTGGCTGACCAGCCCTTGGGGATGACGCTCCACTCCCCGAGGAGGTCGAGGAGAAGATCAGCACGGCCGCTGTCCCGATGAAATCGATGGCGACTCCGACGGCGCCGCTGAAGCTGGCGAGCCGTTCGCGCCGCTCCACCATGTCTTCCACGGCCTGACCCACCCATCCTCCATACTGCTTCAACTCCTCTCCGGAAATCTCGAGCCACTGCTGCGCTTGATACGCCGCGGTAACGGAGTCGAGACGCTCCCGGCTCCTGGTCCAACGATACAAGGTGACACCGGGCGTGGTGGTTCTCCACTCCAACCGCCAGATGTGCACCCCTCGATCGAACTGGACGAGGACTTCCCCCTGGAAATCCCTTCCCCCGGAGAACCGTGCCGCTGGCGTCGCAATCCGGTTCAGCGTCGCGAGGTACGCGCCCACCTGCTGGAGACCCTCCTGGAGACCTCGCTCATGGCAGGGTTTGATCTCGAAGACGCTCCACATCGTCAGGTCCATGATGTCGGGACGCAGCTTGCGCTCGGCCTCGGAGAGAAGAGTCCAATCTCCGAGCCGCTCCGTGCGAATGACATTCAGGAGGGTCTCTTTGTTGTGGAAGGTCCTCCGGGTAGGGTAGCGAACCTTGTACATGTACGCGATGAGCCGATGCGACGCATTGCCGAGGAAGAACTCCCAAGGCATCTGTGAGTCGGGGTTGCGTCCGGGGACCTTGTAGCCCCGCTCCACGGGACCGTCCGTGCCTCGGCAGTCGAGGAGGCTGGAGACATCCCGGGCTTCCGGCGGAGCCGCGGCAGAAGCTCCAGCGAGGAGCATGACGAGTACGAAGCCCACCGGCTGGCAATGTCCGCGCCTGCGTGGGTGGTGCGCGGCGACGGGTATGGGCTCAGGACGGTGGCACATGTCGCATCCTCAGCTGTTCGCACTCGACCCGCGAGTTTCCTTCGAGCTGACCTTCTACTCGCGGGTGATGGACCTGTCGCTGACGGAAGCCGCTGGGGCGGGAGTCACGGGCCGCCGGGCGGCAGTCCAGCCGCGGCGGCCATCAGGGCTCGCATCGTCTCCGCGGGCAGGTCTCCCTCGTGGAGGAAGGCGATGCCCACCACCGCGCGCACCTCTCCGGCCGCGTCGAACACCGGCAGGGCCACCGACGCGCGCACGGGCACCCGGCGAGCCCCTGGATGCACGCGGCCGCTCTCGTCCGTCTGGAGGTTGCAGGTCTGCACCGGCTCGCGGGTGGACAGGGCGAGGCCCGCCATCCCCTTGCCGCGAGGCACCGTGCGCACGGCTTCCACCACCGGCGGCGGGATGTTGTGCGCGGCCACCAGCTCCAGGACCTCGCCGCGCCGCACGTGGATGGTGCCGGCCATGCCCTCCCGCGCGGAGGCGAAGGACTCCAACCAGGACTGGTACGGCGTCGTTGCGGCTCCATCCATAGGATGCTCCGGGGGGCGGCGAAGGCAGCCACGAACTGTAGAGAGGGCGGGCGAACAGGCGCCATGCTCGTCGCACGGTGTGCGGCCTCCGCGCGGAGGAAGCGCACACGGGATGACAAAACGGGAGGAACCCTGGTTGTTGCTGGGGCCCTGCATTGTCAGCTTCCCCACACGGCCCCGTGCTCGGGGCCGGGAGGTGTGCATGGCTCATCCATCCGGCAGCCTGGCCAACACGGGTCCCCGCCCGCCGGAGGTCCGCCCATGAATCCGGAGCGGATCGCCCCCTGGGAGTGGGGCATCTTCGGAGTCATCGTGGTGGCGATGATCCTCGTCGACCTGCTGGCCCATCGGTCCAAGCGCGGGGAGACGAAGAAGGCGGCCTATCTCTGGAGTGCCATGTGGATCGCCGTGGGCCTGGCCTTCGGCCTCTTCGTCTGGGCCAGGCACGGAGGCACCACCGCCCAGGAGTACCTGGGCGCCTATCTCATCGAGAAGAGCCTCAGCCTGGACAACCTGTTCGTCTTCCTCGTCATCTTCGCCAGCCTGAGCGTGCCGGAGAACAAACAGCGGGGCGTGCTCTTCTGGGGCATCTTCGGCGCCCTCGTGTTCCGGGGCCTGTTCATCTTCCTGGGCCTGGAGGCCCTCACCCGCTGGCACTGGGTGGTCTACATCTTCGGTGCCATCCTGCTCGTCGCGGCCTGGCGCGTGGCCCGCCGCCATCCCTCCGAGGAGTCCTCGGGCAACAACAAGGTGGTGGCCTGGCTCGAGAAGCGCCTGCCCGTGACCTCGGAGTACGAGGGCAAGCAGTTCTTCAAGCACGTGGACGGCAAGTGGCAGGCCACTCCCCTCCTCATCGCGCTGATCGCCATCGAGCTGTCCGATGTGGCCTTCGCCATCGACTCGGTGCCGGCGGCGCTGTCCGTGAGCCACAATCTGTTCGTCGTCTACACGTCCAACGTCTTCGCCATTCTCGGGTTGCGCGCGCTGTACATCGCCCTGGCCAAGACGGTGCACGAGCTGCGCTACCTGCACTGGGGACTGGCCGCCGTGCTCGCCTTCGCCGGATTGAAGATGATCCTGTCCGATTGGGTCCACGTCACCCCGCTGGTCTCGGTGGCCATCATCGTGACGTGTATCGGTATCTCGGTGGGGGTGAGCGTGCGCGCGCGCAGGCGGGACACACGGAAGGCCATGGTGAGAGAAGAGCGGCCCCGGGGTGGACGGCACGAAGAGGTCCACGCTTGAGCCTCCAGTCCCTCTCCCTCCGGGAGAGGGGAAATTGGGGGCACTGGAGGAAATGGGGGGAAATGGGGGCTCAGTGCACCGGTGCTTCCTGCACGGCGGCCCGTCCCTCGATTCCGAAGGTGAACCGCCCGTCCACGAAGTCCACGACCAGCCGGTCTCCCTCGTGCACGGCCCCTCGCAGCAGCATCCGGCTGAGCTCCGTCTCCAGCTCTCGCTGGATGACCCTCCTCAGCGGCCGGGCACCGAACTTCGGGTCGAACCCGCGCCGTGCCAGCTCGTCCTTCGCCGCCTCCCGCACTTCCAACAGGATGTTCTGCCCGTGCAGCTTGCGCCGCGTGGACGCCAGCATCGCGTCCACGATGCGGTTGAGCTGCTCGCGGTCCAGCGCGTGGAAGACGATGATCTCATCGATGCGGTTGAGGAACTCCGGCCGGAAGTGCTGGCGCAGCGCGTCCATCACCGTCGAGGCCACGCGCTCGTCCTCCAGGCTCACCCCGCCCTCCGAGGGCCGCTGGAATCCCAGCGCTCCCTTTCGCAGACCCAGCTGCTCGGCCCCCAGGTTGGACGTCATGAGGATGACGGTGTTCTTGAAGTCCACCGTGCGCCCGTGTGAATCGGTGAGCCGCCCGTCGTCCAATATCTGCAACAGCAGGTTGAAGACATCCGGGTGGGCCTTCTCGATCTCATCGAAGAGCAGCACCGAGTAGGGCCGCCGCCGCACGGACTCGGTGAGGCGGCCGGCCTCCTCGTAGCCCACGTACCCCGGAGGCGCGCCCACGAGCCGGCTCACCGTGTGCCGCTCCATGTACTCGGACATGTCGAAGCGCAGCATCGCGCTCTCGTCGTTGAACAGGTAATCGGCGAGCGCCCGTGCCGTCTCCGTCTTTCCCACCCCCGTGGGCCCCAGGAAGATGAACGAGCCGATGGGCCGCCCCGGATCCTTCAGCCCCGCGCGGGCCCGGCGCACCGCCTCGGAGATGGCGCGCAGGGCCTCCTCCTGGCCCACCACGCGCTGGCGCAATGACTGCTCCATCTCCAGCAGCCGCTGCGACTCCTCCTGTTGCAGCTTCTTCGCCGGAATCCCCGTCCACTCACTCACCACCGTGGCGATCGCCTCCGGCGGGACGATGGGCTCGGCCAGGCCCCGGGCCTGCTGCCACTGCGTGCGCAGCCCGTCCACCTCCGCGCGCAGCGCCTCCAGCTCGCCCTTCAGCCGCGAGGCCTCCTCGTAGCGCTCGCCCGCCACCGCGGCTTCCTTGTCCTTCTCCTTCTGCGCCAGCCGCTCCTCCAGCACCTTCATCCGGCCCGGCTCGGTGTGCGCTCCCAGCCGCACCATCGCCGCCGCCTCGTCGAGCAGATCGATCGCCTTGTCCGGCAGGAAGCGGTCGCTGATGTACTTGTCGGAGAGCTCCACCGCGGCGGTGAGCGCGGCGTCGGTGATCTTCACCCGGTGGTGGGCCTCGTACGAGTCGCGCAGGCCCCGGAGGATTTCAATGGCCTGCTCGGGGGTGGGCTCGGCCACCATCACCGGCTGGAAGCGGCGCTCCAGGGCGGCGTCCTTCTCGATGTGCTTGCGGTGCTCGTCGAGCGTGGTGGCGCCCAGGCACTGGAGCTCGCCCCGCGCCAGGGAGGGCTTGAGCATGTTGGCCGCATCCATCGAGCCCTCGCCCGCCCCCGCCCCGACGAGGGTGTGCACCTCGTCGATGAAGAGGATGACCTTGCCCTTGAGGGCGCGAATCTCGTCCATCAGCCCCTTGAAGCGCTCCTCGAACTCACCGCGGAACTTCGAGCCGCCGATGACGCTCGCCAGGTCCAGCGAGAGCACCTTCTTGTCCTTGAGCACATCGGGCACCTCGCCCGACACAATCCGCTGGGCCAGGCCCTCGGCGATGGCCGTCTTGCCCACGCCCGGCTCGCCGATGAGCACCGGGTTGTTCTTCGTCTTGCGGCTGAGGATGCGGATGCAGCGGGCGATCTCCTTCTCGCGGCCGATGATGGGATCCAACTCGCCCGCCTTCGCCAGCGCGGTGAGGTCCCGCGTGAAGCGGGTGAGGTTCGGTGGAAGCGCGTCCGTGCCCCGTCCACTCGCGGCGCTGGCCGGCACCGCGGGCGCCTTCAACAACTGCCGCAGCTCGTCCGCGTCGATGTCGGAGAGGAACTGGGCGGCGAAGCTCTCGCCCTCGGCCATGAGGGCCAGCAGCAGGTGCTCGGGGCCGATGAAGGTGTGCCCCATCTGCGCCGCCTGGAGCCGGGCCAGTTGCAGCACGCGCTTCATCCCCGAGGACAACCCCACCCCCTCGGCGCGGCGGGGCGCCCGGCGCTCCATCACATGCTCCAGCCGGGCCTCGTACTCGGCCACGTCCGTCCCCTCCATCTCCAGCGCCACGCGGATGTCCGGGACCTTGTGGATGAGCGCCAGCAACAGGTGCTCGGTGCGGATGCGCTCATAACCCCACTCCAGCGTCAGCCGCGCCGCGTGCTCCAGCACCTGCTGCGCCAGCTCCGACATCTGCGCGAGGATGTTCTCCCGCCGCGCGCGCGGCCCCATCATCTGCGCGAACAGGCTCTCCAACGAGCCGGAGGGCAGGGAACCCGGCTCCACGTTCATGGCACTCGCGCAGTGGTTGCACAGGCCCAGGGTGTCCTCCCGCCCCTCGCCCGACTGCTGCTTGAAGAACACCACCGCGGGCCTCGCCCGGCAGTTCTCACACAGCATCATCCGCCTCCTGCGCGCACCTCCAGGCAAGCTAGGAACGCGGCCGGGGAGAACCCAATCGGTCAGCGGAACACCCGCGGGCAGGCGGCCGAGCCCCTCCCCGCCCGTTCACGCACCCGGGGGCGATGCGTGCCCTGCCTTCGCGAATGAAGCTGGTGGGGGACGGCGGGCCCGCCCCGAAGAGTGCCCCGCCAGGCCCTCAGGGCCCGCCGTCCCGCGCGGTGCCCTGCAAGAGAGCCAGCCGCTCTCGAAGCAGGGCCTCGCGCGGGTACCAGCGCAGCAACGACTCGTAGGCCTGGAGCGCCTCGCGCGTCCGGCCTCGAGCCGCGGCGCGTCGAAGGCGGGCCCGTGCGCGGTGAGCAGGTACGCCAGGCGCACCCCGAGCGCCACGGCGAGGACGAGCGCCCACGCCGGCATCCGGGCCCGCGGTGCGTCCAGGCGCGAGCCCGGAGCGGGAGACACGGGGGGGGCGGGAGGCGTCGTGCGTCGCGGGGAGCGGGCCATGGGGGGCGAGCGCCACGAAAGCAGAACCGGCGCCCCGGGAAAAGGAGGGCCGGCCCGTGGGCTCACCGCCGGAGGCGCACGCGGCTACTTCGTCGTGCGAGAGGAGGAGCGGCTCCGGGACGTGGACGAACCCTTGCGGGCGGTGCCCTTGCGCGAGGCCGTCTTCGCGCGGCCGGTGCGGCCCGCGGCGGCGGTGCGGCCTCCCGTCTTGGTGCCCCGGGTGGTGGTGCGCTTGCGTGCCGGGGTGCTCTTGCGCGCGGTGGCGCGCTCGCGTCCGGTGGTGGAGCGGCGGGAGGTCTTCGTGCCGCTCAGCTCCCCCTCCTCCTGTCCCAGGCGGTACGCGCTCCGGGCGCTCTGGCGCGTCTTGCGCGAGGCCTGGCCGGCGGAGGGAGGCTTCAGGTCCACACCGGCCCGGCGCGCCTTGGAGAGGCCGATGGCGATGGCCTGCTGGCGGGACTCGGGCCCGTGCTTGCCCTCCTTCATGTGGTGCATCTCCTCGCGGACGAACTCACTGGCCTGCGTCGTGGGCTTCTTGCCCGTGCGCTTCGCCTGACGCGCGCGTTGGAGGGTCTGTTTCTCCGGCATCGGATGTCCCTTTCGTGTGGGTGCCGAGCGGAAAAGTGGGGATGGGTGGCGGGGTTGACAAGGGGCGGCTCAATGACGCCGCCGCTCGAGCTCCCGCGCCAAGTCCTCCTCCAGGTGACGCAGCATGGCATCGGCGTCGAAGGACTCATCGCCCTCGCGCCACACCAGCAGCGGATCCACGCTGCCCAGGCGCTGGGTGAGGGAGCGTATCCGGTGCACGGCCCGCTCCATGGCGGCGAGGGTGGGCTCGCTCTCGGGACTGCGCTGGCGCAGCAGGGCGATGCTCAGCTCCAGCGTCTGCAGCGGGGTGTTGGTGGCGTCGCGCACCGCGAGGAAGAGCCGGGCCAGCCGCTCCAGGGCCTCGGCCTCGGCGCGCACCTCCCGCAGCTTCAGCTCGATGGTGTGGCTGCGCACCCGGTAGGCCAGCATGGTCAGCGCCACGCCCCCGTAGATGAGGGTGACCCAGGGCTCCCACGGCGAGCGCACCCCCGGGTGGCTCCCGAGCCCCAGCGCGAACCAGAGCACCCCCGCCTCCAGGGCGAAGGCGGCGATCAGCCCTCCTCCCAGCCACAGCCCGGTGGGGGCGAGCACGCCAATGGCCAACATCACCAGCCGGTGGCCCGTCATGGGCACCCAGATGAGCCCCGAGCCGGTCATGAAGGACTCGGCCAGGGCGAAGATGGGCAGGAAGGGCAGCACCCCGCCCACGAAGCCGCCGTTGATCAGCGCCGGGGTGAGGCGGCGCCGGCGCGCGAACAGGAGCCCCAGCACCCCCAGGACCCAGAGCACATGCAGCGCGCGCAGCACCGGCAGCAGGAGGGCGCCACGGAACACCCGGTAGTCGATGAAGACGTAGGCCAGCTCCGTGAAGGCGACCAGGAGGTTGCCGAAGAAGGCGCCCCGCCAGCCCCGGCCGAGCAGTTCCTCCTCCACCACCCCGAGCGCGCGCAGCCTAGAGCGTTCCGGTCCCATGGGAACCGCCCTTCACCAGCGCCAGGAGGACATTCGACTCGATGGGCTTGGAGACGACCTGGGCGTTCGTCAGCTCCAGGGCCTCGCGCACCAGCGGGTGGGAGCGGGCGTGGCCGGTGAGGAAGACGGTCCGCCCGGTGAAGCCGTTCTCCTTCAACCAGCGGTACGCATCCAGCCCGCTGGGCACCCCCGCTCCGAGGTTGATGTCCAGCAGGGCCAGCCCGCACCCGAGCGCCTCGACGCGCTTGCGCTGGACCTCCTCCAGCGAGCCGGCGCTCACACACGCCTGCGCGCCGGACAGCGAGAGCAGCTCGCAGAGGATGGTCCGCAAGTCCGCATCGTCCTCGATTACGAGCACCCTTGACACGTCCCGCCCTCCACGCAGGCTGGAGCCCGGAGCGTGCGGCGCCCCGGGACTCGTCACAAGCGGACGCTAGGACATGCAACGATTTTAGGACAGGCCCCTTGATGGGGGCGCCCGGGGAGCGGGGGGTTCCGCCCTTCCGCGGGGAAGCGGCGGCTCAGGCCACCACGCGCAGGGCGCCGTGGTCGTCGCAGTGCGTGCCGTGCGGGTGGTGCAGGTGGCCGCCCACCAGGTAGTCCACGTGGTCGCCGTGCGGCACCGCCTCGTGGCCGCACTGGGCCCCGTGCTGGTGGTCCTTCGCGTGGTCGGCGCAGGCGTGCGCCGGCGTGCACTGCGCGGGGTTCGCCGTGTTCGCCTCGATGCGGCACTCGTTGTACCGCGGGCCCTCCGCGCGGTGCAGGTGGCCCTCGTGCAGGTAGTCCACGTGGTCACCGTGCTGCACGGCCTTGTGGCCGCAGCCGGTGGAGTGCTGGTGATCGTGCGAGGCGTGGTGGTGGGTACCGTGGCTCATGGCTGTTCTTCCCTTCAGGTGGTGTGACGTTCCTGGTCCCCCCAGCGGGCCGGACCTGGAGTGAAGCTACCGGCACTCGCCCGGTACGAACATCTTCCACGCAACGGAGCCCGCGCTTTTCCGCTCGGGAAAGCGGGCCTCCCCACGAATCCCGGGATGAGATTTCCTGTTTTGCTTTTGTAACGGGGATACATCTGATTCGTGGAGGCGCGAGCAGCACGGTTGCCGCGGCCCTTCACCCTCATCTAAGAACCCGGACCCATGATGCGCGAGACACTGGCACGAGTGGACGAGGGCGCCCTCCGGGCCGGACGCTGGGATGCGTGGGGCCAGGCGCTGTCGGTGCTGTGCATGGCCCACTGCGCGCTGCTGCCGCTGGCGTTGGGCGCGCTGCCCGCGGTGCTGAGCCAGTCGCTGGAGGAGGCCCCCCTCCACCTCGCCGTGCTGCCGCTGGCGGCCGTCCTCGGCGGGGTCAGCTTCGTGCCGGGCTTCCGCCAACACCGGGACTGGCGCGTGCTCGCCCTGGGCACCGCGGGACTGGCCCTGCTGGGGCTCGCCCAGACGGTGCTCCCCGAGGGCGTGGCCGAGACGGCGATGACGCTGGCGGGCGGCACCACCCTGGTGGTGGCGCACGGGCTCAACCGCCGCCGCTGCCGGGACTGCTGCCCGGTGGCGCTCCCCCGGAGCCCCTGAGCCCGGCCTCCCCGCCGCCGGCCCCATTGCCATCGTATTGCAGATACAACGGCGGGGAGTTAGTGTCGCGGCTCTGTCCCGAATTGCGAGGATATCCCGATGACGCTTCCCCTGAGTCTGGCGGCGTGGGTGTTGGCCCCCCTGGTGGAGTGGTGTGTGAGGGGAAGGCGGACGGCCACGGCGGCGCTGGAGGGGCTCGTCCTCGTGGCGCTGGGCGGCATGGTGCTGGTGCACATCCTCCCGCACGGCCTGGCGCTGGCGGGGATGGGAGCGCTGGGCGCCGCGGGGGTGGGCCTGGGCCTGGCGCTGGCGCTGGGGCGGCGGCTGCCCGCGACGGCCGGGCCGGTGCTGGCGGTGGTGGGGCTGGCGGTGCACGCGGCGCTGGAGGGGCGGGCGCTGTCCCTGCACGGCGCCGGGAGTGGCTCGCTCGCCCTGGCCGCGGTGGTGCTGCACCGGTTGCCGCTGGGCCTGGGCCTGTGGTGGCTCGTCCGCCCGGTGGTGGGCACGCCAGGCGCGAGCGCGCTGCTGGGGGCCGTGGCGCTCGTCGGAGGCGCGGGCCTGGGTTGGGGGGGCCTGGTGCTCGAGCCCGGGCCGCTCCAGGCGGCCGCGCTCGTCCAGTCCTTCAGCGCGGGCGCCTTCCTCCCGGCCCTCTTCCGGGGACGCGCGGGCGGCGCGCAGGAGCCCGGGCAGCGGCTCGCCGCGGGGCTGGGGGCCGTCGCGGCCGTGGCGCTGCTGGTGCTCGTCTCGCACGCGCACCCGGTGCTGGGCGCGCAGCCCGGAGAGCTCGGCGCGGGCACCACCTTCCTCCACCTGTCGCTGGAGACGGCGCCCGCGCTGCTGGCCGCCTACGTCCTCACCGGTGTCCTCCAGGCCTTCCTCGGCGAGGCCTCGCTGGCCTGGCTCAAGCGGGGCGCCTCGCTGTCGCAGGCCCTGCGCGGCACCGTGGTGGGCCTGCCCCTCGCGCTGTGCTCGTGCGGGGTGCTGCCCGTGTACCGCGGCCTCATCCGCAAGGGCGTCCCCCTCGCCGCCGCGCTGTCCTTCCTGGTGGCCGCGCCGGAGCTCGGCGTGAGCGCCTTCCTCGTCTCGGTGCCGCTGATTGGCTGGCCCCTCACGCTGGCGCGCCTGGGCGGCGCCTTCACCGTGGCCGTGCTCTCCGGCGTCCTCGTGAGCCGGTTGATTCCCGCCTCCCAGGTGGCCGCCATGACGTCCCCGGCGGCGGCGGGCCCCCCCCCGCCCCTGCGCCAGCGGCTGGCCCACGGGCTGCGCGAGGGGCTCGTCGAGTCGGTGGACCACACGGCCCCGTGGATTCTCGTGGGCCTGGGCATGGCGGCCCTGGTGGAGCCGCTGCTGGCGGCCGAGTGGCTCTCGCGCCTGCCGCCGGGCCTGGACGTGCCCCTCTTCGCGCTGCTGGGCGTGCCCAGCTTCGTGTGCGCCTCGGGGGCCACGCCGCTGGTGGCGGTGCTGCTGCACAAGGGCCTGTCTCCGGGCGCCGCGCTCGCCTTCCTCATCACCGGCCCCGCCACCAACGTCACCACCTTCGCGGTGATGGCCCGGCTGCATGGGCGCAAGGTGACGCTGGCCTTCGGCGCGTCGGTGGCCGTCACGTCCGTGGCCCTCGGCCTGGCGCTCAACGCGCTCCTCCCCGCGCAGACGGGACTCGCCCACGTCCCGCGGCACGCGGAGCACGAGGGCCCGTGGGAGTGGGCGGGGCTGGTGCTGCTGGGGGCGCTCTTCCTCGCCTCGCTCTTGCGGCAGGGCCCGCGCGGCTTCCTCACGCAGCTGCTGCCCGGCGCGGACTCCGGCGAGGGCGCCGTCCCCACCGGCGACACGCTCTCCCAGTTGCACGTGCACGGGCCCGCGTGCGGCCACGGCCCCGGCCATGCCCATCCCACACCTGGGACACGTCCATCCCTTGTCCTGACTTCCCGGGCCCACGTCCACGGTCCTGGCTGCACGCACGGGCACGCCGGGCCCGGTGCGCCCGTCCCGCTCCTCGTGCTTCCCCAGGCCCATGTCCACGGGCCCGCCTGTGAGCACGGGAAGCGCTGCACCCACGGCTCCTGACGGACGCGCCGCTCGCCCCGGGCCCGGCGGGCTCCCGGTGGACAGCAGGGCCGCTCCCTGTTACCGGGAGTTCAATGCAACCGTACTTCACCTACAATCCCGTTGCACCATGGCCCCCAGCACTACGCATTCTCCCGTACGTGAAGGGGGGAGCGCGCGGAATGCCGGGGCCGCCCGGCCGTTCCCCCACCGGCCGGAACTCGCGAAAATGCACGCGGCGCCACCTCATGCGTAGCAAGTGAGATGCAACTTTCGAGGAGTTGGGTTATGCGGATGGAAATGGCTGCCAGGAAGAACGCAACCCAGCCGAAGCTGACCGAGTACCAGGATCGTCTGCGCGCCGCGGGGCTGCGCAGCACCTCGCCCCGAGTCGCCGTGCTGCGCGAATTGGAAACCGCCACCTCCCCCTTGAGCCACGCCGATCTGGTGGAGGCGCTGGGAGAGGAGGGCTACGACCGCGTCACCATCTACCGCAACCTCACGGACCTCACCGAGGCCGGGCTGGTGATGCGGGCGGACCTCGGGGACCACGTCTGGCGCTTCGAGCTCAAGCGCGAGGAAAAGACCCACCAGGGCACGCACCCGCACTTCACGTGCACCGACTGCGGCTCCGTGGCCTGCCTGCCCTCCGAGTCCGTCCGCCTCACGTCGACCAAGGGAGCACCCAGGTCCGTGGCCGCCCGCTCGGTGGACATCCAGCTGCGCGGCCTGTGTGACCGCTGCGTCTAGCGCCGCCCTCCCCTCCCGGCCCCTCCCCGCCTTCCCGCCTGCCTGCCCTCCGGACTGCACGCCTCGTCCGGAGTGGCGCCGGGTTGGCGCCGGCCCCTCCGGGTACCACCGTTTCGCGGCAGGTATCCCACATGCAATGGAGGGGTCATCATGAAGAAGCTGCTGGCCGCACTGGTCTTCACGCTGAGCACGGCTGCCCTGGCGCAGGCGGACGACACCCAGGCCCAGAAGAACACCCAGGCCGTGGAGGAGAACCAGAAGAACGACACGAGCCGCGTCAAGACGGGCCTGGACGCCACCGAGGTCGCTCCGGCCATCAAGGACACCGTGAAGAAGGCGGAAGCCAAGGTGGGGCTCGACACCAACAAGGACGGCACCTTCAAGGCGGACAAGGCGTTCTCCGTCAATGGCACCGTCAAGGGCGAGGCGAAGGAGGGCATCACCCTGGCGCGCCAGGGCCTGCCCGACGCCAACCTGGACGTGCGTGACCAGACGAAGGTGATGCTGGACGGCAAGAAGGTGGAGATCGGCGCCATCCCCGAGGGCGCCCAGGTGCGCGCGAAGTTCCAGCTCGAGGGCCAGGAGCCCGTCGCGGTGGAGATCCACGCCACGAGCCCCAAGGGGGTCAAGAAGAGCAACAAGTAGGGTAACCGCTGGGACACTCCCCTCGGACACCCCCAGGACACGAGCCGGGCCCGTTTCCCTCGCTGGGAAGCGGGCCCGGCCGTTTTCCGCCCCCTCCCTGGCCTGGCGGGGAACGCGAGGGGGAATCCGCTTCCCTCCGTGGCACCGCCCGCGGCACGCGCGTTCCCCCGCGGCGCCTCACCCTCGCGGGTACGGCGATTGCTCTCCCCGGAGTATTTCGAGACTCGTCCGGAGACGAGGCCCGAGGAGGCGGGAGAGGTCATGCGCAGACTGTTGGGGGCGTGGGCGGTGGGAGCGATGGTGGCGTGGGGTTGCGGCAACACGGCGGAGGAGCCGCGCACCCCGGGAGGGGATGAGAACCCGACGCGGTCCGAGGAGCCGCCTCCGCAGGCCGGGCAGCCGCCTCCCGTCACGGAGCCCCCCGTCACCGAGCCGCCCGCTCCCGTGGACCCGGGCCCCACGGAGCCCCCTCCCGTGGACCCGGGCCCCCTCGACCCCGGTCCCACGGATCCGGTGGTGACGGAGGGGCCCTGGCCCAACGAGCCGGTGGTGAACTACTCGAGCCGCTACGGACTCGGGGACGTGCGGGCGGTGGCGGTGGACGACGCGTACAACCTCTGGCTGCTCGACGGGGACCGCATCGGCGTGCTGCGGCCCGGGGACAGCTCGCCGCGGTGGACGAGCGGCGTGGGCCAGGCGGCGCCGGGCTTCGGGCCCGACAAGCTGGCCCTCGGCTCCACCGTCATCTGCGGAGGCAGCGCGGGCCGCGCCTACGTGGGCTACCACACGTACGAGCTGGACAGCGCCTTCATCTACAGCCCGGATGGGAGCAACTTCCCCAACTACAATGATCCGGACCCCACGCGGTTCGATCCGGTGCGCTACCAGGAGTACCAGAAGGGTGACCTGGACGTGGTGAAGCTGCAGCCGGATGGCAGCGTGGCGCTGGAGACGCACCTGAGCCGCTCGGCGCGCGGCAACGGGCCGCAGGACATCGGCATCCGCAACACGAACGACCACCACTTCGACGAGGACCGTTCGGTGCTCAGCTGCACCAGGGTGATGCGCGGCAAGCATCGCGGTCAGGTGTACATCGGCACCAACCACGGCGTGACGCGCATCCAGGGCACCGTCTACAACAGCCACCGGCACCCGGTGTGGTTCAAGCCCAAGCCGGACGGCGGCCTGACGCAGATGGCCGGCTACACGTACGCGCTGGGCATCGCGCCCAACGGCGACGTGCTCATCGGCAACGAGTGGAGCATCGGCGTGGTGACGCCCTCGGAGCTGCTGGCGGATTGGGACAAGACCAGCCAGACGCTCAACCCGGAGAAGCTCAACTCCTTCCTCCCCGAGGTCAACGCCGAGCCCGAGATGGACTCCTGGCGCGGCATCCAGCAGACCCAGGACGGGCTCTACTACCTGGCGAGCAAGGAATACGGCCTGTGGAAGATGAGCATCGCGCGCCGCTCCGAGGCCCATGGCACCAAGGTCGCGGGGCTGCCCACCGACCGGCTCACCTCGCTGGCGGCCACGGATGATGGCTCGCTCTTCATCGGCACCGAGGGCTTCGGGCTCTGGCGCATGGAAGGACAGAAGGGCGTGTCGCACGTCGAGGGCATCGACGGTGTGGTGGTGAAGCAGTTGCTGTATGACCCCACCGTGAAGCCGGCGATGCTGTACGTGCTCACCAACAAGGGCCTCACGGTCCTCCGCGGCCACTGAGGAAGCCCGTTCCATCACCGGGCCGCCGGGCGGGATGCCGGCGGCCCGGAATTTTTGGAGACGTCCCGGCCTTGACCTTCCGCCCGCTGACATCGGCTGGAGACCGGGCAGGCGAACCCGGGGCAGGGCCTCGTCGTCCGTGGCCGGTGTCCTCTACAATTCGAGCCGTTCCCCGCCGACGGAAGGAAATTCATGGCCTTGAGACTCGCCCGCCGACGTTCCGCTCCCCAGACCGCCCAGGCGGTCTCCGCCCCCGCGTCCGGGCCGCACCGGAACCACATGAAGCGGAACGAGCTGAAGGCCATCGGGCCGGATCCGCTGCGGCCGGACGCGCGGCTGAGGTGGAGGGACCACTTCACGCTGTCGGAGAACGTGCTGCACGTGCCGGGGATGCACCGGGAGCACGACGGGCTGCGCATCGCGCACCTGTCGGACATCCACGTGGGCCAGGCGACGTCGGCGGTGCGCATCCGCCGCGCGGTGGCCGAGGTGAACGCGCGCAACCCGGACCTGGTGTTCCTCACGGGCGACTACGTCACGCACAGCCCCAAGCCGCTGCCGCGCGTCATCGAGCTGCTGGCCGGCTTCTCCAGCCCGGTGTTCGCGGTGCTGGGCAACCATGACCACTGGGTGGACGCGCACTACCTGCGCACGGGCTTCGAGCGGCTGGGCTACACGGTGCTGCAGAACGAGCACCGGGTGGTGCACCTGCGCGGGGCGCCGCTGACGGTGCTGGGCATCGACGATGGGCGCACGCACCGCGACGACGTGGAGACGACGTTCCGGGGCGCGCCCGAGTCGGGCACGCGCCTGGTGCTCACGCACGCGCCGCCCACCATCGACAAGCTGCCGCCCAATGGCAACCTGGTGCAGTTCTCCGGGCACACGCACGGGGGCCAGTTCGTGGTGCGCGGCCTCACCGAGGCCCTCTTCCGCCGCGCGGGCCAGCCCTACATCCAGGGCCACTACCACGTGCGCGGCAACCAGCTGTACGTGAACATGGGGCTGGGCTTCGGCTTCGGCGGGCCCTACCTGCGCCGCGGCACCTCCCCCGAGGTGGCCTTCTTCACCCTGCGCCACGTCGAGACGTCCAGCGCCCACGCCTGAGTCCCGGCCCGGGCCTCATCCGGTGTGCGCCTCCTCCGGGAGGGCGTCGCCGCCGGTGTCCCGGGCCGAGCCTCGCGCGTCCCGGGGCAGCACCACCGTGAACGTCGTCCCCTCGTCCTCCGTGGAGCGCACCGACACCTGGCCTCCATGGGCCTCGACGAGCTCGCGGACGATGAAGAGCCCCAGCCCCAGTCCGCTGCCCCGCCCGCTCCGCATCGTGCCCCCCTGACGGAAGGGATCGAACAGCGTGGCCAGCAGGTGGCCCGGAATGGGCGTGCCCGGGTTGGAGATCTCCAGCACCTGCTGGTCGGCGTCGTCCCGGCAGCGCACGAAGACGGGCCCCTCGCGCTCGCCATGCTCCAGCGCGTTGCCCACCAGGTTGCTCACCACCTGGGCCAGCCGCTCCGGATCCCAGATGCCCTCTCCCGCGCCCTCGGCCTGCACGAGGATGTCGCGCCCCGGGTGCGCCACCGATAGCTCCTCCACCACCTGCCGGCACACCGAGGGCAGGCTCGTGGGTGACAGGTGCAGGGGGATGCCCCCGGACAGCCGCGCCCGCGTCAGGTCGAGGATGTCGGAGATCATGTTCCCCATGCGCGCCGCGCTCGTCTCGATGCGCTGGGCCAGCTGCTGCTGCATCGGGGACATGGCGCCGCGCCGCCGCAACTGCCGCGCCGACAGCATGATGGCGTTGAGCGGGTTGCGCAGATCATGCCCGAGAATGCCGATGAAGCGCTCGCGGAACTGCGCCTCCTCCTGCATCCGCTCCACCGCGCGCTTGCGCTCGGTGATGTCCATCATCGAGCCGATCATCCGCGACGGGCGCCCCTGGGCATCCCGGGCCACCAGCCCCCGGTCCAGCACGTGCACGTAGGTGCCGTCCTTGCGCCGGAAGCGGTACTCGGCCATCCACGACTCGCCGCCGGAGCGCAGCACGTGCTCGAGACTGCGCAGCACCAGCGCCCGGTCATCGGGGTGCAGCTGCTGCTCCCACCAGGACATGCCGCCCATCTCCTCGGGCGCGTAGCCGAGCACCGTGCGGCTCGACTCCCCCCAGTGGATGTGCTCGCCGTCGGGGTTCCAGTCCCACACCACGTCATTGGTGGCCCAGGAGACCAGCCGGTAGCGCTCCTCGGCCTCGCGCAGCGCGGCTTGAGACTGCTCGCGCTCGGTGCAGTCCATCACCACGCCGAGCATCCGCGTGGGCCGGCCCTGCTCGCGGAACGCCTGTCCCACCAGCTCGTAGCAGCGCTGGGTGCCGTCCGGCCAGGGCGCGCGGAACTGGAAGGTGTAGGGGCCCTCGTCGCACAGCCCCCGCAGGAAGGCCTCGGCCACGCGCGTCCGCTCGTTGGGGCTCACCCGCTCCAGGAAGGACTCCATGGTGTCGCCCAGCCCTCCGGGTGGATGGCCGAAGAAGGCCTCCGCGTTGGGGGACCAGTGGAGGGTGAGCCGGGCCTCCGACCACTCCCACGTCACCATCCGCGCCGTCTCCAGCGCCAACCGCAGGTGCTCCTCCCGGGCGCGCGCGGCCCGCTCCTTCCCCAGCTCCTCGCGCAGCGCATGCCGCTCCGAGGAGAGCTCGGTGATGTCGGTGAGCCACAGCGAGAAGCCCTCCCCCCGCTTCAGCGCCCGGGCCCGGAACCAGCGCTCCGTGCCGTCCAGCGGGCCGTACACCTCGAAGGACAGCGGGGTGCCCGTCTCCAGCACCCGGCCCAGGGCACTGCGCTCCGGCAGACCGCGCAGCACGCCATTCCATGTGGACAGGGAGGGGCCCAGGCCGTTCACCAACGCCCCGGCGGCCGGATTGAGGGCCGTGCCCTGGAAGTCGAGCAGCACGCCGGCCTCGTCCCGCACGGGCTGGAAGAGGATGCATGCATCCGGACACTCGGCATGGAGCTGCCACGCGAGCTCGGGCTCTGGAACCCAGGATGACGTCATGAAATCCCCCCACCTCCACCTCCACCTGGGACAGGCGCTGGGAAGCCCCGGAGGACGGTGCGGAAAAACAGTATGCCATGACCCTCCCGGTGTCGGCCATGACCTGGCGCGCATTGTCCGGATAGAGGATTCCGCGTACTCGCTGATGGCGCGTCCTGGCCCGCCGCTGGCCCGGCTGGCGTGGCTCGTCCTGCGCTATGGGCGTACCGGGGAGTTGGCGGACCGTCTCCCGGAGTGGACGGCCTTGTTGGCGCAAGTACAGGCGGCTCCCGAGGGTACCGAACATCTGCGCGTGGCCATCCGTTACCTCATCTGGATCGGGGACAAGCGCAGCCGTCAGGCCACGGGGCAGGTGTTACATTCCGTGATGGATGAGCAGCAAGCGGAGGAGCTGATGCGAAGCTATGGCGAGCAACTCGTTGAGCGGGGACTGAAGAGGGGGCGCGCCCAGGACGTGGTACGGATTCTCACCGTGCGGGGCATCCCCCTCGACGAGCAGTCCCGGCAGCGCATCCTGATGTGCAGGGACCTGGCACTCCTCGACCAGTGGTTCGATCGTGCCCTGAACGCCACCCGCCTCGGTGACGTGCTGGATCAATAGCGGCCCTTGAGGCCGAGGATGGGCAGCACGATGGGCACGCCCGTCGGGCGCTTCTCCAGGGGGAAACCGATGCCCCCCGCGTAGTCGAAGGCGATGACCTCCTGGCTGATGGTGACGTTGAGCATGTCCAGGTAGGCCTCGAGCGTGAAGGTGTCGTAGGCCCAGGCCTTGGACAGGCGCAGGTCGAAGCGGAAGAAGGGTGGCAGCCGGTCCACCTTGTCCCGGTCCACCCGCACCCAGCGCGGCTGGCCGAGGCTGTCCGTTCCCTCCGTCATCGTGCGGCTGGTGAGGTTGCCCGACTCGGGACGGCCGGTGTTGAAGTGCAGCACCCCGCCCACCGTGAAGTTGTTGGCGAACTTGTAGCTGAGCACCAGGTTGGCCACGTGCGTCTGGTCGAAGACGTAGGGCAGATCCGCCTCGTCCTGGCCCACTGGCACGTCCTGGTCGTTGAAGCGGGTGAAGCGCACGTGCCGCGTGCTGCGCTGCAGCGAGTACGACAGCCAGCCGAACCAGTTGCCCCCCAGTGGCCGGCGGATGAGCAGCTCCAGGCCGTACGACAGGCCCCGGCTGCTCACGTCCGGCAACCCGATGTCCGGCACGGGAATCTGCTCCTGCGCCATGCCCCGCACCACGCGCCGGCCGCCGGGCCCGGGCGAGGGCACCGGATTCCTCGGGTCCCTCGGGTCTCCAATCCCATCGGGCACGTCCGGCGTCTGGATGGGCGCCTCCTCGTTGCCGAAGGGCGTCAGCTCCACCGTGCGCAGCATCGGGTTGACGTACCCATCCAGGCTCACGTCGAAGCCCCACAGGTTCTTGTACTCCACGCCCGCCGACACCTGCAGCGCCTGCTGCAGTCCCTGGTCCAACGCCGCGATGTCCACGACGGGCAGGCTGATGAGCGTGGTGGGCGCCTGGTGGTAGAGGCCCACGCCGCCCTTGAGGGTAAGCTGCTCGCCCAGCCTCCGGCGCGCGGTGAGGCGAGGCTCCACCACGACATGGTTGATGCCGCCGGACAGGTGGTAGTTGTCCACGCGCAGGCCGGGCACCACCGTCCATGGCGAGTCCTTCTCCTCCCACTGCAGCTCCGCCCAGAAGCCACTGAAGGTGGCGATCGCCAACGGCAGCTCCACGCTCAGCTCCTGGAACGGTCCGCCCGTGGGAGAGGCGGTGCGCTGCAGCAGCGAGACGACCGCGCGCTTGTTGTCCACGTCCAGCCCGCTGCGCAGCGAGAAGGCCTCGCCGAACCTGCGCTGGTAGCCCAGGCGCGCGGTGACGCTGCTCTGGTCGATGTCGAGGGTGGTGCCGCCGGTGGAGGCGCTCTCACTGCCGAGCGCGAACCGGTCCAACCCCCAGGTGACGCCGCCCTCCAGCTCGCCGCCGCCCACGGGGTGGCGGTAGCGCAGGTCCACACGGTGGAAGAGCACGGACTGCAGCGCGGTGGTGCCGTCGTCGCTCGTCGCCTGGGTGCCGAAGGTGTCCGAGGAGCCGAAGGCGAAGAGGCGCAACCGGCCCGGCCCCACCTCCTGCTCGACGCGCGCCTGGTAGTCGTAGAAGTCCAGCACCAGCTTCGAGCTGCTGGCACCGGGCGGCTGCACCGCGTTGGCCGCCAGGGCAATCAGCCACGGCGTGTACGAGATGCGCCCGGCCACCGAGACGTGGGTGCCGGTGGACTGGAAGGGGTACTCGAGGAAGAGGCCCGCGTTGATGAGGTCCGCGTAGGCGCTGCCGTGCAGCCGGTCATCGCGAGGCCGCGTCAGCCTCCCTTCCACCGCGCCACCGGTGAGCCGTCCGTACTGCGGGGACGGGTTGCCCGGAAAGAAGTCGATGGAGTCGATGAAGTCCGGGTGGATGACGGCCGGCCCGAGGAAGAGGTGGAAGAGGATGGGGACGCGGATGCCGTCGAGGAAGTAACCCGTGGCGGCCGGCTGGCTGCCGCGCACCACCGGGTACGAGATGCCCGAGAGCATGCTGCCCACGCCGGGCATCAACATCATCACCCGGAAGGGGTCTCCCATGGTGCCGGGAATCTCCCGCAGCTCGGCGTCCTGCAGCGTGACGCGGGACACCTCGGTGCGCTCGCGGTCTCCGCGCACCACCGTCTCGTAGGGATTCACCACCAGCGGCTCCAGGCCGTACACCACCTCGAGCGCCTCGCCCTGGCGCACCTCCTCCAGGAAGAAGCCGGGTTTGTGGCCCGGAGCGTTGATGCGCACCGACTGCCGGCCCGGGGGCAGGCGCGCCTCGAAGCGTCCGTCCGGCCCCGTCTCCACCGCCATGTCCGGCGCGGCGCTCGACACGAGCACGGCCCCCGCCAGCGGCTTGCGGTTGCCCTTGGCCCGAATCAACCCACGCAACGTGACGGGTGCCTGGGGCGTGCCGGCCTCGGCCACCGGCTGGGGAGCCTCGAAGCGGTACTCGAAGTGCAGCCGCACCGGCACCGGCGCTCCGTCCACCTTCGCGGGGAGGAAGCGCAGGCCGGGCGCGGCGTGCAGGGCGGCCTCGTCCAGCAGCGGGTGCAGGCCCTGGAGGAGCCGCCCCTCGGCCACCGCGCCCTCCTCGTCCACCAGCAGCTCCAGCCGCACCGTGCCCGCCACCGGGTGGGCGGCGAGCGCCTCGGGGTAGCGCGCGGGCGCGTCCGCCACCAGCGTGGGCGCCTCGAAGCCAGGCTGCGTGCCTCCGTCCGTGCCCCGCAGCGCGAAGCCGTCCTCGGCGCGCCGCACGTCCACCTCGGTGGGCACCAGGCCCGCGTCGGGGGCGGCCAGGGGCGCGTCCGGGAGGCTCTGCAGGCCGGGCGGCGTGGTGGGCGCCTGCGCCCGAGCCGGCGCGAGCGGAAGCCACCCCGCCAGCAGCGCCAGGACCAGGGCCGCACGGGCCGTCCACTCCGCCTTCACACGCCGCTGCTCGCTCGCCATGTCCACCCGTCCGTGCAGGGGAAGGCGCCCATGACGCCAGCCCGCCCGGGGTAAGACAAGCCCTGACAACCACGGAGGGGCCCGCCTGCCCGCCAGCGGTCAACGTTTCTGCAGCGCCGCGGCCACGAGGCCAATCAACTTGAGCTGCGAGGCGTCCAGCTTGCGCAGCGTGCGCATGAGGCGGCGCAGCTCGGGCACCTCCTCGTACTCGGGCGGGGAGGACTCGGCCACCCAGGTGGCCACCTCGCCCGTGTTGAGGCCCAGGAAGGTGTCCGAGGGCGTCCGCAACGCGATGCACAACCGCCGCAGCGAGGGCACGCTGGGCAACATCCGTCCCCGCTCCAGCCGCCCGTACACCTCCGTCGCCAGCCCCACCCGCTCCGCCACGTCGGCCTGCGTCAGCCCCGAACGTATCCGCGCCTCGCGCGCGATCTCTCCCACGTTCGCTGCCAGCTTGCCGGTCGACGGTTGTCCCATGGTGGTTTTCTGACTCTCGCGCAGGCGACCCATCAGGCCGTCTGCTTAGAGCCGGAGAGGCCGCCCGCGACAGGACAGGATGGGTAGTCGCGAAAATCTGGGACCCTAATAGTGCTCGCCGGAACGAGAGGTTGGGGCAGCGCGCCTCAGGGCTCCCCCGGCCACCGCCCCCAGAGGTGAACCGAACGCCACAGGTCGTCTCCCGCGCTGGAGCCGACAGGTGACGGGGTGACCATTCACATCCTGCTCCGGACATGGGACCTGGTTTTCGTCTTCGCCGAGGACCCTGGATGTCCCACGTCGAACGATTCGGGCCCAACCCGCCACGCCGGGCGGTTTTTCCGGTCCCCGGAGGTGCGCCATCGGTCCAGGAGCCAACCCTGGCGGAACCGGACGCAAGCGTCTTTCCGGCCCTCGGGGTGGGGTCGTGCTATGGCCCGCGCTCGAGAAGGAAGGCCAGGAGGACAATGAGCGAAGTGCGCAACCGCGTCCTCGTCGTGGAGGACCATGCGGACAGCCGGGAGTTGCTCGCCGAGTTCCTCGAAGCACTCGGCTATGAGGTGGACGTGGCGGAGCACGGACTGCAGGCGCTCGAGCGGCTGCGGGGCGAGCCCCGGCCCGCGGTGATGGTGTTGGATTTGATGATGCCGGTGATGAGCGGCTGGGAGCTGATGCGGCACGTGCGCGAGGACCCCGCGCTGCGCTCGCTCCCGGTGGTGGTGGTGTCCGGCGCGGGGGATGCCCACCCGCTGCCCGAGGGCATCCTCGGTGCCGTGCCCAAGCCGGTGGACCTGAACACGCTGCGCCACTTCCTGAAGGAAGCAACGCGGCGCTGCTAGCCGGGCGCGCCGGCCAGGTCGAGCATCTCCACCCGCTGGCGCTCCCGGTCCAGCCGGTAGCTGACCTGGAAGCCCGAGGGCAGGCGCAGCACTCCCACCTCCAGCCCCCGGCGCGGGGGCGGCTGGGAGCCCGAGAGCCGCTGGGACAGCTCGCGCAGGACGCGGCCCCTCACGGTCGCGGGACAGCCCGACAGAAGGCGCGCCACCTGCTGCGACAGAGTGAACTGAAGGGCCATGCCCCTACGGTGTGCACAAGAACCTCAGACGGCAAGAAACGGCGGTGGGCGGAGTGCCTCACGAGCCCGGAATCTGTCACCTGGTGGGCAGGTATGTGTGGGGGGAACGGCGCGCGTGCGTTCAGCGCAGCACCACCCGCCGTACCTCGCCGCGTGACAGGTCCACCCGGGCCAGCCGGCCCGCGGAGTCGAAGAGCAGCAGCTCCGCATGGAGGAAGCGCACCGACACCGGCGCGTCCCCCTCGAAGAGGAACCGCGCGCGCACCGTGCCCTCCTTCCGCTCCAGCAGCCACACCCGCTCGCCCACCGGCGTGGGCTCCACCGCCACCATGTGCGGCCCGCCGAGCACCAGTGTCCTCAGCGCATTCCAGGGCAGCAGGGGCGGCCGCACCGGAGGCGCCCTGTAGGAGTCCATCCACCGGATTTCGTCCTCGTCGAGCGCCACCAGCGAGCCGTCCCCCTCGAGCGAGAGGTGACGCAGCGACTCCAGCTTGCGAGGCATCACCTGGCGCGAGCGCAACGTGGGATCCGGCACCGAGCAGGTCCAGCGCTCGAGCTCCCCCGCCGCGTTGAAGGTGACGAAGCTCAGCTCGGCCACGCCCACCGCCACCTCCAGCACCTGCCCGCCCAGTTGCGGCACCCGCCACAGCGCCCGCGGCTCGGCGGCGAGCGCATCCACCGCCATCACCGTGTGCTCCACGGCGAAGAACCACAGGCTCCCGTCGTACACCGGGGCGAAGGCGTCCACGCGCGTGTCGCACCAGGGCTCGGCGCGGCGCTGGACGAGGTCCAACCGGGAGAGGCGCTTGAGCTCCCCGCGCGGCGCGAGCGCCAGGGCCCGGTCCTCGTGCACCGAGAGCACCAGCGAGAAGGCGGGCACGTCGAAGTGCGCCACGCACCGGCCGTCCCTCGTGACGAGCCGCGCCCCCGCCTCGCCGAGCGCCACCAGCAGCCGCCCTCCGGACAAGGGCACCGCGTCGTGGATGGGCCAGGGCCCGCCCTCCGCCGCGCCGAAGACGTGGGGCGCCGCTTCCGCCGGGAAGCCCCCGCGCTCGGGCAGGGACGGCAACGAGGGCAGGTCCGCCCGCAGCGCCGTGTCTCCCGTCAGCAACACCAGACGCTCCAGCTCGCGGGGCGTCGGGCGCAGGTGGCCGGCCGCCCGGTCCCTCAACAGGGCACGCACGGCGGGGCGCAGGAGCACCTGGCCCGGCATCGCC
This sequence comes from Archangium sp., assembly GCF_036277355.1. GTDB lineage: Bacteria > Myxococcota > Myxococcia > Myxococcales > Myxococcaceae > Archangium. The sequence goes on from NZ_DASUNC010000110.1 coordinate 31,647, forward strand.
GCCTCCTTCGCCCTGTCCACCTCGCGCGCCAGCGCCTCGGTGAAGGCCTGACGGGCCGGAGCGCCCTCGGCGTCCTCCGAGTCGAGCAGCGCGAGCGCCCGCGTCCGGACCGTGTCGAAGCGCTCGGGAAGCACCGACAGCATGCGCGCCAGCAGCCGCGCGCCCGAGACACCACCCGCCTCCACGCCCCGCTCCAGCCACGCGTGGGTGAGCCGCCGCGCGTCCTCCACCGGCCACACCACCTCCACCGCGCGCGCGTAGTCGCCCGACTGCGCGAGCACCTCGCCCCAGAGCAACCGCAGGACCCGGGCCTCCGCCGGGTGCGAGCGCTCCAGCCGCAGCACCGCGTCCGCGAAGGCGCCCGCGCGCCGGGCGATGTCCACCGCCCTCGCCACGTCCTTGGCCAGCAGCCACTGCCGCACCACCAGCCCCGGCGCCAGCTTGCGCCCCTCGGCCAGCTCCGCCGCCAGCCGGAGGCGGCCGTGCTTCTCCAGGAAGGAGACGGCCTCCTCGTTCTCGTGCAGCAGCTCGGCGAGGACGAAGGACGCCTCCTCGATGCGTCCCTCGCGCTCCAGCTTCCGGAAGGCCTCGCGGTAGCGCTCGCGCAACGCATCGTAGACTTGCGCGCCGCCACCGAAGACGCTGGCCGCTCCACCCCGGCGCGGTTGGATGGAGAGGTGCTCCCGGGGGCCCGGCAACCCGAGCGACACCCGCGTGTGCTCCGTCGGCGCCCCCTTGTCCAGCGGGATGGCGTAGCGCAGCGCCTCCTGGAGGTTGCCCTCGTCGAAGAGGTCGAAGAGCCGCCGCACGTACTCCGCCTTGCGCTGGCCCAGCAGCGAGCCCAACGGCGTGGAGCGGGCGAACCACTCGGCGAGCCGGGAGAACAGTCCCGGCCCCTGGGGAGGCGGGGGCTCGTTCCACCAGGACCGCAGCCGGTCGAACAGCGTCGCGCGCGCGGCGGGTCCCGCGTTCACGGTGGCCGCGCCGGGCCGCTGGGGCACGGGCCGGCCCTCCAGACGAGCCCGCATCGCCTCGGCCTCGGAAGCGGGAGGTCCGACGCCGAAGCGGTCGCGCGGAGGTGCCTCGACGGGCGCGAGCGTGGCCACGGGCGGCGGTGGCGCGCCCAGGCCCTCCATGGGCACCACGTCGAAGTGGGACACGTCGAGCCACGCCGACACATCCACCCGCCGCGAGGGCTCGAGCGGATGCACCCGCGCCGTCCCCGCGCGCACCAGCACGGCGCTCCCCGAGGAGGGGGCGAGCCGCTCGCGCTCGGAGGGCGAGAGGGGCGCGGAGAGCAGGACACCGTCCTCCAGGGTGAAGGGCAGGCCCGGTGCCTCGGCGCACTCCATGCGGCGTGGGGCCGGCAGCCGCAGCAGGAAGCCCCCTTCGAGCGCATACACGCCCGCGCCGGGCGTCCACGCGGCCAGCACGCGCCGGCGCACCTCGGCCTCGCCTGTCAGCACCGGGTCGAACCAGAGCGCCACCCCCTCCACGGAGCCACGGTGGACATGGACGCGGGGCCGCGGCGAGCGCGCGGGTCTCATGTCGTTCCTCCCGGCGTGGCGCGGTAGACGAGGGCGCGGTGCTGGAAGCTCCAGGCGCAGACCTCGCCTTTGTCCGTCATCCAGGCCAACAGGGGCAGTGCGGGACTGACACCACTGGAGGTGACGCGGGCCGACGCCGTCACCAGGAGCTCGGAGGCCCCGTCTCCGGTCACCCGGTAGAAGGTGCGCTGGTCCTCCCCGAGCACCACCAGGCCCGGCAGCGGCGTATCCACCGGCCAGCAGCAGAGCCCCACCACGCTCAGGCCGGAAGCGACGGACACCCACTCCCCCTTCTGCTCATCGTTGGAGTCCCGCGTCACCCACCACTGGCCCGGCTTGTGACGGATGGCGAGCGGAGGCCCCGGCGTATGCCTCGAGGAGTCCCGCATATGGCCGAAGAACGCCGCGCCCGTCCCCTCGACGGGCAGCGTCCGCGACCATCCATCGAACGTCTTGGGCGTGATGCACCCGGTGCGCGGCGCCGACGTGGCCCGGTCCTCCCACCGATCCCGGTCCACGAAGAAGAGGCCGCCCCGGCGCTCGAGGAGCGCGCTGACACCCTGGCGGAGCGGCGCGGCGAGGCGCTCGCCCGAGGCGAGCTGATGGAGCGAGCGCGAGGAGTCCAGCACGAGGGGAACCTCGCGGCCCTCACGCACCATGGACAGGGCCAGCAGCGGGGCTCCGAGGACCAGCGAGGAGCGCAGCGTCTCGGGCAGGGCGCTCAGGAGAATGGTCGAGTCGCGGCCCGTGGAGTGCCCGCGCAGAGGGCCATGCACGCACAGCACGCGCTTCTCCCCGTGCCACGTCACCACGAGCAACCCGCCGGAGCGGCGCCAGCCCAGGGCCACCACCCGCTCGCCGGGGGGAGGATGGAAGCGCTTGGGCCTGGGCACCGTGTCGCGCGGGGATTGAGGCAGCACCTGCGCCGAGGCGGCGCCGTTCGCATGCGTCATCAGCAGTCGCAAGCCATCCGCGGAGAAGTGGATGGAGTGCACGGGACTGGTGCGGGTGTCGCGCACGGGAGCGGCGACGGCGGTGACGAAGGGGTCGCGCAGCAGCCGCACGCACTGGGGCGCGGAAGGCAGCTCCAGCACCACCTGACGCGGCGGCCGGGACGCGGGCCGCACCTCCACGGAGAGCCGCCGGACACCGGGCGCCACCACCTCGTCCACGGCCACGAGGGACAGGCCCTCGGCCCCTGACAACCGCGCCAGCCGCGCACTGCCCACCAGCCACACGTCCTCGGGAGCTCGCCCCAACTCGAGCGTCTCGCGCCACGCGGTGAGCTGCGCCGGCAGGGGAGGCGCGGCGGTGCCGGCCTTCAACCACTGGCCGATGGAGGCGGCGTCGACAGAGGAGAAGGGCTGCTTCCGGGGAGGGGACTGGAGCACGCCCCAGGCGAAGGCCGCGCCCACGGACTCGGCACGCCGGGCGAGCGCCACCAGCAGGGCCATGTGCGCGATGCGGGGCGCGCCGAGCTGATCCGGCCCGGCGTCCAGCAGGGCCACGGTGCGGCGCCCCCCCTGGGGCTGGCGAAAGGCGGGACGGAGGAAGGCCTGCTCGCCGAAGGCCGCGCGGCGTACGAACTCGTCCGGGGCCTCCAGGGCCATCAACCACTCGCTCATGAGCAGCCGCTCGGGGGAGCCGCGGCGGGTGAGGCCGTCGTAGCCCTGGGGCTCACCGCCCGTCATCTCGTTGCGCGCGCGCATCGGGCCGAGCGCCGCGGCCAACCGCGCCACGTGGGCGCCCAGGCTGAGCGCCAGGTCCTCGGGAAAAAGGGACAGCTGCGCGGCCCAGGGACGCAGAGACTCGGGCAGGTCGCTCATGCACCCTCCTGCGTCGCGAGCCAGGCGCGCACGGTGTCACGGGAGACGGGACGCGCGGCACCCACGGGCACGAGGTGCGCGGTGCGGGGCAGCACGGCGAGCGGAGTGCTCCCCTGGGCGCGGGCAACGAGCGCGCGCTCGAGCAGCGCGGGAGCCACGTCCGGAGCGAGCGTGCACGGCAGCAGCAGCGCGGGGGCGGCCGTGTCGCGCCCGAGGTAGACGACGCCCTCCACCCATGGAAGGGACTCGGTGTCGCCCAGCAGCACCAGCACACCGGGCCCGGCCACACCGCTCCACCGGGCGAGCTCCGAATCCTCGGCGGCCAGCACCCGCCGCGCGAGCGCGAGCGCCACCGGCCCCACGCCCGCCACCGCGAGCGCGGGCAGCGGCGAGGTCCGGGGACTCCAGGAGGGAGAGAAGCGCGGGTCTGGGGTCGACGACGGGCTCACCACGAGCCGGAGCCTACCTCATGGCGCCCGGGAGGCGGATCGTCACTCCAGGAAGCGGCGGTCCCAGCGCAGCAGTTCCTCGGGGACCTTGTGGCCGAACATGGACTTGCGCCGGTAGAGGACGGGCTCGAGAACCCGGGCGAGCGCGCGGTGAGGAGCAAGCCGCTGGTCCGCCTCCACATCCCCCACTTCCGGCCGCTCCCCCAGGGTGATGAGCACCCGGTCCCCGCTCATCTCCTGGAGGGAAATGTCTGGAAGCGACAGACGCTCGCGCAGACCGGATACGCCACCGAGCTCACCGAGCACTGGCTGCCCGAGGAAGTTCATCCAGTGCACGCCCTCCACCCGGGTGCCCACGTACATGGTGGCGCCGCTCGAGGTCAGATGGACACCCGGGTAGCGCGAGCGGATGAGTTCGAGGGCCGCGACCGCATGAAGACTGGATGAGCAGAGGACGAAATCCACGTAGCCCGAGGAGAAGGGAAGCTCGGCCGCCAGCTCGCGGGCGAGCGCATGGACGTGCTCCGGTCCCCGCTCCTCCAGATAAGCCGTGGGCAGGCGCAGGTACAGGACACAGACGTCATCCTTCCGCTCGGGCCAGGGCAGGGGAACAGGGGACAGCCCCCGATAGTCCACGAGGAGGTCATCCACCCGATGGGTATGGCTCGACAATCCGAGGAACCCACCCTCGCCAGGCTCCGCATCCAGGATTTTCCTACGGCTTCTTTCCCAGGAAACGTCGTCGAGCGGCTCAGCCTGTCCTTCCCCCGTGTCGTTCCAGACGAGCTGATAGGGCCGTATCTGGTTCCGGAAGAGTTCCACGGTGCGGATGACAGCGGGAGCGATCTGCTCGTTGGGCTGAGGTATGTAGAAGCAGATGAGCAAGGCATCGCTTGCGCTCAGCCAACTACGCTCATTGTGGTACCGCAACCTGGGGTAGCGCATGAATGTGCCGTTCATCCTACTCCATGTCCGGGACAACTCCCTCTTGTGGGGAAACGAGCCTCAGTGGCACCTGGAGGGCTTTTTCATAAAGCTCGCCCTGTGACCAATACCTCCAGGGTCCATCCACGTACCTGCCCCAATAAGTGCCATTGCTCTCCGGGCACGGGAACTTGAGGTCGTACGCATGGATGACGACGCCGTTCGCGTCCAGCAGGACGATGTCCGGCTCGATGGTTCCGCGCAGACCCGACCAGCCCTCCCTCGCCACGATCTGGCTCATCATGTCCTCGGGCATGTGCACCCACTCGCCCGTCCGCGGATCAACGTAGAAGCGCGGGTGGAGCAGGTATTTCCCCTTCAACAGCTTATCGAGCGCCTCGCGCAGACACGGCCAGGCCGTCTCGTGCTTGAAGAGTCCCAGGTAGGCGGCCCACGTCGTGCGCTCCCCCACCTTCACCTCCTGGCACTGCTCCCGCGTCGGGCTCTTCCCACCGAAGTGGTACGCATTGACCTCCCGATCCGCCTGGCGCACGCACCGCACGATCTCCTCCTCGACCTTCTTGAGCAGATCCGTCGCCAGCGCCACGCCCCGGCGCTCGGCGGAGCCGATGTGCACGGCCGTCACCATCACTCCCGCCATGCCAGCGGCGGCGGTCTTGACCGCCAACGAGGGAGCGCGCCCCACCGTCCCGGCGGCCGCCTCCGCGACCCGCGCCAGCTCGGACGAGCCGGTGCAGCGCTCCCACTGACCGGGATTCTTCTTGAGACAGCACTCCGGAGTCAGGTCTCGTGGGCCGCACTCAATTCCGAGCACCGCCTCCTCCGTCTCCGACAGACACCCCGCCTGGAGCACGGCCAGGAGTACCAGCAGCCGCACGGACCCACTTCTTGCGGTATGCAGTGTAGAGGCTACCATGGAGGTCACCATGACGAAGCGCGAGGACGGCGAGGCGGAACCCGGGAGCGAACAGCCCTCCATGGTAGCGAAAGGGACAGGCAATCGCTGGTCTCGCCGCCGTCTGCTGCTGGGAGCCCTGGGGCTGGTGTCCGCCGCGGCAGCCGGCAGCCAGTTCGCCCTGGATGGGTTCGGTACGGAAGAACAGGTAAGCGCGGACGAGAACCCCTGGGAGGCTCTGTCGCAGCAGCGCATCTGGCTCTGTTTCGCCGGCTACAGGGGTGCGTACTCCTTCCTGAACCATCTGCTCCAGCCCCCCCTCTACAGGACGAATGCGCCTGCCCGGTTGATGCGGGCATGTCTCTACCTGGAGCACGGCTCGCTGGACGCGATGCGGCGTGACCTGCGGCGGCCCGAGGTGAAGCACACGCCGGAGGCGGCCCTGTTGTTGGCGCTCGCCGAGCGCCGCTCGCAGTCCCCGGATTGGCGGCATGCCTTCTTCGAGTCCTGGGTCGCGCTCGGGCGTCCGGATTTCAGCAAGAGTCCCCTGCTGCCCGAGCCCCTGGAAGATACGGACCTCCTCCCCCTGGTGCATGACGAGAAGCTGCCGTTCAAGGGTCCCCAGGGATTGCCATTGCTGACCGTCATCCCGGAGCAGGACGGCTTCCTGGATTGGGGGCCCGGCGAGGTGCGCGCCAGCGGCTCCGTGCCCCTGCTCATGGCCCTGCGCGAGCGGCTGGCACTGCTCGGAGCGGAGTCACCCGCGCGCCAGCAACTGCTGCCCGAGGCGGAAACGCGGCTCACTCAGCTCACCGGCTCCACGGCCTCCACCCTCCAACTGGCCTTGCGCGCATTCCTCGCGGAGCGTCCCCCCGAGGCGCCCTTCCAACGCCGCGACCTGGAGGCCCTCGAGCCGCTCGTCTCCCTGGAGTGGAAGCAACCCGCCAGCGAACTCTTCTTCCAGGAGATGCGTGAGGCACTGAAGGACGTGTTGCTGCTGCCCGGCCACCATGCCTTCCTGCTGGCCACGTGGGCCCAGGGCGTGTCGCTGGGCAAGGAGCTGCAGCGGCGCGCGCGGGCCAGCGCGGCCCACCTCAACGAGAACGAGCGGCGGTGGATGGGTCGGCTGCTGTGGGAGGTGGGCGCCCGCATGCGCGAGCAGCACTCGCGCCTGGAGCTGGAGCGGGCGCTGCTGCTGCAGGTGTACGGCTCCGAGCTGACGGGTCACAGCCCGACGCGGATGGAGAGCATCGACCTCTGGGTGGATCTGGGCAGGTGGGAGGAGGCGCTGAAGCGCTCGGGCTTCAAGCGCTGGCCCCTGGCCTCACTGCACGAAGAATCCTGCGTCCCCCGGATTCACGACGAGCACACCTGGCTGAAGGCCTTCGCGGGCAAGAACCCGCTGCCCTGAAGCCCTCAGCGCGGGCCCTCAGGCCGCTTCCGTCCGTGGCACCTGCACGAGGGCCGCACGCAGCTCCTCGCGCACGGCGCGCAGCTCCTCGGGGAGGGCCTCGGGGGCGAAGCCCGCGTCCATCTCCCGCGCCACGCCCTCCAGCTTCAGCCGCCACGAGGCGAGCGCCTCGGCGTCACCATCCCCAGGCCTCGCGGCGAGCACGGTGCGCCCGGCCTGGGCGATTCGCTGGGCCCGTGCCAGGGGACCCGCGCTGGCCTCGAGGGCGGCGGCGGACAGGGCCGGGTTCTCGGAATGCGCGAGCAGCTCCCGCAGCACATCCCGCGCGAGCGCCTGGGCCTCCTGGGTGGGCACGGCGTAGATGAGGGGCCACAGGTCGGCCAGGCCCGGGGTGGAGCGCCCGGCGAGCGCGGCGGCGGCGGCCACCAGCCGCTGGGCCTTCACCATGCGCCGATCGCTCAGGGCGATGCCCGCGCCGCGCAGGGTGCGCAGCGCGTGGGCCAGGTGGGGGCGCACCGGCCCGAGGTCCGCCTCGCGCGCCGCCTGGGCCAGCACATCCAGCGCCTCCAGTGACGCGGTGCGTGCCTCCTCGGCCTTCCAGAGCGAGGCGCCTCCCGCGAGCAGTTCCTCCAGCCGCGGGTCCGGCACGGGCGCGACGAAGGTGCGCGCGAGGAAGCGGTCCGCGAAGGCGGCGAGGGACTCGTCCTCGGGCAGGGCGTTGGAGGCGCCCACGCACACGCGCAGCGGGCAGCGCATGCGGGTGTGGCCTCGTCGGAAGACGCGCTCGTTGAGCAGGCCCAGCAGCGTGTTGAGGATGGCGGTGGAGCCGAGGAACACCTCGTCGAGGAAGGCCACCTCGGCCTCGGGCAGCATGCCGGCCGTCTCCGTCTCCACGAGGCCCTCGCGCAGCTTGCGCAGGTCCACCGGGCCGAAGATTTCCGAGGGCTCGGTGAAGCGGCCCAGGAGGTACTCGAAGTAGCCGCCGCCGAGCGCCCGCGCGGTGCGGCGCACGGCCTCGCTCTTGGCGGTGCCGGGCGGGCCGATGACGAGCAGGTGCTCGCCCGCCACGGCGCACAGCGCCACGAGCTCCACCATGGCCTCGCGCTCCACCAGGCCCTGGCCGGCGCCGGTGAGGGCATCGCGAACCGAGCGAGCAGCCACGTCGAAAGAGAGGGACATGGAGTGGGACTCTACCCGGCTCGCGTCCACGGCCGAACGCCCGCCGCGGAACGTACCCACCGTATGGGTAGACCTGACGGGGCGGGTCTGCGCTAGACTCCGCCCCGCATGCGACACGTTGCGAGTCTCGGAGGCCTGGTGTTGGCGCTGTGGGCGGGGACATCGGCAGCGGGGCCTTGGCGGGGTTACGCCTCGGCCAGCACCGGCTTCGTCCTCGATCACACCTCGGGCATCCGGGCCATGGGTGGTGCGTTGCAGCTCTACGTGGGCGTGGAGACGCCCTTCGGGCTGTCCCTCGGACTGGTAGGAGAAGGTGCCGAGACGTGGGGAGCGACCATCAATGGCCAGCAGTTGCAACTGGACTACCAGTCGGTGGGACTGGAGATGCGGCTGCGCTTCCTCCGGGACGGAGGGGTGAACCCATGGGTGGGGCTGAGGGTGGCGCAGAGCCGCTCGACGCCGCTGACGCTGGATGACCTGGGCTCTCCGCGGCGGATGCTGCACGCCGGGTTGAGCACGGCGGTGCGCCTGGGGCTGGACACGTGGCTGGGCGAGCACCTGGGCATCACGGCCTCCACGGCGTGGCAGTGGTGTGACGTGCGGGTGGACAGCACGGCGAGCCCGACGCTCGACGCGTGTGCCAAGCCGCTGCACAGCATCCTGCTGGGCCCCACGCTGCGCTTCTAGCCTCGGGCGCAGGTGTTCACTGTCGCGCGGCGCGCGGGTGCCGGGCCCACGAGGCCCGTCCGCGGCCCGGGAACGGTGGCTAAGGTAGGCGCATGAATCGCGAATACCACCGCTGGTACAGCTCCCGGCTGGGCCGGGACATGGAGGTGCTGCTCTTCGGGCACTCGGGCGAGCCGGTGCTGCTGCTGCCCACCAGCAAGGGGCGTTTCTATCAAGCGGAGGACTTCGGGCTCATCGGGGCCATCGCCGACCGGATTCAAGCGGGGCGCTACGTCGTGGTGTGCGCGGACTCGGTGGACGCGGAGAGCTGGTTCAACACGTCCATCCCCCCGAGAGAGCGGGTGGCGAGGCACGCGGCGTACGAGCAGTACCTGTTGCACGAGGTGGTGCCGCTGCTGATGTCGCGCAGCACGGGAGGGCGGCTGACGCTGGGCGGGTGCAGCTTCGGAGGCTTCCACACGTACAACATCGGGCTGAGGCACCCGAACACCTTCCGGCGGCTGGTGTCGATGGGAGGCAAGTTCGAGACGGAGGACTTCCTCGACGGCCACCAGGACGACGGCGTGTACTACCACTCGTGCATGCAGTGGCTGCCGGGGGTGTCGGACGCGGCGCAGCTGGCGGCGCTGCGGCGGGTGGAGATGGTGCTGGCGGTGGGCGAGCACGACTTCTGCCGCCCCTCGAACGAGAACCTGTCGAAGCTGCTGTGGTCGAAGGACATCAGCAACCACCTGGCCATCTGGTGGGGAGGCACGCACGACTGGCCGGTGTGGCGGGAGATGCTCCAGCACTACCTGCCGTGGTGAGGAGCGGGGCTCAGGAGCCCTGCCGCTCGCGCTCGCGCAGGGCGACGAACTCGGCGGCGAAGTCGAGGAACTTGCGGATGGCGCGCTCGTGGTCGCCGTCGCAGTCGCGCAGGTACTTCGCGGCCCAGCCCTCCGTGGGGAACTCCTGCTTCACGTCGCGGAGCCAGTCACGGAAGAGACCGTACTCCTCGTCCTCGACACCGTTGGCGCTCTGGCAGGCGCGGTAGCCATCGGTAAACGCCACCATCCGGGTGACGTCGATGTCCCCCAGATACATGGCCAGCAGCCCCTTCTGCATGGCACCGCGCATGCGCATCAAGTAGTCGAGCAGATACACATGACGATACGCGGACGGGCCCGTCGCAATGCCTTCTCCACTCATGGTGAGGACACGACCTTCCAGTCGACTCCCATTTCGGCATGAAGCCGGGACAGATATTCCGTCAATTTCATACCGGCCGGTCCTGTATAAGCGTCGTAGACCATGTCCTCGATTTTGACGATGACGTGATAGCCATTGTAAGTGATACCAGGACTTTTGCCGTTCGCCATGTCGAAGGCGATATAGTCTTTTCTACCCAGCGACCTGATGGCCACATATTGCGGCGTCTGGCCCAGCTTGCTGTACGCGGTATGGATGAGGCGGGCCACCTGCTGGCACCTACCGGCCGCCTGATTCGCGACGTTGTAGGCCACCTGCAGGTCCATCAACCACGCCGGTGCCGCCTGCCCTGTCTGCAGCTGGTACATCGCGATGGCACCCGCGACGTCACCACGGGCCAGGTACGCCAGCACCTTGACCTGGATGGTGTTCGCGGCCAGCACACTGGCCTGGACCATCCTGGCCACCGACGCGGGCGAGGCCGCCTGAACGGGACCGGACGCGGCCCCCACCACCAGCAGGAGCCCGAACACCCATCCTCGAAGCCTTCGCATGCTGCAAGGGTAGCACGTCCGTCCTTCACACCTGAAAGCCGCAGGAGAGCCGGACGTGGCGCAACTGTCAGCGCCACGATACTCCAGCACGACCTGCCGTGGAGAGGAGCGGGACTCAGGAGCCCTGACGCTCGCGCTCGCGCAGGGCGACGAACTCGGCGGCGAAGTCGAGGAACTTGCGGATGGCGCGCTCGTGGTCGCCCTCGCAATCGCGCAGGTACTTCGCGGCCCATCCTTCCGTGGGCAATTCGTGCTTCACCTCACGGAGCCACTGGAAGAAACAGCGATACTCCTCATCCTTGATGCCGTTGGCGTCTTCGCAAGAAAGATAGCCATCAATGAAGGCCACCATCCGGATGACGTTGATCTCCCCCATATCCAACAACAATCCCCGCGTCTTCTGCTGCCGCAAGCGCATCAGATAATCGAGAAGATAGACATGGGGACGCGGCGCGGCGTCCGGTGGAGCACCTTGCTCACTCATGGCTTGGACACCACCCGCAGGAGCCCGAACACCCACCCTCGAAGCCTTCGCACCCTCACGCCTCCAGGGGCCGGAGGGTACCTGCGCTCTGGCGCTCGAAGCGCCAGAAGAGCGCGAGCGCCACGGCGGTGAGCCCCGCGCACAGGCCCCACCAGATGCCCACCACGCCCAGCTTCAACCCGAAGCCCAGCAGCAGCGCCACGGGCAGGCCCACCAGGTAGTGCCCCACCACGTTGGCCAGGAAGGTGAAGCGCGTCTCCCCCGCCCCGCGCAGCACGCCCGCGCCCACGCCCTGGATGCCATCGGAGATCTGGAAGACGGCGCACACCATCAGCACCGGCACCACCATGGGCAGCACCTCGGACGGCGTGCCCATGAGGTGCGCCAGCGTCTCGGGGAAGAAGGCGAACACCAGCGCGCACACCGACATGAAGCCCGCGCCCGCGCCGAAGGCCATCAGCCCGCTCAACCGTGCCAGCGGCGTGTTGCGCGCCCCCACCGCCCAGCCCACCCGCACGCTGCCCGCGTTGCCGATGCCCAGCGCCACCGTGAACGAGAGGCTGGCGTAGGAGATGGCGATCTGATGCGCGCTCATGCTCTCCGGCCCCAGCCGCCGCGCCAGCAGGCCCGCCAGCGAGAACACCCCCACCTCCGCCGCGATGTGCAGGCCGATGGGGACGCCCACCCGCAGGGCCTGGAGGATGTCCGCGCGCACCGGCCGCACCGAGAGCCTGCCCCCGGACACCGGAATCTGGCGCACCGCCCACGCGATGAGGGCCCACTGCAGCACGCAGCACAGCAGCGTCGCGATGGCCGAGCCCTTCACGCCCATGGCGGGAATCAGGCGCAGCGGTCCGCACCACGCGGGCAGCACCTCGCCGCCGAAGACGAAGAGGATGTCCGCGCCCAGGTTGAAGAGGTTGGCCACCACCGTGGCCACCACCAGCGGCCGGGTGAGCGCCGCCGCCTGCAGATAGGAGCGCGTGTTGATGAAGAGCAGCATCAACGGCAGGCTGGGCGCGCGCCAGGTGAGGTAGTCCTGCACCAGGGGCAGCTCTCCGCCCCCCACGCCGAAGAGGGGCAACAGCCAGGGCACCCCCACCACCATCGGCAACGCCAGCACGCTGCCCGCGAGCAGCGCCAGGTAGCTGCCCTGCCACAGGAGCGCCCGCGCGCGCGTCGCGTTGCGCGCCCCGAAGGCCTGCGACATCAGCGGATCCATCCCCATCATCAACCCCATGGCGAGGCTGCTGACGGCGAAGTAGACGGCGGTGGCCACGCCCATGGCCGCCAGGGGCTCGGTGCCCGCCCGGCTCACCACCGCCGTGTCCACGAAGCTCATCATGGACTGGCCCGCCTGCGCGATGGCGACGGGCAGGGCGAGCTTCCAGAGCGCTCGGAACTCTTCGCGGCGGTTGGGCAGGGGTGCGGGCGACATGGGCGCGAGGGGCTATAGCGGGTTTCCGCCGGGGATGCGCGGCTGCCTTCGCGGACGTGCCAACCCCCGCTCGCCTGACCCATCAGCCGGCCGCCTGTCCCCCCGGCAGACGGCCAGCCCTCGTCCTCACTGCGCCGTGTAGGGACTGAAGCGCGAGGTGGCCAGGGGCGAGGACAGGTTGCTCACGTGGGCCACGCGCACGCCCGCGTCGCTGATGGCGTACACGTAGTCATCCGCCATCACGCTGCGGCGCACGTAGGGCGTGTACACCCAGCTCCACTGGTTGGAGTTGATGACCTGGTAGGCGTCCTTCATGGAGAGGGCGCCCACCGGGGTGATGCCCGCGGCCGTGTCCACGCGGAAGACGCGCAGCTCGCTCACGAAGTTGCTCCAGTAGTCACCGTTGTACACCGGCGTCCAGTCCGTGAAGGGAATGGCCAGCAGCCCCTTGGCCGGGAAGTAGTTGAAGGCCTTGTGGTCGTAGAGCGACTCGCTCCAGCCGTAGGCCGTGCCCACCAGTTGCGTGAACGTCTCGCGCGGGTTGGCCATGTCCGACACATCGAAGAGGCTCAGCTTCACGGCGCGCGTGCGCCAGTCGCCGTTCTCCGGCACGTGCAGGCCCACCGTCAGCAGGTGCGAGTCCCCCACCGGGTGGATGTACGAGGAGAAGCCCGGCACCTTCAGCTCGCCCACCTTGCGCGGGTGCGCGGGGTCCGACAGGTCGAAGGTGAAGAGCGGATCCACCTGCCGGAACGTCACCACGTAGCCCCGCTTGCCCACGAAGCGCGCGCTGAAGATGCGCTCGCCCCTGGCCAGCTCCTCGCTCTGCCCCAGCAGCTTCAGCTGGCCGCCCTCCTGCCCGTAGGTGAAGACGCGGTTGGCCGTCTCGGTGCGGCCCCACGGGTTGCCGGCCTCGGCCACCCGCGAGCTGATGGTGGTGGCCACGCGCAGCACGCCCTCGTGCTCGTCCATGCTGAACTGGTCCAGCAGGATGCCCTTCACCGTGGCGCTGGCCACGTACGAGGCGCGGTGCGGCTGGCTCAGGTCGAGCTTGTGCACATAGGTGTGGTCCGTCTGCCCCGCCTCCGGCCACCACCACCAGTGGGGCGTGGCCAGGTAGAGCGCGTCGGCGGTGGCGTACACCTCGCCCGGCTCGGTCACCAGCGTGACGCGGCCCGGCGGCTGGAACGTCTGCGCGTCCAGGTCCAGCGTGGCCACTGTGACGAGCCCCAGCCGGGTGGGCGCGTTCGTCTTGTGGAAGTCGTGGCAGTCGTAGCCCAGCGTCTCCACGGTGCCATCCGGCAGCTTGCGCCGGCCCTCGGGCACCCACTGGGTGAGCGCGGCCGCGCGGATGAGCTGCTCGTTGTGGGCCATCAGCCGGTCGAGTTCCTTCTCCAGCCGCGCCTGGTCGTTCCAGAGGTCCTGGGAGTACTCGGGCCAGAAGCGCACGCCCGTGGGCCAGCGGAAGGAGTCCCGCATCACCAGCCGCGCCGAGCCCTCCGCCAGGCGCGCGTCGTGGTAGCCGCCCGGCAGGTACACCTCGCTCGTCACCTGGGGCGCGGCGAGGTCGGACACGTCCACCGTCGTCACCTTGGTGGTCGAGGCGCCATGGCCGCAGGGGCCCATATAAGCGCAGTCCGCCACGAAGCCGCCGCCCACGCTTGAGCCCGAATACGGCGCGTTCACCGAGGAGAAGACGACCACCTTGTTCCCGTGGAGGAACATCTGCCGGGGCCACCCCTCGAGCGTCAGCGAGGACTCCACGCGCAGCGACTCGGCCGGCCAGGAGCGGTGCACGTACAGCTTCTGTCCGGAGAGGACGAAGATGCGGGTGCCGTCGTTCTTCACGAAGTCCGCCTCGTCCACACCCTCCACCTGGTTGTTGGTGCCGGTATGGTCCTTCGGGCCGGAGCTGCCGCCGCCCGCCGTGGTGGGGGTCGGAGCGCCCGCGCCGTCCGCGTACTCCACCGGGCCGCCGAACCAACCGCCCCGCCCCTTCCAATAGGAGGGCTTGGAGCGCTCCAGGGTGGAGCGCATGTCGAGCACCGCGGCGTCCTCGATATAGGACTCGAGCGCCGCGCAGCTCGCGAAGGACTCCAGCCGCGCCTTCATCTGCACCGGCTGGTTCTCGGGAATGCTGCCCCTGTCACTGCACGCCGCCAATCCCAGCAGCGCGAGCGCCAGCCCTTTGTATGTCTTCATGTTCATGCGGCGGGCTTCTGCCACCCGTGTGCCAGGAGGCGGGCTCCCCACGGGACGCCCGGGATTTCGCGGAGTTGGAGTCGCACGCGTGGTGCGAGGGGCCACGGAAAGTCGAGACCCCTCGCACCGGGCAGCCGGAAAACCGAGAGGCCTCAGCGGGCGTCGTCGTCACACGCGTGGGCGGGACGGAACGGCAGGGCCCACAACCGCCAGCCATGGGCCGCATCCCGCCCGAGGAAGAAGACGTCCCAGCCCGAGCGCACGAAGCCACCCGGGTCCGAGGAGTCCATGCCGGCGGCCAACTCATCGAGCGGCGCCGCGCTCCCGTTCGAGCCACTGCTCACCCAGGGCTCGCGGCCGTGTCCCGGCGTCTCCGCGCTGAAGAACAGGTTCCCATCCACGGCGGTCAGCGCCTCGGGAGACGAACCCCCGGAGCCCGGAACGAGGTCCGCGAAGAGGAGCGTGCCGGAGGCCGTGCCATCGCTCACCCACAGCTCGCGCCCGTTCACCCCATCGTCCGCGGAGAAGAAGAGCCGGCGGCCCAGGACGGCGAATCCACCCGGGGACGAGCCCTCGGCGCCGGGCCGGAGGTCCTTCACGCGCAGCGTCCCCTTCCGGGTGCCATCACTGCGCCACAGCTCCTCGTTGGTGGAGTCGCCCTCCCCGCTGGCGCTGAAGTACAGCCGCCCGCCCATCGCCACCAGGTCATGAATCCTGGGGAACGAGCCCACGAGCACGGGGGCGCCTCCGCTCGTCACCCGCAGCTCCGCCATGACGTCATCGTGGACGCTGGTGGACACGAAGAACAGCTTGTTGCCCACCGCCGTCAGCGACTCCAGATCACCTCCCTCGCTGGAGCGGCGGAACAGCTCGACGGCGCGGGAGCGCCCATCGCTGCGCATCAGCCGCATGTAGAAGCCCTGGAAGTGGCTGATGAAATAGAGCGCCCCATCTCCCCCGCGCGTCAGCAGGTAGGGGCTGGTGCCCTCGAAGCCGGGATCCAGGTCCTCGACGAGCCAGGTGCCCTCGGCCGTCCCGTCGCTGCGCCACAGCTCGCGCCCGTGCTCGGGGTCTCCGGCGGCGAAGTAGAGCACCCCGCCGAGCTCGACGAGCGACTGCGGGTACGAGCCATCCGGGCCGGGCCAGATGTCCTTCACCAGGTGCGTGCCCCGGGAGGAGCCATCGCTCACCCACAGCTCGCGCCCGTGCTCGCCGTCGTCGGCGACGAAGAAGACCCGCTCTCCCACGCGGGTGAGGCCCGAGGGCTCGGCTCCTTCCGGCCCGGGACGCACATCCAGCAGGAGCGAGGTGCCACGGCCTCCGGTGCCGGTGCTCACCCAGGGCTCGCGGCCGTGCACGCCATCATCGGAGGCGAAGAAGAGGACACGCTCGCCGCGAACCCCTCTCCCCGGCTCCGAGTCGCCCGCGCCGGGAGCGAGCTCCGCCAGGGGAGTGGCGGCGCGCCCACACGGCTTCCAGCCTCCCGCGTCCAGGAGGGGCTCGCCGGCCTGGGCCAGGGCGGGAGCGGAGAACAGGGCCAGCAGCACGGCGAACGGACGCCAGCACCTCATGGGAACCTCCCGGGCAGGGTGGGACGGCCCCCAAGGTGGGGGCGCTCGGCCCCACGTCCATCCGCACGCGAGTCCGGGGTGAGCAGTACGCACCCGACAGTCTCGAACAGCCCACCACCCACCAGTGCCTTGCACCTTGGGTCCGGCTTGGCGTGCAGCCTCGACCCCCTAGGTTCTTACCTTGAAACAGCGGGAATCCGGGGAGGCGGCGATGTCCATGAGAACTCTTTCCCAGCCACGAGTGCTCGCGCTCTGGCTCGTGGGATGCGCGATGTGGGCGGGCCCGGCCCGGGCGCAGACTCCCGCGGAGGTGGGACAGTGGTCGAGCGTCATGGCCTGGCCACTCTCCGCCACCCACGCGAGCCTGCTGCCCACGGGCAGGGTGATGTTCTTCGGCGAGTTCGCCCAGGGCGATGACCCGCCGGGGCTGTGGGATCCCGCCACGGGAGGCCTCAGCCGGCTGCCCGCGCCGGGCTACAACATCTTCTGCGCGGGCCACTCCTACCTCGCGGATGGCCGGCTGCTCATCACGGGCGGACACATCGAGAGCCACGTGGGGCTTGAGGACGCGAGCCTGTGGGACCCGTTCACCTCGCGGTGGACGCGCCTGCCGGACATGAACGATGGGCGCTGGTACCCCACCAACGTGACGCTGGCCAACGGAGACGTGATGGTGATCTCCGGCGAGACGGTGGGCACCGGCATCATGAACGAGATTCCCCAACGCTACCTGGCGGCCACCGGGACGTGGCGGGACATGACGACGGCGCGGCTGAAGCTGCCGTACTACCCGCGGATGTTCCTGGCGCCCAATGGCCGGCTCTTCCTGGCGGGGCCGCAGCGGCTGAGCCGCTTCATGGATCCGGGAGGGACGGGCGCCTGGAGCTCCGGGCCCTCGAGCAACTACGGCACCCGGAGCTACGGGCCCGCGGTGTACCTGGATGGCCGGGTGTTCCTCATCGGAGGAGGAGATCCGCCAACGGCCACCGTGGAGCAGATCGACCTGAACGTGGCCTCGCCGGTCTGGCGGTACATGGCGCCCATGAGCACGCCGCGGCGGCAGCACAACGCGACGCTGCTGCCGGATGGGACGGTGTTGGTGACGGGGGGCAGCCGGGGCAGTGGCTTCGACGACAAGACCCGCCCCGTCTTCCAGGCCGAGGTGTATGACCCCGCGACCAACCGCTGGACGCGGCTCGCCAGCAACACGGTCTATCGCGGCTATCACGCCACGGCGGTGCTGCTGCCGGACGGGCGGGTGCTGAGCGCGGGAGGCCGCAACGCCAACACCGCGGAGGTCTTCTCGCCGCCCTACCTCTTCAAGGGGGCACGGCCGGTGGTGAGCTCGGTGCCGGACGTGGTGTCACCGGGCACGACGTTCACCATCTCGACGCCGGACGCGGGCCGGGTGACGAAGGTGACGCTGATTGCCCTGGGGGCGGTGACGCATGCCTTCGACCAGAACCAGCGGTTGATCACCCTGCCCTTCACGCGAGGCAGTGGCGTCCTCACCGTCACCGCGCCGGCCAACAACAACCTGGCGCCGGCGAGCTACTACCAGCTCTTCCTGGTGAACGACGCGGGCGTGCCCTCCGTGGGCCGGATGGTGCGCATCCCAGCCGTCCCTTGAGCCCAATATCCCCTCTCCCCTCGGGCGAGGGGAAACAGGCGCGGTAGGAGCTCAGTCCCGGCGGCCGGAGAGCAGCTGGGTGAGCTGGCGCGCCACCTGGGCGCACTGCTCGGCGTCGCGGCCCTCCAGGGCGGAGTAGCCGGTGGCCAGCAGCGAGCGCACGTTGATCATCGCCGCGTCCGCCTCGTCGCTGGGGTTCTCCTCGGCGGTGCGCTGCAGCAGCTTCGCCAGCTTCTCGCCGCGCTCCAGCAGCTTGCGGAACGTCTCCTCCGTCTTCTTCGCGTCCGCCTGGGCCTGCCGCTGCGCGTACGCGGCCTGCTCCTTCACGAGCCGCTCGGCCTCCTGGCCCGGCAGGTGGGGGCGGGCCTCGAGCTTCACCGCCTCGCTCAGTCCCGTCTTCAAGTCCGTGGCGCGCACCGACAGCGTGCCCTCGTTGGACAGCTCGAACGTCACCTCCAGCGGCGTGTCCGCGCGCGAGGCGCCCTGGAGGTTGCGCAGCACCACCTCGCCCAGCTTGCGGTTCTCGTCCTGCATCTCGCTCTCGCCCTGGTAGATGGGGATGCGAGCCTCCGTCTGCCCATGGCGGCCCGGGTGGAAGACGTCCTTGGCCACCACCGGCACCGAGCTGTTCCGGGGGATGAGGTGCTTCACCCGTCCGCCCATCACCCCCACGCCCAGCGAGTTGCCCACCACGTCCAGCAGCAGCGCGGCGCCCGACTGGCGCGCCAGCTCGTCCGCGTGGATGGCCGCGCCCAGCGCCACCGCCTCGTCCGGGTTCACGTCCGTGGAGGGCGCCTTGCCGAAGAAGTCCGTCACCAGCCGGCGGATCAACGGCACCCGCGTCATGCCGCCCACCAGCAGCACCGTGTCCACCGCGTGCGGGTCCATCCCCGCTTCCTTCATCACCGACTCGCACACCGCGATGCAGCGCTTGGACAGCGGCTCGCACAGCTGCTCGAAGAAGTGGCGCGTCAGCGCCGTCTCCAGGCCCGTCAGCTTGCGCGCCGGCTGGGTATGGTCTCCCAGCCCCTCCAGGGAGATGAGCGTCTCCTCGTACTCCGTCAGCTCGCGCTTGGCCTGCTCGGCCGCCACCTTCAGCTTGTGCATGGACACCACGTCCCGGTGCACCAGCTCGCGGTGGTTGTCGTCCACCTGCGCCAGCAGCCACTCCACAATCTTCAGGTCGAAGTCCTCGCCGCCCAGCGCCGGATCTCCCCCGGTGGCCTTCACCTCGTAGACGCCGTCGGTAATCTCCAGGACGGTGACATCGAAGGTGCCGCCGCCCAGGTCGAACACGAGCGCATGGCCCTGGAAGCCGCGAGACAACCCATAGGCGAGCGCCGCGGCGGTGGGCTCGTTGATGAGGCGGATGGCGTCCAGCCCGGCGATGGTGGCCGCCTCGCGGGTGGCCTGGCGCTGGCTGTCATCGAAGTTGGCGGGGACGGTGATGACGCATTGGCTCACCCCGCGCCCGAAGAAGGCCTCGGCGTCCAGCTTGAGCTCACCCAGAATCATCGCCGACACCTGGGTGACGGGCACGGTGCGCCCGGCCATCTTCACGCGCACGTCCCCGGTGTTGCCGCCCGCCAGCGGGTAGGGCACCACCGCCTTGGCCTGCTGCACCAGCTCCGGGGTGAAGCGCCGCCCGATGAAGCGCTTGGTGGCCCACACCACGCAGTCGGGGTGCTCCTTCGCGAGCTCCTGGGCCTTGGTGCCCACCACGCGCTCGGCCAGCTTGGGGGTGAGTCCCACCACGGAGGGTGTCAGCCGGCCTCCCGAGCGTGAGGGGATGATGCGGGGCCGTCCCTCCTCCACGGAGGCCACGGCGCTGTTGGTGGTGCCCAGATCGATGCCGATGACGGGGTCGCGCATTGAAGGAAGTGCATGATACGCCGGAGATGCGAGGTTCCGGAGGCCCCCCGTGCACCCCTCCTGACGGGTACAGCCCCAGGGGAACTTATTGGAGACCCCGGACGGGGAACACGGCGCGGCGTTGCCCCCGGCCGGGGGGCGTGCTAAGGGCCGCCGCGCCATGGTGAACGTGTCAATCGCCCGCCGTTACGCCCGCGCGCTCCTCGACGTCGCCACTGAAGCTGGCCGCGCCGATGCCGTGTCGGAGCAGCTCACTTCCTTCTCCAGCGCCGTCGGCCAGAACCGCGAGCTGGCGGACGTCCTGTTCAACCCGGCCTACACCCGCGAGCAGCGCGCCCGCGTGGTGGAGTCGCTCCTCAAGGCGCTCGGCCAGGTGGAGCCCGTGCTGGCCAACAGCATGCGTCTGCTGGTGGACCGCAACCGGCTGGGCTACCTGCCGGACATCGCCCGCCTCTACCGGGACATGGTGGACGCCCAGGCCGGCCGCGTGCGCGGCCACGTCACCAGCGCCGTCCCCCTGGCCGCCGACACCCTCCAGTCCCTGGCCGGCACCCTCAAGCAGCTCACCCAGCGCAACGTGGTGCTGGAGTCCCGCGTGGACCCCTCCGTCCTCGGCGGTGTCGCCGCCCAGGTCGGCAGCACCCTCTATGACGGCACCCTGCGCACCCAGCTCGAGCAGCTGCGCCGCGAGCTGAAGCAGCGCTAGCCGTCTCGCTCGCTGGACTCCCGAGGAACCCGTCCTGTCGGTTCCTCCCCACTTCCCGGCAAGCCCGGTATTCCCAGCGGGCCGGGGAAAGGCTATGGTGTGACCACACGGGTCCCAGGCCCGTGGTCCATCACCATGGCGCAGCCCGTCCTCCAACGCTCACACGCAGCCCTTATGGCCCCTTCTTTTTCCGAGGAGGCCCAGCAGTGTTTCGGGGCGCTACTCCATGCGTCGGGCCTCGGATTGGCCTTCCTGGACCGGGAGCTGCGCTTTCGCTTCGTCAGCACCGCGTTGATGACCCTGAGCGGGCTGCCCGGCAGCGCGTACGAGGGCCGCACCACGGGCGAGGTCTGGCCCGGGCTGACCAAGGAGCTGACGCCGCTGCTGCAGCGCGCCCTGGCTGGTGAGCAGGTGTCGGGGGCGCGGGTGTCGGGCCAGTTGGGGAGCTTCGCCGCGAATGCCCACGTGCGGCACTTCCGGCTCACCGTGCTGCCGGCGTCCTCGGGCGGACTGCGCACGGGCGTGGGGGTGATGCTGGAGGACGAGACGGAGCGCGTGGAGCGGGAGCTGGCCCTGCGCGAGAGCGAGGAGCGGCTCAGTGGCCTCGTCGCCGTGTCGTGTGACGGCTACTTCCTGCATGACGCGGGCCTCATCCTCGAGGTGAGCCGTCCGCTGGCCAACCTCTTCGGCAGCCCGCCGGAGGAGATGGTGGGCCAGCCGCTGGCGCGCTGGGTGGCGCCCGAGTCCCGCGAGGCGGTGCAGCGGGCGGTGTCCCGGCAGGTGGAGTCCCCGTATGAGCTGACGGGCCTGCGCGCCGACGGCAAGCGCCTCTTCCTGGAGGTGCTGGGACGGCCGGTGGAGTTCTGCGGACGCACCGTGCGGATGACGGCCGTCTGGGACATCAGCGCGCGCAAGGCCTCCGAGGAGGCCGCGTCCCGGGCCGATGCCTTCCGCGAGCAGCTCCTGGGCGTGGTGGGTCATGATCTGCGCACCCCGCTCTACGCCATCCAGCTCAGCACGGGCGCGCTCCAGCGCGGCGGGGGGTTGAACGAGACCCAGGCCCGGCAGGTGACGCACGTGGCCACGGCGACGCGGCGCATGGAGCGGATGATCCACGAGCTGCTGGACTTCACGCGGGCGCGGCTGGCCGGGGGGATTCCGGTGAAGCCGGTGCCGCTGTCGCTCGACAAGCTGCTGGAGCGGGTGGTGGAGGAGTTCCAGGTGTCGCACCCCGCGCGGCTGATCGTCTCCAAGGTGGAGGGGGACGTGCGGGGGAGCTGGGACGAGTCGAGGCTCGGCCAGCTGCTGGACAACCTGGTGGGCAACGCCGTGCAGCACAGCCCCGAGGACACGCCGGTGGAGGTGAAGGCGGTGGGGGTGCCGGACGGCATCACCCTGACGGTGCGCAACGAGGGCCCGCCGGTGCCGCTGGAGGAGCGGGCGACCTTGTTCGAGCCCTTCAAGCGGGGCAAGCGCGCCAGTGGCGATGGGCTGGGACTGGGCCTCTACATCGCCCGGCAGATCGTGGTGGCCCATGGAGGCCGCATCTCGGTCGAGTCCGGAGTGGGCCTGGGCACGCGCTTCATCGTGTGGCTGCCGCGGCACGCCCCGGGCTCCTGAGAGGGAAACCCCCTCCCTCCAGTGTCGCTTACAGCGCCGATGACAACCGGTGCCCGGGTGGGCCCTTGCGCGTTGCGGTGGGGGGGTGCGCGTGGTAAGGGGGCCCCGCCATATAGGTTTCTCTGGCGGCATTCCCACCGGCCGCCCCTGTGCAAGGACGCAAGATGGAAATCCGCGCCGACGAGATCAGCAGAATCATCCGCGAGCAGATCAAGGACTACGGCAAGAAGGTCACCGTCGCCGAGACCGGGACCGTGCTCTCCGTGGGCGACGGTATCGCCCGTGTCTACGGCCTCGAGGGCGTGCTGTCCGGCGAGCTGGTGGAGTTCTCCAACGGGGTGAAGGGCCTGGTGCTCAACCTCGAGGAGGACAACGTCGGTGTCGCCATCATGGGTGACTTCAAGGACATCCGCGAGGGTGACCTGGTCAAGCGCACCTCGCAGATCGCCTCCGTGCCCGTGGGCAAGGGGCTGCTGGGCCGCGTGGTGAGCCCCCTGGGCGAGCCGCTGGACGGCAAGGGCCCCATCACGTCCACCGAGGTGCGCCGCCTGGAGGTGAAGGCGCCCGGTATCGTGAAGCGCAAGAGCGTGCACGAGCCGCTGCAGACGGGCATCAAGGCCCTGGACGCGCTGGTGCCGATCGGCCGCGGTCAGCGCGAGCTCATCATCGGTGACCGTCAGACGGGCAAGACGGCGGTGGCCATCGACGCCATCATCAACCAGAAGGGCCTGAACGTTTACTGCGTGTACGTGGCCATCGGCCAGAAGCAGTCCACGGTGGCCCAGGTGGTGGAGAAGCTGACGCGCGCGGGCGCCATGGAGTACACGGTGGTGGTGACGGCGAACGCCTCGGACCCCGCGCCGATGCAGTTCTTCGCCCCGTACGCCGGCGTGGCCATCGGCGAGTACTTCCGCGACAACAAGATGCACGCGCTCATCGTGTACGACGACCTGTCCAAGCAGGCCGTGGCGTACCGTCAGCTCTCGCTGCTGCTGCGCCGTCCGCCGGGCCGCGAGGCGTACCCGGGCGACGTGTTCTTCATCCACAGCCGCCTGCTGGAGCGCGCCGCGAAGCTGTCCGACGAGGAGGGCGCCGGCTCGCTGACCGCGCTCCCCATCATCGAGACGCAGGCCGGTGACGTGTCGGCCTACATCCCGACGAACGTCATCTCCATCACCGACGGGCAGATCTTCCTCGAGACGGACCTGTTCTTCGCCGGTGTGCGTCCCGCCATCAACGTGGGCCTCTCGGTGTCGCGCGTGGGAAGCGCGGCGCAGATCAAGGCCATGAAGCAGGTGGCCGGTACGCTGAAGCTGGACCTGGCGCAGTACCGCGAGCTGGCGGCCTTCGCGCAGTTCGGCTCGGACCTCGACAAGGCGACGCAGTCGCAGCTGAACCGCGGCAGCCGGCTGGTCGAGGTGCTCAAGCAGGCGCAGTACGAGCCGCTGCCCATCGAGAAGCAGGTACTCATCATCTTCGCGGGCGGCAACGGGTACCTCGACGGCGTGCCCCTCGGCGACGTGCACCGCTACGAGGAGGATCTCTACCGCTTCGTCGAGACGCGCAAGCCGGGCGTGCTGAAGACGCTCGCCGACAAGAAGGCCATCGACGACGCGCTGTCGGGCGAGCTGAACG
>NZ_DASUNC010000111.1:0-27552 GCF_036277355.1 Archangium sp.
GAGTACATCGAGGTCTTCTACAACCGCCAGCGGCGGCACTCTTCGCTGGGCTACGTCAGTCCAGTGGATTTTGAGCTTGCGGCCTTACCGCAGAAGTTGGCATCTTAACCCTACTGTCCACGTAACCGGGGCAAGCCCAGATGCTCTTCACGTGCGCCAAGTCGGCCCACGAGCAACTGGCGCGCTTCTTCGAGCGGGCCGCGGTGAAGGGGCTGCTCTTCACCTCGCTGTGCACCAACGAGCTGTCGGCCCGGCTCCACCTGGGCGTCATTGAGTGCGCCAGCGAGGCGGAGCTCTCGGCCCACCTCGAGCGCGCGGTGAGCACCTTCCTGCGCGCCTACCGCCCCTCCGCGCGCGGGTAGCAGGAGGCGGGCCGGCCGGGGGCTCACGCGTGCAGGGGCGGCTGCGCGCGGGCGGGGAGGAGTGGGCCGCCACCACGCCGGACACGCTCATCGCCCGCGCCGCGGTCGAGTCCATCCTCAACCGCGCGTAGGCCAGGGACTCACCGGGGGCACGGGCGCGGGCCCGGCCCCTGCTCCCGTCTACTTCTTCGCCGTGCCCTTCTTCTTGCCCTTCGCGTCCGCCTTGCCCTGCTTCTGGAGCTCGAGGACGTAGTGGGTGAGCGCCCAGCGATCCTGCTCGGTGAGGTGGGCGAAGGACACCATCGTGCTCCCCGGAATGCCGGTGGAGAGCGTCTTGAAGATCTCCTCCGGCTTGTTGCCCTTCTTGAAGGCCTCGGTCACGAAGTTGCGCGGCTTGGGCACCAGATACATGCCCGCCGGACCGTTCCCCTCGCCCTTCTCTCCGTGGCAGGACTGGCAATAAGAGGTGAACGCGGTCTTGCCCTTCGCGAGCAGCTCCGGCGTGGCCTTGGGCGTCTCGGCCGCCATGGCCGAGCCCGACACCACGACCGACAACATCAGTCCCATCCACTTCGTGCTCATGAGTTCCTCCCGGGTGCTGGATACGACGGGCTCACGCCTTCTTCTTGCCGGTGAGCTTGTGGTTGCTGATGGGCAGGGTGCGGATGCGCGTGCCCGTGGCGGCGAACAGGGCGTTCGTCACGGCCGGGGCGATGGGCGGCGTGCCGGGCTCTCCCACTCCACCCGGGGCCTCGCCGCTCTCGACGATCTCCACGGCGATCTCCGGCATCTCGTGGGGCGCCAGCATCGAGTAGTCGTGGAAGTTGCTCTGCTCGACGCGCCCGTTGCGCAGGGTGATCTGCCCGCGCAGCGCGGCGGACAGGCCGTAGACGACTCCGCTCTCCATCTGGGCGGCGATGGTGTCGGGGTTGACGTACCGGCCACAATCCACCGCGACCCACACCTTGTGCACGGCGGGCTGGCCCTCCGCGGAGACCGACACCTCGGCCACCTCGGCGACGATGCTCCCGAAGCTCTCGGCGATGGCGATGCCGCGGAACCGGCCCTCCGCCGGCGGAGTCTCCCAGTTCGCCATCCGGGCCACGGTGTCGAGCACCTTCACGAAGCGCGGGTGCGACTTCTCGAGCAGGGCCCGGCGGTACTTGTACGGGTCCTGCTTCGCCGCGTGCGCCAGCTCGTCGATGAAGCTCTCCACGTAGAAGGCGTTGTGGGAGGCACCCACCGAGCGCCAGAAGCCCACCGGCACGCCCGTGTCGACGGCGACGGTCTGGACGTGCAGGTTCGGGCACTCGTACTTCATGTCGGCCAGGCCCTCGATCGTCGTCATGTCGATGCCGCTCTTGGGCAGCCCGCCGAACATCGTCCAGCGCTGCATGATGGAGGGGCTGGCGATGCTCGCCGTGAGGGCCAGGGGCAGCCCGTCCTCACCAAGCCCGGCCCGCATCTTCACGAAGCTGGCCGGCCGGTAGAAGTCGTGCTGCACGTCCTCCTCGCGCGACCAGATGAGCTTGACAGGCTTGCCCACGGCCTTCGAGGCCTCGACGGCCTGGAGCACCATGTCGTTCTCCGCCCGCCGGCCGAAGCCACCGCCGAGGTAGGTGGTGTGAACGACGATCTTCTCCTGGGGCACCTTCGTCGCCTGCGAGACGAGGAGCCTGGTGAGGGTATGGGACTGCGTTCCCACCCAGAGCTCGATTCCCTCCGGCCGGACGTGCGCCGTGGCGTTGAGGGGCTCCATCGGCGTGTGGGCCAGGAAGGGCGTCGAGTACTCGGCCTCGAGCTTCACCTTCGCCGTGCCCAGGGCCTTGGTGGCCTCGCCCTTCGTGGCCGCCACGGGGTTCTTCTTGCCGCCGGCCGCGGTGCGCAGCTTCTTCTCGATGTCCTTCGAGGACAGTCCGGCCGTGGCGCCCTTCGTCCACCGGGGCTCGAGGCCCAGGACGACCGTCTTCGCCGTGAACCAGCTGTCCGCGACGGCGACGATGCCACCGGTCACCTTCACCAGCGACGTGCCCGCGGGCATGCCCTTGGCCAGTTCCTCGAAGTTCGCGCACTCCCCGCCGAAGACGGGCGAGTGGCGCACCGCCCCGTAGCGCATCTCCGGCACGACGACGTCGATGCCGAAGAGCGGCTTGCCCGACACCTTGGCGGGCGTGTCCAGCCGCTTCACCGGCTTGCCCACGAGCTTGTACTCGGAGGGCGCCTTGAGCTTCGGCTCCTTCGGGATGGCGCTGACGGGCAGCGCGGCGGCGGCGGCGGTCAGCTCCCCGTAACCCGCCTTGCGGCCGGTCGCCGCGTGGACGATCTGGCCCTGCTCGGCGCGGCAGCTCTCCGCGGGCACGCCCCACTGCTGGGCGGCGGCGGCGATCAGCATGTGGCGGGCGGTGGCTCCGATGCGCTGGAGGATCTCCCAGGTGGTGCGCACGCTCGTGCTGCCACCGGTGACCTCGAAGGGAGCACCGGTGTAGTTGAACTCGGCATCCGAGGGCGCGGGCTCGACGCGAATCCTGCTCCAGTCGGCCTCGAGCTCCTCGGCGATGAGCATGGGCATGGACGTGAAGATGCCCTGACCCATCTCGCTCTTGGCGACGTAGATGGTGATGAGCCCATCGGGGGCGATGCGCAACCACGTGTTGAGCCGTGCCTCCTGGGAGGCCTTGCCCTCGGGGGTGCCCGTGGCGGCGAACGCCTCGGAGCGGCGCATCGGGTTGGCGGGAAGGTGGAAGCCGAGCACGAGCCCCGCGAACGCCGCGGCGCCCGACTGCACGAAGGAGCGGCGGGAGAGCCCCACCGGGTTGTTCGTCTCCTGATCGGTCTTCATGTTCAGGCCTTCTCCTCGGAGTTGAGCTCGATGGCGAGCTTCACGGCCTTGCGGATGCGGCCGTAGGTACCGCAGCGGCACAGGTTCGTCATGGCGGCCGAGATGTCGGCGTCGGTGGGCTGGGCCTTGGCCTTGAGCATGGCGGCGCAGGCCATGATCTGCCCGGACTGGCAGTAGCCGCACTGGGGCGCATCGGCCTCGATCCAGGCGCGCTGCACGGGGTGGCTGTTGTCGGAGCTGAGGCCCTCGATCGTCGTCACCTCACCGCTCACCGCCGCCACGGGCATCAGACAGCTGCGCACCGCGGCGCCGTTGATGTGCACGGTGCACGCACCGCACAGGCCCTGGCCACAGCCGAACTTCGTCCCGGGCAGCCCGAGCTTCTCGCGGAGCACCCACAGCAGCGGCGTCCCGGGCTCCGCCTCGATCGTCACGTCCTTGCCATTCACCTTCAGAGTCTGCGCCATGCGGCCTCCCTCCAGACGCGAGGCGAAGGCCTCGTCCGAAGTGTGCAATCCCCAACGAGGAATATCGGGGAACGGGGCACGGGCCAATGTTCTTCGACAGAGGAGCCGCGCCCTCTCGCTGGCGGTATGAGGAAAGACCCTACACCCGGTATGAGCGAGCAGCCGGCCGAGTCAGGAGAAGGCGTTTGGACTCCCGCTGCCGTTCTCCGGTAACGCATGACATCCGCGGTGCTGGAGGTGCCGGACCTTCTTGCAGGACACTCTGGGAGTCCAGGCAAGGAGGACGGAATGAAGCACGTGATGCGAGTGGTCTCCCTGACGGCCCTGCTCCTCGGGGCCGCGAGCGCGGTCGCAGCGGAGGGGCAGCCCGAGGAGGCCGATACCCGGAGCGAGGCACAGAAGGTGGAGGACGCGCTCCAGGAGGCCTGGGACAACGCGGCCCTCGAGGCGCTGAGGGCCAGCACGGCGGCGGCTCCGGCCACGCCGGCCCGGGAGGAGCCCAGGGCCACCGGCCCCTCCGCGCCCGTGCCCGCCAACGAGTACACCGAGGCGCAGGCGATGGAGCTGCTGCGCACCGGTGAGCCGGAGACGGTCAGCTGGGTGCTCGGCCCGCCCATCCAGGTCCGCGGGTGCTGGTACTTCGCCACCAGCGTGCCCATCTCGTCCCGGTATGGGCCGCCCTACTACCACGTGTCCATTCATCGCATCCCCTCACGGCACTGCGTGGCGGACGTGATGCTGCTCGGCTCGTCGTACGCGGGGGGCGGCCTGATGACGAACAAGGAGAGCGAGGGCATCGCCCTCTCCTACCCGTCGAAGCAGACCCCGAGTGGCTCGGCGCTCGTGCACGTGCGGCTGCTCGCGGTGGACCCCAGGACGCTGACGGTCTCCCGGAGCGGCTTCCTCGGCACGTACCTCGGGAGCACCTACGCCTCCAGCATGCACTTCGAGGGCAACCGCCTCCTCGTGGAGACCAACCGCTACACGGCCACCTTCCCGCGCTTCCTCACCAGCGAGGAGCCGCCCATCGGGGTCATCTTCCCGTAGCGGGTGTCAGCCGTTGGGACCATGAGCCATCCCCCTCTGCCGGACACGCGGACGATCCTCGCGGACCTCAACGACTGGTACTCGCGGCTACCCGTGCAGCGGGCCGAGCCGCTCACCGGGCCCACGCGCGAAGCCGACGCGCTCCTGCATGGCCGCAGGCACTACGATGACGAGACGTTGTTCCTCTACGGCTACACCGTGGGCACACGCGAGCACTGCTTCTTCTACGACACGCCATGGGACGAGCGGACCCGCGTGCCGCGCCCTGGCGCCCTGGAGTGGTACGACGGGCTCGACATGCCCCGCCCCTTCCGGGTGCGCTACAGCGTCTCCCATCCCGACCGGCACGAGATCCTCGATCCCCGTCTCGGGGAGATGATGAAGCGCCCCTTGCACCGGGTGGGCACACGCCCCGCCGTCGCGGACCCGCTCACCGCGAGCGCCAGGGAGGTGCTCGGCCAGATCGAGCTCTGGGACGAGCGGCTGCCCTTGCTGCGGCGCGGCCAATTCCTCACGCCCATGAATGCACGGGGGGTGTCTGACTGGCTGCCGGCCCGGGCCCGGTTCGGGGACGTGGTGGGTACGGGAGACGCCGCGTATGTCTCGTATGAGTTCGAGGCGGGTCCCATCCGGTATGTGTTCGCGGTGAATCTCACCCACCCGTTCTCGCGGATGACTCCGAGCAACCATTGGCCGCAGGCGTCACGAGCGGAACGCCGGGCCCATCTCCGGGAGATCCGCGAGAAGGAGCAGGGCTTGAGAGCGCTCGCGGGAGCGCGGGACGTAGACGTGCGGTTCAACCCCGAGGACCCGGGGCAGCATTCGCTCGCCGCGGTCGACTCGTACATGAAGACCTACCAACTCGAGCCCCTCGCGTTTCCACGGAGCGACGCGCGGTAGATTCGCACCGCGTCACGGCCGGACACCGCTCCGGCCTCTCCCCCACCCTCCGGGGCGAAACAACGGTCTCCACTGGACACTCCGCGGGTGGGCTGCCCGGGAGTCGACGTTGGGAACTCGCGGGTGCCCTCCGGGACAGGCCACGCGTTGGATACTGGCGCGCGGGGGTGCTCCACATGCGGATCCCGTCTCCGGCCAGCGGGCCGTCTCCCGCTCATCACGAGGTGCTGCGCGGGGGCGGCGAGATGGGCGCCCTCATGCGCGCGCTGGACTGGTCCACCACGGCCGTGGGGCCCGTGGAGACGTGGCCGCAGAGCCTTCGCACCGTCCTCTCCATCCTGCTCACCAGCCGGCACCCCATCTTCCTCTGGTGGGGCCAGGAGCTCGTCCAGTTCTACAACGATGCCTACCGGCCCATCCTCGGCGCCACCAAGCACCCCCGGGCGCTCGGGCAGCGCGGGCGCGAGTGCTGGACGGAGATCTGGGACGTCATCGCCCCCATGATCCAATCCGTCATGGAGCGCGGCGAGTCCACCTTCATCCAGGATGGGCTGCTGTGCCTCGACCGCAACGGCTACCTGGAGGAGGCCTACTTCACCTACGCCTACTCCCCCATCAAGGACGAGTCCGGTGGCACCGGCGGTGTCTTCGTCGCCTGCACGGAGAGCACCGAGCGCATCCTCGGGGAGCGGCGCCTCCACATGCTGCGCGAGCTGAACGAGGCCACCAGCGAGCTCCAGAGCGCGGAAGAGGTGTGCCGCAAGGCCAGCGGTGTCCTCGCCTCCAACCCCCACGACATTCCCTTCGCCCTGCTCTACCTGACGGACGCCCGGAGCCAGACGCCGCGGCTGGTGGGCACGGTGGGCCTGGAGCCCGGTGGCGCCGCCGCGCCCTCCACGCTCGAGCCCGGTGACGTCCACGCGCCCTGGCCCCGGGTCCGCGGCGAGGCCGTCCTCCTGGAGTCCCTTCCCTTCTCCCTGGGCCCGCTTCCGGGAGGCCCCTGGCCGGAGGCGGCCTCCTCGGCCCTGGTGCTCCCCCTGTCCGCGCCAGGCCAGGACGCCCCCGCGGGGCTGCTGGTCGCGGGCATCAGCCCTCGCAAGGCGCTGGACGCGAAGTACCGCGGCTTCCTCGAGCTGACCGCCACGCACATCGCCAACGCCATCACCAACGCCCGCGCCTACGAGTACGAGCGGCAACGCGCCGAGGCGCTCGCCGCGCTGGACCAGGCCAAGACGGACTTCTTCTCCAACGTCAGCCACGAGTTCCGCACGCCCCTCACGCTGCTGCTGGGGCCCGCCGAGGACTGCCTCGCCGACTCCGAGCAGCCCCTGCCTCCCCGCCAGCGCGAGCGCCTGGAGGTCATCCATCGCAACGCGCAACGCCTGCTGCGGCTCGTCAACACGCTCCTGGACTTCTCCCGCATCGAGTCCGGGCGCATGCGGGCCCACTTCCGCCCCACCGATCTGGCCGCGCTGACGGCGGAGCTCGCCAGCTCCTTCCGCTCGGCCATCGAGCGCGCCGGCATGCGGCTCGAGGTGGACTGCCCTCCGCTTCCCGAGCCCGTCTACGTGGACCGCGAGATGTGGGAGCAGATCGTCCTCAACCTCCTGTCCAACGCCTACAAGTTCACCTTCGAGGGGACCCTCCGCCTCGCGCTCGAATCCGAGGGGGCGCACGTGCGGCTGTCGGTGACGGACACGGGCACGGGCATCCCCTCCCGCGAGCTGCCGCACGTGTTCGACCGCTTCTACCGGGTCCAGGGCGCGAGGGGCCGCACGCACGAGGGCAGTGGCATCGGGCTCGCGCTGGTGAAGGAGCTCGTCCGGCTGCATGGCGGGTGCGTGGAGGCCCGGAGCCGGGAGGGCCAGGGCAGCACCTTCACGGTGTCGCTCCCCCGGGGCTCGGCGCACCTGCCCGTGGAGCACGTGCGGGCGGAGGCACCGCTCGCCTCCACGCGGCGGGGAGCCACGGCCTTCCTGATGGAGGCCGCGCAGTGGGACACGCGCTCCGAGCCTCCGCAACAGGTGTCCCCCACGCGCCTGCTGCTGGCGGACGACAACGCGGACATGCGCGCCTATGTCCAGCGGCTCCTCGGAGACCGGTGGACGGTGCAGGCCGTGTCCAACGGGACGGAGGCCCTCGCGGCGATTCACGAGCAGGCGCCCGACCTCGTGGTGTGTGACGTGATGATGCCGGGGCTGGACGGCTTCGGCGTGCTGCGAGCGGTGCGCGCCCACCCGCTCACCGCGTCCATTCCCGTCATCCTCCTGTCGGCGCGCGCGGGCGAGGAGGCGGCCATCGAGGCCCTGCAGGCGGGAGCGAACGACTACCTGGTGAAGCCCTTCTCGGCGCGGGAGCTCGTGTCCCGGGTGCAGGCGCGGCTGGAGATCGCCCGGGCCCATGCCGAGGCCCGCACCCGGCTCCACACGCAGCTCATGCAGGCGCCCGTACCGGTGGCCATCTATTCCGGCCCCGAGCTGGTGTTCGAGCTGGCCAACCCGCGCTACCTGGAGATGCTGGGCCGCCGGGAGGACCCGGTGGGCAGACCCGTCCGGTCCGTCTTCCCCGAGCTGCCGCACGACGCGCCCGTCTTCCGGATGTTGGAGGAGGTGTACGCGAGCGGCCGGGCCTTCACGGCGGACGAGTACCGCATCCCCTTCGACCGGCGTGGGGACGGCGTGCCCGAGGACGTGTACTTCCAGCTCACGTGCCAGCCCATGCGTGACGGCAAGGGCGGTGTCGAGGGCATCATGGTGGTGGCCACGGACGTGACGGTGCAGGTGCTCGCGCGCACCCGGGCGCAGGAGGACGGCCGGCGCAAGGACGAGTTCCTCGCCATGCTGGCCCACGAGCTGCGCAATCCCCTGGCCGCCCTGAGCACCGCCCTGGAGGTGATGAAGCTCTCCCACGGCGACGCGGCGCGGGCGGCCCGCCTCCGGGAGCTGTGCAACCACCAGGTGGACTGCCTGGTTCGCATGGTGGATGACCTGCTGGACGTGTCGCGGATCACCCGGGGGAAGGTGGAGCTGCGCAAGCAGGAGGTGGACCTGCGCGCCATCGTCCAGGACACGCTCGAGACGCTCCGGTCCCGGCTCGAGGAGCGGGGACACGAGCTGAGCGTGACGTTCGCTCCGGGCGGCTTCCGGCTGGAGGCGGACGCCACGCGGCTGGAGCAGGTGCTCTCCAACCTCGTCTCCAACGCCATCAAGTACACCGAGCCGGGAGGCAGCATCTCCCTGCGCATGGCGCGCGAGGAGGTGGAGGGCGCCCCCTGGGCGGTGCTCCGGGTGCGGGACACCGGGCGGGGCATTCCCCGGGACATGCTGGAGCGGGTGTTCGAGCTGTTCGTCCAGGTGGACGCGTCGATCGACCGTTCCGCCGGAGGGCTCGGGCTGGGCCTGACGTTGGTGAAGCGGCTGGTGGAGATGCACGGGGGCACCGTCCACGCGCACAGCGAGGGGCCCGGCAAGGGCAGTGAGTTCGTCGTCCGCCTCCCGTTGTCGCGCGAGGTGCCCCGGCCCACCCGGATGCCTTGTGCGCTTGCGCGTCCGCCCCCCACGCTCCAGCCGAGACTGCGGGTGCTGGTGGTGGAGGACCGCGCGCCCGTGCGAGAGACGTTGAGGGTGCTGCTCCAGGGCATGGGGCACGAGGTGGAGGTCGCCACCGATGGAGTGGAGGGAGTCACCCGGATCCTGGAGCTCCGGCCGGACGTGGCGCTGGTGGATGTGGGGTTGCCCGGCCTGGATGGCCACGAGCTGGCCCGGCGGGTCCGCGCCTCCACCCACGGGGCGTCCCTCTACCTGGTCGCGCTCACCGGCTATGGCGGCCCCGAGGCCCGGGCCAAGGCCCTGGAGGCCGGCTTCGACCTGCATCTCGTCAAACCCTTGCGCGAGAGCGATCTGCTCCGTGTCCTCGAGGGCCCTCGCCCGAGCGGCGAAGGCCAGGGGCTCCCGCACTGAGCAACCCTGGAAACCGTCGAGCTCAGCCCACGCGGCTGCCGGGCGCCGTGCCGAGACGTTGCCGGACCAGCGAGGCGTGCTCGGCCAGCCCGTTGTCCCGCAGCCGATCCGCCGCCCATGACACCGCCGCCGGCCACGAGGCCACGATGGAGTGCGGCACGACCGAGGGCTTGATGCGGTGGATGATCGTCCGGGTGACCAGCGCCAGGGTCGGCGAGTTGATGAGCGCCACGATCCCCATCGACCACTGGCGCATCGGCACGGCCTGCTCTCGCAGGAAGTTCCACTGCTGCTCGCGCTGCTCGGAGGTGAGCGCCTGGAGCTGGCGGAAGTCCACCAGGGCCACGTGCCGCTCTCCCCGCCTCAGGTAGGACAGGACGCGCTCGAGCAGCTCCGCCTGCTGCTGATGGGTGATCACGCGTGGAAACGTCACCCGCACCAGCGGCCAGAGCGAATCATCCACGACGATAGAAGAAGCCGGCGGAGCCATGCGAGGAAGTCAAGCGCTTGCCCTGCGTTCTATCATGCCCGCTCGGAAAAGCAGCGGGCACCGCCGTCCCAGGCCGAAGCCCGGGAGTACGGTGCCCGCGAGCAGCGAGCCCCACGGAGTCAGGAACGGACCCGGGGGACTGCCGACTTCTCAGTAGAGGTAGCTCAGCGCGGTCTTGTCGGAGCTGCTCCACTCACCGGACTCGGTCGAGCGGAAGCAGGAGTTCATGATCGACCCGCCCACCCGGGCGTCGGTCGGCGTGCCGGGGATGTGGATGGCGCCCACGTTGGAGGCGCCCTCGTTGGTGGCGGAACCGCCGCAGCTGATGGAGCGGTCGTAGTAGTCCGAGTGACGGAAACCGATGCAGTGGCCCAGCTCGTGGGTGATGACGTGCTCGCTCACGTCATCGCTGTAGTTCTGCAGACCGACACCGATGTTGATGGTGCCGTAGGGCTTTCCGCCCGAGGGGAAGCCGGCCGAGCCGCCGGTGCCGCTCGCGGTCCGCGCGTTGATGGTCGCGCTGCAGTCGGAGAACGAGCCCCGCACCAGGGTGAACTGGAGGTTCTGGCTGTTGTAGTTGTCGATGGCCAGATCGAGACCCGCGCTGAGGCGGCTGTAGCTGTTGAACTGGGAGGTGGGGACGACGCAGATCTTCGTCACGCTGCTGCTGACGAGGTTGGTCGTCCGGTACTGCTCCGCGCCCTTGACGGGCTGGAGCATCTCGCGGGAAGCCTCGAGGGTCACGTGAGCGTCGCGCCCCACGTACACGGCATCCTCGACGACCATGATGTCGTCCGCCGGGAAGCCCGCCTCGACCAGGTTGGAGATGATCTCCTGGTTCTCCATCTGCGGATCGACACCGCAGCCAACGAGGGCAACACCGGCCAGCAACGCCATGGAAAGCTTGCGCATGAGGGGGGCTTCCTTTTCGAGGCACGACAGGGGTTTGATGCTCCACTTTCCAAGAAAGCAACCCTCGGGCCACTCCCGGACACACCGGAAATCAAGGACTTGGCCGACAAGGCCTGGTAAACCCTGGAGCACGGTCATCCCGCCCTGGTGGGAATTCCTGTAAAGGGCCCTGACATTTCCAGGTGAATCGCCCGTGGACTCAAGGGGTTGTGCGCACCGTGCCCAGGGTGTCCGAATCCCGGACACGCTGCCCACGAATCGGACAGTGGGTGCCCACCCCGGGCGCCACCGCCACTCCGGTTCAGCAGGAGCCGCAGTCCAGGCGACAGCTCCCGGCCGTCATCCCGCTCCCGCAGTGCTCCGTCACCTGGCACACCCCGTCCCCGCAGCTGTAGAGGTCCTCCTGCCGCACGCGCGTGGTGATGGCCGGGTAGGTGACTCCATTCCAGGTGCATGAGGTGTAGAAGGGGCTGGACGCCTCGCGGGTGCAGAGGTCCTCGCACCGGCCCACGTAGACCAGGGGGGCGCACCCCGGGAGCGTGCTTCCCAGGGCACAGGCCCGCGAGCTGCTCTGGACGCTGCTCAGCGAGAGCCCGTCATTGCCCACGAAGAGGACCGGCTCGCTCTGGAACAGGTTGCCGAAGAAGCAGCCCTCCCGGAGGGCATGGCTCTGCAACTCCTCGGCGGTGTAGGGGGTGGGCTGCCCCGTGGCATCCAATCCCAGCACGGAGATGGAGACATGCTGGCCATAGGGATTCACATGCGCGGCCAGGCACGCGGAGACAATCCGCAGCTCCGCCGTCGTCACCGGCTGGCCGCTCGCCCAATCCGGCGCCAGCCCCAGAACACCACTCCAGGTGTACGGGGTGTTCGTTTCCGGGTTCGTGAAGGTGCGGCTCTCTCCCGCGGGGACCGCGCATTGCACCATGTACTTCATCAACATGTCGTGGCGTGTCACGTCCTGATTGAACCAGGCGCGGAAGTCAGGCGTGTTCAGGCCACTGGTGTCGAGACCATTGAGGTTGGTGCCGTTGAGATTGGTGCCATTGAGATTGGTGCCGTTGAGCTCGATCCCGTTGAGCTCGATTCCATTGAACTCGATCCCATTGACAGTCAGGACTGGCCGGGCTTCGGTCTCGAGGGACAGGGACTCCTCGGAGAGGGCCGCGTCCGGTGCGCAGCCCGAGGCGCCTGCCAGCAGGAGTACGGAAGCGAGGGCCCCCGGCGCCATCCACCGTGACTTCATTCCGCTCGAGGAACCGCGAGTTGGCAGGTCGTGCATGTTTGCGCTCTCCCATGAATGAACGGCGCCTGGATGATGGCAAACACACATATTCAGCGGATGACATTGAAGCAGGCTCTGTCCTTCCCTGGACAGAGCCCGCCCTCCCCGGTGGGCTCAATTCAACGTCCCGCACTCGGCGATCCGCTGCACCCGGAGCGCGGCCAGCCGCTCCAGCGGCTCCGCCGCCTCCGGGCCCTCGAGCACCGCCACCGCGCGGGCAATCGCATCCAGGGTGGACATGCCGGACGGGTGCGTGGGCTCGCGGAGCCGGAGCAACCCGGGCTCGGGCGGCGGCAGTACCAGCCGGGGGAGCGTGCGCAGCACGGGCAGCCGCTGCGTCATCCGCCGCGCCTGGGACCAGCTCGCGTCCAGCACCACCAGTTGCCTCGGCACGGGGGCGTCCGGCGGCGCGGGGGGCCCATCGGGGTAGAGCAGCCAGGTGCCGGGCTCGGAGAGCAGCACGGTGTCCAGGGACTCGTCCTGGGCACCATGGATGAGCAGCCTGGAGTTCGCGAGCGCCAGCGCCGCCACCCGCCCGGTGTTGCTCTTCTTCCACGTCTCCACCACGTGCTGGACGAGCAGGAAGCGGGTGCGCGTCTCCACCCGGGGAATCTCGGCACACAGGCACAGGTGCGGCGGCAGGTTGCAGCGGGGACAGCGGGGCCGGTGGGAGTCGCGGGAAGACATCCTCCGGCATCCTGTTCCGCCGGCCCCGGGAAGAGAAGTGCTCGTTTCCGCTTCCCCCGGGGGCTGGCGGCCACCTCGGAGGGCAGGCGCCGCGCTCAGTTCATGTCCCAGCGCGCGGCGATCTCCTCGCACGCCAGCTGCACGTCCCCCAGCCGCCGCTGCCGGGCCTTGGGGGCCACGAACACCTTGCCGGCGAACACGTCGAAGACTCGCACCAGCCGGTGGTCCACCTCGCCCTGCTGCTTCAGGTTCTGCTCGGCGAAGAGCTGGAGCACCGTGGCGATGTACTGCCCGGACGTCTCGTCCAGCGGCGTGTGCTTGGAGAAGTAGAGCTTCAGCAGCCCCGAGCGCATCACCCCGTGGCGATCCACGCTGCGCAGGAGGAGCTCTGGCCGCACGTTGATGGCCACTCCCGACAGCGCCAGCGGCGGCAGCCCCTCGTCCGCGGGACTGGCCACCGCGTGGGTCAGCGCCAGCTCGCCCGAGGCCTTGAGGAAGTGCTGGATGGCCTCGACGCACAGCGCCAGCCGGTGGGCATCGAAGTCCGACTCGGGCTCCGCGTGGAGCAGCCGGTGCTGGTGGTAGCGCAGGATGGTCTCGTCCCGGCCGTTGCACAGGAACTCGACGATGGCCTGCGACGCCTCCGGGTAACGCAGGTACTTGGGATCACACGGGTGCTTCTGGGCGTGGATGATGCGCTTGCGCAGCGCCGGACGCGCGGTGAGGTACTGGCCCAGCTTGTTGACCGAGACGCACGGATTCTCACGGAGATCAGCCACGAAAGACCCTTCCTTGCCGGTGTTGGCCATGAAGCAACACTACCGGGTGGGTCTGACATGTCCGGCCAGCGCGAGCCCCCCGGTACACCCCCCTTGCCTCAGAGGGGAAATGAGGTGGGATACCCACCTCCCCGGGTCACTTGCGACGAGCGGCTACGCGCCGTCCTTCCGTTCCGCGCCGCGAGGTGACGCCACCGGAGGCGCGCCCTACCGCACCCGCTCGATGAGGTACTTGCGTCCCTTGATGCGGCCATCGCGCAGCCGCTGGAGCGCCACGCGCGCGATGTGCTTGGAGACGGCGACGTAGGCGTGATGGTCGTGGATTTCGATCTTCCCGATGTCGGTGGCGGCCAGCCCGCCGGCCTCGCCCGTCAGGGCTCCGAGGATGTCGCCCGGCCGCATCTTGTCCTTGCGTCCGGCGGAGATGTAGAGCGTCTCCCAGGCCGCCGCGAGCGACTCCCCACCCCGCGAGTCCGCCGGGGGCAGCGTCTCCACTCTCGCGAGCTCCAGCTTCACCCCGGTGGCCTGCTCGATGGCCTCCACCTTGCGCTCGTCCTGAGGGGTGGCGAGAGCGATGGCCAGTCCCCTCCTCCCGGCGCGTCCCGTACGGCCGATGCGGTGCACGTAGGGCTCGGGCTGTGAGGGCAGATCGAAGTTGACCACCGCGTCGAGCGCCTCGACGTCGATGCCGCGGCCCGCCACGTCCGTCGCGATGAGCACCCGGGTGCTGCGGTTGCGGAACTTCGCCATCACGTCGTCCCGCTCGCGCTGCTCCATGTCTCCCTGGAGCCCATCCGCCCCCACCCCGGCCGCGCGCAGCGCCCGCGTCAGCTCGACGACCGTTGCCTTGAGGTTGCAGAACACGATGGCCGAGGCCGGCTGGTGGTGCCGCAGGATGCGCAGCAGCAGCGCCGTCTTCTCCTCGGGCGCGCAGCCGTAGCGGAGCTGTTGGATGTCGGGCGCCGCCTCGGTGGCCTCGGCGATCGTCACGCGCGTGGGCTGCTTCTGGAAGGCGCGGCTCAGCGCCTCGATGTCCGGGGGGAACGTCGCCGAGAAGAGCACCGTCTGCCGTGTGGGGGGCGTCTGGCCGAGGATGCGCTCCATGTCCTCCCGGAAGCCCATGTCGAGCATCCGGTCGGCCTCGTCGAGCACCACGGTGGCCAGCTGCCGCGTCTCGAGCGACTCGCGCTGGAGCAGGTCCAGGATGCGGCCCGGAGTGCCCACGGCGACGTGGGCCCCCTTCTCGAGCGCGTTCACCTGGGGCCGGACGGGCTGGCCTCCCGCGAGCACGAGGACCTGGAGCCCGGGCAATCTCCGGCCCAACCGGCGCACCTCTCCGGCCACCTGGGCACACAGCTCGCGCGTCGGGCAGAGCACGAGCGCCTGGAGCCGCCGGTCCTGGAGCCGGATCTTCTGCAACAGCGGAAGCGCGAAGGCCGCCGTCTTCCCGCTCCCCGTCTTCGCCTGGCCCACGAGATCCCGGCCCTGCAACAGCACCGGAATGCTCTGGGCCTGGATGGGGGTGACGGTCTGGAAGTCCAGCTCCTCGAGGACCTGCAGCAGCGGCGGGGAGAGCGGGAGCGCGGAGAAGTTCATCGGACGGCTCTAGCTCAATCCTCCGGAACCGTCTCGATGTGAAGCGCCTCGCGCGCGAAGCGGCTCATGCGCTCCATCAGCGGCTTCATGACCTCGAGCGGGTGCCGGCCGGACAGGTCCGCCGCCATCTCCAGCTTCTCCTTGCAGCGCAGGTCGAGGCACAGGTTCACGCCCACCCGGCGCTTCGAGTTCACGTCCGTGGTGAGCATGCCGATCTCGTCCGCCGTGCCGTAGGAGTGGCACCAGTCGCACATGCACGAGCCCGGTCCCCCGCCCTGCGAGTCCCGGCGGAAGGCGATGCCCACGGGCAGCCGGCTGCCCCGCGAGGGGAGGAGCAGGAACACCCGCGTCCCCGCCGGCTCGGTCCACGCCAGGTAGTCGCGGACGAAGAGCGGGAACTTCAGGCCCGCGGGAAGCTCGAGCGTCTTGCGATCCCTCGGGCGGAATGCTTGCAGCAGATCCTTCTCAGTCTCGATGCGGAACATCGTCATCTCCTCGTGCTGCCCCAGATCCATCCAGGGGCCACCCCGTGCACTCCCTTCATAAGGGCTTCAGCGCGGCGGGTGCACGCTTCCAGTGTGCGCGGGCGCTCGTCAGGTTGACCGGTGGGCAATGAAAGGCCCGGCCCCTCGAAGGAGGAGCCGGGCGGACAGCGTGGAGCCGGGCGGGGTCCCGCGAAGAAAGACTTTGTGAGACATTCAGCGGCCACGCATAGACAGACAGGAGAGTCTTTTCGTGTCTGTGTTCTCGCCGAGACAGCCGTGGGGGCACCCACAGGCGCCCGCCCTCAGAAGTCCTCGGGCTTGGGGGCCGCGAAGTTGACGGCGAAGGGATCGAACTTCTCCTCCTGCCGCTTCTTCTTCTCGGCCGGCTCCTTCAGGTACGGATCGATCTTCACCCGGAGGTTGAACACCTTCGGGTTCTTCTTCGTCTCTTCCCGAGGCTGTCCGAACTGCTGGGACTTGTTGGTGGAGTCGCTCATGGGTCCGGATTCTACCGCACGGCACGTCCCGCCGCCGCCGCTACCGTGAGCTGGGAAAAAAACACCAACACAGGGCAACATCCCACCTGGTGGACGGCTGGGGCCGATTCCTCCGGATGGAACCACCGTGTTAGGAGTCGGAATACCCCCACCTCCAGGTGATCCACATGCCCTCGACCCCCGAGTGGTTCATCGCTCAACTCAAAGCAGACATCCAGTCACTCGGCGTCCACGGCGGAGTGCTCACCCCGTCCGTCTATGACACCGCCCAGGTGCTCCGCTACGCGCCGCCCGAGGATCCCCGCCCGGCCGTCGGGTGGTTGATGCGCCAGCAGCGCCCGGATGGCGGGTGGGGCTCGGAGCGGATGCCCCTGGCGCGGCACATCCCCACGCTCGCGGCCGTGCTGGCCCTGCGCGGCGCCAGTGACACGCCGGAGAGCCGCCGGGCCGTGGAAGGAGGCATCGAGTTCTTCCGCCGCAACGTGGAGGCGTGGGCCTTCGAGGGCCCTCCGCCGGATGACATCCCCGTGGCCGCCGAGCTCATCCTCCCGCGGTTGATGGAGGAGGCCGCCGCGGTGGGCATCACCCTGCCCCACCAGCCCTTCCAGTCCCTGAGCGCGCTGGGCACCCGGCGGCGGGGGCTGATCGCCCGGATGAAGCACCGGGCCGGCACCGCGCCCATCCACTCCTTCGAGGCCTGGGGCACCACGCCCGACATGAACGTGCTCGACGGATCCCAGGGCGTGGGCAACAGCCCGGCGGCGACCGCGCACTGGCTGCGTCTGCGCCGGGCCACCCTGGCCGGCTCCCGGGAAGTGCCCGAGGAGGTGCGCGGAGCGGAGGCGTTCCTCCGGGCCTCCGCGGAGGCCACCGGGACGGGCGTGCCGGGTGTGGTGCCCACCGTGTGGCCCATCGTGCACTACGAGCAGTCCTGGAGCCTGCTGGCCCTGTTCTCCACGGGCCTGCTGGAGCACCCGGCCCTGCGCGACGTCGTGCGCCCCCAGCTCGACGCCCTGCACCGGGCGGTGCGCCCGGAGGGCTACGGCATGAGCGAGTTCTTCGTCTGTGACGGAGACATCACCTCCACCTGCCTCGCCATGCTGAAGGAGTCCGGCTACGCCGTGGACGGCGCCCTGCTGCGGCGCTACCAGCTCCCGGACGGGCAGTTCATCACCTACGCGCACGAGATGCAGCCCTCGGTGACGACGACCGCTCATGGCGTGATGGCGCTGGCCATCCTCGGCCAGGACGTGTCGCGGCAGGTGCGCTGGCTGGCCGAGAAGCGCGGCGCCGATGGCTTGTGGCGCATGGACAAGTGGCACGCCTCCTGGCTCTACAGCACCTCCCAGGTGATGCTCGCGCTGTGCCACGCCGGGGCCACCGACATGGTCCGGCCCGCGGTGGAGGCCCTGCTCCAGGCCCAGCACGCCGAGGGGGGATGGGGCATGTCGTCCACGCCCTCGCTCCTGGAGACGGCCTACGCCGTCAATGCCCTGCGCGCCCTGCGGGGCCACGGCCTCTTCGGGCCCGAGGTGAAGCGCGCCCTCCAGCGGGCCGCCCGGTGGATGGGGGCCCAGAAGGAGCTGCCCCCGGAGCAGCAGGAGATGATCTGGACGGGCAAGGAGCTCTACCGGCCCTTCCGCCTGGATCGCATCTTCGAGCGCAGCGCCATGCTCGCGCTGGAGCTCGACCGGGACAGCCTGGCGGAGTGAGCCGGCCGGAGGGCCCGCGCTACGAGCGCGGGCCTTCCTGCTGCTGCCAGCCGTAACCCACGACGATGCTGGACACCTGCTCCGCCACGCTCCGCACCCGGGCGAGCACGTCGTCCGAGGCGCGCAGCTGGTTCATCGTCTGATCCATGCCCTTGGACAGATCGTTCACGGCCTCGAAGATCTGCGCGATGCCCACGTCCTGCTGGCTCACGGCGACGGTGATCTGCCGCACCGAGGAGGCATTCTCCCGGACGATGCCGGAGAGCTGCTGCACCTGGGTGCTGAAGTCGCGGATCTGCCGCAGGCTCACCTCGACGCGATCCGAGCCCTGATCCATCAGGTTCATGGTGGAGAGGATGGCGTTGCTGATGTCCTGGAGGATGTCGGTGATGTCACGCGTGGCCTTGATGGACTGATCGGCCAGCGTGCGGATCTCGCGGGCCACCACGCCAAAGCCCTTGCCGGCCTCGCCGGAGCGCACCGCCTCGATGGCGGCGTTGAGCGCGAGCATGTTGGAGCGGTCCGCCAGCCCCTTCACCAGGGTGGTGATGTGGGCGATCTGCCGGGCCCGCTCGTCGAGGGCGCGGATGCCCGTGGCCATCTCGCGCACCTGGGAGCCGATCTCCTGCATGCCCTCCAACCCCTCCTTGAGGGCGGTGTCACCCGCGGCGGTGATCTGATCCGCCCGCTCCGTCTGCTTGAGGATGGCGTCCGCCTTCTGCGAGGCGAGCACGGAGGTGTGTTTGATCTCCTGCGCCGTGACCTGGGTCTCCTGGAGGGCGGAGGCCTGCTGCGTCAGCACCTCCGTCTGCCGGCTCGTGGACTGCCCGAGCTGCTCCGCCGAGTCGCGGAGGGCCTGGGCGGAGGACTGCAGCGACTGGGCGAAGGTCTTGAGCTGCGCGAAGACGCGCGCGGTGGTGGCGGAGAGATCGCCCACCTCGTCGGTGGAGACCCACTCCGGCATCCGGGGCCTGCCCTGCACCAGCCCCTCCAGGGTGAGCTGCACGCTCCGGGTGCCCTCCGTCTGCCGCCGGGCCAGGAACCAGGCCGCCAGCGCGGCGCTGATCAGCAGGTAGGCACCCACCAGGACCATGGGCAGCACCGAGCTGTCCAGGAGCATCTGGATGACCTGACGCACCAGGGGCGCCACCTCGGCCGGGCTCACCGTGTCCAGCCGGCTCATCAGCAGCTCATGGGCGTCATACGCCTGCCGGCCGATGATGGTGCCGATGGACGCCAGGGTGCAGGCCACGAAGATGGCGAACGCGTACGGCAGGTACCAGGACTGCCGCGGCCAGAGGAAGCCATGGCCCTGGGGCATCCGCCCGGGGTTCTTGTAGAACTCCGCGAGCGCGTAGGGCTGGAGGATCTTCTCGAACCAGACCCGCTCCTGCAGCGTCAGCAGCGCCACCAGCAACCAGATGGTCCCGATGGCCCACGGAATGGTCCAGAGGCTCTTGCCGTGCCGCACCACGGACAGGCCCACGAAGAGCCCCGAGGAGATCATCGTGGTGACGAGCGTGGTGGCGTCGATCACCCCCGGCACCTTGAGGATGCGCGCCAGCCGCGCCCCAGAGGGCTCTCCCGGCACCACCTTCAGCGCATTGCGCACGGACAGGTAGATGACGAGGTACGGAACGGCGACCCCCATCACCGGGACCATGAACGGGAGGAACACCTTCGACACGTCGATCGCCTGCGCCCCATCCAGCCCGGAGATGAGGATCATCAGGTACACCAGGGGCGGTGTCCCGAACATCGTGTAGATCTGCTGCGTGATGACCATCCGGCGGACGATCGGGCCGGTGTCGTACGACAGAGAGCTGCTGGAGGCGCTGGCTTGCACGGGCGCAGCATACGAGGCTCCGTACAGACAGTGAACAGCCTGGGGGGACCGGGGAACAGCTCGCAGCCATCCCGGTTGGAACTTTCGAGTCCCAATGACAGGGAGGCATCCAGACAGGCGCCTCCCTCCCTCCCGTGAGGCGGGGAAGTGTTCGCCCTGGCAACGGTTACGATGGCTCCGCGCCATGCCCATGACCCGTGCCCGCCTGCCGCTCCTGTCGCTGCTCGCCCTTCTCCTGCCCCTGGGAGCCCGTGCCTTCTCGGTACCGGACCATGAGGCGATGACGCGGGCCTCCGTGGACGCGGTGCTCGCGGCGGGACAGCATCCCGGGCTCGCGGCGCACCGGGACGCCATCGTGGAGGGCAGCCGGGCGGAGGACCTGAACCTCCACGTCAAGTGGACGGGCTACCACCACTTCTTCCACCCGGGCATGTCGCTGGACTCCGGATTCCGCAAGGACTCGGGGACGCGCGTGCGCGTGCTGTGGGCCGAGGCCGAGGAGGCCGCGAGCCACGGAGACATGGCCCGGGCCTTCGATCGCGTCGGCCACCTGGTGCACCACATCCAGGACATGGCCGTGCCTCTGCACGTGGTGCCGGTGATGCACGGGCTGTCGGATCGCTTCGAGCAGCACGCCGCCAGACAGGCCGTCATCCAGGAGGGGCGGGAGCTCGCGCCGCTCTCCGGGGAGGACGCCCAGCTGGCGCTGGCCCGCGAGACGCTGGAGGTGGTGCGCACGGGCTCGCTGCCCGTGGAGGGAGGCGCCATCCCCTGGAGCGCGTTCTGGTCCGAGCCCGGCACCCATGCGCCGGGGGCCTTCGGCGTCTATGGCGCGGTGGGCAACGCCTTCGACTCGAAGGAGGTGCGCTGGCGGGGGCGGACGTGGAAGGTGGAGCCCTCGGCGTACGACGACTTCGTGGACGCGCGGGTGGAGTCGGCCGTGGCCTACTCCCGCGCCTTCCTCGCCTACGCGGCGCAGCGGCTCACCACCCTGGCCGAGTTGCGCGAGCAGGCCGCGAAGCCCCGGTGGCAGCCCGCGCCCGTGC
Source organism: Archangium sp. (assembly GCF_036277355.1). Lineage (GTDB taxonomy): Bacteria > Myxococcota > Myxococcia > Myxococcales > Myxococcaceae > Archangium. The sequence continues at coordinate 20,910 of NZ_DASUNC010000111.1, forward strand.
TCGGCCTGGAGGTGCTGGGAGGCGCCGTCACCACGCTGCGCGGCGCCGCTCCGGTGGCGGGCCTGCGCGCCCTGTTCCCGCTGCCCCATGCCCTGGGACTCTCGGTCGGCTTCGCGCGCGCCCTGGCCCATCCGCTCGTGGGAGGAAGCGGAGCGAGTGCCTGGTCGCTCTCCGTACTCACGCCCCCGCTGCTGACGGCGCGGCTCGGCTACGCGCGCGGGTTGGATCTGCGCGCCTCGGTGGGCGCGGGGATGTGCTCCCAGGCGGGCCAGCTCCACCCGGAACTGCCCGTGGGCCTGCGGCTCCACACCCTGCTCAGCCGGCGCGTCTCCCTCAGCGCCGAGGCGCAGTACCGCGCGTTCGCGCCCCACACGTCCCCCTGGGCCCAGGGCGTCACCTTCACGCTCGGTACTGGCTTCACCTGGGGCGATAACTAGGGCCTGAAATAATGAGCGTTGTCCGGGTTCCCGCCGTGGGATACCAGTTCCCGGGTCCGGCTTCGTCCTCTTCCCTGGGCTCCTGAATGTCTCACATGATCGACTCCCAGAAGCTGTTCGACTCCGCTCCCGCTCCGCTCATGGTGTTGGACCGGGAGTTGAAGTTCGTCGCGGCCAACCAGGCCTACTTGAACGCCACCTCGTTGCGGCGTGAGGAGATCCTCGGACGCCCCATCTTCGAGGTGCTTCCGCGAGACACGAGCCCCTCGGAGCCGGATGGCTCGCGGCTGCTCCGGGAGTCCCTCGAGCGGGTGCTCACCCGGCGCCTGCCGGACCTGCTCGCGATGACGGTGCAGCCCATCGCCCGCCCCACCAGGACGGGCCCGGTGCTCGAGAAGCGCTTCTGGAGCTACTCCCACCAGCCCCTGCTGGATGCCTCGGGCGACGTGGCCTTCATCCTCCAGCACGCCGTGGACGTGACGGACCTGCGCTCCGCGGACCTCTCCACCTGGGCGCCGGAGGACCGGCCGGAGGGCTTCTCCCAGGATCAGCTCGCGCACCTGATGGCCCGGATGTCGGCGGTGCAGGAGAACAACGAGAAGCTGGAACACGAGCGCCGCTACCTCCGCCAGCTGCTCGAGACGTTGCCCGGGGTGGTGGCGGTCCTCCGGGGGCCCGACTTCGTCTTCGAGATGGTCAACGAGAACTACCTGCCCTTCGTTGGCTTCCGGAACATCATCGGCATGCCGCTGCTCCAGGTGCGTCCGGAGCTCAAGGACCCCAAGAACAAAGGCGTCTACAACCTGTTCGAGCGGGTGTTCCACCAGGGCGAGTCGATCGCCATGCGCGCCTTCAAGATCTCCCTGCGCAAGAAGGAGAGCGATCCGCTGCAGGAGCTGTTCCTCGACTTCGACTACCGGCCCATCCGCCTGCCGGGAGGGCCCGTCCTGGCCATCCTCGTGTATGGCCAGGACGTCACGTCGCGGGTGCTCGCCGAGGAGCAGGTGCGCCACTACCAGGAGCACCTGGAGGAGCTGGTGCGCGAGCGCACCCGCGCGCTCGAGGAGAGCGAGGCCGAGCGGCGCAAGACCGAGGCGCAGTTGCGCCAGTCCCAGAAGATGGAGGCCGTGGGCAAGCTCACCGGCGGCGTGGCGCATGACTTCAACAACCTGCTCCAGGTCATCGCCGGCAACCTCCAGCTGCTGCAGCGCGACCTGGTGGGCAACGAGCGCGCCCTGACCCGTGTGCAGACGGCCACCCGCGCCGTGGACCGGGGCGCCAAGCTCGCCTCCCAGCTGCTGTCCTTCGCGCGCCGCCAGCCGCTCCAGCCGCTCGTCGTCAACGTGAGCAAGGTGGTGCGCGGCATGGATGATCTGCTGCGCCGCACGCTGGGCGAGGAGGTGGAGCTGGAGACCTCCACCCACAAGGAGCTGTGGAACACGTCGCTGGATCCCAACCAGTTCGAGAACGTCATCATCAACCTGGCCGTCAACGCCCGGGACGCCATGAATGGCAGCGGCAAGCTGACGATCGAGGTCGGCAATGCCACGCTCGACGACCACTACTGCCGGCTGCACCCCGAGGTCCTCCCCGGCCAGTACGTGTTGCTGGCCGTCTCGGACACGGGCGGAGGCATGACGCCGGAGGTGATGGAGCGGGCCTTCGAGCCGTTCTTCACCACCAAGCCCGAGGGCCGTGGCACGGGCCTGGGCCTGAGCATGGTGTATGGCTTCGTCAAGCAGAGCGGCGGCCACATCAAGCTCTACAGCGAGCTGGGCCATGGCACCACCATCAAGCTCTACCTGCCCCGGGCGGTGGAGGCCGAGGCGGAGGACGCCCAGGTCGTCACCGGCCCCATCCAGGGAGGCACGGAGACCATCCTCGTGGTGGAGGACGACGCCGAGGTGCGGGCCACCGTGGTGGAGATGGTGAGCGAGCTGGGCTACCGCGTGCTCAAGGCCGTGGACGCGGCGAGCGCGTTGGTGATCCTCCAGAGCGGCGTCCCCATCGAGCTGTTGTTCACGGACGTGGTGATGCCCGGTCCGGTGCGCAGCCCCGAGCTGGCCCGGCAGGCCAAGGAGCTGCACCCGGACATTGAGGTGCTCTTCACCTCGGGCTACACGGAGAACGCCATCGTCCACGGTGGACGGCTGGATGCGGGCGTGCAGCTGCTGAGCAAGCCCTACAGCCGGGAAGAGCTGGCCCGCAAGCTGCGGCAGTTGCTCGATGGCCGCCAGCAGCGCCTGGCGGTCCGCGGGCCCACCCGTGCGGCACCGGCCCCCACCGCCTCCGTGTCCGTGCGCCCGCCCGCGCCCGCCGCCGCGTCCCGCCGGTTGCGCGTGCTGCTGGTGGAGGATGACGAGGACGTGCGCTCGTCCGCGTGCGAGCTGATGGATCTGCTGGGGCACGAGGTGCTGCCCGTCACCAGCGCCGAGGAGGCCCGGGGCGCCATGGCCGCCAGTGGCTTCGACGTGTTGTTCACCGATGTGACGCTGCCGGGTGCGTCGGGAGTGGACCTGGCGCGCGAGGTGACGGAGCGCAAGACGGGGATGAAGGTCATCCTCGCCTCGGGCCATGGAAACGTGGCGCTCCCCAAGGGAGAGGCACCGCTGGAGGGCGTGGTGGTGCTGCCCAAGCCCTACTCGCTGCCGCAGATTCAGGCGGCACTGGAGCAGGCGGTGGCCCAGCCCTGAGCCGCCGCTCCCCGAGCGGCTATTCGAAGACCACGGTCTTGTGACCGTAGGCGATGATGCGGTCCTCCAGGTGGCAGCGCACCGCTTCCGCGAGGACCACGCGCTCCAGGTCGCGGCCCTTGCGCTCCATGTCCGCGACCGTGTCCCGGTGCGACACGCGCGTGACGCCCTGGGCGATGATCGGCCCCTCATCCAGCTGCTCGGTGACGTAGTGGCTGGTGGCGCCCACCAGCTTCACGCCCTTGCGGAACGCCTGCCGGTAGGGCTCCGCGCCCGCGAAGGCCGGCAGGAAGCTGTGGTGGATGTTGATGATGCGGTTCGGATACGCGGCGACGAAGTTGCCGGTCAGGATCTGCATGTACCGGGCGAGGACGACCAGGTCGACCCGCTCCTCGGCCAGACGGGCCAGGATGCGCCGCTCCTGCTCGGCCTTGTTCCCCGCGATGGGCTCGTGCACGAAGGTGTAGCCACGGCGGGTGAGCTCCGGACCGAGGTCCGGGTGGTTGGAGATGACGACGGGCACGTCGCACTGGATCTCCCCCGTGCGGTGACGGTCGAGGATGTCCAGCCCGCAGTGCGGATGCTTCGAGATGAGGATGCCCACGCGCAGCCGCTCGGACAGCACCCGCAGCGAGTGCTGCATGCCCAGGGCATCCAGGCCCTTCGTCAGCTCGGCGCGGACGCGCTCCCAGCCGTCCGGAACGGGAAACTCGATGCGCTGGAAGAAGAGGTTGGCCTCCGCGTCCAGGTGCTGGTCCGCGTGGTGGATGTTGAGCCCCAGCTTGAACAGGAGCCCGGACACATCCGAGACGATCCCTGGCCGGTCCGGGCCGGTGATGCGAACGACTGCGCGGTGGGTCGAGGTCATTGGCTCCACCCCTAACACGAGGCCGTTGAGTTCGCGCCCTGTCATTCCGCCGCCTCCATCCTCGGTTGACGGGCATGACACAGCTCCCCGTAATCTTGGGGGCGCTCCTGACGAACGGGAAGCATGGCCAAGAGGCTCCTCATGGTGCGCTGGGCGGTTCTCCTGCTGTTCCCTTTCCTCGTGGGGTGCAGCACGCCAACGAAGGTCATTCGCCTGGACACGGGACTGGGCGAGCCTCTCGTCCACGTCCCTCGCCAAGACGTGAAGCCGGTGGAACTGAGCGAGGAGGAATTCAAGGAGGCTGTGGCGGAACACGCCGCCTCCGTGCCAGTCGTGGCGCAGCCCCTGGAATACGCCCGGCGGCTGTTCGGAGTACCTGAGCGCAGCGGCTGGTTCCGGTACGAAGGGAGGAGTCAGCAATTCATTGCCTCGGAGCCAGGGAACCCCCAGGACCTGCACCTGTTGCCCGAGGATGAGGAACTGAAGCGCTGCTACCTGCTGTGGTGCGAGCGAACGTGGGGGACCGGGGACTGCCTCCGCCTGCTGGTGGACAAGCCCTTCCTGGATGGGGATGCCAGGTACGCCCTGGCCATGGCCATTGCCCAGAACAAGGTGCTGGGTGCCATGGAGGAAGAGTTGGCTCGAATGGTGAGTCCCCAGGCCGTGGTGGCCACGGTCGTCAGTGGCCTGACCATGTATGCCGTCTTGCTCACGCTGCCCGAGCCCGTCAGCAAGGGCCTCGCTGCGATTCTGACGCTGGGCGCCATGGCGTATCTAGGCTGGGACTCGGTTTGGCGGCTGATTGATGGATGGCTGGTGCTGATGAAGGAAGTGGATCGAGCCACGACCTTCGACGAGCTCTACGCGTCTGGAGAGAAGTTCGGAGATACCCTGGGGGAGAGGGCGGCTCGATCGTTCGTGATGCTTGCCACGGTGGCCATGGGGAACACGGCGACAGGCATGGTAGCGACGATGCCGAAGTTGCCTGGAGCCGGACAGGCGGCAGTGGTGGCAGAGGCACAATTGAACATTCGCTTGACGGCCCCTGCACTGGCTCAGGTGGAGTCGGTTGTTCTCAGCGCCAGGGGCGTCACCTTCGTGCTGGCTCCCAACGCCGTGGCCATGGCGGCTCGCGACAGTTCGAGCAGCGGTGCCGTAGGAAGATTCAGAGCAGGAACCTACGGTGAGCTCAAGAATGCTGGCATCAAGGACGCGCACCATGTGATTCAAGATGCCGCCGTTCGGGAGTTGCCCGGATATGACAGTCGTGCAGCCCCCGCTGTTGAACTGAAGGGCCCAGCGACACGCGTTGGCACTGCACACGATGAGGCGACTCAGGTTCAGCGTCAGGCCGGAGGGGGGACCTATGCTGACGAGCGGAGAATCGCCTATGAGGCGCTACGACGCGCAGGTCTGTCTCATGAAGAGGCGCAAACGCTGATTGGCCGCGCGGATGCCTACTTCAACTCGATCGGCGTCACTCCATCGACACCGACCAGAATCCCCGGTAATCGGTAGGAGGCCGTACTGTGGACACAAAATTGATGGTTCAGATTCGGCGCCTGATAGAGGATCTGGCGGCGGGACGGTATGCGGAGATCGCAGCGGATGGTCGAGCAGGACGCCTGACCGAGGCAGAGTTGAGAACTGCTGTCGAGGACTATGGGCGGACTCTTGTTCCCATGCCAGATGACGTTGAGATGACTGTAGATGTCTATGAGCAACCGTCCTCCCCAGATACAGTCGCCATTGATGTACCGCTGTGGACCCAGGAGGAGGGCCGCGGTGATCTGACGCTTTCGTTGACGGCGATCAAGCAGGGCGAAACCTACACAGTCGAAGTGGACGACCTGCACGTTCTTTAACCCACCGTCATCTGGGCAAAACCACCTCACCAGGGCACACGCTACCGTCAGGCTCCCAAATTCCTCGGATCTTCTGTAGCTGAGGTGGGCGCTCGTCGGTGGACTGTGCATCCCTATCTGGATGGCTGCCTCCCTCATCCTCCTTACGCGGAGCCTGCAAGCCAGACCCCGCTTCGTGCAGCATCCGCGCGACAGTGTCGCTACTCACCTCATGCCCTGTGTCTCCTTCTTCCCCGAGATGAATTATCTGTACTGCGGATATGACGCTCCGGCGCCAGGGCCACACGCCGGAGCAAGCAATTCCCCCTGTGGCGGGCTCACGCTCACGGGATGGTGACGTTCTGGTCACTCCTCACACCACAGGCGATGGGGGCCTCCGCGGCGGGGCATTCCCCGGCGGTGTAGGAGGAGATGCCTGTGCTGTACCAGCGCCCGACTCCCGAGTCCGTCACCTTCACCCCATCGCGTAGCAGCTCGTACTGGCAGGCCTGTCCACCCGAGTATCCGCCGCAAACGCTGTTCAGGCGCACCGTGTAGTTACCAGGCGTCGAGGTGGTGTAGCGGACCACGCCAGGAACGGGGCCACACCACTCCACGGAGCCACTCACCGTGACACACCATTTGCCGGGGGAGGAGAAGCGGAAGCGCTGGTTGGTCCCGCCAAAGCAGTCGAACTGGACCATGAGCTGGTTGTCCGCCGTGGAGGGGCCCGAAACGGAGACACACTTGCCCGTGTGCTTGGGCTTTATCTCGTAGTACCCCCCGCCCACGTCCACCAGC
>NZ_DASUNC010000112.1:0-68037 GCF_036277355.1 Archangium sp.
GACCTCTCATCAGCCATGAGGTTGTCGTCAACCTCATTGCCGCAACCACTACCCGACAAGGGCTGCGTGTCAGCGCCGGCCTCGACAAGCGCACCTACCCGCTCGGCACCAAAATCACCGACATGCAGATGGCCGCGTTAACCATTGAGCGTGCAGATTTTCATGGTGATTGGAACTATACCCTTCATCCAAACTGAAAAGTTATTTCTGCGCGGGGCCTAACCCACGAGGAAGCTGCCCCGTGGGGTGCCCGTGGCGCAGGCGGACTGGAGGAACAGCACGAGAAGAAACCAGCCGCCCAGCAGGGGGCCAATGCGAGCGCTGGATGGGCGCGGGCCAGGAAGACGGGTGGACACGGCGCACCTCCAGTAGCGACGCGGAGTGCGAGCCGTCGCTCCGGAATTACACGGAAGCGCGGATGTGCCCGTCAAGCCAATGGGTTGGCCGGGGGTAGAAGGACGCAACGGGTGAGCTGTCAGGGCGTAGTGGCCCCGGGGGGTTCGGCGCTACGGGAACGTCACGTTCTCCAGGATGACGGAGCGCCCGTCCGCGTCCCACAGCGTCAGGGTGTACGCCCCCTGGGCCTGCTTCGTCGTGGCCTCGAACTCCACCATGACGCGGCCTGGCGCCCCAGGCAGGATGGAAACGGGGTTTCCCTCCGGAAGCGGCGTCAGCTCTTCACCCTTCGTTCCGCGCAACACGGCCCCCGCGAGCGTCCAGGGCCTCGTCCCCGGATTCTTCAAGTCCAGTTCCACCGCGACTCGGCCCTTGTCTTTGTCCCCGGCGCGGGAGGACCACGCGTCGGCCAGGGCCAGCGTAGCCCGCGGTCTCGTCTTGACGTCTTCGGTGATGCGCTTGACGGCGACGCCGAGCCTCTGGTTCAGAAGGCCCGCCGCGCGCAGACCCCGCAGTCCACCCGGCCCGCCCTGCTCGGCCTGGAGGCGCGCCTTCTCCTCCTCGCAGCGCAGCGCCTTCGCGTCCGCATCCCGCGCCTTCTGCTTGTAGAAGTCCACCGGGAGCGTCTGCCGGATGACGTCCACCTGCCGTGCCGCCCGCGCGGGGTGTACCACCAGCAGAAACGTGAGGCTCGCCGGGGCCGCTCCATCCGCGAAGTAGACCGTCACCCGCTGCGGCTGCATGTCGCGCATGGCCTCCGCGGGGACGACCATGAATGAGTCGGCCGCCTCCGTCACCCGGCGGAAGTGCTCGCGCCCCTCCAGTTCCACGCGCGAGAGCTTCGCGTCGAAGAGGAAGTTGCTGGTGAGGTCCGGGGTGATGCACAGCGCCGGTATCCTGCCCGGAGCGTCCGCGTCCACGTCCAGGCGTACATCACCCGCCTCACACGGGGGCAGAGGTGGACGTTCGGCTGCGTCAGCGGCCGAGGTGAGCAGGGCCAGGGACAGGAGGCCAGCGGAGGACGCGAGGGGCACGGGGGACAACCTCTCCGGGGGCGTGGAGCCGCCCCACTTCAAGCGTAGCCTCTACCACAGCTCACCGTGGGGGACCTCTGGGCGGCCGAGCGCCCGGGCGCCCTACTCGAATTGGTCCGTTACGTACACGCGGACGCGCGCGTGGACCTTGACGGCATCCGAGCCGACCTCAGACTTGATGGGCTCGCCGGCCCCGCCTGGCGCTGCGATCTCCATGCACACGGGGTACGTCTTGCCTTGGGGCGTCTGTGCCCGCGTGAAACGGCCGTAGAGGCGCTCCTTGCCGAGGATGAACCTCCCGGTGAGCACGGTGCCCTCGTCTAGCTCGCCGACCTTGTAGAGCATCGTGACGGCGGCGTCGCCCGCGCGCACCGTGACCCGCTCCCCTCTGGTGCCGGGTGGAATGTCGGCGGCAAAGTCGTCACTGAGGCCGAGACTCAACTCCTCCCTCATGGTCTTCATGGCGCCGGCCGGGCAGTCCTCGGGCCCGGGTGTGGCGCGCACCTGGGGGCCGGTGCACGCGACCAGCACCCAGCCGCAGCTCGCTGCGAGGCACTGCCACTTCTTGCAGCGCCCCCCCTGGGGCTGAAGCGCGGGCACGGGCATTTCCTGGGGCGGCAAACGGGACTCCTGCTTGCGAAGAGGCATGGCGGTGGTGAGCGCGGGGGTGGAGGCCACGAGTGGCGCCGCGCCTCCTCCAGCTTCGGACGGCCCGCCCGGTGCCGCCACTTCACGCACAATCCCTGGAGGAGACGTCGGGGGACCCACCTCCCACCCGGGAGGTGACGGGGCCGCCGTGGGCGCCGCCACGCCGGGAGTGCCCACAGGCCCCCGCTCGACCCGGGAGCCCGCCAGCAGCCATGCGCTCAGCAGCAGCCCGGCGGCCAGCGCCACCGCCCCCACGCGTGACACGCCCCCTCCGGGCAACACGCGCGCACGGTGCACGGGGCCTGGTGCCTCCAGCGGGGGCGGGACTCCCCGTGCTGCCTCCTCGGCGGCCACGGGAAGAGGAGCGGCGGCGTCCACCGGAGAAGGGGCCGCTTCCGGGACATGGGGGGCCCCCGCCGCACTCTCTGGCTCCTCGCCCGCGGGCGCGGGTTCCGCTTCTTCCTCCACCACCGCGGGCGGCGCCACGACGGTAGCACCGCCACCCTCAGGAGCGGGCGGGTGGCGGGCCTTCGCTCCCCGCCGGGGCCGGCCCATGCTCCACCGCCGCATCTCGCGCTCCTCGGCGCTGCGCGGCACCAGCCCGGGCTCCTCCTCGGTGAAGGCGTGCTCCGGGGCGTCCGGGTCCACCAGCGGCACGTCCCAGCTTCCGTCCGCCCCGGCCAGCGCCGCCTCCAGCGCCCGCGCCAGCTCCTCGCACGTGCCGTAGCGCGCCTGCCGCCGCTTCTCCAGCATGCGCTGGCACAGCTCGCCCAGCGCCCGGGGCACGCGCGGGTTCACCTCGTGCGGCGCCTTGGGCCGCTGCGTGAGGATGCGCTCGTCGAGCGGCTGGCCCCGCTGGTAGACGCGCCCGAAGGGCAGCATGTCCGTGAGCAGCCAGTAGAGGAGGACGCCCAGCGCCCACAGCTCGTCTCCCGCGTCCGCCACGTAGCGCGCCTGCCCGCCGGTGTGCGCGCGCGCGAAGCGCAGCGCCTCGGGGCTGCGGTACTCGGCGGTGCACGGCGGCAGCGTGCCCTGGGTGAGCGGGGGCTCCTCCGCCAGCCAGCCGATGCCGAAGTCCACCAGCACCGGCGCCCCGTCCGAGGTGCGCAGCAGGATGTTCTCCAGCTTGAGATCGCGGTGCAGCACGCCCCGGGCGTGGAGGTGCGCCAGCGCCCGCGCCAGCTCCAGCAGCACGCGCGCCACGCAGCGCGCGCACGGGTTGTCCTCCAGGGCCCACTGCTCCAGCGTCCGGCCCTCCACGAAGTCCATGACGAAGTAGAGCGGGCCGTGCACCGGGTGGGGCCACCTGCCGCATGCGTGGAAGCCCACCACGTTGGGGTGCTGGATGCGCCGCAGGATGCTGATTTCCCGCTGCCCCCGGGCCTCCAGGCTCCGGCCGCGTAGCAGCTTGAGGGCGAAGGGCAGCCCGGCGCGCCGCACCTTGAAGACGAGGCCGTGGCCCCCGGCGCCCAGCGAGGCCTCCACCTCGTACTCCCCCACCTTGTCTCCACGGGCGAGGGGCTGGAAGGAGACTGTCTTCATGAGTCGGGCTGGCTTCATGACCTCCAAGGTCTAGCACGGCTTTCGTCTCCGCTGGCCCCCAGCGGCCCGCGGCGCGTGTTTCACGACGCGGGCGCCTGAAGGGGGTGGTCCTCGTTGTCCATCTCGAAGTCCGTCCTACCCATGAGGAAAGCCCTGTCTGTTCCTACCTGGTGACTTGACCGCCCCTGTCCTGTTCCCCTGAAGTCCAGGGCATGTCCACTCATCTCGGGGTGCACGGCGACCGGCTCGGCGCGCTCGTTCTGACCATGGCCGTGGCCGTGCTGCTCGGCGGGTGCGCCACGGCCCCTCCGCGCGCGAGTTTGACGAGCGGCTTCGGGCTCCACTCGCGGCCCACCGCGCTGCGTGGCGATTCCGAACCGCGGCAACTCGTTGCCACCGCCGCGCCTGGAGCGCCGGAGGGCTCCGCGGGGGGCTTCCCCGAGCAGACGGAGGAACTCTTCCAGACGGAGGACTTCTTCCAGGGGGTGCAGGAGGCCAGTGGCCTCGGGGAAGAGGGGCGTCACCCGGCGGGCGCGGCGCTCTACGTGGAGCAGGCGCGCCAGCTGCTGGGCCGGTTGGCCAAGACGCCGGTGACACAGCGGAGCTTCGCCCCACGCCGGGCGCTGGGCTGGCTGCTGCGCGAGGTGCTCGAGGGGGGCGAGCGCGTGGAGTACGCCGACTTGAAGTGGCGCGCCGAGCGCTTCGTGTGGCTGGTGATGGTGCGTCCGGACGGCTACCTGGTGGCCGCGCTCGATGGCACGCCTCTTCAGCGCCGGGGCCCTCTGCGACTGGTGGAAGGAGAGTGGACGGTAGGCCGCCTCGTGGTGGGAGGCTTCTATTTTTCACACGGTGGAGTCTTCTACCCGGTGAACGAAGCCCTGCGGCGCGAGGACAGCGAGCCCCTGGCGGAACGGGGCCTGGGGAGGGACCCGCTCAACGCCGCGCTCGACGGAGCCCAGGAGGCCCTGGGGGAGATGACGCTGGCGTTGGCGCACTCGGTCCTCAACCCCATCCGCACGCTGGAGGACCTGGGGCAGTTGCCCACGACGGTGGCGTACCTGATAGCCACCTCGCCCGAGTACTTCGCGCGCTACGGGGCCATGTCGAGGGAGGACCAGATACGGGAGGCGGCGCGCCTGTCCACGCACCTGCTCATGCTGCTGGGAGGCGCACGGGCCACGGTGGGCCGCATGGGCGGACTGGGAGCGGACCTGCCAGGGCTGTCGCTCACGGCCAGGGGCGAGCTGGTGCTGGGCGAAGCCGTGGTGGCGGGCTCGGCGGGCACGGTGGGCGTGGACCTGAGCGCCCTCTCCATCCTCCACATGGCGGGAAAGGGCCGGGGCGGCAACACCGGCGGCGCGAGCGGCAAGGCGGGCAAGGCGTCCCAGAAGGCTCCGGCGCGGAGCCCCGGCAGGTGGACGTACAAGAAGCCCACCAACGAGTCCAAGCGCTCCCAGGACTACCAGGAGCAGGTGACGGGGCGGCCCGCGTGGTGGGTGTACATGATTGGGAAACTGGAGTTCGACGGCATCAAGCTGGGGGAACTGCTGGAGGCCAAGGGCCCCGGCTACTGCTCCTTCTTCGAGGCGGACGGCACGCCCAAGGCCTGGTTCGAGGCGTCTGGCGGGTTCACGCAGCTCATGGACCAAGCGGAGAATCAGTCGAGGATGGCCCAGAGGTTGGGAATGCCGGTGAGCTGGCACGTCGCCGACGCCAAGGTGGCGGAGTTCCTTCGCAAGCTCTTCAAGGACAACAACTGGAAGAACATCACGGTCCACCACACGCGGCCCGTGCAGTAGAAAGGAGCACGCATGCAAGAGGCCGATGAGGACTACTACGTGGGAGCGTACTGGGGCCCGCGCCAGGAGACGGCGCTGGAGTGTGCGCGGCGCGCGGAGCTCTTCTTCCACATGCTGGCGCGGTGTGACCCGACGTTCACCCAATGGTACGGGGCGGGCCGTGGCTTCCCCCGCGAGCTGCCGGGCTGGCCCGTCCGCCCGGAGCTGAAGGAGTGGGAGTCCCTCTTCCTCAAGGGCCGGAATCGCACCGACGTCGGCAGGGAGGTCATCGAGGATCTGGGCTTCCGCCAGTATGTGTGGAATGCCAAGAAGGAGGCCACGAAACTCCACCTCTCCTGTGGCAAATACTCGCCGTGGGGAGGCCCCAATCTGTGTCTGCTCTACCCCCCCAGGCAGGGCGCGGTCCGGGAGCGGCTGCTGCGTGCGCCCGCGCTGGCCGAGGTGCTCACGTGCATGGCCACGGCGTGGGACCCCGACTACGCCATCGTCGGCTCAACCGAGATGGTCCGCCTCGTCGAAAAGAGCCAGTGGGAGCGGCAGGTGGGCTGGCTGACATACCTGTCGCGCCGCCTCGGGAAGCTGCCGCCGCTGCCCGCGCCCGTGCGCATCGAGCCGGTGGGGACGCTGGGCTGGCTCCTGGTGCTCTCGCCCGAGCCCATGACGGCCAGCAACCCCGAGCACGTGGCCTTCACCGCCCGCGTGCGCGAGCTGCTCGACCGGGCCGGTCTCATCCAGCTCCCTCGGCCCGAGCCCGCCAGCGAGTGACTCGCGCCAGAAACCGCTGGCTCCTCCCTGCTCAGGTGTAGAGGTCTACACCTGAAGTCCGTTGAGAGCCCGAGGCCCTCTCAGTCGCGTGAGTTACCCTGGCGGCCCCCGGCGAGCACCGACAGGACGACGGGCTGCTCCGGACGGTTGGCCGTGGCCTGGGTTCCCACCGCCGGCGCGGGAGGGGGAGTGGCGGCGGGGCTCGCACCCCGAGGCGCCGGACCCGGGCTGCCCGGGCCGGGGATGCTCTGGTCGATGTCGTCCAGGTCATCCGTGAGCCGGGCCAGGGTGGCCTCGGCCTCCTGCGCCTGCGCCTCCGCCTGCACCAGCGTCAGCTTCCGCAGGTGCATGTCCTCCTTGATCTTGATGAGCGCCTGCTCGCCGATGTCCAGGAAGGCCCTCACCACGTCGCGATCGAACTGCGTCCCGGCGCAGCGGGTGATCTCCGCGATGGCGTTGGCGAAGGTGGTGCCCTTGCGGTAGGGCCGGTCGCTCGTCATCGCGTCCAGCGTGTCCGCCACGGCGAAGATGCGCGCGCCGATGTGGATCTCCTGGCCCCTCAGGTTGCGCGGGTAGCCCTGCCCATCCCAGCGCTCCTGGTGCGACAGCACGATCTGCGCCGGCGTGGCCAGGAAGGGGATGTTCTGGATCATCTGGAAGCCGATGTCCGGATGCTTGCGCATCTCCTGCCACTCCTCGGGCGTGAGCTTGCCCGGCTTGAGCAGCACGGCGTCCGGAACGCCAATCTTGCCGATGTCGTGCAGCAGCGCGCCCCGGCCGATCTCCTCCAGCTCCTGGCCCTTGATGCCCATGCGCTCGGCGACGGCGCTCGTGTAGCGCACCACGCGCTGCGAGTGGTCCGACGTCTCGTGCTCGCGCGCGTCCAGCGCCGCCACCAGCGCCAGCAGCGTGGACTGGTAGGTGTGGGCGATGTCGCGCAGCGCATTGCGCAGCTCGGTGGTCCGGTCCCGGACCTTGCGCTCCAGCTTCTTCTGGTAGCGCTTGCGCGCCAGCTCGATGCGGCGCTTGGCGAGCGCCCGCTCGATGGCGCGGATGAGATCCGTGAGCTTGGGCGGCTTGAGGAGGTAGTCGACAGCGCCCCGGCGCAGGCAGTCCACGGCGGACTCGGTGTCGCCGTAGCCGGTGAGCATGATGACGGAGGTGTCCGGATAGCGCTCACGCAGCTGCTCGAGCAGCCACAGGCCATCCTTTCCCGGCATCTTCATGTCGCTGATGACCAGCGGCGTCTCTTCCTGACTGGCGATGTCCAGGGCCATTTCGGCGCCACTGGCCACCACGCAGTTGTATCCCTCCTCCCTGAGGAGGACGGAGATGACGTCGCGCACGGAATCGTCGTCGTCGACGATCAGGATCCGGGGAGGTACGGGAGGAATGGCTTCCACGGGGGGGATTCTAGGAGGATCGGGCCGCGGAAGGCCAACCCGACGAGGTTTTTCGACTTTTCCGGCCGCTCGGCCGGGTTGTCGGGGGGGTGGAATGTCTCCCCGGCGGCTCAGCGGCGGGGGAAGCGCTCGAAACGGAACGGTGTGAGGTCCACGGAGGGGGTCTCCCCGAGGACGGCCTGGGCCATGAGCCGGGCGGTGAGGGGGGCCAGGAGGATGCCATTGCGGAAGTGGCCCGTGGCCAGGAAGAGGCCGGGCAGGGGTCCGGCCCCCAGGATGGGGAGGTGGTCGTCGGTGTAGGGCCTCAGTCCCGCCCACGTCTCCTGTACCGGGGCCGAGCCCAGCGCCGGGCACAGCTCCATGGCCAGGGCGAGGATCCGGTGCAGCCCCTCGGCCGTGACGTTCTTCTCGAACCCCGCGAATTCGAGGGTGCTGCCGGCGAGGACCCGGCCATCCGCTCGGGGGATGAGGTAGCCCTTGTCGGAGAAGACCACGTGGGAGAAGAGCGGCAGCCGGGTCTGCAACTGCACCATCGCCACAGCCCATCACCCCTCCACCCACGATGATCACGTCGGCGTCACGCATCGCGCCCGCTTGTGCTCGCTCGGGGAGGGGTTTGCAAGCGGGGTTTTCCAGCTTTGTGAGAAGGCCGGGTTGACGAGACGGGGGTGTCTCGGTTACTGAGTGGTCCCGTGCGTTTCGCGTCCAACCCCCATCATCATGCGCATCATCATCGGCCCCCCGACGGGACCGCTCGCCGTGCGCATGCTTGGGTTGACGCGTAAGACGCCCCCCGATGCACCCGCCGCAGTGAACGGAAGCCCGTCCCACCCCGGACGGGCTTTTTTCGTTTCCGCGCTCGTCCGCCCAACCCCCAGGTACCCACGATGCTGAAGATTGCCCTGCCCAACAAAGGCCGCCTGTCCGAAGAGGTTCGCGAGCTGTTCAACGATGCCGGCCTGGAAGTGAAGGTCCGGGGAGAGAGAGCCCTCACCGCGTCGCTCGGCGGCGAGTTCGAGGCCATCTTCGTCCGCGCCCAGGACATCCCCGAGTTCGTCGCCGATGGTGCCGCCGACGCCGGTGTCACCGGGTGGGACCTGGTGTGTGAGTCCGGCCGCGACCTGGACATGCTGATGGACCTGGAGTTCGGCAAATGCCGGCTGGTGGTGGCCGCCCGCGAGGAGAGCGGCATCCAGAAGCTCGAGGACATCCAGGACGGGGTGCGGGTGGCGTCTTCCTTCACGCGGCTGACGGCCGAGTTCTTCACGAAGCGCGGGCAGAAGGTGACGGTGGTGCCGGTGTCGGGCGCCACGGAGATCGCCCCGCACCTGGGCATCGCGGACATCATCGTGGACCTGACGTCCACGGGCTCGACGCTGAAGATGAACGGCCTGCTCGAGGTGGGGACCGTGGTGCAGTCGAGCGCGCGGCTGATCGCCCGGAAGAACCACGCACCCGAGGCGGCGGCGAAGCTGGAGGAGCTGCGGCAGGCGCTGAGCTCGGTGCTGGCGGCCCGGGGCAAGCGCTACCTGATGGCCAACGTGCCGCGCCGCGTGCTGCCCACCGTGCGCGAGGTGCTCCCGGGCCTCAACGGCCCCACCGTGGTGGACGTGCAGGGCGGTGACTTCGTGGCCGTGCACGCCGTGGTGCCCGCCAAGAGCATCTACCGCACCATCGCCGCCCTGAAGAACCTCGGCTGCGAGGGCATCCTCGTCACCCGCATCGAGAGGCTGATGCCGTGAACCCCTCCCTGCTCAAATACCGGGGACGGCTCTCCACGCTGTCCCCCGAGGCGCGCCGCCGCCTGTTGGACCGCACGGGCACGTCGGATGCCCGCGTCGCCCAGCGCACCGCGGACATCATCGCCCGCGTGCGCCGGGATGGAGACAAGGCGCTCCGCGACATGGCGCGCGAGTTCGACCGCGCGGAGTTGCAGTCCCTGGAGGTGCCCCGCTCGGAGTGCGAGGCGGCGCTGGCCTCGCTGGAGCCGAAGCTGAAGGACGCGCTGGCCCGCGCGGCGCGCAACATCGCCAAGGCGCACGCGGCGCAGAAGCCCCAGGCCACCGAGGTGGAGACGGAGCCGGGCATCATCGTGGGCCGCCGGCCGGATCCGCTCGGGCGCGTGGGCGTGTACGCGCCGGGTGGCCGCGCCGTGTACCCGAGCAGCGTGCTCATGGGCGTGGTGCCCGCGAAGGTGGCCGGGGTGGGCGAGGTCATCGTCTGCTCGCCGCCGGGCCCGGATGGGAAGCCCTCGGCGGGTGTGCTGGCGGCGGCGGCCCTGGCTGGCGCGGATCGTGTCTTCGCCCTCGGTGGGGCGGGTGCGGTGGCGGCCCTGGCCTACGGCACCGAGAGCGTGCCCCGGGTGGACCGCATTGTCGGCCCCGGCAATGCCTACGTGGCCGCGGCCAAGCTGCAGGTGGTGGATGCGGTGGCCATCGACGCGCCGGCCGGCCCGAGTGAGATCCTCGTGGTGGCGGACAGCTCGGCGGACCCCGAGGCGGTGGCGCGCGAGATGCTGGCCCAGGCCGAGCATGATCCGGATGCCTGCTGCGTCACGGTGACGGTGGGCGATGTGCTGGCCAAGGCGGTGGCCACGGCGGTGGAGCGGGCGGCGGCCCGGGCGAAGCGCCAGGAGATCGTCACCAGGGCCCTGAGCGAGCGCGGCGCGGTGCTGAGCGTGGACTCGCTGGAGGAGGCCTGGCCCTTCGTGGCCGAGTTCGCTCCCGAGCACCTGCTCATCGCCACCACGTCGCCCATGGCGGACCTGCCCAAGGCGCGCAACGCGGGCACGGTGTTCGTGGGCCAGTACGCCTCGGTGGCCTACGGCGATTACATGACGGGCGCCAACCACGTGCTGCCCACCGCCGGCCTGGCCCGGGCGTATTCGGGGCTGAGCGTGCTCGACTTCTACCGGTGGACCACGTACCAGCGTGTCACGCGCGACGCGGCGGCCCGGCTCGCCGATGACGTGGGCTTGCTGGCCGACAGCGAGGGCCTCTTCGCCCACGCCGATGCCGCTCGCGGCTGGAGGAAGTCATGAGCCTGCCCTCGCGCGCCTCCTACCGCGACATCCCGCTGTACTCTCCCTCCAAGGTGAAGTGCGGCGTGGACCTGAGCGACAACACCAACCTCTTCGGCATGCCCCCGGCCGCCGAGCGCATCCTGCGGGAGACGGCCACCGCCCAGGTGAGCCGCTACCCCGTGGGCTACGCGCCGGACCTCAAGCAGGCCGTGGCCCGCTACACCGGCGTGGACGCCTCGCGCGTCACCACCGGGTGCGGCTCGGACGACGTCATCGACAGCACCCTGCGCGCCTTCCTGGAGCCCGGTGACGTCATCGCCTTCCCGGACCCCACCTTCGTGATGATGTCCTACTTCGCGAAGGTGAACGGCCTGCGCTACGCGGCCGTGCCGCTGAAGGCGGACTTCGACATCGACGTGGACGGGCTGCTCGCCACGGGGGCGAAGCTCATCTATGTGTGCTCGCCCAACAACCCCACGGGCACGGTGGCCTCGCGCGCCGCGCTGGAGCGGTTGATGGACGCCGCGCCCGGCATCGTCCTGCTCGACGAGGCCTACGCCGAGTTCGCCCGGGAGAGCCACCTGGACCTGGCCTCGCGGCCCAACGTGCTGGTGACGCGCACGCTGTCCAAGGCCTTCGGGCTGGCGGGCCTGCGGGTGGGCTACGCGGTGGGCAACCCCACGCTGATCGCCGAGGTGGAGAAGGCCCGGGGTCCCTACAAGGTGACGGGCCTGTCCGAGCGCATCGCCGCCGCGGCGCTGTCCGAGGACGTGCCGTGGATGAAGGCCCGGGCCGAGGAGGCGCTGGCCATCCGCGCCCGGCTGGTGGACGAGCTCGGGAAGCTGGGACTGAAGACGCTGCCGTCCGAGGCCAACTTCGTGATGGTGCCGCTGCCCGGCGCCCCCGCGGTGGCCGAGCGGATGCGGCAGCGGGACGTGAACGTTCGTGCATTCCAGGGACTGAAGGGCATCGGGGACGCGCTGCGCATCGGCTGCGCCCCGTGGAATCAGATCGAGGCGGCGCTCGGAGCGCTGCGGGAGACGTTGCGGTGAGAGTGACACTATTCGACTACGGAGCGGGCAACCTGCACTCGCTGGCCAAGGCGCTCGCCACGGCGCCGGACGTGGAGGTGCGGGTGCAGGAGGATCCGATCCGGGCGCTCGACACGGACCTGTTGGTGCTGCCGGGCGTGGGTGCCTTCGGTGCGGCGGCGGCGCGGCTGGAGCCGGGGCGCGACCAGATGCGGCAGGCCCTGGAGGACGGCCTGCCGTGCCTGGGCATCTGTCTGGGCATGCAGCTCATGTTCGACACCAGCGACGAGGGCGGGGGCTGGGGCCTGGGCTTCTTCCGCGGCCAGGTGACGAAGCTGCGCTCGCGGCGCGTGCCCCACATCGGGTGGAACTCGGTGGAGGAGGACACCGCCCTGAAGAGCGCGAAGCTGGGCAGTGTCTACTACGCGCACAGCTTCGTCTGCCGCGCCGATGAGCCCCGGGTGGTGGTGGGCTGGACGACGCACGAGGAGGACCGTTTCCCCGCGGCGGTGCGGCGCGGCAACGTGCTCGGCGTGCAGTTCCACCCGGAGAAGAGCTCGGCGGCCGGCGTGCGCTTCGTGCAGGCCTTCCTCGAGGAGGTGCGCAAGTGATCGCCATTCCTGCCATCGACCTGCGCGAGGGCGCCTGCGTGCAACTGGTGGGCGGCTCCTACGCCGACGAGCGGGTGCGGGTGAAGGATCCCCTGGACGCGCTGAAGCGCTGGCGCTCGTTCGGCTTCAAGACCTTCCACGTGGTGGACCTGGACGCCGCGCTCGGCAAGGGCTCCAACGAGGGCCCCATCGGGATGCTGCTGACCCACGAGCCCGGCCTCACCTTCTCGGTGGGCGGCGGGGTGCGGAGCATGGCCAAGGCGGAGGCGGTGCTCGCGCTGGGTGCCTCCTACGTGGTGGTGGGCACCAAGGCCATCGAGGATCCGGCGTGGCTGCGCGAGGTGGCCGAGCGCTTCCCGGGCCGGGTGGTGGTGGCCGCGGACGTGAAGGGCCGCGAGGTGGTGACGCGCGGCTGGACGTCGGGCAGCGCCCTGGACATCTCCGACGTGCTTCAGACGCTGGAGCCCCTGTCGCTCGGGGGCCTGCTGGTGACGGCGGTGCACAAGGAGGGGCAGATGGAGGGCGTGGACCTGCCGCTCATGGAGGAGGTGGCCCGGGCGAGCCGGCATCCGCTGTTCGCCTCGGGAGGCGTGACGACGGTGGCGGATCTGCGGGCGCTGGGGCGCGTGGGGGCCTTCGGGGCCGTCATCGGCATGGCGCTGTACACGGGCAAGCTGGACGCCACCGAGGTGGCACGGGGGTTCGCATGACCACCATCGTTCGCGAGACGAAGGAGACGAAGGTCACCGTGGAGATCGCCCTGGGCAAGGGCGTGGCCAGGGTGGACACCGGGCTGCCCTTCTTCGATCACATGCTGTCCACCTTCGCGCGCTACGCGGGCCTGGACCTGACGCTGCACGCGCGGGGAGACCTGCGGCACCACCTCATGGAGGACGTGGCCATCACCCTGGGCACGGCGGTGAACAAGGTGATTCCCGCCACGGCGGCCCGCTACGGCGAGCGCACCATCCCCATGGACGACGCGCTGGTGCAGGCCTGCATCGACGTGGCCGGGCGCTTCTATTACCGGGGGCCGCTGCGCAACAAGCTGTACGAGCACGTCATGCGCTCGTTCTGCGAGCACGCCAGGGTGACGCTGCACCTGCGGATTCTTCGCGGCAAGGACAGCCACCATGTGACGGAGGCGGCCTTCAAGGCGCTCGGCATGGCGCTGCGGGATGCGATGGTGGACTCGGGAGTGGTGTTCAGCACGAAGGGCGCGGTCGCCCTGGAGGTGAAGTGAGATGCTCACGCGGCGGCTGATCGTCTGTCTGGATGTGAAGGGTGGGCGCGTGGTGAAGGGCGTCCAGTTCGAGGGCCTGCGCGACGTGGGCGACCCCGTGGAGCTGGCCATGCGCTACGAGGAGGCGGGCGCCGACGAGGTGACGTTCCTCGACATCTCCGCGAGCAACGAGGAGCGCGGCACGCTGTGGGACCTGGTGCACCGCACGGCGGAGCGGCTGTTCATCCCGCTCACGGTGGGCGGCGGCGTGCGCACGGTGGATGACGTGGGCCGGGCGCTGCGGGCGGGCGCGGACAAGGTGAGCCTCAACTCGGCGGCGGTGGCCCGTCCCGAGGTGCTCACCGAGTGCGCCGAGCGCTTCGGGGCCCAGTGCGTGGTGGCGAGCATCGACGCCAAGCGGGACGGCGGCCGGTGGCGCGTGTACACCCACGGCGGCAAGAAGGCCACGGAGCTGGACGCGGTGACGTGGGCGCGCGAGTGCGTGAAGCGGGGGGCAGGTGAAATCCTGCTCACGAGCATTGACCGGGACGGGGCCCGTTCGGGGTATGACCTGGAGCTGACGCGGACGATCGCCGAGCAGGTGGACGTTCCGGTCATCGCCTCGGGTGGTGCGGGCAACGCGGAGCATGTCCGGGCCGCGTTGCAGGAGGGGAAGGCGGAGGCGGCGCTGGTGGCGGGAATCCTCCACGACGGCGTCACCACGGTCGGGGCGATCAAGGAGCTGCTCCAGAAGAGCGGCCTCGGGATCAGGAGCCTCTGAATGGATGCGCAGACGTTGATGCAGGCGGCGGAGGAAGTGGCTCGCAAGTCGGGCGACGTGGCCCTGGGCTTCTTCCGCCAGGGCGTCACGGTGGACACCAAGGGCGACGGCACGCCGGTGACGGTGGCGGACCGGACCGCCGAGAAGACGGCCCGCGAGTGGATTGAAGCCCGCTTCCCCGAGGACGGCATCCTCGGGGAGGAGTTCGGCGAGACGCGCGCCGGGGCGAAGCGCCGGTGGATCCTGGATCCCATCGACGGGACGAAGACGTTCATCCGGGGCGTGCCGCTGTGGGGCACGCTGGTGGCGGTGGCGGAGGGCGAGAAGATCCTCGCGGGCGCGGCGTACTTCCCGCCGGTGGGGGAGATGCTGGTGGCGGCGCCGGGGCAGGGGTGCTGGTGGAACGGGAAGCGGACGCGGGTGTCGGAGCAGGCGGACCTGTCCAAGGCGGTGGTGCTGTCCACGGACGAGCGCTTCCTGGTGCACCCGGACAGAGGGGCGAAGTGGCGGGCGCTGACGGCGAAGGCGGCCGTGGCCCGGACGTGGGGTGACTGCTACGGCTACCTGCTGCTGGCCACGGGGCGGGCGGAGGTGATGGTGGACGAGCTGCTGTCGCCCTGGGACGCGGCGGCCTTGCAGCCCATCGTCGAGGAGGCGGGCGGAGTGTTCACGGACTGGACGGGGACGCGGACCTCGTTCGGCGGCAATGGAATCGCGACGAACGCGGCGCTCGCGGAGCAGGTGCGCGAGCTGCTGGGTGCGAAGAGGGCATGATGCTGGACTTGTCGAAGCTGGATTTCACCAAGGGCAACGGGCTGGTGACGGTGGTGACGCAGGACGCGCACTCGGGCGACCTGCTGATGGTGGCGCACGCGGACCGCGAGGCGTTGGAGAAGACGCTGGAGACGGGCGAGATGTACTACCGCTCGCGCACGCGGGGCCTGTGGCACAAGGGCGGCACGAGCGGCAACGTGCAGCGCGTGGTGTCCCTGACGGCGGACTGCGATGGGGACGCGGTGCTGGCGCGCGTGACGAAGGCGGGCCCGGCGTGCCACACCGGGGCGGAGACCTGCTTCGACATCGGTCCGGTGGACGCGCTCGTCGAGCTGGATCGCACCATCGCCCAGCGGGCGGCGAAAGCGCCGGAGCCGGGGGAGAAGCCGAGCTACACGCGGCGGCTCCTGGACGACCGCAACCTGCGCATGAAGAAGATCGGCGAGGAGGGCGCGGAGCTGGTGACGGCGTGCGCGGACGGGGACAAGGAGCGCGCGATGGAGGAGGCGGCGGACGTGCTCTACCACGTGCTGGTGGCGGTGCGGCCGCTGGGCATCACGCTGGATGACGTGAAGGCGGTGCTCGCGCGCCGGGCGGGAAGAACTCCCTCTCCCGCCGGGAGAGGGACGGGGTGAGGGTGCCCGTCACCGTACCGAACCCCACTTGGGAACAAGAGTTTGATGAGACGCCGGTGGATACTCGGAGCCTCGCTCTCCGTGCTGCTGTTGGGCCTCGTGTTGGTGCTGTGGCTCGTCCTCCGGGGTGAACCCGGGTCCCCCGCGCGAGGAGCCGAGGCCCCCGCGCGTGCGTCCGGTCCGAGCTCCGCATCGCTGCTCCAGGCTCTGTTCCAGGACACTCCCCCAACCCCGGAGGACCCACGCCTGCACATCCGTGGCCGCGTGCTGGGGGCCCGAGGTCCCGTGGCGGGGGCGGTGGTGCTCGCGTCGGCGCCGGTGCACGGGGAGTCCCTCTCGACACTGCCGTGCAAGGGGAGGGGCTTTCGTTCCGGAGCGACGGTGCTCGACTGCGCTTTTGTTTCCTCGAGCGCGGAGCTGGCGGAGTGGGTGGCACAGCGCCAGGGCGAGGTGCCCGTGCTCGGCCGGGCCACGACGGGGGCGGATGGCTCCTTCACGCTGGAGAAGCTGGAAGCGGGCCGGTACACGCTCTGGGTGGAGAGCGCCGAGGGCACGGGCCTGCGGCACGGCGTGGCCGCGGGGGAGGAGGGGGTGGAGCTGCGGCTCGGCGCGGGCGTGCGGCTGTCGGGCGAGGTCGTCGATGACGGCTCCGATCCCGTTCCGGGCGCGCTCGTCACCGCCATCTTCAACGCGGAGAGCCGCTTCTTCGAGACGCTCACGGATGCGAGCGGCCGGTACCAGCTCGGACCGTTCCCTCCTGGCGAGTACGCATTCGTCGTCTCCAAGGAGGGCCTGAGGAGCAAGACCGACAGGCTGTCGCTCCACTCGACGAAGACGGACAAGACCTTCTTCCTGGAGCGCCCGAGGCGGATCTCCGGCCTCGTCCTGCGCGCGGGGGCTCCGGTGGCGGGGGCGAAGGTGCTGGCCACGGCTCACTCGCTCGCCTTCGGGGACGAGACCGTCACCTTCACGGACGCGCGGGGACGCTTCTTCCTCGAGGGACTGAGGCCCGGGCTCCAGAAGCTCTTCGCCACGCACGCCGGGGAGGGTGCCAGCGCGGAGGTGCCCATCTTCGAGGAGACGCTCGAGCGCACGGACATCACGCTCGAGCTGGCGCCAGCCGCCGAGGTGCACGGGGTGGTACGCGACGACTCGGGGCAACCCATCGAGGGGGCACATGTCTCCACGAATCTGAGGCTGGAGCGCAGCTCGGTGCTGTTGCTGGTGGAGACGGACGCGGAGGGGCGCTACCGGCTGGCTCCGGTGTGGCCCGGCCCGGTGCGCTTCGAGGTCTCCAAGCGGGAGGACTTCCAGCTCCACCACTCCGAGCGGACCCTCCCGGCGGGGGAGAGCACCGTGGACTTCACCCTGACGCGCTGGCTGCGCGTCGACGGCGTCCTGGTGGACACGGAGGAGCGGCCCATCGAGGGCGAGTACGCGGTGCTGGCGCCGCTCGAGGGCTGGGAGAAGGGAGTCTGGGACAAGGTCCAGACGGGACCGGAGGGACGCTTCTCCCTCATCGCGCCCCAGCCCGGGCGCCACATGCTCCACATCGGAGGCCGGCGGGTGCGCTACCGCGCGGTGGAGGTGCTCGCCCCATCGAGCCAGCACGTCGTCGCCGAGCGCTTTCCCTCCGTGGTGGGAGAGGTGGTGGACGAGGCGGGCATGCCCATGCCTGGTGTCGCGGTGGGGCTCTGGCCCGAGGGCTCCGGGAAGCTCCGCGAGCAGCTCGACGGGGACAAGACGGATGCCTGGGGACGCTTCGCGCTCTCGGTCCCCGAGGCGGGGCGCTACCGGCTCGCCGCGGAGCTGGATGAGAACACGCTCGTCCGTGCGGCCTCTCAGCTCATCTCGCTCGGAGGGGGCGAGACCCGGCTGAAGCTGCTCGTCCCAACGGGAAGGCCCGTGTCGGGAGTGGTGGTGGATCCGCGCGGCAATCCCATTCCGCGAATCCGTCTGCGCGTGAGAGCGCCCCAGGAGTTCGAGGACGTGGGAGGCGGCTGGTCGTTCCGGGGCGTGAGCACGGATGAGGACGGCCGTTTCTCCTTCCACGAGCTCGCGGGCGAGGAGCTCCTCCTGCACGTCTGGGAGCCAGGTTATGACTTCGACGCCTCGCACGGCATCGGGCCTCGGGGTCCCCTGCGCCTCAGGCCTGGAGACTCGTGGTTGCGCCTCGTGCTCGTCCGGGTAGGACCTGTCCGGGACCCGTACGAGAAGTTCAGGGAGGACGAGGAGTTGGGCGATTGAAACCCTCTGGGCCATGTCTTCCATTCCAGACAATCCCTCTCTTGCTGGGGCTTCGCCGGGCCCACTGAAAGTCATACAAAAGCCATGTCATTCCTCTTCACTCTCGGCGAAAGTCTCCAGGCCGTTCAAACGCCAGGGAGGCTGAATGACGAAGGTGAGTCTTCGGAAGAGGATCCTGCCGTGGGTCTGTGCGTGGGCCGTGGGCTGCGGACCCGCCGGAGGGGGAGATGAACCCCAGACGTTGTCTGTGAGGCAGGACGCGGCCGAGGGCGGTGTGGTGCTGCAACCCAACGTCATCCAGGGCCGGGTGCGGTTCACCAACCAGAACCCGGAGATCCTGCAGATGCTGGAGACGGACCCCCGGCGTCTGGCGCTGGTGACGGCCACCAGCACGAGCCCCACGGGCTACCAGGCGCGCTCGGAGTTGCGCAACCTGACGAGCATGAGGAACGGGTTCGACTTCGAGCTGTCCGTGGAGTCGAGCGTGGGGGGCGACACCGGGATCCTCTACACGGTGGCTCCGCGTTGGACGTCGAGGCTCATCCCCGACGACGCCGTCTACTCCTTCCAGCCCGCCACGGGCGTGAGGGTCCGTCCCCTCCATCAGCAGCCCGAGCCGGCCGAGCTGGAATTCCAGGAGTGTACCGGGGTGGTGCAGCTCCAGTGGGGCACCGACGAGACGTGCGCCCAACCCGTGGGGGTGTTCGACGTCTACTGGGGCGGCCACTACCAGGGCCGTTACACTTCGGGACGTCTCAACTCCTTCGTTCGTGGGGGGACGAGCGGGAAGACGAGGGTGGTGTATCGGGTGGGGACGAGTCTCGCCACCGATTCGCGTACCCTGTCGAGGGATGTGGAGTGGAGCGCGGCCTGTGACGAGGTCGTCAAGGTGTGCATCGCCGTTCCGGGACCCGGAGAACTGGGGGCTCTCACCGGACCCTGGGACATCGTGGGCGAGCAGACGCTGTGGGAGCGGTCCGTTTCGATCCACGGTGGACCCGATAGCAATGTCCGCCGGGTGAGCGCCTCGGGCCTTGATGTGGTGAGGGCACCGGTCTCGGAGCCGAGCCGTTGGTGGACGGCCCCGAACCTCGTGCCGGGTCAATATTCGAGTTGGGGCCGCGGGCATCTGCGCGCGGGACGCGAGTTCACCTGGTTCAATACCCCCACCATTGGCCCCATCACAGCGGTCGCGGGGCGGACCCTGCCGGTGTCTCGGGAAGAGGCAGGGGGCCCGCGCTACCCCTTCGTCATGCGGCCCGCGTACATCCATGGGGCCATCCGCCTGGCGGATCCCTACGTCGCCGCGAACCCGGGGGCCTCCAGCTCCCTGGAGGGACTCTTCTTCGAGGCGGATCATGACAGCAACAAGGACGGGCGGCCCAACTACACCTCCTTCTTCCAGACCGGCCGGTACAGCACGTCCCTGCGGGCGAGGGTGGGTGACGGCTGGTCCTCCACGTCGTTCCGCAACGCGTTCGACACGGCGCGGGGAGAGCTGAGCTCCAGCTACGAGCAGGCGCTCATGAGCGCTTATGATGAGCCCAGGACTTCCACCCAGGAGATGCTCCGGCTCGGCTTCTGGACGCAGGGGTACACCCGCGTCACCCGGCCCGGGGCGTATGATCCGGCGAGCTATCGCCATGGCTGGCTCGACCTCTCCCAGAAGAAGAGCCCCTCCGCGCTGCTCGGCCCCGGGCAGCAGCACCGGGTGGACCACGAATACTGCTTCAATGAGGTGCAGCTCGAGTATTCGACGGCGGGCCAGCGCTTCTTCAATCCGTCCGTGGTGGTGAGTGGACGGCTCAAGGGCACGGACTGGCGGGGCGTGGCCGCGGACTACACCGTCTCGGGAACGATGTGGGGCATCCCCGCGGCGGTGGGCATTCCGGAGGCCGAGGCCATCACCTACGCCGCGTCGAGCGGCTCGGTGCGCCTGGCTCTGCCACAGGGGGACTACACGCTGACGCCGGGGGCCAGCTTCGTCAACGACAGCGGCCAGGTGAACACGGCCACCTTCCGGCCCCAGCAGTTCACCCTGGGGTGCGGCCAGCGGCTCAAGCTGGTGCCGCCGCTGGCGGTGAACCTGCACCCGCGGCCGTCCTGTGCGGCGAGCGGCTCGGTGACGGTGTCGGGCGTGGTGAAGAGCAGCCCCGCCGAGGTGGATCGCATCTGGTACCAGGTGGGCGATGGCCCCGAGGTGACGTACTGCACGAACTGCGGGATCGATCCGGGCTTCTCCTTCCCGGTGTCGCTCCAGACGTGCGGCAACACGGTGAAGGTGTCCGCCTTCAGCGCGGGGCTGCCCGCGCCGGCCACCGGCTTCCAGGAGCTCGTCTGGGATGACCCGGCCGATGGCCCGAGCTGCGCGGACTCCACGTGTGTCAACCGCCCGCCGGTGGCGCGTTGCCGCAACGTGCGGCTGCCCGCGGATGGGACGTGCCAGGGCAGTGCCTCGGTGGAGGATGGCTCGGAGGACCCGGAGGACGGAGCGGTGACGTGCACGCAGTCACCTGCGGGCCCCTACGCGAAGGGCACGCACCCGGTGACGCTCACCTGCACCGACTCGCAGGGCGCCAGCGCCTCGTGTGAGGCGACGGTGACGGTGCTCGACGAGACGGCGCCCTCGCTGGTGTGCCCGGCGGTGCCGGCGCTCGAGTGCGGCGAGGGGGGGGCGGTGGCCAGTTTCGCGCCCTCGGCCCGGGACGCCTGCGGCGCGGTGAGCCCCGTGTGCTCGCCAGCCTCGGGCAGCCATTTCGCCCTGGGCTCCACCCCCGTGAGCTGCTCGGCCATGGATGGAGCGGGCAACGCGGCGAGCTGCGTCTTCCCGGTGACGGTGGTGGACACGCGGGCTGCCGAGCTGGTGCTCAACGGGCCGGCGGTCCTCACGCTGCGCCGCGGGCTGGACGCGTATACCGAGCAGGGCGCGACGGCCTCGGATGCGTGCCAGGGAGATCTGTCCTCGCAGGTGGCCATCTCCGGCGCCGTGGATACGACGGAGGCCGGGCGCTACACCGTCTCCTACTCGGTGACGGATGCGTCCGGGAACACGGCCAGTGCCACGCGCGTGGTGGACGTGGTGGGCGAGCCGGTGTGCTCCGCGACGCCCGCCACGACGGGGTGGGGCACCACCGGCCGCTTGTCGGCGCAGCGCCTGCTGCACACCGCCACCCGGCTGGCCGGAGGCAAGGTGCTGGTGGTGGGGGGCTACACGTGGGCCTCGGAGCTGTACGAACCGGCCACCAGGAGCTGGACGGCCACGGGCAGTGCCCTGGCCACCCACCGCGAGCACACGGCGACGCCGCTGATGGATGGCCGGGTGCTGGTGGCGGGCGGGGATGGCAGTGAGAGCGGCGACTTCGTGGAGGTATATGACCCGGCCACGGGCCTGTGGTCGCTCACCGGCCGGATGGGGATGGCGCGCCGCCAGCACACGGCGGTGGGGCTGACGGATGGGCGGGTGCTCGTCACGGGCGGGCTGGATGATGGCGGGCTGCTGCTGGCCTCGGCGGAGGTGTATGACCCGGCCACCGGGCTGTGGACGGCCACCGGACGCATGGGGACGGCGCGCCGCAACCACACGGCGACGGTGCTGCCCTCGGGCCAGGTGCTGGTGACGGGAGGCACGGATTCGGGGGGAGCGCTGCTGGCCTCGGTGGAGGTGTATGACCCGGCCACTGGCGCCTGGGCTTCCGTTCGCGGCATGGGAACGGCCCGGCGCTACCACACGGCGACGGTGCTGCCCTCGGGCCGTGTGCTCGTGGCGGGTGGAGCGGGGCAGGAGGCGCCCGCGAGCGCCACGGCGGAGGTGTATGACCCGGTCAGCGGGGAGTGGAGCTCCGCGGGGAGCATGGGCCAGCCGCGGCGCTACCACACGGCGACGGTGCTGGCTTCGGGCAAGGTGCTGGTGGTGGGCGGCTACCACGAGGCCACGGGCATCCACACGTCGGCGGAGGTGTACGAGCCGGCCACGGGCCTGTGGTGCGCGGTGGCGAGCCTGGGCGTAGCGCGCTACCAGCACACCGCCACGTTGCTGGACTCCGACAGGGTGCTGGTGGCCGGAGGCACGAGCAACGGCGACCAGGCGTCCGCGGAGCTGTATGACCCGGGCGTGAAGTAGCTCCCGGACGCAGCCTGTTCTGGCGCCGCCCCTCACCCTCCGAAGTCCGCCCTCGGCTTCGCACCGGGAGACCCCCACGGGCCCCCGTGCATCCGTCTCCAGCACCCACTCCGTGCCCTGGGCCCTGTTCCAGGCCGCTCCCGCCGCTTCCCGAGCCACGCGCCTCCCCATCCGAGGGCTGGTGCGTGGCTCGAAGGGCCCCGTGGCGGGGGCGGTGGTGCTCGCCGCGGCACTGGGTCATGACTTCGACGCCTCGCACGGCATCGGGCCTCGGGGTCCCCTGCGCCTCAGGCCTGGGGATTCTTGGTTGCGCCTCGTGCTCGTCCGGGTAGGACCTGTCCGGGACCCGTACGAGAAGTTCAGGGAGGACGAGGAGCCGGGCGATTGAAACCCATGCGCGTGATGTGCATGGAGGGGCCGGACACCGTGCCCTCCGTCTCAATCGTCGTATAGGCCCGCCAGGAATTGCTGAAAGCTGTCGGCGACGGGGTAGACCTGAGCCTCTGTTGAGACGAGCACGATCCGGGGCTCCTCGAGTGACTCCCTGTAGTCGAAGCAGATCGGCTCGCCGCCTGGGGTATCGCCGAACGGGTAGATCCGCGGTGGAATGTAGGGCCGGAAGACGTCGTACTTGTGCTGGATGAAGTAGGTTTCGTGTTCTGGATGCTCTGTCACCGTCAGCAGCACGCTGAGCGCATTGGAGCTCCTGCCGACATTGAAGGAGTTGGGGACCGGGGTCATGCCCTGGTAGAGCGAGACCAGCCGCTTGTATTCACCGGGTAGCCGGACACCCCAGGTGGTCTCAATCCGCTCGATTTCACCTGGAAGGGCAGGGTGGGGCTCCTTCCACAAGTAGCTCCGCCAGCGGAGGCTCATTCTCCAGCGCTCCTTTCTCTTCTCATGGTGCCTTGTAACCACCGCCCCAGATGGACATCCCTCCCGTGTGGGGCATGGCCAGGTCATGGGCGCTTCTCGTGATGAGCTGCATCCTCCCGACATCCTGATGGTGGTGCCAGGTATGGCCTACCGGAGGCTCCTTGCTCATGGGGAGATGCATGATGTCATCCGGTGAAGTCGTCAGGGGACTCATCAGGGGAGTCATCTCCGCGTGATATCCCCTCTCCCCCCGGGAGAGGGACGGGGTGAGGGTACCCGTCCCCGTGTTCAACCCCACTCGGCCATCCTCTCGAGCCGGGTGGGGCCTCACCCCGCGAGCGCGAGCTCGACGCGGCCGTGCTGTTCATCGGTGGAGGCCACGCGCACCTGCAGGGGCATGCCGATGGTGAAGGTGCGCGAGGCGCTCACGAGCGACGTCTCCCGGGGATCGGGCTGGTAGGGCCCGTCGGGCAGCGACTCCGCGGGGAGGTTGGCTTCCACCAGCATGCCATCGAGCTGGACGAGCAGCCCGGAGGGCCGCACGCGGGTGATCCGTCCGGTGAACTCGCGGCCCACGTGCGAGGCCATCACCCGCGCCTCCAGCACGCGGTGGCGATCCTTCTCGGCGCGGCTGGCGGTGCGGGAGCGCTCGTTGAGGTGCACCCCGAGCTGCTCGATGGCGGGGTCCTCGTGCACGAAGTCGCGGCGGCCGCGCAGGTACTGCTTGAGGGCGCGGTGGACGGAGAGGTCCGCGTAGCGCCGGATGGGCGAGGTGAAGTGGAGGTAGGCGCGGGCGGCGAGGCCGAAGTGCATGGCCGGAACCACGGTGTAGCGAGAGGGCCCCAGCGAGCGCCGCAGCACCGAGCGCAGGGCCGGTTCCGCGGTGCACCCCGCGATCTGCCGATCGAACGCGGCGAGCGCCAGCGGGGTGAGCCTGCGGCCGAAGCCCGCGCCGAAGCCCGAGTGCTGCGCGAAGGCGGCCAGGTCCGCCACGCGCTGCGGCTCCGGCTCGTCCTGGACGCGGAAGAGGGCGGGGACGCCGCGATCGATGAGCCAGCCCGCGATGGCCTCGTTGGCGGCGACCATGAAGCGCTCCACCATCGTGTGCGCCGTCGTGGGCCGCACGGCCTCGATGCCGGAGACCTCGCCCGTCTCCTCGTCGAAGGTGAAGCGGGCCTCGTCGCGTGACATCTCGATGCCACCGCGCCCGGCCCGCGCCACCGCCAGCCGCGCCGCCGCCGCGCGGAACCAGGGCATGGCCTCGCGCACCGCCGCCATGGGCCCGGACACCTCGCCCTTGTCGAGGTAGTCCGCCACCTCCGTGTAGCTCAGCTTCGCCCACGAGCGGATGAGGCTCTCGTAGACGTCCGCCGCGGTGACGCGGCCCTCGGGGTCGATGCGCAGCTCCACCGTGAGGCACAGCCGATCCTCTCCGGGCACGAGGCTGAGCCAGTTCGTCGAGAGCTCCTCGGGGAGCATGGGCAGCATGGCACCGGCGAGGTACACGCTGGTGGCCCGCTCGCGCGCCACCCGGTCCAACGCGGAGCCCTCGGTGACGAACTCGGCGGGGTCGGCGATGGAGACGAACAGGCGCAGGGCCCCGTCGCCGCCCGCGGGCAGCACGGAGATGGCGTCGTCGATGACGCGCGTGGACGGGGCGTCCACGGTGACGGTGGGCACCTGGCGCAGGTCGCGCCGTCCCCTGAGCGCATGCGGCACGGTGAGGACCCGTTGCACCTCGGCGTGGACCTCGGGGTCGAAGTCGCGGCGCAGCCCATGGCGCACGATGATGCGCTCCAGCGAGCGATCCGCTCCGGGCTCCAGCTTGCGCAGCAACCACGCCTTGCCGTCGGCGACGCGGGCCACCACCGCGTCCTGGGGCTGCACCTCGACGCCGGCCGTCTCCAGCGGCCAGTCACCGTTGCCCACGTCGCGGTCGATGCGCAGGTGGACGGCGCCCTTGCGCAGCACCACCTCGCCGAAGATCTCCTGGCGTGGGCGCTTCAGCAGGGACAGTCCGCTCGCGCTCCACCGGCCATCCTCCGAGGCCGTCACCGTCGCGGAGACGACGTCATCGGCGAGGTACGGGTTGAGCTCGGGCGGCGGGATGAACGCGGAGAGCACCTCGTCGGAGCCGGACGGCTGCACGACGAGGAAGCCGAAGCCGCGAGGGTGGACGTCGATGCGGCCGGTGACGGTGCGCGAAGGGGAGGGCGTTTCCATGGGGCGCCGGCATGCTACCCGCCGCGTGGCGGTGGCTGTACGCCACAAATGGTGGCGAGGGTGCGCACCAACTTGTCGAAGCTATCCGAGCGCGCCCTGACATGTGGAATGTCGAGCTGCTGTGTCTCCGTGAGTTGATGCGCCGTGGGCCGATAATTCTGGACGAAGCGAGCCATGGCTCCCTTGGCATCGCGGATCTGCTCGGGAGACGAGGCCAGTCCTGCCTTGGTGCGCTCTCCATCCGGCCGGCTCCAGAGCAGCCAGGATTCGTACTCTCGGCACGCCATCACTGCACCACCCGTCACGATGGAGGTGACGATGGCGCTGGCATCAGGTCCCCAGACCGCAGGGCAGTCGTCGTCCGCATCGCAGAGCACGATGACTGCCTGGGCTTTTTCCTGTCGTTGTGCAAGCCGGACGAAACGTTCGACTTCTTTTCTGACACAGGGGCGGCGGGGACTGGGGTGCTTCCCATCCACGAGTTGACCACGTGGCATCTTCAGGGCCGCTTCGGTGACCCTCCAGTCCGAGACCTGGAGGTAATTGAAGAGGATGCGGTTGCAGAGCCTGGGGAAGGACTGCTTCTCGCCCTCTCCCTCGACGATGCATGCGAGGCGCTTCATGGCGTGGTAGGGGGCTCGAGGGTCGCGGGTGCATCTCCCTGGATCCGCAAGGGCGTTGTCCTCATCAACTCGGCGGCACTGAAGAGTCCCTCCCGCACGATCTGACGTTGTTCGGTGTCCAGAGGACCAACGCGGGTGACGCCCGAACGATAGTCACAGACCAGGAGCTCCTCGTCCTTGGCCGCGTCGAGAAGTTCCGGGCTGTGCGTGGTGATGAGCACGGCACCGCGCTGGGATGCCTGCTTCAACGCTTCGAAGAGCACGGCGGTTGCCCCTGGGTGGAGGTGAACTTCTGGCTCCTCGACGATCAGGACCGCTTGCGGCTCCAGTTGCCGGGCGGCAACGAGGATGCCCAACGCGCGGAGCGCACCATCCGACATCTCCATGGCCGTGAATGGAGCAACACCCCCCGTGGCCTGGCGCTGATTGAACTCCAGCGTCCAGTAGTGACCGGCCTTGGGCGTATCAATCTCCACCAACCCCGGGACCATTCGTTTCATTGATTCGAGAACGTCCTCGTACGAGCCGTCCTTGCGCTTGCGGAGGTGATCGATCGCCTCCGCGATGTTGCTGCCTGATTCGTTGAGGAAGACCTCATCGGAACCGAGGTAGGGTTTTCTCATCTCGTCGGGATTCAACCGGTATCGGCGCATCCCATGAGCGGGAATGCCCATGGGCTTGTTGGAATTCAAGATGGAAATCTGCTTCAAGAACAGCGCGAGGCTTGCCTGGGGAGCCAAGGGAGGAAGTTGTACCGGCTGGGGCGGGGATAGCTGGACGATGCCATCCTCACCTCGGGAGACCGTACCAACGGTCGCGCCATCCTTGACTTCGTCCACGCTTTCGCTGGCGAACTTCCAGGACTTGCCCTGGTCGAACTCGATGACGCAATCATACTGCGTGTAGTTGTTGTCGAGCGCCGCCCGGGATGCCGCAACACGGAGAGAGAGGAGGACTTCGCCTCGTGGCGCCCGCTGCCAGCGCCGCAACCCCGTGATTCCTCCGCGGCGCGTAATCGCGGCGGATGCATCCGTCAGTTCGCTGATGAAAACGAGTGCATCGGCGAAGTTCGACTTTCCACTGCCGTTGGGACCGACCAGCACGGTGAAGGGCGCGAGATCGACTCGAGCGCTCTCGATGCTCCGGTAGTTCTTCAGCTCGATGCGACGCCACATGCAGGGCACTCTCCTTGCCTGGCTGTAAGGTCTACCAGAAGGAACTGGGGTCAGGGCGATATCCCACCCCGCTTCAGTGCGCGGGGACGAGCTTGTTGCCCTCGCGCCGCCAGGAGAGCGGCAGCCGGGCGCGCACCTGGGGAGTGCCTCCGGGCTCCTGCCGCTCCACGCGCACGGCCTGGTCGTCCAGCGACAGCTTCCAGGTCTCACCGGAGGGGCCCCGTGCCTCGGACTCCGGCTGCGCGGAGGGCATCCGGGGCGGCTCCTTCGGGGTGCTCCAGGTCCTGCCTCCGTCACGTGTGGTGATGGCTCGGACCGGGGCGTTCTCCTCGTTCGCGTCCGACAGCCACACCGTGCCCCGTTGGCCATCCGTCCACTCCATCTGCTCCGGCCACTCGGACCAGACGGCCTTGGGCAGCCTGCTCCGGCG
Source organism: Archangium sp. (assembly GCF_036277355.1). Taxonomy (GTDB): domain Bacteria; phylum Myxococcota; class Myxococcia; order Myxococcales; family Myxococcaceae; genus Archangium. The sequence goes on from NZ_DASUNC010000112.1 coordinate 27,358, forward strand.
CTTCCACGTCGCCCCGCAGTCCGAGCTCGCGAACAGGGTCAGCTCCCCCGGGCCCTCCGTGGTCCAGCCCACGAGGACCCGGCCCTGGCAGCCCTCGAACTCCACGAAGAGCACCTCGCTGTGCTCCACCGCGGGGAGGACCTCGGTCCAATGCGCTCCACCGTCCGTGCTGCGCAGCAGCAGGGCGCGCAGGGGATGCGAGGGCACGGAGAGCTTGCCGGAGAGGTAGAGGCCCGCCTCCGCTCGTGCCGGAGCCGTGAGCCCCGTGAGGGTCATCGTGACCTCGTCGCCGGACTCGGCCGCGCCCGCTCTCAGTGTCACGGGCGGCGGGGGTGGGGCGGCGAGCAGCGCGCAGAGACACAGGAGGATCATCCGGCAACTCCTCGGTTCGGGAAGGCGAGGAGACCCGCACCGTGGGAGTGTGTCCATGAAATTCCGGACAAGCGTGGGTCCTCGGCGGGCCACAGCGGGACCATTCCCCTGCCCGCCTGGTTTCGAAAAGCCCGGATTGGCCCCAGAATGCTGCCATGGCGCTTCCCATTTCCGTCGAGACGAGCCAGGACCTCCCCCCGCCACACGAGCCCCACGCCGAGGCCTCTTCGGGTCCCGAGAAGGTCTCGGGGCTCCTGCGCTTGCTGGACTTCTTCCTCTCGGACGCCATGCGCCACGCGCCTCCCGGAGATCTCGTCCGCCACCGGGTGCTCGTGGGCTCCGCGTGTTTCATGGTGGTGTTCACCCTGGTGTACACGGTGGGCACGGTGTTCGCGCCGTACTCCGCCCTCCCGAGCGCCATGGGCGTGTTCTACCTGGTGGCGCTGCTGGCGGCGCGCAAGGCCACCACGATCGAGGGTCCCGCGTTCTTCATGTTGGCGGGCATCACGGGCAGTTTCGTGGGCGGCCTCTTCATGAACGAGCCCCACCGCGAAGGCGGCGTGCACGCCATCTACCTGCTGCTGCCCGCCCTCGCCGTGTACCTGCTGGGGACGCGCCAGGCGCTGCTCTACACCCTCGTCGTCGCCGTGATGATGGACGGAGTCCATCCGCTCTCCGTCGTGGACCGCCTCGGCCTGTCCTCCCAGGACGCGGTGTCCCGGTTCTGGATCCGGCACGCCATGTCGGGCTTCACCTTCGTGGGCATCTGGGGACTGAGCGCGTTGCACAGCATCGCGCGGGCCGCGGCCTACCATTCGCTCGAGTGGGCCTTGAAGAAGCTTCGGGGCAGTGAGCGCAAGTTGAGCAGCATCATCGAGAGCACCGATGACATCGTGGCCTCGGTGGACACCGAGGGGCGCCTGCTCGTCGCCAACTCGGCCATGAGACAATTCCACCGGAAGCTCTTCGGCGCGGAGCTGGAGCTGGGGCAGCCGCTCTTGCGCAACTCGACGCCGGAGCGGACCCAGCTCTGGTCGGAGCGCTTTGCCCAGGTGCAGCGAGGCCAGCGCCTGCGCATGGAGGACACCTTCATCCTGGAGGGCTCGCGGGTCGTGCTGGACATCTGCCTGCACCCCATCCTGGCGGAGGACGGCCAGACGGTGGGGGTGACGCTCTTCGGCCATGACATCACCAGCCGCAAGGAGGCGGAGGTCCGGCTGGGAGAGATGCACCGCACCCTGGTGGATGTCTCCCGCCAGATGGGCATGGCCGAGGTCGCCACCGGTGTGCTCCACAACGTGGGCAACACCCTCAACAGCGTCAACATCTCCACCACGCTCGTCACCGAGCAGCTCCGCCGCTCCCGCGTCACCGGACTGGCCAAGGCCACCAGCCTGTTGCGCGAGCACTCCGCGGACATGGCCTCCTTCCTCACCCAGGACACGCAGGGCAAGCAGCTGCCGCCCTATCTGGTCGCGGTGTCGGATCAGCTGGTGGAGGAGCGGGAGAACATGCTCAAGGAGATGGAGTCGCTCGGCCACAGTGTCGAGCACATCAAGTCCATCGTCAGCATGCAGCAGCGGCACGCGCGCTCGGCGGGAGCGGTGGAGCAGGTGGCCGTGCCCCAGCTCATCGACGAGGCCCTGCGCCTGCACGCCATCTCCTTCGAGCGGCTGGCCATCCGCATCGAGCGCGAGTACGCCGAGGTGCCGGAGATCTTCGTGGATCGGCACAAGCTGCTGCAGATCCTCATCAACCTGCTGAGCAACGCGCGCCACGCGTTGGTGGACAGCCGGCAAGCGGACAAGTGTCTGCGCATCCACGTTCAGCGCACGTCCGAGGCGGAGCGGCTGCGCATCGAGGTGAAGGACAATGGGGTGGGCATCGCCGCGGAGAACCTGGCGCGCATGTTCACCCAGGGCTTCACCACCAAGAAGGACGGGCACGGCTTCGGGCTGCACATCAGCGCCCTGGCCGCCGAGGAGATGAAGGGGAAGCTGTCCTGCACCAGCCCCGGCCCCGGCCATGGCGCCACCTTCACGCTCGATCTGCCCGTGAAGGTCGAGGCCGCCTGAGCGTGTCCCCTCCCCGGGGAAGGGGAGGGGGAGACCCGGTCAAGTGGGGGGGAGTGCTCGTTCCACCAGCGACACCAGGTCCGCCTGGACGCCCAGCACCGCGAAGCCGAAGTTGCCCCAGTTGTAGATGTCCCGCTGCTTCACGTCCGCACCGCCCCCGAGCAGCCGCAGCCGCGCGTAGGCGTGCACGTCACCCTTCGTGTTCAACGGAAGGCCCAGCGTCAGCGCCACGTCGTAGATGCCGCCCGTCGTGTTGCCGAGCAGTCCGAGGGTGGACAGCGCATCCGCCTCGAGTCCCGCCCACACGCGCGAGGGCAGCTCGTAGCGCAGCCGCGTCTTCAACGCGCCCACCACGCCGATGTCGCTCTCCTTCGCGTAGCGCGTTCCGTCCACCGAGCCGAAGGCCACCACCGCGTTGCGGATCTGCACGCTCGCGCCGATGTCCCAGGTGAAGCGCTCTCCGTTGACGAGCCGGTACAGGTAGCTGGCCCGGTACCCCTCGAAGAGGTAGCGGCTGTCCACCACGGTGCCCGTGGGGAACAGCGTGCCCCGGAAGTCGATGTCCTTCGCCAGCGTCGCGCGCGTGGTGATGTCGAAGGGCGCGTACAGCAGGATGATGCCGTGCCGCTGCCCCAGCCGCGCCTCCAGCGCGATGCGTTGGCTGCGGTACAGGTTGTCTTTCTGGTTGATGTCGCCGGCCTCGTACGAGGTGCCCGTCGGGCCGTAGCGTCCATCATTCTGGAAGATGGCGGCCGGCCCCGTCTCGTACTCGGCGACGAGCGCCGACAGCGGACTTTGGGCCAGGGCGGGAGTGGACATCAGCATCAGGGCGAGCAGGTGGATTCGCATAGAGGCCCCTTGGATGCTGAACCGCTCACCGCGTTCCGCGCGCCTCCACCTCGTTCAGCGTGAGCGTGTCCTTGTCCGGAAACACACTGAGCGCCTCCACGTCCAGCAGTGGTACCGGCAGCGCGCAGGTCTCCCACTGGCCGGTACCCTTGAAGCGGCAGGCCACCGGATCCACGAAGCTCGTGTTGCTGTCCGGGTCGTGCTTCCCCAGGCCCTCCGCGGTGCGGACGGCGGCGCGCAACGTGCCCGGGCCCCTGGCGCGCACCCGCAGCGCGGACAGCTGGCGCACGGGCGGCTCGAACACCGCGCTCAGCGCGCCGTCCTTCTGCCAGCGGTCTCCCTGGGGCTTCGCCGCGAGCGCCACGCCCGTGGCCTCCTGTCCGTCGAAGGACTGCTCTCCACCCGGAATCCCCACGGTGCGGTCCGGTTTCAGCACGGCGCTCTCGCCGGCCGGCCTCTCCTGGACGAGCTGCGTCAACGCGGGGACGGCGCCGCGCACCACGGCCGCGTGCAGCACGTTCGCGGGGAGCTGGCCCGCCTTCGCGCACACCGGGGCCAGCTGGCCAAGCGTCTCCTTCTGCGCATCCGTGAGGCTGTCCTGGGGCAGGGCGGCGGGAGCCAGCAGGGCGCGCGACACCTCGGTACAGGCTTCCGGTGTCCCCGGCCCGGCATGTTCCAGGTACCAGCGCAGGTTGGAGGAGTCGGCCGGGCGTCCCGCCATCAGCCCCAGCACCGCGCGTGTGACATGACTCGCACAGGGGTTGGCTCCGGCCTGGCACCGCTGGCACAGGGTCTCCAGCAGCTCCCGCAGGGGCGGCGCGCCCGCCTCGAGCTGCGAGCGGGCATCCAGGGCCGGGCCGAGCTCACAGGCGCGCACCGGGGGCTTCGGGCAGGCGTCGAGCTGTTGCCGGGCCCTCGCGAAGGCGGCGGGGTTTCCGGGGGCTCGCACCGCGCCTTCCAGGGCGCGCTCCAGGGTGCGGCAGGCCTGGTCGCTCGCCGAGGCGGTTGGGGAGGGCGGGGGCTCGGCCCGGCGTTCGCCGCGGTGGGTCACGAAATAGAGGCGGATGAAGGCCACCAGGGCGAGGGTCATCAGCAGCAGGGTTCGGAGTGGGAAGCGTCGCACGGGTTGCAAACTCCTTGATTCCGGCCGGGATGGGTGGTTATCAGCGCCGCTCGGGTACATCCACTCCGGAGGCGTTCGTGGCTGAGACTTTCGACGTGGTGATCATCGGTTCGGGCCCCGGCGGGTATGTCGGTGCGATCCGGGCCGCGCAGCTGGGGCTGAAGACGGCCATTATCGAGAAGGACAAGCGCTTGGGTGGCACCTGCCTCCACCGCGGTTGCATCCCCACCAAGTCGCTCCTGTGGTCCGCGGCCCTGCTGCACCACATCCGCGAGGCCGCTGACTTCGGTATCGAGGTGCCGGCCCCGGTGGTCAACTGGGCCAAGGTGCAGGAGCACAAGCAGAAGGTGGTCACCAAGGGTGCCAACGGCATCGACTACCTGATGAAGAAGAACAAGATCACCGTCATCAAGGGCCACGGCCGCATCGCCGGCAAGGGCAAGGTCGAGGTGGCTCTCGAGGGCGGTGGCAAGCAGTCGCTGGACACCAAGAACATCATCATCGCCACCGGCTCGGTGCCCAAGTCCCTGCCCAACGTGGCGGTGGACCACAAGCGCGTCCTCAACAGCGACTCCATCCTGGAGCTGGACCGCATCCCCAAGAGCCTGATCGTCATCGGCGCCGGCGCCGTGGGCTGCGAGTTCGCCTCCGTCTTCAACCACATGGGCACCCAGGTCTCCATCGTGGAGTACATGCCCAACCTGCTCCCCATCGAGGACATCGACTGCTCGAAGGAGCTGGAGAAGCACTTCAAGCGCCGGAAGATCGATCTGCACACCGGCGCCAAGGTGGAGAAGGTCGAGACCACCGCCACCGGTGCGAAGCTCACCATGACGGTGGGCACCGAGACGCGCACCATCGAGGCCGAGTACGTCCTGTCCGCCGTGGGCCGCGCGCCCGTCAGCGAGGACATCGGGCTGCAGCTCACGTCCATCAAGGCCGAGCGCGGCTTCATCAAGACGGACGCGATGATGCGCACCACCGAGCCCAACGTGTACGCCATCGGTGACGTCATCCCCACGCCGATGCTCGCCCACGTCGCCAGCGCCGAGTGCGTCCTCGCCGTCGAGCACATCGCCGGCAAGAACCCCGCCCCCATCAACTACGACCTCACCCCCTCCGCCACCTACTGCTACCCCGAGGTGGCTTCCGTGGGTCTCACGGAGAAGAAGGCCAAGGAGCGCGGCTACGACGTCAAGGCCGCCATCTTCCCGTTCTCCGCCGTCACCAAGGCCTCCATCTCCAACGAGGCCTTCGGCATGATCAAGGTCGTCTCCGACAAGAAGTATGACGAGGTGCTCGGTGTGCACCTCGTGGGCCCCCACGCCACCGAGCTCCTCGCCGAGGCCTGCGTCGCCATGCGCCTGGAGATCACCACCGAGGAGCTCGCCCACACCATGCACGCCCACCCGACCCTCTCCGAGATCATCAAGGAGGGCGCCGAGGCCACCCTGGGTCATCCGATCCACATCTGAGGCACGGGGGGTTCTGGGTTGTGATCAGGCCGTTCGGGACTCTTCTGTCTCGGACGGCCTTCGCATGTCTGGCGGTGGGTACACCTTCACTCGCCCCAGCAGCTCCGCCAGATCGAACAAGCCTCCCGTGAGGCGCGGTGGGGGCACCGGGACGAGGTCGTGCTCGCACACCGCCGCGCCCCGGCGATCCAGCACCTCCAGCACCTCGGCGTGGTACCAGGCCGCGTCGCGGAACTCGACGACGTACTGGACGCCTCGCGGCAGCGCGGCCAGGAAGCGATCCAGCCGCTCCGGATCCGGCTTCTTCATCTGCGGCGGCAACTGCCACAGCACCGGACCCAGCTTGGAGCCCAGGCGCAGGATGACGCTGAAGTAGCGCTCCAGGCCCTCGCCCACGTCCGTCAGCCGCTTCATGTGCGTGAGGTAGCGGCTGCCCTTGCACGCGAACTTGAAGCCCCCCGGTGTCTGCTCCCTCCAGCGGGCGAAGTAGGGAAGCCAGCGGCTGGCTGGCAGCCCGGTTGGATAGAAGAGTCCCTTCCAGTGCTTGTAGACGTAGCCGCTCGTCCCCAGGTGGATGGCCCTCATGCCGCTGGCATGGGCACTCCCGCCCTCCCGGGCTCCTGGCGCCCGCAACGTGCTCCCCTCATCCTTCGCGCAAGCTGTGCTTACGGCTCCGGGGAGCAGGCACGGACCCCCGAAACGGCCCCTCACTGCCCGCTCATGATGGCGCCGTTACAACAGGCGGGAACTCGGGGAAGCTGACGCCTCGCGTCAAGGCTTCCCGCTTGACCCTGCTTTCGCCCAACCCGTAGAAGGCCCGCGACCCATGGCAACTCCCGATCGTTTCCCCCTGCCGCAGGTATCCGAGTCCACCCGGAAGCCCGAGTGGTTGAAGGTACGTCTCCCCAGTGGAGATGGATACGAGCGGGTGAAATCCATCGTGCGCCGCACGAAGCTCGCCACGGTGTGCGAGGAGGCTCGCTGCCCCAACATCGCCGAGTGCTGGGGCGGTGGCACCGCCACGGTCATGCTCATGGGCGAGGTCTGCACCCGCGCCTGCCGCTTCTGCCACGTGAAGGTCGGTGCGCCGCCTCCGTTGGATCCCATGGAGCCCATCCACCTGGCCCAGGCCGTCAAGGAGATGGACCTCGAGTACATCGTCGTCACCTCCGTGAACCGCGATGACCGGCCGGATGGGGGCGCCAGCCACTTCGCCTCGGCCATCCGCGAGCTGCGCCAGCACTCGCCCAAGACGGTCGTCGAGGTGCTGATCCCCGACTTCAAGGGCGTGGAGCGCGACCTCACCACCGTGGCCGAGGCCCGCCCCCACGTGGTGGCCCACAACGTCGAGACGGTGGAGCGCCTCACCCCCACCGTGCGGGATCGCCGCGCCACCTACCGCCAGTCGCTCAAGGTGCTCGAGTACCTCAAGCAGCGGCCCGAGAAGCTCTACACGAAGACTTCCGTCATGGTCGGTCTGGGCGAGACCGACGCCGAGCTGGATCAGACCTTCAAGGATCTGCGCGCCGTGGGCGTGGACGTGCTCACGCTCGGCCAGTACCTGCAGCCGTCGCAGTACCACCTGCGCGTGGAGCGCTTCGTCACCCCGCAGCAGTTCGCGGACTACAAGCAGCTCGCCGAGTCCTACGGCTTCCTGTACGTCGCCTCCGGGCCCCTCGTGCGCTCCAGCTACCGCGCCGCCGAGTTCTTCATGAAGGGCCTCATGGAGCGTGAGCGCCTGGGGCTCGCCGGCAACACCTGATTTCCTTCCCCACACCCTCACTCCCGAAACGGACCCCCGCGAATGGCGATCTTCGAGTTCAAGCTGCCCGATCTTGGCGAAGGCGTGCAGGAGGGCGAGCTCGTCAAGTGGCACGTCAAGCCCGGCGACACCGTCAAGCAGGACCAGACGCTCGCCGAGGTCATGACCGACAAGGCCACCGTGACCGTGCCCAGCCCCAAGGCCGGCCGTGTCGTGCAGACGCACGGCAACGAAGGCGACATGGCCAAGGTCCATCAGGTCCTCGTCACCATGGAGATCGAGGGCGCCGCTCCCGTCCAGGCCTCGGGTCATGGGGCTCCCGCCGCTCACGGGGCTCCCGCCGCCGCCGCTGCTGCTCCGGCCGCCGCCGCTGCCCAGGCCAATGGTCCGCAGGCCGCCTCCAAGGTGCTGGCCACGCCGCTCACCCGCCGCATGGCCGCCGAGCACGGGCTGAACCTCGCGGAGATCTCCGGCTCCGGTCCCCAGGGCCGCGTGATGAAGGCGGATGTCGTGGCCGCCCTCGAGGGTGGCCGCTCCGAGCGCAATGAGGTGGCTCCCGCCGCCGCCCCCGCGCAGCAGGCCCGTCCCGCCGCGCCCTCCGTGGCCCCGGGCCGTGGCGACGAGCGGATTGCCCTGCGCGGCCTGCGCAAGAAGATCGCCGAGAAGATGGTGCGCTCGAAGTTCACCGCGCCCCACTTCGGCTTCGTCGAGGAGGTGGACTGCACCGAGCTCGTCGCCCTGCGCAAGCGCCTCAACGAGACCCTGGTGAACGCCGGTGAGAAGACGAAGCTGTCCTTCCTGCCCTTCATCATCAAGGCCACGATCGCGGCGATGAAGAAGTACCCGCACCTCAACGCCAACATGGACGAGGCTGCCCAGGAGCTCGTCGTGCGCGGTGAGTTCAACATCGGCATCGCCGTGGCCACCCACGAGGGCCTCACCGTCCCCGTCATCAAGAACGCGGACCGTCTGTCCCTGCGCGAGCTGGCCGAGGAGGTCGTCCGCCTCAGCACCGCCGCGAGGGATCGCAAGCTGAAGATGGAGGAGCTCACCGGAGGCTCCTTCACCATCACCTCGCTGGGACAGACCGGCGGCATCTTCGCCACGCCCATCATCAACCACCCCGAGGTGGCCATCATGGGCATCCACCGCATGCGCAAGCGTCCCGCGGTGGACGACAATGGCCAGGTCGTCGTGCGCGAGATGATGAACGTCTCCATCTCCGCCGATCACCGCGTCATCGATGGCCAGGTCGCCGCTGACTTCGTGTACGAGGTCATCAAGTTCCTGGAGCATCCGGACATGCTGTTCCTGGCCATGGCCTGACGGCCGGGTCGCCCGCCGGGGGCGCGTGCCTCGCTGGGAGCGCTCGCGCACCGCGCTCCCGGCCTTCGAGGAGGTTACGTAGCCCCATGGCCGAGAACGTTCGCGACGTCATCCGCGCTGCCCAGGCCGCGGAGCTCGGTGGTGACAAGCCCCGCGCCATCGAGCTGCTCCGGCTCGCCGCTGATCTCTGTCGGCGATCGGGCAACAAGCCCCGCGCCGAGCAGCTCCTGCGCTACGCCCTCCGGTTGGATCCTTCTCGCAAGGAGTTGGAGGAGGAGCTCCGTGTGCTGGAGCGCGAGGAGCCGCCTCCGCCTCCTCCGGCTCCCGAGGACGACGACAGTGGGCCCGCGCCCGGCGTGTTCGTCCTCGAGGAGGACACCTCTTCGTCCCTCCAGGAGGCGCTGCGCGAGGCCGAGCTGTCCATGGATCGGCGCACCCGTCCCGTGGCCCTCGCCGTCGAGGTGATGCGCTCCGCCGTGAGCAGCGTCCCCGTTCCCGGCAAGGAGGAGACGGTTCCGGCTCCGGCTCCCGTCCCCAACCCTCTCCCAGAGGGAGAGGGGGCTTTCATCGAGCGGGGGCCTACTCGCGCCGATCCGACCCTCGACGCCTGGTGCTCCTTCTGCTGCCGCCCCCGCTCCGAGGTGGGCGCGCTCGTCGCCGGTCCCGCGGGCGCGTTCATCTGCTCAGGCTGTATCGGCGAGTCGGGTGCACTGCTCGGCGGTGTAGCTCCGGCCGCACGTGTGAAGGCTCCGGCTCCCCAGCGGCCCGTCTCCGTCGAGCTGGTGGGGCAGGCGCAGGCCCGTGAAGCACTCGAGCACGGCCTGGAGGCCGGTGTTCGCCATGTGCTGCTGCTCGGGCCCCAGGGCTCCGGAAAGAGCACGTGGATGCGGGCGCTCGTGGAGCAGGGCAGGGGAGTGCTCGTGACTCCCGACTCGTTCGACCGCGCTCCCGTCGACTCCGTGCTCCTCGTGGAGGACGTGGACCGGATCCCTCCCGCCGAGCAGGCCTCCCTGAGCGCCTTCCTCGCGCGCCACCCCGCGAGCACCGTGGTGATGACGGCCCGGGGCGGCCCGGTGGGCTCGGGGCTCGCGCTCGTTTCGGACTCAGGCCGTGTCTCCGTCCCCACCACCCCCGCGCTCTTCGAGGCCGTGGCGGGCTCGTTGCCCCTGGACCTCTTGGAGCAGGTGCAACTGCTCGTCACACTCACGGCTCCAACCGTCGAGGACCTGATCGAGATCGCCCGGCGCCAGCTTGCTTCGCGGGGAGACCTTCAGCTCTCCAACGAGGTGCTCACCGCCCTCGCCACCGAGGCGGCCCGCTCGTCGCGCTCGGGGCATGAGTTGCGCGCCCTCCTGGCCCGCGTGCCTCCCGGCTCCTGGCGCCTGGAGGTGAAGAAGAAGGGGAAGGCGAAGCCGGCCCGCCGTGGCCGGCGGAAGGGAACGTCGTGAACACGCTGACGGTGTACCGGCTCGGCCGGGTCGAATACGAGGACGGTCTCCAGCTCATGAAGGTCTTCGGCGAGGCCCGCCGCCAGGGCCTCTGCGGAGACGTCCTGCTCCTGCTCGAGCACCCGCCCGTGCTCACCCTCGGCCGCGCCGCCAAGCGCTTCAACATCGTCGCCAGTGACGAGCGCCTCGCCGCCGAGGGCGTGGAGACCTTCGAGACCGACCGCGGGGGAGATGTCACCTACCACGGGCCCGGACAGCTCGTGGGCTACCCCATCTTCCTCCTCCCCGAGGGCCGTCAGGACGTGCGCCGCTACGTGCGCGACGTCGAGCAGTGCGTCATCCGCACCCTCGCCGAGTACGGCATCACCTCCGGCACCATCCCCAAGTGGCCCGGCGTGTGGATCGGCCAGGAGGACTCGCCCGACGCCCGGAAGATCGCCGCCATCGGCGTCCACCTCGCCCGCTGGCTCACCAGCCACGGCTTCGCGCTCAACGTCAACACGCACCTGCCCCACTTCAACCTCATCGTCCCCTGCGGCATCAGCGAGGCCGGGGTCACCTCGCTGCAGAAGGAGCTCGGCCACGCCGTCCCCATGGCCGAGGTCGAGGAGAAGATCTCCCGGCACTTCGCCGAGGTCTTCGGCCTTCAGCGCGTCGAGCCCAAGCCCCTCACGAGCACGGTGTGCGTCACGCTGCTGCGGGGGACGGGCCCGGAGACCCGCGTGCTGCTGCTGCGCCGGAGGCCCGAGCGCGGGGGCTTCTGGCAGATCGTCACCGGCCGCCTGGAGGCGGGTGAGAAGCCCCGTGAGGCCGCCGCCCGCGAGCTGTTCGAGGAGACCGGACTGCGCACCGACATCGTGGACCTGGAGTACCGCCACGCCTTCGCCGTCGGCAGCGTGGTGCCTCCCCGGCTCGTCGAGGAGAACGGCTTCGCCGCCAGGTGCTCGGGAGATTTCGAGGTCCGGCTCGGTGACGAGCACGATGCCTATGAGTGGGTGGATGTCCCCACCGCGCTGGCTCGGCTTCCGTTCCGCGGGCTTCGCGAGGGCGTCCAGCGTTCCATCCGGGCACTCGGGGGGTGACACGGGTTCAACCCGGGGTCCCCGATACCCTCACCCCGTCCCTCTCCCGGAGGGAGAGGGGTGAGTGGGGCGAGGGGACTACAGCCTGGGCTTCAGCTGCCTGGGCTTCAGCAGCCTCGGCTTCAGGCTTCGCTAGAGCTTCAGGATCTCCAGCTCCACGGCGGCGATCGTCTCCGGACGGTGCTTGCGCACCTCCTCGACGAACCGGTCCATCTCCGCGTCGTCGCGCCACTCGTGGTGGAACAGCACCAGCTGCTTCACGTTCGCCGCGTTGGCCGTCTCCACCGCCGACTCCCACGTCGAGTGGCCCCAGCCTATCTTCGCCGCACCCTTGAGGCCCCGGTACTCCGCCTCGGTGTACATCGCGTCGATGATGAGCATGTCCGCGTCCCTCGCGAACTCCACGAGGTCCTTGTCCTTCTCGCAGCCGTGCTCCACGTCCGTCGCGTACACCACCGAGCGGCCATCGCACTCCACCCGGTAGCCCAGATTGCCTCCCGGATGGTTCAGGTCCAACGTCCGCACCCGCGCCGGCCCTATCTCCAACTGCTGGCCCGCTTCCAGGTTCTTGTACGTCAGCTGCGCCTTGAAGGTGTCCTCGGCCGTCACCGGGAAATAGGGCTGCACCATCTGTCCCGACAGCACCTCCTTCACCGAATGGTTGCCTCGCGGCGCCCCATACACCGTGAAGGCGAACTTCGGGATGAAGATGGGCGTGAAGAACGGCAGCCCCTGCAGGTGATCGTAGTGGTAGTGCGAGAGGAAGATCGAGGCTCGCGTGGGTCCACCCGCCGCCAGCAACTCCTGCCCCAGCACGCGCACGCCCGTTCCCAGGTCGAAGATGAGCAGCTCGTCTCCGCAGCGCATCTCCACGCAGGGCGTATTGCCCCCGTAGCGCTGCGTCTTCGGCCCCGGTGCAGGGATCGAGCCGCGCACTCCCCAGAAACGTACATGGAACGGGACGCGCGCCTCGGCGGGCGTTCCCTCTCGTTCGTTCTCAGCCAACCTTCGCTTCCGTGTCGTCGTCGTCCTCGGCGAAGAGCTCAATCAGGTGCCCCGTCCGCTCGCGCTTCGTCCTCAGGTAGCCGACGTTATGCGGATTATGCTCCGTACGCGAGGGAATGCGTCGTCGTACGGGAATTCCCTCTTCCACCAGGCCTGCAATTTTCAGGGGATTGTTGGTGATCAGGTCCACCGACCTCACCCCGAGCAGCCTCAACATCTCCGCCGCGATGTCGTAGCTGCGCAGATCGTCCGGGAAACCCAGTTGACGGTTGGCCTCGTAGGTGTCCAGGCCCTCGGCCTGCAGGGCGTAGGCCTTGATCTTGTTCCCCAGGCCAATCCCCCGGCCCTCCTGCCGCAGGTAGAGCACCACCCCACACCCGTTCTGCGTGACGAAGTCCAGCGCCCGATCCAACTGCTCCCGGCAGTCGCACTTCAGGCTGCCGAACACCTCGCTCGTCAGGCACTCGGAGTGCACCCGGACGGGCACGCCCTCCAGGCCCTGCACCTCGCCCACCACCAGCGCCACGTGCTCCCGCCCATTGCGCTTCTCGCGGAAGACGACCGTGCGCAGCACGCCTCGGCCGGTGGGCACATCCGCTTCGGAGAACTTCTCCAGCAGGGAAGTGCTCTTGCGGGTCGGAAGAACCTGAGGTGGACGCGACTCGGACATGATGACCCTTTCTCCCGCACAACATCTGGTGGCACAAGTTGGATGCGAACCGTTGAAGTTCGTTCCTCATGCCCCCCAGGACAGAGGAAGCAATTCCACCCTGTCACCAGTAGCCAGCCTACTGGACCCCCTCGTGAAGTGGAGCAGGTGGGTGGCCGAGGCCGCGGACCGCAGTGCCCCCGACGTCTGGGTGGACAGGGGCTTCACCCATAGCTCGCCGTCCCGCCAGGTAGACGTCACCCGGACGTAGTGGGCCAGCCCCTCGGGCTTGCGCAGCTCACCGTCCAGGCGGCCGGACACCCGTGGCGGCTCCACGTCCGCGTGCCCCAGCATCCGGCGCAGCGCGGGGCGGACGAAGAGCTCAAAGGTGACGAGCGAGGAGGTGGGATTGCCCGGCAGGCCGATGTAGACGGTGCCTCCCTTGCGGCCCACCGCCAGCGGCTTGCCCGGCTTGATGGCCACGCGCCAGAAGTCCCGCTCCACCCCCAGCTTCTCCAGGGCCTCGCGCACGAAGTCGTGCTCGCCCACGGACATGCCCGCGCTCGTCAGCACCAGGTCGTACCCCTGGGCCGCCGCCAGGTGCTGAGACGTGTCCTCCAGCGTGTCCCGGGCGATGCCCAGCACCGAGGGCACGCCGCCCGCGCGCAGCACCGCCAGCGAGAGCGCCGGGGCGTTGGCGTCCACGATGCGGCCCTCGGCGGGTGCGTCCGCCCGGCACAGCTCGTCCCCGGTGGAGAGGATGGCCACCCGCGGCCGGCGTGGCACCGGCGCCGTCAACATCCCCTGGCCCACCAGCAGCCCCAGCTCCGGAATCCCCAGCGGCGTGCCCCGGGGCAGCAGCACCTCGCCCTCCCGCGCGTCCTCGCCCCTCGGACGCACGAAGTGGCCCGGCCCCACCGCCTCGAGGATGTCCACGGCTTCACCCCCGGGGGCCAGCTGCGTCCGCTCGCGCATCACCACCGCGTCCGCGCCTGGCGGCAGCGGGGCCCCCGTCATGATCCGCGCGCAGGTGCCCGGCTGCACCTCCCGCCGCGGCGTCTGGCCGGCGTAGATCGTCTCCTTCACCTGGAGGCGGACGGGCAGGGGGGCCGAGAGATCGGCGCTGCGCACCGCGAACCCATCCATGGCCGAGTTGTCCCAGGGCGGCAGGGTCCGTTGGGCGCGCACGTCCTCGGCCAGGGCGCGCCCCAGCGCCTCCTCCATTCGCACCCACTCGGGGGGCAGCGGGGAGAGCAGGGCGAGCGTGCGGGCTCGGGCCTCCTCCACGGGCAGCAGCGCGGCATCTTCCTTCATGGGTCGGGCCTCCTCGGGGTGATCTCCCAGGGCTGATCCACTTTGCCCCGGGTGGGCGAAACAGACGTGTAGCGATTGGCTGTTTTTGGAATCAAAGTCCCTAGGAAATTCAAGACTTTGTTTGACAGGCCCCCTGATCATCGTTACAAGCGCTGGTGATCGCATGGCCCGCGTCCGGGCGGGGGCCGATGTGCCAACCCGTTGAAAAGACACGGGAATTCAAGGAGACAGCGTCGATGGCCAAGCCCAGGTCCGGGGCCAAGAAGGCGACTCCCGCTGCGAAGAAGGTCAAGTCGACGAAACCGGGTGTGCTGAAGACCGCCTCCAAGAGCGTGGCCAAGGCCGCCGCGAAGTTGGTGACGAAGGCCGCCGGTAACGCGAAGCAGCAGGAGAAGAAGGCTCCAGCGGAAAAGAAGGCCGCACCCGCCGCCGCCGCGAAGAAGACCGCCGCGAAGGCAGCCACCAAGGTGAAGGAAGCCGCCGTGAAGGCGGCCGCCAAGGTGAAGGAAGTCGTCGCGCCCAAGGCGAAGGCGAAGGAGAAGGAGCCCGCGCCCAAGGCGAAGGAGAAGGAAGCCGCCGCGCCCACCAAGGGCAAGGAGAAGGAGCCCAAGGGCAAGGGCCGCGAAGCCGTGGCGGCGCCGCCGGCCGTCGAGAAGCCGCGTCCGCGCGCCACCAGGCTGCCGCCCCTGGCCGAGCCGCTCAACAAGCGAGACCTGGAGCAGCTGCTCACCGCCGGCGCCGGCCGTGGCGTGGTGGGCGAGGGCAGCCTCAAGGGCCGCCTGACGGTGATCGACGGGCTGCCCAACCTGGTGGTGGTGGGCCGCGACAAGCGCGAGCTGACCTTCATCCTCCAGGGGCCGGATCAGGAGGTGCTGCCGGCCTACCTGGACCACAAGGTGTCCGTCAGCGGACTCATCAAGAAGACCACCAACTACGGCGGCACGGTGGACGTGCGGAAGTTCTCCGCCAAGAAGCCCGAGGTGGAGGAGCCCACCCCGGAGCCCGTGGAGACCGAGGTCCGGCTGCGCTACCTGTCCCCGGGCGAGGTCTCCCAGGTGATCTCCGCCGGCATGGGCGCGGGCATGAAGGGTTTCGCCGCGCTGCGCGGCAACCTGGAGATGACCGGCGACGAGTTCGTGCTGGTGGTGTCCAACGGCGGCACCCGCCAGCAGGTGTCGTACATCCTCGAGGGCAAGGGCGCCAAGGGGCTGCGCAAGTACCTGGGCCATACCCTGTCCGTCACCGGCGTGGTGGACAAGTCCTCCGGCTGGGGTGGCCGCATCGACGTGGAGAACGTGGAGCCGCGTCCCTCGGACATCCGGCCCATCTCCCGCGAGGGGTTGGACTCCGTCCACGTGGAGGGCGAGCAGTCGACCTCCGTCGACGTGAGGCTCAACCACGCCTTCACCGTGCGCCTCCAGGAGCAGCCGGGCTTCACCTGGGCCATCGAGCCCACGGCGGCCAAGCGCGTGGGCCTGCGTGAGGCCAACTTCGAGCCCGGTTCCGATGGGCCCGCCACCCGCGAGTTCTTCTTCACCCCTCGCAACCCGGGCACCTCGGACGTCGAGTTCTTCCTCGCCAAGGCCTTCAATCCCGGTCAGGTGGAGCGCTCGTTCAAGCTCACCGTGAACGTCAAGCCCTGAGGGCCCGTCTGGCACTGCCCCTCCACGCGTCATCGTCCTTTCGCCCGGGGGTCCCCAGTGGGACCCGCCGGGCTTACTTTTTTCAGGGCCGCCCGCTGGGCTTCCTGATTCGGGACCTCTCGTGACCGATCTTCCTCGTGACGTGAAGCGACACCTGGCCGAGTCCAAGCAACCGCTCGGCATCAAGGAGCTGTTGAAGCTCACCCATCTCCACCCCGGGCAGCAGACCCAGCTCAAGCGCACCCTGCGGGACCTGGTGCGCAGCGGCGAGCTGCTCAAGGAGGGCAAGCGCTTCCGCCTGCGCGGCGAGCGGCCAGCCCCCAGTGGCCCCCGGGAGGACGTCCGCTCCGAGCCCGATCCGCGCTTCGCCCCGAAGGGACGTTTCTCGCGGGAGGGTTCGCCCGAGCCTCGGGGCCGCTTCGTGCGCGAGGGCCGCATGGAGCCCCGCAACCGCTTCGCCCGGGACGAGCGCGGCGGGCCTCCGTCGCGCGGTCCCTCGGAGCAGCGGGGACCCGAGCCCCGGGGCCGCTTCGCCCGGGACGAGCGGGGTGGTCCTCCGTCGCGCGGCCGTGTCGAGCCTCGGGGGGGCCCCGGTCCCCAGCGCGGCGGCTACGGCCAGCAGCAGCGGCCCGGTCCCGGCGGTGGACGCTCCGAGAAGCCGGGCCGTTTCGAGCCCCGGGGCCGGTTCGCCCGGGACGAGCGCGGCGGGCCCGGCAAGCGCGGCGGCCGTTTCGAGCAGGAGCGCCGGCCGGGCAGGGGAGGGCGTGACCGGAGCGAGGGGCAGGAGACCGCCACCCTCGAGGGCATCCTCCACGTGCACCGCGATGGCTACGGCTTCGTCCACCCCAGCTCGGGCGAGGGCGACAACATCTTCCTGCCGCCGCAGGAGGCCGCGCGGGCACTCGACAATGACCGGGTGATCGTCGAGGCCTGGGGCCGTCCCGGACGCATGGAGGGCCGTCTGCTGCAGGTGGTGGGCCGCACCCGGCAGCTCGCCGTGGGCACCTACGTGGAGCAGGGCAAGCGCCAGGCCTTCGTCATCCCCTACGACAAGAACCTCCAGACGCAGGGCAACATCCGCGTCCCGCCCACCCAGATGGCGCGGGACGGGGACGTCGTGAAGGTCCGGCTCGGCATCGGCGCGGAGCTGCTGGAGCCGGGCGAGGGGCTCTTCGGCGAGGTCGCCGGTTCCATCGGCAAGCCGGGAGATCCGAGCAACGAGGTGCTCTCCATCGCCTACTCGCAGGGCTTCTCCGACGAGTTCCCTCCCGAGGTCATGGACGAGGCGGACCGCATCCACCCGGCGGTGAGCGAGGAGGAGGCCCGGGGGGAGAACCGCCGCGACCTGCGGCAGATGGCGCTCGTCACCATCGACGGCGAGGACGCCCGCGACTTCGACGACGCCGTCTACACCGAGCCCCATCCCCAGGGCTTCCGGCTCGTGGTGGCCATCGCCGACGTGACGCACTACGTGCGCGAGGGCACCGCGCTCGACGCCGAGGCCCTGCGCCGCGCCACCTCCGTCTACCTGCCGGACCGCGTGCTGCCCATGCTCCCCGAGCGCCTCAGCAACGGCATCTGCTCGCTGCGTCCCGACGAGGACCGGCTGTGCATGGTGGCCGACATGGTGCTGGATGCGCGCGGGCACCTCGTCTCCAGTGAGATCTACCCGGGCGTCATGCGCAGCCACGCCCGCTGCACCTACAACGAGGTGCAGGACGTGCTGGACGGCAAGGACGTCCCCCACCGCAACGCCTTCAAGCCCCAGTTCGAGCGGCTCATGGAGCTGGCCCGGGTGTTGATGCGCATGCGCAAGGAGCGCGGCGCCATCGACTTCAACCTCCCCGAGCACAAGGTGATGATGGGCGAGGACGGCATGCCCGCCCGCATGGAGAAGCGCGAGCGCAAGGACAGCCACCGGCTCATCGAGGAGTGCATGCTCGCCGCCAACGAGGCGGTGGCGAAGTTCTTCGCCGACCTGGGCCTGCCCAGCGTCTACCGCTACCACGGTGAGCCCGACGAGGAGAAGCTGGCCACCTTCGCCCAGCTCGCCCAGGCCTACGGCTTCCGCCTCCAGGCCGAGGAGATCACCCCCCAGCAGCTCAATGCCTTCATGGCCCAGCTGCAGGGCCACCCCGAGGAGCGCGCTCTCAACCAGCTCCTGCTGCGCTCGATGATGCAGGCCGTCTACACGGCCTCCGACGTCGGCCACTACGGCCTGGCCGCCGAGTACTACCTGCACTTCACCTCGCCCATCCGCCGCTACCCGGACCTGCTCGTCCACCGGCTGCTCAAGGCGCACTGGGCCCGCAATGGACAGGAGCGCTCGCCCGCACAGCTCGAGCGCGAGGAGCAGCGGCTGGAGGACATGTCCTCGCAGAGCTCCGAGCGCGAGCGCGCCGCCATGCAGGTGGAGCGCGAGGTCGTCTCCTACTACGCGGCCCTGATGATGAAGGACCGCCTGGGCGAGGAGTTCGACGCCACCGTGGCCGGGCTCGTCGAGTTCGGCTTCTTCGTGGAGCTCGACGAGGTGCACGTGGAGGGGCTCGTCCGCGCCGACTCGCTCGGCTTGGGCACCCGCTTCGACAAGAACCTGCACTCCTTCACGCTGCCGGGCGGCTTCCGCGTCCGCGTGGGACAGAAGGCCCGGGTGCGGCTCGTCAACGTGAACCTGGCCCTGCGGCGCATCGAGTTCGACGCCCTCGAGGTCGCCGGCCGCGCCATCTCGGCCGTCCAGGAGACCGGCAGGGAGGAGCGCGAGGCGCAGAAGCAGCAGGCCTGGCAGGATCGCAAGAAGGCCAACCGTGCCGGGCGCGAGCGGGCCCGGGAAGAGCGGAGGGGCCGTCCCCCCGGGCGGGCCGAGCTCTCCATGGCCGATGCCGAGGCCCTGCGGAAGCGTGAGGCCGAGGCGGCTCAGCGGGCCGCCGAAGCGGTGGAGACTCCAGCCGTGGCGCCTCGTCCCGAGGAGCGGCGTCCCGAGGCACAGGAGCAGGCCGCCGCCCCGGTGCCGACGGTCGCGGATCGCATCCGTGCCCTCGCCGCACAGGGAGCGCCGGTCCGCGCCGAGCCCGTCCAGGCCGTGCCTCCCACGCGGCGCAAGAAGGCCGCCGCGGCCGCCGAGGAGACGCCCGCGCGTGCGAAGCGGGCCGCCGCTGGAGCCACGAAGAAGACCGCTGCGCGTCCCGCGGTGAAGAAGGCCGCGGCCGCGAAGAAGGCTCCCGCGGTGAAGAAGGCCGCTGCCGCGAAGAAGGCTCCCGCCGCGAAGAAGACGGCGCGTCCGGCCGCAGCGAAGAAGGCTCCCGCCGTGAAGAAGGCCGCCGCGAAGAAGACGGCGCGCCCGGCCGCCGCGAAGAAGGCTCCCGCCGCGAAGAAGACGGCTCGGGCCCCCGCCGCGAAGGCCCGCTCCACGGGGGCGGCGAAGGCGAAGGGCGGCGCGAAGAAGCCCGCTCCTTCTCGCCAGGCGAAGAAGCGGTAACCGCGGCCGATGCTCCGGTGCGTCGCACTGCCACGCACCGGACAGGGCGCGCCGCTTCCAGGTTCAGCCGAGGACACGCCCCACCGCCGGGCGATGGCCGGCGCTCGGGGTTTGCCCGAAGGTGGAGCCTCGCTCGCCATGAAACGCTCGGGTCTCGTGACAGCCTGTCTCCTGCTGGCGGTCCTCCTGGTGGGCCCCGCCTCGGGAGCGGTGCCCCAGGCGAGTCCGGCCGAGCCCGCGGATGCCCTGGCCCGAATCCAGGCCTCGGGGGTGCTGCGGGTGGCCATCGACGCCACCTACCCCCCCATGGAGTACCTGGAGAACGGAAAGCCCGTGGGCTTCGACGTCGACCTCGCCCGGGAGCTCGCGCGCCGGCTCGGCGTCACCGCGCAGTTCATCGTCATGGATTGGGACGGCATCCTCGCCGGGCTCACCTCGGGCCGTTACGACATCATCGTCTCGTCGATGAACATCACCCCCGCGCGCCAGCAGCAGGTCGACTTCGTCGAGTACGCGCGCATGTCCCAGGTCTTCGTCACCACGCGGGGCCGGCTCATCCGCACCGAGGAGCAGCTCGCGGGCCAGCGCGTGGCCGTGCAGACCAACACCACCTCGCAGCGGTGGGTGCAGCAGCTCGTGCAACGCGGCATCGCCGTCCAGGAGATCCGTGCCTTTCCCGGCGCCACCGAGTGCTTCGCCGCCGTGAAGTCGGGCCAGGCCGATGTCATCGTCATCGACGAGCCCGTGGGCCGGTTCTTCTCCCAACGGGATGACCACTTCGTCATCACCGGCCAGGCGCTCGAGCCGGAGCCCATCGGCATCGCCATCAACAAGCACGAGCCGCGGCTCACCGCCGCCCTCCGCCGCGCCTTCGAGGAGTTCCAGCGCAGTGGGGAGCTGAAGCAGCTGTCGGAGCAATGGTTCGGTGGCGAGCTGGGGCAGGCCGTGAAGCCGGCGGGCTTCTGGACGTTCTCCCGCGAGGTGGTGCTGCCCCGGGTGCTCCGGGGACTCGGGGTGACGCTCCAGCTCACGTTCGGCTCGGGAGTGCTCGGCCTCGCCCTGGGGCTGGTCGTGGCGCTGGCTCGCATCTCCCGCCGGACGGAGATTCGCGGCGTGGCCACGGTCTACATCACCCTGTTCCGCGGCACACCGCTGCTGCTGCAACTGCTCTTCATCTTCTTCGCGCTGCCGTTGATGCTGGGCGTCCGGCTGGGACCCATGGCCGCCGGGCTCACCGCGCTGTCCCTCAACGCCGCGGCCTACATCGCGGAGATCTTCCGGGCCGCCATCGAGTCCATCGACAAGGGACAGATGGAGGCGGCGCGGGCCCTGGGAATGAGCCACGAGCTGGCCATGCGCCGGGTCATCCTCCCGCAGACGTTCCGCCGCCTCATCCCGCCCCTCGTCAACGAGCTGGCGGCGCTCTCCAAGGACACATCCCTGGTCATGGTCATCGCCCTGCCGGAGCTGCTCTACGAGACGAAGCAGCTCGCGGGCACCTGGCTGCGCCCGGAGGTGTATGGCTGGGCGGCGCTCGGCTATCTGATCATCGTCGTGGCGTTGTCGGAGCTGGCCCGGCGGTTGGAACACCGGCTGGAGGCGCGAGGCACATGAGTGGGCCCATCCTCCGCGTGGAAGGCTTGCGCAAGTCCTTCGGCGAGCGCGAGGTGCTCCGGGGCATCGACCTGGAGGTGGCCGCCGGTGAGGCCGTCGTCGTCATCGGGCCGAGCGGCTGTGGCAAGTCCACGCTGCTGCGGTGTCTGAACCACCTGGAGACGCCCACACAGGGCCGCATCTGGCTGCGCGGCGAGCTGCTGGGAATGCGGGAGAAGGACGGACGGCTGTTGCCCCGGCCCGAGCCCGAGGTGGATCGCCAGCGGGCCCATATCGGGATGGTCTTCCAGCGCTTCAACCTGTTCCCCCACATGACGGCCCTGGGCAACATCATCGAGGCCCCCATGCGGGTGAAGGGCCTGTCGCGCGCCCAGGCGGAGGAGCGGGGCCTGCGGCTGCTCGAGCGCGTGGGGCTGCTCGACCGGAAGGACGAGTATCCCGCCCGGCTCTCGGGAGGCCAGCAGCAGCGGGTGGCCATCGCCCGGGCGCTCGCCATGGATCCGGAGGTGATGCTCTTCGACGAGCCCACCTCCGCGTTGGATCCGGAACTGGCCGACGAGGTGCTCCAGGTGATGCAGGACCTGGCCCGCGAGGGCATGACCATGGTGGTGGTCACCCACGAGATGGAGTTCGCGCGAGCCGTGGCCCACCGGGTGCTCGTCATGGAGGCGGGCGCCATCCTGGAGCAGGGGCCCCCCTCGGTCATCTTCACCCAACCCTCCCAGCCCCGGACCCGGGAGTTCCTCCGCAAGGTCCTGCACCTGCGAGCGGACGAGCACGCCTGACCCGGCGGGCGGCCGGGCGGAGGACGCTCCGAATGCCCTGGGAGCGGGTTGGGGCTTCCGTGCTTCCACTCGGGGAGCGGGTCCCCACCTTCCGAGACAGGAGGCATCCATGGAATTGAAGAGCCTCGCCTGGATCGCGTTCGCGTTGTTCGTCGTCTGGTTTGTGGCCGGAGTGATCTTCAAGGTCGCGGGAGCGGCCATCCACCTGGTGCTCATCGCGGCGGTGGTGCTGGGCCTCATCAGCCTCGTGTCGCGCGCTCGCCGGCCCGGCCATCCCACCTAGCGGTTCCTCCGGAGCGCTGGGATGCAGAGGCTGAAACGGCTCCTCCTCGGAGTGCTCCCGCTCGTCCTGCTGGGGGCCGCGGGCTACGTCCTGCACCGCGAGCTGTCGCACTTCCATCGCGGCGACGTGGCGGTGGGGCTCGCGTCCATTTCCACCGGCCACATCCTGCTGGCCCTGGCCCTCACGGCGGTCAACTACTTCGCCCTCACGCTGTATGACGTGCTGGCGATGGGCCACGTGAAGCGGAAGATCCCGTATGCGCGCGTGGGCTTCACCTCCTTCGTCGGCTACGCGTTCGGGCACAACCTCGGCATGTCCTTCCTCAGCGGCGGCTCGGTGCGCTTCCGGCTGTACTCCGCCTGGGGGCTCACCGCGCTGGACGTGGCCCAGGTGGCCGCGTTCAACGCGCTCACCTTCTGGGTGGGGCTGGCGGCGGTGACGGGGACCTCGCTGCTGGTGGAGGGAGGCGGTGGCGTGCTGCCGCTGTCGCCGGGACTGGCGCATGCGCTGGGGGCGGGGTTGTGGGCGCTGCTCGTGGGCTATTTCGTGGCGTGCGCGCTCGTCCGCAAGCCGCTGCGCATCCGAGGGCTGGAGCTGTCGTTTCCCACGGTCCAGCGTGCACTGGGGCAGCTCGCCGTGTCGTGCGCGGACTGGATGCTGGCGGCGTCGGTGCTGTGGGTGTTGCTGCCGCCCGGCTCCGGCGTGTCCCTGCCGTCCATCACCGCGCTCTTCGCGCTCGCCCAGTTGGCGGGCATCGCCAGTCAGGTGCCCGCGGGCCTCGGGGTCTTCGAGACGGTGATGCTGGCCACCCTGTCTCCCCACGTGTCCTCGGCGCACCTCGTGGGCGTGCTGCTGGTCTACCGCGTCGTCTATTACCTGGTGCCCTTCTCCGTGGCGGCGCTGATGCTCGCGGGCAACGAGCTGCTCCAGCGCCGCCAGCACCTGACGCGGTTGGCGAAGGTGGTGCACACCTCGTTCTCCCCGGTGGTGCCGTGGGTGGCGTCCGCGGGAGCCTTCGTCGCGGGCGCGGTGCTGCTCTTCTCCGGCGCCACGCCCACCGTGTCCGAGCGGTTGACCGTGCTGCGCCACCTGGTGCCGCTGCCGCTGCTGGAGGTGTCGCACTTCCTGGGCAGCCTGGCCGGCATCTCGCTGCTGCTGCTGGCGCGTGGACTCCAGCGGCGGCTGGACGGGGCGTATGTGCTGACGCAGGTGCTGCTGGTGGCCGGCGCGGTGTTCTCCGTGGTGAAGGGCGTGGACTACGAGGAGGCGGCGCTGTTGCTGGTGCTGGCGACGGCGCTGGCGCCCTTCCACCGGCAGTTCTACCGGCACACCTCGCTCCTCGCCGAGGCCTTCAGCCCGGCATGGCTCCTGGCCACGGTGGCGGTGGTGGGCGTCTCCATCTGGTTGGGCTTCTTCTCGTACCGGCACGTCGCCTACAGCCAGGAGCTGTGGTGGCAGTTCACCTTCGGCGGGGATGCGCCGCGCTTCCTGCGCGCCACGGTGGGCGTGCTGGGGCTGGTGCTGGTGTCCGGCATGGGCATGCTGCTGAAGCCGGCCGGAGCCCGCACGCATCCGCCCACCCCCGAGGAGCTGACGCGGGTGCGCCCCCTGGTGACGCACTCGCCCGAGTCCATGGCGTACCTGGCCCTGGTGGGCGACAAGCCGCTGTTGTTCAACGAGTCGGGCACGGCCTTCCTCATGTACGGCGTGTCCGGCCGCAGCTGGGTGTGCATGGGAGATCCCGTGGGCCCTCCCGAGGAGGCCACGGAGCTGGCGTGGCGTTTCCTCGAGCTGGCGGATCGGCACCACGGCTGGGCGTGTTTCTACCAGGTGGGTCCCGGCGCCCTGCCGCGCTACCTGGACCTGGGGCTGACGCTGCTGAAGCTGGGCGAGGAGGCCACGGTGCCGCTCGCGGACTTCAGCCTGGAGGGACCGGAGCGCCGGGGCCTGCGCCACAGCGTGCGCAAGCTGGAGCGCGAGGGCTACGCCTTCGAGGTGCTGCCTCCCCAGGCGGTGCCGGAGTTGATGCCCCAGCTGAGGGCCATCTCGGATGCATGGCTGGAGGAGAAGCACACGCGCGAGAAGGGCTTCAGCCTGGGCTCCTTCGCGCCGCGCTACCTGGCGGAAGGGCCGCTGGCGGTCGTCCGCCATGACGGGACGCTGGTGGGCTTCGCCAACATGTGGGCTCCCGAGGTGAAGGAGGAGCTGAGCGTGGACCTCATGCGCTACCAGCCGGGCAGCCCGCATGGGGTGATGGACTTCCTCTTCGCCTCGCTCATGCGGTGGGGGCGCGAGCAGGGCTTCCGCCGCTTCAACCTGGGCATGGCGCCCTTCAGCGGCTTCGAGCAGCGCAGCCTCGCGCCCGTGTGGAACCGGTTGGGCGCGCTCCTCTTCCGGCACGGCGAGCACTTCTACAACTTCCAGGGGCTGCGCCAGTACAAGGACAAGTTCCATCCCGTCTGGACGCCGCGCTACCTGGCGTCTCCCGGTGGGCTGGCGCTGCCGGGCGTGCTCACGGGAGTCGCCTCGCTGGTGTCGCGAGGACTCGGTGGCGTGGTGGTGCGATGAGCAAGCGTCTCGCGGGAGGGGCGGTGGGGCTGGTGCTCGTGGCGGTGGTGGGTGCGGTGCTCCTGACGCAACCCCGGGAGGCCTCGGGGCCGGCACCCTCCAGCTGGACTTCGCCCACATCCCCGTCGTCTCCGCCGCTCCATGCGCGCACCGAGGTGCTGCGGGTGGGCGGGCGGTTCGGGCACCTCACGGTGGTTCATCCGCCGTCCGGCGCGCCCACCACCGTGGCGCTGCTGCTGGCGGACGGGCCCGCGGACCGGGGACGGGGGGCGGAGCTGGCCTCGGTGCTGGCGGAGCACGGCGCCCTGGTGCTGGGGGTGGACGCGAACACGTACCTGCGCTCGGTGGAGAAGGGGAGACGTTGCGCGTACCCCGCGGGAGACCTGGAGGTGCTCAGCCAGGGCTACCAGCGGCATGCGAAGCTGCCCGAGTACCTCCATCCCGTCCTGGTCGGGGACGGACCGGGAGCGGCCCTCGCGTTCGTGGCACTCGAGCAGTCGCCGCCGGGCACGTTCCGGGGCGCGGTGAGCGTGGGCCTCGGCCCGGAGCGGTTGGCCTCCGCGGCCTTCTGTCCGGGCACGCGCTCGGTGCACCCGGTGGAGAACCTGTCCGAGCCCTGGGTGGTGCTGGTGGCCGGGGATGCTCCCGCCCACACCTGGCGAACCGCGCGGGAGCTCACCCGGAAGCTGAAGACCGCGCGGGTGGAGGGGGTGCCCGGTTCCGATCCTCGCCACGCGGCCGTGGCGTCATGGAAGGGCCCGCTGCTGTCCGCCTACGACTCGGCGGCCGTCCCGCTCGCGTCCGAGCAGCGGCTCGTCTCTCCGGAGGAGGTGGGGGACCTGCCCCTGGTGGAGATGCCCGCCGCGAAGCCGGAGGGCGACACGCTGGCGCTCTTCGTCTCGGGCGATGGCGGCTGGGCGAGCATGGACCAGCAGGTGTCCGCGTCCCTGGTGGCGCAAGGCATCCCCCTGGTGGGGCTGAACTCGCTGCGCTACTTCTGGAAGCGCCGCACCCCCGAGGAGACCTCGGCGGACGTGGCTCGCGCGCTGCGTCATTACCTGGCCGAGTGGGGCCTGCGGCGCGTGGTGTTGGTGGGCTATTCGCGCGGAGCGGACGTGGTGCCGGCCATCGCCGTGGGGTTGCCCCCGGACCTGCGCGAGCGGGTGAGGGCGCTGGCCCTCATCGCTCCCGGGAAGGAGGCCGGGTTCGAGGTGCACGTGACGGACATCTTCGGCGGAGCGCGCGGCGCTACCCATCCCGTCCTGCCGGACATCCAGTCCCTGGGCGGCATGCCGGTGCTCTGCCTCTACGGAGCGGAGGAGGGGGACAGCCTGTGTCCGGACCTGTCCCAAGTGCCCGGCGCGCACCCGGTGATGCTCGCGGGCGGACACCACCTCAACGGGGACTACACCGGCATCGCGCGGCTCATCCTCCAGGCGCTCGACGTCCCGGCGCACGGTGGCAGCGGTCCCCCGTGACGGGGCGCGAGGGGGGCGGGGTGTTCCTTCGCCCCATCGCTCTTCGGTATCCTCGCGGGAGGCCCCGGGAGCAGACTCTCGGGGCCGGGCCGGGGGGCTCTTCCACGCATGTTGCACATTCGCGGCTACACGCTCCGTGGGGCCATCAAGGCCACCGGGTCGAATCTGCTGTTCCATGCGGTGCGCGACGCGGATGGGCTGCCGCTCATCCTCAAGACGCCCAGGGTCTCCTGCCCGGGCGCCCGCGAGAGCGAGCGCTACCAGCGGGAGTTCTCCATCCTCCAGCGTCTGCGGGACGTGGGAGGCGTCACCCGTCCCCACGCGTGTGAACGCATCCACGAGCGTCCGGTGCTCCTCCTGGAGCCCCTGGAAGGCACCGCCCTGTCCGAGCTCACCGGCACGCCGCTCGAGCCCGCCCGCGTCCTGAAGCTGGCCCTCTCCCTGGCCTCGACCCTGGCGGAGATGCACCGCCGCGGCGTCATCCACAAGGACATCAAGCCCTCCAACATCATCCTCACGCCCACCGGGACGGCGTGCCTGCTCGACTTCGGCACCGCCACCCTCCACCTCGTCGAGCACGTGGAGGCCTCTCCCGCCCCCCTGCTCGAGGGCACGCTGGCCTACATGTCCCCGGAGCAGACGGGGCGCATGAACCGCTCGGTGGACTACCGCACCGACTTCTATTCCCTGGGCGTCACGCTCTACGAGCTGCTCACGGGCAGCCGTCCCTTCCACGGGCGGGATGCGCTCGAGTGGTTCCACGCTCATCTCGCCCTGGTGCCCCCGTCTCCGCTGGAGCGTATCCCGGGCCTGCCTCCGGCGCTGTCCGCCATCGTGATGAAGCTGCTGGCCAAGGTCGCCGAGGAGCGCTACCAGAGCGCCGACGGACTGAAGGCCGACCTCGAGCGGTGCCAGGAGGGCCTGCTCCGGGGCGAGCACGGGGACTTCCCGCTCGGGGTGCACGACTTCCCCAGCCGCTTCCAGCTTCCGCAGCGGCTCTACGGGCGGGCCTCGCACGCCGCGGCCCTGCTCCAGGGCTTCGAGCGGGTGGCCCGGGGCGGCCGGTCCGAGCTCATGCTGGTGCGTGGCTACTCCGGTATCGGCAAGTCCTCGGTGGTGCACGAGCTGCACAAGCCGGTGGTGCAACGGCGCGGCTTCTTCCTGAGCGGGAAGTTCGATCAATTCCAGCAGGACATCCCCTACGCCACCCTGGCGCAGGCCATCCGCGGTCTGACGCAGCAACTGCTGTCGGGCACCGACGCGGAGCTGGAGGCGTGGCGCGAGCGCCTCCAGGAGGCCTGGGGGAGGGAAGGCCAGCTCCTGGTGGACGTGGTGCCCCAGCTCGAGCTCATCGCGGGCAGACAGCCGGCGGTGCTGGAGGTCCCCGCCTCCGAGGCGCAGCACCGCTTCCACCGGGTGTTCCGCGCGTTCCTCGGCGTGTTCGCCACCCTGGAGCACCCGCTGGTCCTCTTCCTGGATGATCTCCAGTGGGCGGATGGGGCCAGCCTGCGGCTCATCAAACACCTGCTCACGCACCCGGAGACGCCGCCGCTGCTGCTCATCGGGGCCTACCGCGACAACGAGGTCAGCCCCTCGCACCCGCTGGTGTGCCTGTTGGAGGAGCTTCGCAAGGCCGGCGCGCAGCTCGCGGAGCTCCAGCTCGAGCCGCTGCGCATGGAGGAGCTCCAGCAGCTCGTCGCCGATACGCTGCCCGGGGCGGACGGCGGGCTCGTCCAACCGCTCTCGGCGCTCGTGCACGAGAAGACCGGGGGCAACCCCTTCTTCATCCTGCAGTTCATGCGGACGCTCCACCAGGATGGCCTGCTGGCGCGCACGCCCCAGGGCTCGTGGCGCTGGGACGCGGAGGGCGTCCGGGCCAGGGGCTACTCGGACAACGTCGTCGGCTTCATGGTGGGCAAGCTGCGCCAGCTCCCCCTGGTGACCCAGCACCTGCTGCGGCTGGCGGCGTGCGTGGGGAACACCTTCTCCGCCGGAATGCTCGCCATCCTCTCCGACCAGTCCGTGCCGGGCTCGGTGGAGCGGAGCCTGGAGGCCGCCTTCCAGGAGGGCCTGCTGGTGCGCGGCGGCCCGGAGCAGTACCGGTTCCTCCATGATCGCATCCAGCAGGCGGCCCATGCGCTCATCCCCGAAGAGGAGCGCAAGTCCGTCCACCTGCGCATCGGCCGGCTGATGCTGGCGAGCCTGTCCCCGGAGCAGGTGCACGAGAAGCTCTTCGACGTGGTGGGCCAGCTCAACGCCGGGGCGGAGCTGATCCACGAGCCCGAGGAGCGCCGCCGCGCCGCGCGACTGAATGCCGAGGCGGGCCGGAAGGCGCGGAGCTCCACCGCGTTCCGCTCGGCCGCGGCCTACTTCGCCGCGGCCTTCCAGCACCTGTCCGAGGACCCCTGGGCGCTGGAGCCCGCGCTGGCCTTCGAGGTCCGGCTGGGACAGGCGGGTTGCGAGTTCATGAGCGGCAACGCCGCCGAGGCCCGCCGGCTGGTGGACGAGCTCCTCCCCCGGGCACGCACCTTCCCGGAGCTGGCGGGCGTCTGCCGGCTGAAGAGTGAGTTGCACCTCATCGCCAATGAGCACCTGACGGCCGTCACCTGCCTGCTGGAGTGCCTGGAGCGGATGGGCATGCCGATGCAGCCCTTCCCCGCCTGGGAGGAGGTGGAGATGGCCAACGCGGAAGTGTGGGCCCTGCTGGGGGATCGGCCCATCGCGAGTCTCATCGAGCGGCCCCTGGTGGATGATCCGGACATGGAGGCGATGATGAACGTCCTCGGCGCCCTGTTCGCGCCGGCGTTCTTCCTGAGCCCCTCGCTGCTCCTCCTCCATCTCTGCCGGATGGTCTCGCTGAGTCTGCGCCACGGCCACACCCCCGCCTCCGTCCATGGATACTCCTGGTTCGGGGTGATGGTGGGCCACACCTTCAAGAAGTACCGGGAGGGCCAGGCCTTCTGCCAGCTCGCCCATGCGCTCGTGGAGCGGTACGACCTGGCCGCCCTTCGCGGCAAGGCGCTCCACACCCTGAAGCTGGCCAACTGCTGGACCGAGCCCCTCGCCCTCTCGCTCGAGCTGGCCCAGAAGGCCTTCCAGCACGCGCTCCAGGCCAGTGACATCCAGATCGCCTGCTTCTCCTCCTGTCACCTCGTCACCAACCGCCTCACGTTGGGGTTCCCCCTGGAGGAGGTCTACCAGGAGTCGATCGCCCGTCTGGACTTCGTGAGCAAGGCGGGCTTCGTGGGTGTGAGGGATACCATCCACTTCACGCAGCGCTACGTGCAGCAGCTGCGCGGGCTCACGCCCTCGTCCGACTCGCTGAGCGGGGAGGGGTTCGACGAGGCGGCCTTCGAGGCCGGGCTGCCCTCCAACCAGAGCACCACGCAGTGCTGGTACTGGCTCACCCAGGCGCAGTCCCGCTTCCTGCGCGGGGCGTTCCCGGAGGCGCTCGAGGCCGTGGACAGGTCCTTCGAGCTGCGCTGGGCCTGCCTGGGTCTGCTCCCGAGCCTGGAGCTGCACTTCTTCCGCGCGCTGAGCCTCGCCGCCTGCTACGGGTCCATGGCTCCCGGACGGCGGCCACAGGCCCTCGAGGCCATCCGCGCTCACCAGCGGCAGCTCGCGGAGTGGGCGGAGCATTGCCCCTCGACGTTCCGCTGCCTCGAGCGTCTGGTCTCGGCGGAACTGGCGCGGCTCTCGGGGCAGGAGGGGGAGGCCCTCCGTGCCTACGAGCAGGCCCACCAGTCCGCCCGCGAGCACGGCTTCGTCCAGAACGCGGCCCTGGCGTGTGAGCTGGCCGCCCGCTTCTGGCGGGAGCGCGAGCTTCCCACCCTCGCCGAGTCCTACGCCCGCAAGGCCCGGGAGGCCTACGTGCGCTGGGGCGCCCACGGGAAGGTCAGACACCTGGACGCCGAGTGGCCCCTGCTGGCCTCCACCGGGAGCGAAGAGGACACCGGCACGGATACGACGTCGACGCAGCTCGATGTCCTCGCCCTGGTGAAGGCCCAGCAGGCCATCTCCGGGGAGATCGTCCTCGAGCGGATGGCCACCACGCTGCTGCGCGTCGCCATCGAGAACGCCGGTGCCCAGCGCGGCGCCCTGTTGCTGCCGCGCGGTGATGCGCTCCAGATCGTGGCGCTCTCGGGGACCACCTCCGAGGACTCCGCCGCGGAGGGGGACGAGCCGCGCCTGCCCTGGTCCCTCATCTCCTACGTCAAGCGGACGCGGGAGCACGTGCTCATCGGCGATGCCTCCCAACCGCACCCGTTCGCGGCCGATCCCTGGCTCGCGCGCGGCAGGGCCCGCTCGGTGCTCTGCCTGCCGCTGCTGCGCCACGAGGAGTTCCGTGGCGTGCTGTACCTGGAGAACGAGCTCGCCCCGGATGCCTTCACGCCGGCCCGCCTCTCCCTGCTCGACCACCTGGCCTCACAGGCCGCCATCTCCGTGGAGAACGCGCGGCTGTACGCCGACGTCCAGCGCGCCGAGACCGCCCTGCGCCGCGCCAACGACGAGCTGGAGCAGCGCGTGGAGGAGCGCACCCGGGAGCTCAAGCAGGCCCAGTCGCGGTTGATGGAGACGGCCCGCACCGCCGGCATGGCCGAGGTGGCCGCCAACGTGCTCCACAACGTGGGCAACGTCCTCACCAGCGCCGTCATCAACCACCAGGTGCTGCGCCAGACGGTGGACGCCTCCCGCATGGGGCGGTTGAAGCAGGCCACCACCCTGCTCGCCAAGCACCGTCACGCGCTGGCGGACTTCCTCTCCCGGCATCCCCAGGGCATGCAGCTGCTGGACTACCTCTCCGTGCTCGCCGACGAGCTGCTGCGCGAGCAGTCCACGCTGCGCGAGGGCATGGAGGCGATGGGCATGCACATCGATCACATCCGCGCCATCGTGCAGATCCAACAGAACTACGCCAGCAACACCCTCCTCACCGAGGAGTGTGAGCTCTCGGAGCTCGTCCAGGATGCCCTGCGCATCTTCATGCCCGCGCTCCGGCGCCATGGCGTCACCGTCACCCAGGAGCTCGCCGCGTTGCCTCCGGTGCGTCTGGACAAGCACAAGGTGCTGCAGATCCTCATCAACCTCATCAGCAACGCCAAGAAGGCCATGCAGACGCTCCCCGAGGGGCAGCGCCACGTGCACGTGCGGCTCGAGGCCGTGGACCGCATGGCGCGCGTCTCGGTGGTGGACAATGGCGTGGGCATCGCCCCGGAGAACCGCGAGCGGCTGTTCTCCCAGGGCTTCACCACGCGCGAGGGCGGCCGTGGATTGGGCCTGCACTCCAGCGCCCTGAGCGCGAGGGCCATGGGCGGGAGCCTTGCTTTGCAGAGCGAGGGGCTGGGCAAGGGCGCCACCGCCATCCTCGAGCTGCCGCTCGACGGGGGAGGGGAGGCACTCGACTGAGTTGCCTCAGGCCCTCAGGGCGACGACCGTGACGCCGTCTCCGCCCTCGTGGTTCTCTCCCGGACGGAACATGCGGATGTACGGCGAGGCCGCCAGGTAGTCGCGGATCGCCTGCCGCAGCGCTCCGGTGCCGTGCCCGTGGATGATCAGCGCCGACTCCTCGCCGCTCCTCATCCCCCGGTCCAGGAACGACTCCACCTCCGAGAGCGCGTCCTCGGCCCTCATGCCGCGCACGTCGCACCGGTAGTTCGTCGCCTCCACCGCCTCCGGCGCCGCCGCCTTCGCCCGTTGCAGGTGCTGCACCTGCTTGTTGCGCTCGGGGAACTTCGACTCCTTCGGCTTCGGCGCCCTCGAGCCCGACAGCTCCGACACCGGCACGCGCATCTTCATGATGCCCGCCGCCACCAGCACCTGCTCCCCGTGCAGCTCCAGGATTTCCACGTCCTTGTTCAACCCCGCGTGCCGCACCCGCGCGCCCACCCGCAGCTCCGCGGGAGGCGGGGCCTCCACCTGGAACAGCTCCGCCCTCGCCGCCCTGGCCCGCTGGTTCGCCTCCTCCGCCCGCTGCAGCAACTGCGCCCGCGCGTCCGCCGCCGCCTTCTCGTTGGACTGCGCCCGCAGCACCTTCAGCAGCTCCTGCACCTCCGTCGCCGCCTGGTCGCTCGCCGCCGCCACTTCCTCGTTGAAGCGCATCAGCCGCGCCTTGCGCTCGCGCTCGAACTGCTGCTTCTGCTCCTCCAACTGCGCCCGCAGCCGCTCGGCCTCCTCCGCCGCCACCTTCGCCCGGTCCAGCTCGTCCTGCAGCTTGCGCCGGTCCTCCTCCGCCGCCGCCAGCGCCTTGGCCAGCGCTCCTCCCGCGTTCATCGCCAGGTCGCGCGCTCGCGCACAGATGTGCTCCGGCAGCCCCATCCGCGACGCCACCTCGATGGCCGACGACGCACCCGCCGCGCCCAGCTGCAGCTTGTACGTGGGCGCCATCTTCTTCGCGTCGAAGCCCACTCGCGCGTTGAGGAAGCGCGGATCCAGGTGCGCCAGCGCCTTGAGCTCCTCCAGGTGCGTGGTCACCAGCACCACCGCCCCCTTCGTCAGCAGCTCCTCCAGCACCGCGATGGCGATGGCCGCGCCCTCGCGCGGATCCGTGTCCGCGGCGATCTCGTCGATCAGCACCAGCGAGTTCCTGCCCACCGACAGCGCGATGTTGCGCAGCATCACCACGTGCGCGCTGAACGTGGACAGGCCCTGAGACAGATCCTGCGCGTCACCCACCGTCGAGTGCACCGAGCGGTAGAGCGGCATCCTCGAGCCCTCGCCCGCCGGAATGGGCAGGCCCGCCCGCAGCATCAGCGCGCACAGGCCCACCGCCGTCAGCGTCACCGTCTTGCCGCCCGCGTTGGGACCGGACACCACCAGCGCCCGCGCCTCGCCCTTCATCTCCACGTCGTTGGGCACCACCTCGGTGTCCCGCAGCACCAGGCGGGGGTGACGCAGCCGCAGCAGCGTCAGCTCCTCCACACCCGAGAACTCGGGCGCGTGGGCCCGCAGGTCTCCGGCCAGCACCGCCGCCGCCTCCACCTCGTCCAGCTCCGCCACCGCCGCGATGCCCTCGAGCACCTTCGCCGACTCGCGCCCCAGCTGGTTCGTCAGCTCCTGGAGGATGCGCCGCTCCTCCTCCGTCACCACCGACTGGGCAATGGCCAGGTCGTTGCCCATGCCCACCAGCCCCTCGGGCTCCACGAACAGCGTCTGCCCCGTCTGGCTCGCGTTGTGGACGATGCCCGGCACCTCGCCCCGGTAGTTGGACACCACCGGCACCACGTACCGCCCGTTGCGGATGGTGTAGTAGTTCTCCCGCAGCTTCGGCAGGAAGCTCTCGTCGCGGAGCTTCTCCTCCAGCCAGCCCTTGATGCGCCGGTGCAGGCCGCGCACGCGATCCCGCGCCTCGCGCAGCTCCGGGCTCGCGCGGTCGGAGATCTCCCCATCCGCCTCGAAGCTCCGGTCGATGCGCACCGCCAGTTGCTCCAGCACCGGCAGCCGCCGGGAGATGGCCGCCAGCCGGGGCACCACGTGCTGCCGCTCCTCCAGCGCCTCCCGGGTACGCACGAAGGCGAACAGCAGCTGCGCCGACGCGATCAGCTGCCGGGGCTCCAACAGGCCGCCCTTCGAGGCCAGCTCCAGCGCGCCCCGCAGGTCCGTCACTCCGCCCAGCGGCAGGGAGAACTGCTCCTGGGCCAGCTGCCGCGCCTCGGCGATCAGCGCCAGGGCATCCGCCACCTGCTCCTCGCCATCGAGGAACGGCCGGGCGAGCGCGCGCTCCCTTCCGGGCTCGGTCCGGCAACGATGGGCCAGTGCGCGGAGCACGTCCGCGAATCCAAGGTCTTCGAGCGTTCTCTGGGCAATCTGCACGGTCATGGGTTTCATGCGCCACCGGGGCGCCCGTCAAGAAGAAGGTAGGGTTTTGAAAGCCAGACCCGCTCTGCTATCTGCCCGCCATGCTCTGGCTCGTGTTGGCGGGCACGCTCGCGGCGGCCATGGACGCCCCGGTTCCCGGGGACCTGACAGCGGCCCTGGCCCGGGAGGCCTCGGGTGACAGCGCCGGGGCCCTGCAATCCGTCCAGGACGTCCTGCGTGTCTGGCCCGCCGAGGCCCTCCCCCGGTTGGAGGCGGCCCGGCTCCTGCTGAAGTTGGGGGGGAACCTGGATCAGGCGGAGACCCACCTCGACGTCGCCGCCGCCGTGGCCCCCGACAACCCCCGGGTCCATTACCTGCGCGGGTTGTTGTGGGAGGAGCGGGGCCACCCCCTGAAAGCGGCCCGTTCCCATGAACTGGCCGTCTTCTATCGTCCGTCCTACGAGGATGCTCGTTTCCGGCTCGCCGGCCTCTGGGCCTCCCTGGGTGACTGGCTCAAGGCCGAGCTCCACTACCGCTTCCTCGCCCGCTCCCGTCCCGAGTGGGTGCAGGTGCGTCTCCAGCTCATCCATGTCCTCGAGCAGCAGGGCAGGGCGGCGGACGCGGAGAAGGAGTTGCTGCGCTTGAAGGACGAGCAGCCAACGAATCCCCTCGTCATTCGTCGGCTGGTGGACCTCTACGAGCGCACGGGGCGCGCGAAGCTGGCGGCGAGGCTGCGAGCGAGCCTGGAGCCGCCCGCTCCCCCCAAGAGGATGCGTCCCCTGCGCCCGTCGCGCCGGTAGGAAACCTTTCGTCCCCTCCGTGATTGCGTGGAAGGCGCCACTGCATACACTGCGCCCGCTTTGAAGACCGCCAACCTCGCCATTGTGTTCACCGACATCCAGGGCTTCACCGAGCGAACCAGCCGGCAGACCCTCGAGGAGAACCAGCGCCTGCTCAAGGTGCACCATGATCTCCTCACCCCGGTGTTCAAGGCCTTTGGCGGGCGCATCATCAAGTCCATCGGAGACGCCTTCCTCGTCACCTTCGAGTCGCCCACCCAGGCCGTGCTCAGCGGCATGGCCATCCAGGACCGGCTCTGGCAGCACAACCGCTCCGTGCTCGAGGCCGAGCGGCTGGACGTGCGGGTGGCCATCAACGTGGGCGAGGTGCGGGTCGAGTCCAACGACGTCTTCGGCGAGCCCGTCAACATCGCCTCGCGCGTGGAGTCCATCGCCGAGCCCGGCGCGGTCTTCTTCACCGAGGCCGTCTACCTGGCCATGAACAAGGCGGAGGTGCCCTCGCAGGAGGTGGGCGCCTTCGAGCTCAAGGGCATCCCCGGGAAGATCCGCGTCTTCCGGGTGCCCCACGCGCCCTACCGGGTGGAGGTGCCCACCGTGGTGCACGTGTCGCCCGGGTCCGGGGCACCGTTCCTCCAGGAGGCGCCGCCCTTCGGCAACCTGGCCCTCTCGCGCATCCCGAGTTCGGCGCTCGTCGTGGGGCCGGATCTGGCCGCCACCGCGGCGGCCCTGGGCTCGCGCGCGGCCACCGCCGGCGGCAGGCTCGTGGAGCGCACCCGCACGGTCCTCCAGTCGGTGAAGGCCGTTCCGCGTCCCTCCGCGCTCGCCTCGCGCAAGCTGGCGGTGGGCGGCGGCGTGCTGGCGCTGGTGCTCGGCATCGGCTTCGTGATGCGGGACAGCGAGGTGGAGAACGCCATCGAGGCCGTGGCCGAGGCCTCCGCCAACAAGGAGCAGTTCTCCCTCAAGGAGAAGCTCAAGCGGGTGCAGGACGCCGAGAAGCTCATCAGCCAGGAGAAGGATCCGGGGGAGAAGGCCTGGCTCCATGGGCAGCTCGCCGAGGCGCTGGATGCACCCGGTCAGGCGGTGGGTTTCTACCGGAGCGGTGTGAAGGCCGGCCACGGCGACTCGGAGGACCGGCTCATCGAGCTGTTGGAGTACCCGGAGTGCCGCGTGCGCGTCAGTGCCGCGGATGCAGTGGGCGACCTCAGGCTGGCCTCCGCGCGCGGCGAGCTGGAGGACCTGGCCGATGATGGAGGCCCGGGCGAGGACTCGGGCCTGTTCGGCTGCGACTCGCGCAAGGCCGCGAAGGAAGCCCTGGAGCGGCTCGGCCGCTGAGAATGTGGGGGACGACATGAGACGGGTGAAGACAGGATTGGATGTCTGGGTGGAGCAGGGCTTCGCGCCGCTGAAGGGCAAGAAGGTGGGCGCCATCGTCAACCCCACCAGCGTGGACTCGCGCTTCCGCCACCTGGCGGATCTGCTGGCGCAGACGCCCGGGGTGAAGCTCTCGGCGCTCTTCGGCCCCGAGCACGGCATCCGCGGCGAGGCCCAGTACATGGTGGCCGTGGGCGAGGCGCGCGACCGGCGCACCGGCGTCCCCGTGCACAGCCTCTACGGCTCCACCTTCGAGTCGCTCTCGCCCCGCGCCGAGTGGCTGCGGGGCCTGGACGCGCTCGTCTTCGACATCCAGGACGTGGGCAGCCGCTACTACACCTACGTCTACACCATGGCCCTGGCCATGAAGGCCGCGGGCAAGGCCAAGGTGCCCTTCTACGTGTTGGACAGGCCCAACCCGCTCAACGGCGTCACCATCGAGGGCAACCTGGTGGGCGAGCGCTACCGCTCCTTCGTGGGCCTGTACTCCATTCCCAACCGGCACGGCATGACGGCCGGCGAGCTCGCCCGCCTCTTCAATGACGAGCAGGGCTTCGGCTGCGAGCTGACGGTGGTGCCCATGGAGGGCTGGCGGCGCGAGGACTTCTGGTCCGACACGGGGCTGCCCTTCATCTCGCCCTCGCCGAACATGCCCACGCCGGACACGGCGCTCGTCTACCCGGGCATGTGCCAGGGCGAGGGCACCAACGTCTCCGAGGGCCGCGGCACCTGCCGTCCCTTCGAGCAGTTCGGCGCTCCCTGGGTGGAGACGGACGCGCTGATCGCCCGCCTGGAGCGCGAGAAGCTGCCCGGCGTCGCCTTCCGCGCGGTGGGCTTCACCCCTACCTTCGACAAGTACAAGGGTGAGTCCTGCAATGGGGCCTTCATCCACGTCACCGACCGTCACGCCTTCCTCCCGCTGCGGACGGGTCTGGCCATCTTCCAGGCCCTCTACGAGCTGGGCCAGGGCGGCAGGTTCGCCTGGCGCGAGGACGCCTACGAGTTCGTGGACGACGTGCCGGCCTTCGATCTGCTCTGTGGCACGGACCAGGTCCGCCGGGGGATCGAGGCCGGTTGGCCGCTGGATCGTCTGATGGAGGGCTTCGACACCCAGGCCCGGGACTTCGCCAAGCGGAGGGAGCGTCATCTGCTGTACGCTCGAGGGTCG
Organism: Archangium sp.; assembly: GCF_036277355.1. Taxonomy (GTDB): domain Bacteria; phylum Myxococcota; class Myxococcia; order Myxococcales; family Myxococcaceae; genus Archangium. The sequence continues at coordinate 64,817 of NZ_DASUNC010000112.1, forward strand.
TGAGCCAAGACGTCATCGGGATCGTGTCCGACAGCCATGGGGACCTGGCCGCTTTCGACGCGGCCTATGAGCTGTTGCGGGCCAAGGGCGCCCAGCGCTTCATCTTCCTCGGCGGCCGGTATTCCGACCTGGACGAGTGGATCCTCGACCGGCGGGAGCGCAGCCGGGGAGGCCGGGAGTACTCGGGGGCGGACTTCATCGAGGACGTGGCCAAGTGGCTCGCCGTCACCGAGCAGAAGCCGCGTCCGCGCTCGCTGTCCGTCTCGTTCGACGCGCTCAAGGAGATGGATGCGGATCCCCTGCTGGTCCGCGAGCACTTCCTGCGCACGCCGGAGCGCGACTCCATCCAGTACCGCGATCCGAGCATCCCCCGGAAGGTGCTGGACATGGTGGGCGACACGCTGTGCTGCCTCACCTACGACAAGAACGACCTGAGCCGGGATGACCTGGTCAACGCGGTCATCTTCATCCACGGCAAGGAGTCCGAGCCGAAGCTGGTGCAGATTGGCCCGCGCTTCTTCCTCACGCCGGGCCGGCTGGCGGGGGCCGCGGAACAGACGTGCGCCCTGCTGGAGCGGGTGGACAAGGATCTGCGCTTCTCGGCCTTCCGGCTGGATGGGAAGACCGTGCTGGAGCCGCGGACGTTGGCGGTGGATCGACGCAACAAGCTGTCCGTCAAGTGAGGCCCCCCGTGCAGGTCGCGCTCCTCGGAGGCTCGTTCAACCCGCCGCACGTGGGCCATCTGATGGCGGCCCACTACGTGCGCGCCACCCAGGGCGTGGACGAAGTGTGGCTCATGCCCACGTTCGTCCATCCCTTCCGCAAGACGACGGCGCCCTTCGAGCACCGCGTGCGCATGTGCGAGCTGATGTGCCGGGACGCCGCGGGCTGGATGAAGACGTCGAAGGTGGAGAGCGAGGTGGGCAAGGACGGGCGCACGGTGGACACGCTGGATTTCCTCCGGGCGCGCCATCCGGAGTACCGCTTCTCGCTGATCATCGGCTCGGACATCCTCAAGGATCTGCCGCAATGGAAGGACTTCGACCGCATCCAGCGCATGGCGCGCGTGGTGGTGCTGTACCGCGCGGGCTACCCGGCCGAGGGCACCGTGGGGCCGCCGCTGGCCGTCGTGTCCTCCACCGACATCCGCGAGCGGCTGAACCGGGGTGAGCTGCCCTCGGACCTGGTGCCGCGCGTGGTGCTCGACTACGCCCGCGAGCACCACCTGTACGGGTTGTGAGCGCCCCCCGTTCCCCGTGGCCTCGGCGGAGCGGACGCGCTACAAACGCGCATGGCCAACGACATCAAGTCCATCGAGATCGGTGTGAGCGTGCGGATGGTGGATGGCAACCTCTGCGCCACCTGGTCCTTCGACAATGAGAATGCGGACCGGGACGGCACCCAGGTGCGGCTGTTCAGCGGGCAGGAGTATCAGGTGACGTACCGGCTGCTCGATCCCGCCTCCTGGAGCCTCGATGCGGCATCGCTGCGCAGGGTCTCCGACTCCAACACCGGCTTCGTGACCCTCACCCAGGGCGAGACGACGTCACCCCAGGCGTTGCCGGAGGGAGCGGGGACCGTGACGGTCGCGGCGTTCGCCTCGGACGCGCTCACCCTGAACGTCACCAACGCGCTGTCCTCCGGCAGCGAGCCCTTCACCGTGGGCCTGTCCCTGACGGTGTCCGCCAGGAACGCGCAGGGGACCCCCAAGCAGTCGAGTCAGGATCCCCAGATGATCCTTGAGCCGGTCATCGCGCCGCCCTCTCCGTAAGTAGGTAGGCAAAAGTTCCTGACACAATGAGCCTGCCCCAGTTATGAGGCTCTCCAGCGGACCTCGATTTACTCGCAGAGGGCCAGCGGGGCCCGCTGCGTTCAGTCCCGAGTGCCTGGGATGACGCCAGAGCGCATCAGGGTCCACAGAAGTGTGGTGGCGTTATGCATGGCTTGGCGGCGCAGAGCGCCCTCTCCCAGGGCATCCAAGGTACTCTTGCGCTCGTCGCCGTAGTCGGAGATGCCCCGGATGACGAGAGTGCGCGTGGGCTCGACGCGCTTGACGGCGGCGGCCATGAGCCCGGCGGACTCCATGTCGAGCGCTTTGAGATTGCGGTCTCGCTTCGCGCGGAGCCACTGGGTAAACTCGTGTGCAGCGCCGACAACGGGCCCGGAGGCGAGGTGGACGTCGAGCAGTTCGGGCTCGGAGCGGAGGAGTCGCTGGCGGACGAGTTCGGTGCGGGCCGGCTCGGGAACGTGCTGGGTGAGAGCCTCCTGGCAGAGCTGGCTCCAGGAGAGGAAGGCCTCGCGCTCGGCGAACTCGAGGTTGCGGACGCGGGAGAGAAAGTCGTGGTCGCCCTGGAACACAGTGCCGCCGAGGGCAAACTCGTGTGAGCCCGGAGCCGCTCCGGGCTGGGCCTTGGCCGAGGCGAGGTAATTATCGACTTGGCTGGCGACGACAACGTCCCCGACGCGCACGTCCGGGTGGAGGCTTGCGGCGATGCCGAGCATTACGACGGTGCGGGGGTTCCACCGGGAGAGGAGGCGCTCGGTGTGGAGCGTAGCGGGCTCGGGGTTCATTTCGCCGATGAATGAGATGACGCAGCGGTGGGGTGAGCCGGGCAGCTCGAAGGTGTAGTCGTACTGGCCCGTATTCTCGTCTCGCTCGGCGCGGAGGGACGTAGGCAACAGCTCTCGGAATACACGAAACTCTTCCTTGAGTGCGATGATGATACCTAGGTCCATAGTGGATTTCGAAGTAGTGGGCTGGGGGCGGGGCTTCGCGAGATTGGCCTCCAATATCCAGACATCGCCGAGGGAGTCGCCCACGCAGATGACATTCTCAGCGGTGGCGAGGCCAAGGAAGGCATCGCTCCCGTAGAGCGTTTGTAGGCATTCTCCTGAGTGGAGGTCCCACAGCTTGAGCGTGCCGTCGGCGGAGGCGGAGAGGGCGCGCCGGCCATCGGGCAGCACCGCGCAGGCGCTCACACTGTTCGAGTGGCCATCTATCGTGGCCAGGAGGCAGCTCGTCTCCAGGTCCCACAACTTGAGCGTGCAGTCAGCGGAGGCGGAGAGGGCGCGCCGGCCATCGTGGGCTTGCCCCGGTTACGTGGACAGTAGGGTTAAGATGCCAACTTCTGCGGTAAGGCCGCAAGCTCAAAATCCACTGGACTGACGTAGCCCAGCGAAGAGTGCCGCCGCTGGCGGTTGTAGAAGACCTCGATGTACTC